>JAFALA010000073.1 GCA_019234815.1 Burkholderiaceae bacterium | reverse complement strand
CGAAAGTCCAAGGTTTCCTGCTCGACGCTAATCGGAGCAGGGTGAGTCGGCCCCTAAGGCGAGGTGGAAACACGTAGTTGATGGGAAACAGGTTAATATTCCTGTACTTGTTCATGTTGCGATGTGGGGACGGAGAAGGCTAGGTTGGCCATCGATTGGTAGTGATGGTTTAAGCTAGTAGGGAGTTGGCTCAGGCAAATCCGAGCTGACAATCCTGAGAGGTGATGACGAGGTTCCTGAGAGGGAGCTGAAGTAACTGATGCCCTGCTTCCAAGAAAAGCCACTAAGCATAAACATAATTGAACCGTACCGAAAACCGACACAGGTAGACAAGTAGAGAATACTCAGGCGCTTGAGAGAACTCGGGTGAAGGAACTAGGCAAATTGGCACCGTAACTTCGGGAGAAGGTGCGCCGGCCGAGGTGAAGTCCCTGCGGATGGAGCAAAGGCCGGTCGAAGATACCAGGTGGCTGCGACTGTTTATTAAAAACACAGCACTCTGCGAACTTGAAAGAGGAAGTATAGGGTGTGACGCCTGCCCGGTGCCGGAAGGTTAATTGAGAGTGTTAGCTTAGGCGAAGCATTTGATCGAAGCCCCGGTAAACGGCGGCCGTAACTATAACGGTCCTAAGGTAGCGAAATTCCTTGTCGGGTAAGTTCCGACCTGCACGAATGGCGTAACGATGGCCACACTGTCTCCACCCGAGACTCAGTGAAATTGAAATCGCTGTGAAGATGCAGTGTACCCGCGGCTAGACGGAAAGACCCCGTGAACCTTTACTATAGTTTTGCACTGGACTTTGATGATGACTGTGTAGGATAGGTGGGAGGCTAAGAAGTACAGACGCCAGTCTGTATGGAGCCGCTGTTGAAATACCACCCTGTTATTATTGAGGTTCTAACTTAGGCCAGTAATCCTGGTTGAGGACAGTGTATGATGGGTAGTTTGACTGGGGCGGTCTCCTCCCAAAGAGTAACGGAGGAGCACAAAGGTACCCTCGGTACGGTCGGACATCGTACCAAGAGTGTAAAGGCAAAAGGGTGCTTGACTGCGAGACTGACGGGTCGAGCAGGTACGAAAGTAGGTCTTAGTGATCCGGTGGTTCTGCATGGAAGGGCCATCGCTCAACGGATAAAAGGTACTCCGGGGATAACAGGCTGATACCGCCCAAGAGTTCATATCGACGGCGGTGTTTGGCACCTCGATGTCGGCTCATCTCATCCTGGGGCTGTAGCCGGTCCCAAGGGTATGGCTGTTCGCCATTTAAAGAGGTACGTGAGCTGGGTTTAAAACGTCGTGAGACAGTTTGGTCCCTATCTTCCGTGGGCGCTGCAAGATTGAGAGAGCCTGCTCCTAGTACGAGAGGACCGGAGTGGACGCACCGCTGGTGTATCGGTTGTCATGCCAATGGCATTGCCGAGTAGCTAAGTGCGGAAGAGATAACCGCTGAAAGCATCTAAGCGGGAAACTCGTCTCAAGATGAGTCTTGCCGGGGCCTAGAGCCCCCTGAAGGGTCGTTCGAGACCAGGACGTTGATAGGCTGGGTGTGGAAGCGCAGTAATGCGTTAAGCTGACCAGTACTAATTGCCCGTGAGGCTTGACCCTATAACTTTGATTGTGTGGGCGAGGCGCGCTTGTTCAAGCAAGCCAGCCAGCCGCGATCAAGGACTGCAAAGAGTCAACACACAAGTTATGCCGTTCTTCCCTGAAGACCAGTGAAGACGCAATCAAATCCAAGCTGATTCGAAGCGCGCAAGCCAAGAACCTCGTTCTTCGCTTGTATAATGCGCAACTCTACAAATTGGGTGTCTTGCCCCTGCCGCAGGACGCCAACCCGTCAAGCCTGATGACCATAGCGATTCGGCCCCACTCCTTCCCATCCCGAACAGGACAGTGAAACGATTCAGCGCCGATGATAGTGCGGATTCCCGTGTGAAAGTAGGTCATCGTCAGGCTGATATCCTAAAAACCCCCTCAACCTGCCGGTTGTGGGGGTTTTGTCTTTTGAGGTCTGAATATGCTGAACCCATTGAATGCCCTGATCCCGAAGGACTGGTTCGCGTTCAAACTGCTGGTCGACGATGGTGAGTTCGTATTGGGCGCTTTGGCCGCTGATCGGGCTCGCGCAGTTGCGGACCTGGACGGCGCCATGCATTTAGAGGCCGGGGCTTTGAGCTGGCGCGCACATGGCACCTCGGCAGAGCAGCGCAGCGACCATTTGGCCGGCATTGCGAGGCAATTGCAGCAGGGCGGCTGGGTCAGGGGTTGGCGTGATGAATGCTTTCGTTGCGAATTGCCCGTTGTGGATCCATTGCAATCCATCGGCGACGAGCTATTTCGGCTGGAGCGGGCCGCATTTCGATTCTTTGGCCTGATGAGCCGTGCGGTGCATGTGAATGGCTATGGTGTGGACAGCACCATGTGGTGCGGCCGCCGGGCTATGAGCAAGACCACCGATGCGGGCAAGCTGGACAATCTCGCTGCGGGCGGCTTGGGTGCGGATGAGTCGATTCTGGATGGTGTGCGTCGCGAGCTCTGGGAGGAGGCCGGCGTGCCCGGGGATTTGAGTGCCACGGTTCGAGCCTGCGGCGCTCTGCGCAGCACCCGTTTGGTGCCGGACGGCCTGCATGACGAGATCCTGCATGTGTTTTCGCTGCAAATCCCGGATACGTTTGAGCCGACCAACCAGGACGGCGAGGTCAGCGCATTCCTGCGGCTTGACGAGCAAGCTCTGGCACGGTGTTTGGCGCAGGATGAGTTCAGTATCGATGCGGCCGCAGTCATTGAATTCGGTCGCAAATTCAAAAGCATGGCCCAGCGCTGATTTGCGCCGGCGGTGTGGCGCCTGTCAAGTTCTGTCCACACGTACCCATGCGCCATTGCGCAAGATCTCAAATGGACGGTAGTTGGTCTTGTAGGCCATTTTCGGGCTCTCGGCGATCCAGTAGCCGAGGTAGAGATGGGGCAACTGCAACTGGCGTGTCTGCTGGATCTGCCACATGATGTTGTAGGCGCCATAACTCGCGCCGGCTGTCGGTTCATAAAAGGTATAGACCGCTGACAAGCCGTCGCTGAGGATGTCCAGGATGGACACCATCACGAGCCGGCCTTCCGCATCAGGTGTTTCGGCCGGCTCCCTGAATTCGACTAGGCGGGAATTGACCCGGCTGTGCAGCAGGAATTGCGTGTACTGGTCGATGCTGTCATGGTCCATACCGCCGCCGCTGTGGCGTCCGGCCTGGTAGCGCAGGTAAAGCTGGTAGTGTTCCTCGTGAAAGCCCAAGCGGATCACGCGAGCTTCCAGCCTGCTGTGCTGCTTGAAGGCGCGGCGCTGGCTGCGGGAGGGACGAAACTGCTGGACAGGAATTCGCAGCGGAACACAAGCTTGGCAGCCATCGCAATGCGGTCTGTAAGTGAACATGCCGCTGCGCCGGAACCCCGCCATGACCAGCCCGGAGTAGGTGTCCGCATGGATTAGGTGGCTGGGGGTGGCGACTTGCGAGCGCGCCATGCGGTTGGGTAAATAGCTGCAGGCATAGGGTGCCGTGGCATAGAACTGAATTTCGGCCAGCGGTAATTCTTGGGGGTGCGTCACGGCAATGCTGCTCAGAGGAGAATGGGCACTTCAGTCGATGTCGGCCGCATCGCTCATATCGTTCAGATGTGCCCACATGGCAGCATGATAGGTCCATTCCTTCGGCGGGGGCATTCCCACATGCGCTCGCAGGTGAGCCTCGAACGCGGTTCGTGGTACTTCTGCCGCGCCCAGCGATGCCAGGTGACGTGTATTTTGCTGGCAATCGATCCAAGGAATGCGGTGCTCCCGGCAGAGGCACACCAGCGCCGCCAACGCAATCTTGGACGCGTCGCTGCGGCGCATGAACATGGATTCGCCGAAAAACATGCGGCCCAGCAACACGCCGTACAAGCCGCCGACGAGCTCATCGCCCATCCAGGTTTCTATGCTGTGAACCCAGCCGGCCTTGGCCATTTGGAGGTAGGCATCTTGCATTTCCGGCAGGATCCAGGTGCCGGTCTGGCCTTCACGCGGGCTGTTGGCGCAGGCCTGCAACACGTCCTCAGTGGCATGGTCAACCCTGATTTCACAGCCGGGCGTGCGCTGGAAACGCTGCAAGGTCTTGCGCAGCGAGCGTGACACCTTGAAGTCGCGAATCTGCAGCACCATGCGCGGATCGGTACTCCACCAGAGAATCGGTTGGCCCGGCCCGTACCAGGGGAAAATGCCGCGGCAGTAGGCCGCTCTCAGGCGCTCTACGTTCAAGTCCCCTCCTGCCGCCAACAGGCCCGGCGCATCGGAGTTCGGCCCCAGGGCCCGCGCGGTGGAGGGGAAGTCGAGGGTGGATGGGTCAAGCCATTCGATCATGGCTTCATGGTAGCGTGTGGCCTCGAACTTCAATGACACCCTGGTTGTTTACAGATGATGATCAAGCTTTACGGCATACCCAATTGCGACACCGTCAAACGTGCACGTGCCTGGCTCACGGACGCTGGCGTGAGTTATGAGTTCCATGATTTCAAGAAAGCGGGTGTGCCGGCCCCGGAGTTGGCCCGCTGGCTGGAGAGCCTGGGATGGGAGAAGGTCCTGAATCGCAGCGGCACCACGTGGCGCAATCTGGACGAGGCCATCCGTGCAGGCGTGGTGGATGCAAACAGCGCTGCGCAATTGATGCAGGCGCAACCCAGCGTGATCAAGAGGCCGGTCGTGCAATGGGCCGATGGGCGGGTTACGGTCGGGTTTTCGGCCGCACTGTTTCTTGAGCAACAGACCGCGTGAGTTAGCCTGCCGGCGCAACTGTTAAGCTTTGGGCCTTGCTACTTTCATTCGGGCCTGGGGTCCCTTGTCATTCATGTTCACAGGCATTGTTCAAGGCGTTGCGCGTATCGAGTCCCTGATTGACAGGACCGGCCTGCGCAGCTTGGTATTGCGATTCCCCGCGGGCTTTTGCGAGGGCCTGGAAATCGGTGCCAGCGTGGCTTGCGACGGGGTTTGCCTGACAGTCACCCAATTGCTGGGGACCGACGGCGCCGCCTTTGACGTGATGCAGCAGAGCTTGAGCCTCACCAATCTGGCAGACTTGGGAGTCGGTGACGCTGTCAATGTGGAGCGAGCGGCACGCGATGGCGCTGAAATCGGCGGACACCCCCTGTCCGGCCATGTCGATTTCGTGGCGCATCTGGAATCCGTGCGCCAGCCCGAGAACAACCATGTGATGCGCATTGCCGTGCCGGCGCGTTGGATGCGCTACATCTTCGCCAAGGGCTATATCGCCATCAACGGTGCCAGCCTGACCGTGGCCGAGGCCGATAGGCAGGCCAACTGGTTCGAGGTCTGGTTGATTCCCGAGACCTTGCGAATGACCACTTTCGGCGAGAAGAGGATGGGGGCGGCCCTGAACATCGAGATCGAGCGCCAGACTCAGGTCTTCGTCGATACCGTCCGTGACGCCATCGATGAGCGGCTCGGGCCCTTGCTGCCGGCGCTGGAACAGTTGCTCCAATCGCAGGGCAAGGACCTGGCCCAATTGACCGAGCCCCTGCGCAACAAGGCGTGAACCGGCATGAGCAGTATTCCGCTCCCTTCGGCCGATCCGGTGACCTCCCCGTGCAGCAGTGTGTGCCGCATGCATGCAGCGACAGGTTTTTGCGAGGGGTGCGCGCGAACCATTGATGAAATCATCCAATGGTCGGCTGCAGACGACGCTACCCGACGTGAAATTCTGCTGCGCCTTCCGGCAAGGCGGGAGTTGCTCGTCTCGCAGGGCATTTTCACCGCAGTGGATCCTGACGGAATGCCCTGAAAGCCATGCCAGACGCCTTCAATTTCACGGCATCTCCATTCGATTGCCTGAATCCTGATGAGCAGAGTCTGGTTCGTGAAAGCGTCGACATTGCCTATTTCCGTAAAGGCGAAACCGTTCTTGAACTGGGTGAGGCGCCTTCGCATCTGTTCGTGATCATCAAGGGCTACGTGACGCAAATGGATGGCGCCGAAATGCTTGGCACCTTTGGGCCGGACGATTGCCTAGATGGCCGCAGCCTGGTGTCGGGCAAGGCCAGCCATCGTTTTGTGGCGGCAGAGGAGGTGGTGGCCTATCAATTGGCGCGCCAGGCGGTGAAGGAGTTGATCGCGAGCAATGCAACGTTCGGCGCACTGCTGTTTTCAGATCTCGGACACAAGCTCAGTGCGCTTTCGCAGCGGGCCAGCCGGCACGAAACGCAGTCCTTTGCGTTGGCCAGGGTGGACGAGGCGTTTGTGCGCGAGGCCCACGTCGTGGATGCGGGCCTGGACGTGCTGGCGGTGGTCAAGATTTTTCAGGCTGAACGCATCAACAACGTGCTGGTGCGGGACGCGAAGAGCGAGCCGTCACGCCTGGGTATCTTCACCACGTCGGGGCTTCAGCGCGCCATCCTGGACGGCCGACCGCTGGACCAACTGGCGGTCGGCGCCGTGGCCACATTCAATCTGGCCACGGTGAGTCCGTCGGATCAGGTCGGCGATGCCATGGCCTTGATGCTGCGGGCGCGCGTGCGCCGACTGGTGGTGATGGACGGCGTGGAGGTCAAAGGCGTGCTGGAAGCCCTGGACCTGTTCAGCTTCCTGTCCAACCACTCGCACCTGATCACGCTGCAGATCGAGCAGGCCAAGGACCTGCCGACGCTCAACGCGGCGGCCTTGCGCATCACCGAGTTGATGGGGCTGCTCTATCGCAACGGCAGCCGCGTGAGCCTGATCGCCAAGCTGGTGCAGCAACTCAACCTGCACTTGTTCGAGCGTGCCTGGCACATGATCGCGCCGCCCGAGCTGGTCGCCAACAGCTGCCTGTTCGTGATGGGCAGCGAGGGGCGCGGCGAGCAGTTGCTCAAGACCGATCAGGACAATGGCCTGGTGCTGCGCGACGGCTATGCGCCGCCGCAGGATTTGCAACAGATCTGCGAGCGCTTCTCCGCAGCCTTGGCCGGCTTTGGCTATCCGGAATGCCCGGGTCGCATCATGCTCAGCAATCCGGAATGGTGCGCCAGCGTCAACGAGTTCGGTCAACGCAGCCGGCGCTGGCTGTTGATGCCCGACGTCGAGGGCCTGATGAAGCTGGCGATCTTCATGGACGCGCATGCGGTCTGCGGGGATGCAGGCCTGCTCGAACAGGTCAAGGAAGGCATCTTCAGCCTGTCGGCAGACAACGAAGCCGTGCTGACGCGTTTTGCCGCAGCGATCGACGCCTTTGGCAGCAGTTCAGGTTGGTGGAGCCGTGTATTTGCGTTGGCCGATCCGGATCGCCATTTGCATCTGAAGAAAGAAGGCATATTCCCCCTGGTGCATGGCGTGCGCAGCCTGGCCTTGTGCCACGGGGTGCGCGAAACGAGCACCAGCGCGCGCATTGCCGCGCTGGTCAGCGCAAACGCCCTGAGCGAGCAGATGGGCAATGAGCTGAACCAGAGCCTGCAGTTCTTCATGGGCTTGAAGCTGCAGGCGGGCCTGGCGGAAATGGAAAGTGGTCGGCCGGTGAGCGGCGCGCTGGAGGTCTCCATGCTCAGCAGCCTGGACCGCGATCTGCTCAAGGACACGCTGTCGGTCGTCAAGCGCTTCAAGGGCCAGCTGCGCTATCGCTTTCATCTGGACAAACTTTGATACCGCTGCCTGCATCCTGGCAAGCCGCGTGGCAACGGCGCTGGCGTCTGCATCAATTGCGCGATCCGGCCTACCGCTTCATGTTCGACCCGCCGCCTGCGCAGGAATGGGTGGCGCTGGACTGCGAGACCACCGGGCTGAACGTGCGCACCGACTCCATCATTTCCATCGGCGCGGTGCGCATCCAGGGCTCGCGCATTCTGACCAGCGAGCGGCTGGATCTGCTGGTGCGTCCGCAAAGCAGCATGGCGGCAGACAGCGTGCGGGTGCATCGCTTGCGCGAGCAGGACGTGGCCCAGGGGCTGCCCGTCGAAGAGGCCGTGCGGCAGCTACTGCATTTCATAGGCAGCCGGCCGCTGGTGGGCTACTACCTTGAATTCGACGTGGCCATGCTCAACCGCACGGTGAAGTCGCTGCTGGGCATCGGCTTGCCTCAGCCGAAGATCGAGGTCTCGGCGCTGTACTACGACTATCGCTTTCGGCAATTGCCGCCTTACCAGCAGCACGACAACGCCGACATCGACCTGCATTTCGACACGCTGATGAAGGATCTTGATCTGCCGGTACGCACGGCTCACGACGCACTCAACGATGCCATCATGGCTGCATTGGCGTTCATCAAGTTGCGCGATTTGCGCGGCAATATGCGCGGCGATTGACGCTGTAGCAAGCGCAGCGAGATAAAAAAAGCCAGACCCAAAGTCTGGCTTGCCAAACCGGCGCCTTTGATTGGCGTCCGTCTTTCGTCAACCGAGTCTCAATGTCCTGAGGCGCTGGAAGCACCCAGGCCGGTTTCGGAGCGCACCTGCTGCGAGGCGAAGGCTTCGCGCTCGGCCGCTGCAGCCGGGCTGCGATCCAGGATGGAGAACAGCCAGACACCGACGAAGCCGATGGTCATCGAGAACAGGCAAGGCGACATGTAGGGAAACCAGGCCGAGCCCTTGGGGTTGTGCAGGGTGGCTTCCCACACCGAAGGCGAGACGATGGTCAGGCCGACCGAGGAAATCAGCCCCAGGAAGCCGCCGATCACCGCGCCCTTGGTGGTGCAATCCTTCCAGAGCACCGACAGGAACAGCACCGGGAAGTTGGCCGAGGCGGCGATCGCGAAGGCCAGCGCCACCATGAAGGCGACGTTGATCTGCTCGAAGGCGAAGCCCAGTACCACGGCCAGGATGCCCAGTGCGAAGGTGGTGATGCGCGACATGCGCAGCTCGGACGCGCTGTCGGCCTTGCCTTTCTTGATCACCGTGGCGTAGAGGTCGTGCGAGACGGCCGAGGCGCCCGACAAGGTCAGCCCGGCCACTACGGCCAGGATGGTGGCAAAGGCCACGGCCGAAATGAAGCCGTAGAACACATTGCCGCCCACGGTCTTGGCCACCAGGACGGCCGCCATGTTGGCCGTGCCGGCGCCGCCCTTGATGGTGCCCTTGACGACGTCGGCCACCTCCGGGTTGGTCAGCACCAGGGTGATGGCGCCGAAGCCGATGATGAAGATCAGGATGTAGAAGTAGCCGATCCAGGTGGTCGCCCACAGCACCGATTTGCGCGCCTCCTTGGCGTCGGGCACGGTGAAGAAACGCATCAGGATGTGGGGCAGGCCGGCGGTGCCGAACATCAGCGCCATGCCAAAGGAAATGGCCGACACCGGGTCTTTCAGGAATACGCCGGGGCCCATCACCTTCAAGCCTTCCTTGGCCGGATCGATGGCTTGCGCCTTGGCCAGGGCGGCCGCGGCGCTGGCGGCCGCCTCGGGTGACGAGGCCGCCGCGGAGGCTGCCGAGGCGGCGGCGAGAGCCGCCGTCTTGCCGCTCAAGGCGATGGCGGTCTTGACTTCGACGGCCTTGGCGAACAGGGCTTCAGGGCTGAAGCCGTACTGCGCCAGCACCATGATGGCCATGAAGGTCACGCCGGCCAGCAGCATGCAGGCCTTGATGATCTGCACCCAGGTCGTGGCCGTCATGCCGCCAAACAGCACGTAGACCATCATCAGCGCGCCCACGATGGCCACGGCATAGCCGTAGTCGAGACCGAACAGCAGCTTGATCAACTGGCCCGCGCCGACCATCTGCGCGATCAGGTAGAACGCCACCACCACCAGCGTGCCGCAGGCTGCGAAAATGCGGATCGGCCCCTGCTGGAAGCGGTAGCCAGCCACGTCCGCGAAGGTGAACTTGCCCAGGTTGCGCAGGCGCTCGGCCATCAGGAAGGTGATCACCGGCCAGCCTACCAGGAAGCCGATCGAATAGATCAGGCCGTCGTAGCCCACGCCCATCACCATGGCGGATATGCCCAGGAACGACGCGGCCGACATGTAGTCGCCGGCGATCGCCAGGCCGTTCTGGAAGCCGGTGATGCCGCCGCCCGCGTTGTAGAAGGATGCGGCCGATTTGGTCCGGGCGGCCGCCCATTTGGTGATCCAGAGCGTGGCGGCCACGAAGACGGCGAACATCACGATCGCCGTCCAGTTGGTTTCCTGCTTGGTGGTTTGGCCGAGGTCGCCGCCGGCGGCGAACGAGGTGCCTGCCGCCGCGAGGAGCAGCGCAGCCATCACGAGGGAAGAAGATTTCTTCATTTGCTGGCGTCCTTCAGGATGTCCTTGGTGAGCGCATCGAATTCACTGTTTGCGCGCCGCACGTAGATGCCCGTGATGACGATGGTGAAGATGATCACGCCAAAGCCGATCGGAATGCCGATGGTGGTCACGCCGTCTCCCAGGGGCTGGGCCAGAAAGGCCTTGTTGAATGCAATCAGGGAGACATAGCCGTAATACACCACCAGCATCAGGACGGTAAGCAGCACGCCCAGGCCATTGCGCTTTTTGCGTAACTCCAGGTACTTGGGGTCGCGCTTGATCTTGTCCACGATGGGATCACTCATCGAAGTCTCCTATGTTATGGATCGAATACCTCATGCCTGCAGGGCATGTCTTGCACCAGATCGATTGTTGGGAGGCGGGCTGACCAAGTGCTTACGTGTTGGACGGGTGTGCGGCGGTCCGCATTGGTAGTTTCACGGGGGCCGGGTGCCGCGCGCCATGCGCGACCCGGATGAGCCAGATTTCAGAAGACGCTTTCCTCGGCATTGTTGCGCTGCGGCGCATGGGCTGGGAAGTGCAAGACCATGCGCGCGCCATGCCCCGGACTGGAGATGACTTCGATCTGTCCTCCCAGCACATTGGTCACGATGTTGTGAACGATGTGCATGCCCAGGCCCGAGCCGCCCTTGCCGAGCCGGGTGGTGAAGAAGGGGTCGAAGATGCGCCGGATCACCGACGCGTCCATGCCGCGGCCATCGTCTTCGACCACCAGCTCCACCATGTCGTGGGCCAGCGTGTGGCACTGCACCTTGACGTGTCCTTCGGTGCGCCCTTCGAAGGCGTGCACGCGCGCGTTCATCAGCAAGTTGGTGATGACCTGCCCCAGCGCGCCGGGGTAGCTGTTCATGGCGATGCCGTCTTGCAGGTCGGTGCTGATCTTGATGGCCGTGTGCTTGAAGCTGGGCTCGACCATCACCAGCACGTCGTCCACGACCTGGGCCAGGTCGAAATCGCGCCGCGAATCGGTGGTCTGGTCAATGGCCACCTGCTTGAAGTCACGGACCAGGTCGGCGGCCTTCTGCACATTGCGCTGCAGGATGTCCTGGCCGCGCCGCGTGTCCTTCACCAGGTCTTCCAACTGGCTGCGCCGCATTGGCGTGGCGTTGTTGAGCATCTGGTCGAGCTTGGCCCAGCGGTCTTCCAGCGCCGACACCACGGTCATGGCATTGCCCAGCGGCGTGTTCAGCTCGTGCGCCACGCCCGCGACCAGGCGACCCAGCGAGGCCAGTTTTTCGGATTCGACCAGCTCGCGCTGCGCCGTCTTCAGGTTGGCCAGCGCTTGCGTGAGTTCGGCATTGGCGGTGGTCAGCTCCTGGGTGCGCTGCGCCACCTGGTCTTCCAGCGTGTTGGCGTGGCCGCGCATCTCCTCGAAGGCATGCAGCAAGGCCTGGCGCATGCGCTCCATGGCCAGGCCCACGCGGGCAATTTCATCTTCGCCGCCCAGTTCCAGGGGCCGGTCGAGCTGACCGGCCGCCAACTCGTCGGCTGCACGGCTGAGCCTGTCCATGGGCCGCAGCACGCGACGCTGCAGCAGCCACAGGATCATGAAGAGCGACACCGACAGCGTGAAGGCGCTGCGCAAAATGGTGCGCCACATGTCGGCCTGCTTGCTCTCGAGCAGCGGCTCGGCGCTCATGGCCACGGTCAGCTTGGCGATCTCGCGGCCGTCGCGCATGACCGGGCGGGTCATGGTGAGCGTCAAGTCCGGGTTGTGTTCCGGACGTTCGACCTGCTGAAACGGTTCGGGATTGTTGGGCTCCGTGACGATCACGCGCACGAAGCGGGGGTCGTCGGTGAGTGCATTGATCATTGGATCGGCCAGATCCTTGGAGACCTGCCAGATGGGTTCCGACAGGGACAGGGCCATCACTTCGGCCACGCGCGCGAGATCGCGCTGCAGGTCTTCCAGCGCGATACGGCGCGTGCGCTGCCAGTCATAAGCCATCACCAGCGTGGTGGGCACCACCAGACCGATCGCCAGCCAGACCACCACGGCATTGCGCAACGAGCTATTGAACACCCTCACCGAATGGTTCTCCCGAGCCAGATACCGCGCGATTATGTGCCGGCTTTGTTTGCTTGTAGCGATATTGCGTGTGCATTTTGTTCCAGGGGTTTCCTGGAGGCGCCCCTGTTGGTGCTGAGTTTTTGTGCCGCGACCTTACGCGTGCAGGTCGCCGCTGGCACCATAGCGGTCTTGTTCGATGCCGAAACGAGGTGAACCATGGCGACAGAACTGGCGGTACGCATCCAGCAGCCCGGCGGGGTGGAACAAATGGATTTAGTGGAGGTGCAGGTGGGGGAGCCGGGCCCCGGCGAGGTTCGGATCCGGCACCGCGCCTGCGGCCTGAACTTCATCGACGTCTATCACCGCAGCGGCGTCTACCCTTTGCCGCTGCCCGCAGGGCTGGGCATGGAGGGGGCCGGGATCATCGAAGCGGTGGGCGAGGGCGTCACGCATTTGAGCGTTGGCGACAGGGCCGCCTATGCCAGCCAGCCGGTGGGGGCCTACTGCACCGCGCGGGTCATGCCCGCCCAATGCGTGGTGCGGCTGCCTGAGCCCCTCAGTTTCGAGCAGGGTGCCGGCATGATGCTCAAAGGCCTGACCGCCCAGTATTTGTTGCGCCGTACCCTGCCGCAAGGAGGCTTGGCCCAGGGGGATTTCGTGCTCTTTCACGCCGCTGCCGGTGGCGTCGGCCTGATTGCCTGCCAATGGGCCCGGGCGCTGGGCCTGCAGTTGATCGCGACGGCCGGCAGCGCCGAGAAATGCGAGTTGGCGCTCGACAACGGCGCCAGCCACGCCATCAACTACCGCAGCGAGAACTTCCCGGCCAGGGTCAGGGAGATCACCGGTGGGCGTGGCGTCAAGGTGGTGTACGACTCGGTGGGCGCCGACACCTGGGAGGGCTCGCTGGATGCGCTGGCGCCTTTCGGCCTGATGGTCAGCTTCGGCAATGCGTCCGGCGTGGTGCCTCCCGTTGCGCTCGGGACCTTGAGCGCCAAGGGCTCGCTGTACGTGACCCGCCCGACCCTGTTCTCGCACCTGGCCAGCCGCGCGAGCACCCAGGCCATGGCCGATGAACTGTTCGCCGTGGTGGTGTCGGGCCAGGTCAAGATCCACGTCGAGCAGCACTATGCGCTGGCCGATGTGCGCCGGGCCCACCAGGCGCTGGAGGCGCGCAATACCGTGGGATCAGGCGTCCTGCTGCCCGACTGACGCTGCCGTCGCCGCGATGGGCTCGGCGGCGTCTAAGCTCAGCTCGAAGGTGAAGCAGGAGCCGGTGCCGGGCTGGCTTTCGACTTCGACGTGCCCGCCCATCAGGTCGACCATGCGCTGGACGATGGTCAGCCCCAGCCCGGTGCCGCCATAACGGCGGGTGTTGCTGGTGTCGGCCTGCGAAAAGGGCTCGAAGACCTGGCCGATCTGGTCGCGCGTCATGCCGATGCCGGTGTCGTGCACGGAAAAACGCAAGGTGGCTGTTGAGGTGCTGGCATCGTCCATGCGCTGAACCTCGACGCGCACCTCGCCTTGCTCGGTGAACTTGATCGCATTGCCGACCAGGTTCACCATGATCTGGCGCAGCCGCAGCGCGTCGCCCAGCAAACGCATTGGAACGGCCGGCGCGACTCGGGCCGAGAGCTTGATCCCCTTGTTCTGCGCCTGCAGGAGCAGCGGATGCAGGGCTTCGCGCAGGCAGTCGTGCAGCGAGAACGGCGATCGGTCGACGGCCATGCGTCCCGCTTCGATCTTGGCCACGTCCAGCAGGTCGTTGATGATGAGCAGCAATCCCTTGGCTGAGTTGTGCGCCATCTCGATGAAGCGGCGTTGCTTGTCGCTCAGGTCCTCGCCGAGCAACACCAGTTCGGTCAGGCCCAGCACGCCGTTCATGGGCGTGCGGATTTCATGGCTCATATTGGCCAGGAAGGTGCTCTTGGCCTGGCTGGCCGATTCGGCGCTTTCGCGCGCCGCCTCCAGGGCCACCTGAGTGGCCTTGAGGTCGGCAATGTCGCGGGCATTGAACTGGATCACCATGTCGCCGGTGACGGGGTCGCGCATGGGACGCGCATCGACGCCGTGCCAGCGTTGGCCGCCCGCGGTCTGGAGCTCGATGTCGGCCGAGAAGGTCTGCCCGCGCTGAACCTGGCTCAACACCCGGCGGGCGATCTCGACGTCGGGGAACATCACGCCGAAATCGCTCTGCCCTGGCGTTACCGGCAGGGCGCCGAAGGCTGCCTGCGCCGCCGGGTTGCGCATCAGGGCTGCGCCGTCCTTCAGGGCGAAGATGGCGATGCGCACCGAGGTGTGCTGCAAGGCTTCCACCCCCCTCAGCATCGAGGTGTCGGCGCCGACGGCCATCGCGCCGGCGGCGAACAGGATGACCTGGCGGCGGTCCGGTCCGATCAGGCCGCGCGACACCAGCATCACCGTGGCCGGCTTGCCCTTGGGGTACAGCGTCCATTGCTCGCGGACGATCTTGCCTTGCGCATGGTCTGCCACCGTCACCGCCAGGCGTTCGCGCACGGCTTCGGTGGTGTCATCAAACCGCAGGGCCAGGAATTCCTCGGCGCTTTGTGCCTGCCAGAAGTTTAGGGCAGCCGCGTTGGCCCACAGGTTGCGCTCGCGCTCGGGATCGAAGACCCACATGGGAACGTCGATCCAGTCGTAGTACGTCAGGCAGGAAAAATCGAGCATGGCAGGAACCGGGGCGCGAGGGTTCGGGATAGGGCGAGAAGAACAGCTTCGCGTAAGTGTCCGCGCATTTTGGCGTGCAGCCTGGCGCCGAGCGTGAGATTTTTCAGGATTCGGTATGAACCGCCGCTCGGTAGGCATGCCAGCTGGCATGCCCGATCACCGGGCCGACGACCAGCAGGCCGGCAAACCACGGGATCATCGCCACGACCACCAGCGTGCTGACGAGCAGGCCCCACAGCAGCATCACGCCGGTCTGGGACAGCACCAGGCGCATGCTGGTCAGGCCGGCGGTGACGGCGTCGACCTGCTGGTCCAGCATCATGGGAATCGAGATCACGCTGACCGCGTAGATCAGCCCCGCAAAAACGGCGCCCACGGCCAGGTAGGTGACGATGAAGCCGAGATTGTCTTCGTTGATCAGGTTCCAGATCGATCCGCCCAGGTCCGGCATGCCGTCGAAGCTCACGGCGAAGATGACCAGGGCCGAGCGCGCCCAGAGCATTTCCAGGATCAGCAGCACGCCGCCGAAGATGGCCATTTGGCCCATGTGCGTGTCCCAGGCGGTCAGGGAGTCGCCCAGGTCGGGCTGCTCGCCGCGTTCCAACCGCATGCTGACCTGGTACAGCCCCATGCACAGGAAGGGCCCCATCAACATGAAACCGGCCGACAGCGCGAGCGTATAGGCCGGCGCATTCTGATAAACCTTGAGCAGGCTTAAGCCCATGACCATGAAGCAAAAGCCGTAGAACAGGCCGATGCCGGGATGGTGCAGAAAATCCTTCCAGCCCAGCCGGAGCCATTGAAAGGGCTGCGACCAGCTCAGGCGCGCCAGCGCAATCTCGAAGGCGGCGAGGTTTTCACTGGCGGGCGAATCGGCCTGCGGCGCGGGGCGTTCTGGCGCCTCGGGCGGCGCATTGGACTCCGGGGGCGGGCTGGGCTCTTGCATCTGACGCGTCCTTCAAATGCCAGGAACGGTTCCCTGACTGACGTCAAGGCTAGAGCCTGCCGCAGCCCGGCGACAGCGTGTTTTCCAGCAGACCAGGAAGGGGGACGGACCGCCTCAAGCGCGCCGCACGCGCCGCAGCTCGTCCAGGACCAGCAGGAGGGCGCCGACCGTGATGGCGCTGTCGGCCACGTTGAAGGCCGGGAAATACCATTGGGCGTAGTGGACCTGGATGAAGTCGACCACATAGCCATGCACCAGGCGGTCGATCACGTTGCCGATCGCGCCGCCCAGAATCAGCGACAGCGCGCTGGCAAACAGCAGTTGATGGCCGTGCCTGCGCAGCAGCCAGATGATGAAGCCCACTGCGCCCAGTCCGAGGGCCACGAAGAACCAGCGCTGCCAGCCCGAGCCTTGCGCCATGAAGCTGAAGGCCGCGCCGGTGTTGTGCCAGCGCACGATGTTGAAGAAGCTGCTGACGTAGCGACTGTCGCCGAGATTGAAGGTCCCGACGATCAGGAGCTTGGTGAACTGGTCAGCCAGAATCACCAGCAGGGCAATGGCCAGCCATTGGATCAGGCGGGGCGAAGCGGAGTTTTTACCAGCCATGGGCGCGCAGATCCTCAGGCGAACAGGCGGACTTCACCGTCGCCATGCAGATTGCTGTCGCAGCGGCCGCACAGGGTCGGATGCTCGGGGTTGTGGCCGACGTCGTCGCGGTAATGCCAGCAGCGCTCGCACTTGGTCTGTGCGGACGCCCGGACATCGACGCTCAATTCGTCGGCGGCCTGGAGGACGGCCTCGGAGGTGATGAACACGAAGCGCAGGTCGTCGCCCAGGCTCTGTAGCAGGGCCTGGTCTTGCGCGTTGACGTTCAGCACCAGCTCGGCCTGTAGCGAGGCGCCCACCTGGCCTTCCACGCGCAGGGCCTCGACGGCCTTGTTGGCGGCCTCGCGGATCTCGCGCACGCGGCCCCACTTGGCCAGCAGGGTCTCGTCGGGCGCCGCAAACTGCCAGTAGGTCTCGGTGAAGATGGTGGCCTGCTCGGCGCCGGCAAACACCTTCCAGGCCTCCTCGGCGGTGAAGCTCAGGAAGGGCGCCATCCAGCGCAGCATCGCATGCGTGATGTGCCACAGCGCCGTTTGCGCCGAGCGGCGCGCCAGGCTCTTGGGGGCCGTCGTGTACAGGCGGTCCTTGAGCATGTCGAGGTAGAAGGCGCCCAGGTCTTCCGAGCAGAACACCTGCAGCTTGGCCACCACCGGGTGGAACTCGTAGACCTTGTAGTGCGCCAGCACCTCGTTCTGGAACTCGGCGGCGCGCGCCAGCGCGTAGCGGTCGACCTCCAGCAACTGGTCCAGCGGCACGGCGTCCGCAGCCGCATTGAAATCGCTGACGTTGGCGAGCAGGAAGCGCAGCGTGTTGCGGATGCGGCGGTAGCCGTCGACCACGCGCGCCAGGATCTTGTCATCGCCGGCGATGTCGCCCGAGTAGTCGCTTGCCGCCACCCACAGGCGGATGATCTCGGCGCCCAGCTTCTTGCTGGTGGCCTGCGGGTCCACGCCATTGCCGAGCGACTTGCTCATCTTGCGGCCCTGGCTGTCGACGGTGAAGCCGTGCGTCAGCAGGCCTCGGTAGGGCGCGCGGCCGTGCAACGCGCAGCTCAGCAGCAGCGAGCTGTGGAACCAGCCGCGGTGCTGGTCGTGGCCCTCCAGGTACAGGTCGGCCTCGGGCCCGGTCTCGTGGGCGGCGCCTGCATGGCTGCCCTTGAGCACGTGTTCGAAGGTGGATCCGGAGTCGAACCAGACGTCCAGGATGTCGGTGCCCTTGGTGTAGTGCTCTGCCGAATTTTCACCGGTTGCGCCCAGCCATTCGGCCGGGTCGAGCTTGGCCCAGGCTTCGATGCCGCCGGCCTCGACCAGCTGCGCGGCGCGTTCGATGAAGGCCAGGGTGTCCGGATGCGCCTCGCCGCTGTCCTTGTGCAGGAAGATCGGCAGGGGCACGCCCCAGGAGCGCTGGCGCGAGATGCACCAGTCGGGCCGGCCGGCGATCATGTCGCGCAGCCGCGCGCGGCCGTTTTCGGGGTAGAAGCCGGTGGCTTCGATGGCCGCCAGGGCGCTCTGGCGCAGGGTCTGTTCGGGCTTTTCCTGGGCGAACACACCCACGCCCTCGTCCATGCGCACGAACCATTGGGCGGCCGCACGGTAGATGACCGGCGACTTGTGGCGCCAGCAATGCGGGTAGCTGTGGCTGAGCTTGCTGTGCGCGGGCAGTCGGCCGGCATTCAGCAGCGCTTCGGTGATGACCGGGTTGGCCTTCCAGATGTGCAGGCCGCCGAACAGGGGCAGGTCGGCCTCGTACTGGCCGTTGCCTTGCACGGGGTTCTTGATGTCGTCGAAGGCCATGCCGTGGCTGACGCAGGACTGGAAGTCGTCCAGGCCGTAGGCCGGCGCCGAGTGCACGACGCCGGTGCCGTCCTCGGCGGTAGCGTAGTCGGCCAGATAGACCGGGCTCTCGCGGTCGTAGCCGGGGTGGACATGGGCCAGCGGGTGCTTGAACTTCAGCAGCTCCAGGTTCTTGCCCGGCGTGGTGGCGAGCACCCGGCCTTCGAGTTGCCAGCGTGCCAGGCATTTTTCCACCAGGGCCTCGGCCACCAGGTAGATGCCGCGCTCGGTGTCGACCAGCGCGTAGCTCAGCGCCGGGTTCAGGTTCAGCGCCTGGTTGGCCGGGATGGTCCAGGGCGTGGTGGTCCAGATGACGGCAAAGGCGTCCTTGGCCAGCGAGGGCAGGCCGAAGGCGGCGGCCAGCTTGGCGGGTTCGGCGCTTAGGAAGGCCACGTCCACGGCCGGGCTCTGCTTGTCGGCGTATTCGATCTCGAACTCGGCCAGCGAGGAGCCGCAGTCGAAGCACCAGTAGACCGGCTTGAGGCCGCGGTAGACGTAGCCGCGCTCGAACAGGCGCTTGAGCACGCGGATCTCGCCAGCTTCGTTCTTGAAGTCCATGGTGCGATAGGGATGGTCCCAGTCGCCCAGCACGCCCAGGCGCTTGAAGTCCTCGCGCTGCAGATCAATTTGCTCGGCGGCGTAGGCGCGGCTCTTGGCCTGGACCTCATCGCGCGGCAGGCCGCGGCCATAGGTCTTCTCGATCTGGTTCTCGATCGGCAGGCCGTGGCAGTCCCAGCCGGGGATGTAGGCGGCATCGAAGCCGTCGAGCTGGCGCGACTTGACGATCATGTCCTTGAGGATCTTGTTGACCGCATGGCCCATGTGGATCTGGCCGTTGGCATAGGGCGGGCCGTCGTGCAGCACGAACTTCGGCGCCCCGCAGCGGGCCGCGCGCAGTTTCTTGTAGACGCCTTGGTCCTCCCATTCCTTGACCCAGGCGGGTTCGCGCTTGGGCAGGTCGCCGCGCATGGGGAAGGGCGTGTCGGGCAGGTTCAGTGTGGCGCGGTAGTCTTTGGCGGCTTCGGACATGGTGTGACGAGTGGGATGCGCGAATGAAATTCATCCGCATGGGGTTGTTTGAAGCGGGGTTTGCCGCCGCGTTCATGCGACGGCGGCGTCGTTCAGCGCATCAAATTCGATCGCGGGTGATCTGGCGGCTGACCGCGGCGTGGGGCGCCTCGGCCGTGCGCAGGTAGGCCCGTGCGTCTTCCACGTCCTGCCGGATCGCGGCGGTCAGGGCGGGCAAGCCATCGAAGCGGGCTTCGTCACGAAGTTTATGCAGCAGTTCCACCTGTACAAGTTTACCGTAGGCCCCGTCAGGCCCGAGCGCCGAGGGCCATTCCAGGCAATGCACCTCGAGCAGCACCTGTCCTGCATGCTCGATGGTGGGGCGCACCCCCAGCGAGGCCACGCCGTCCACCGGGTGATCGGCGAGGCCGTGGGTACGAACCGCAAAAATGCCCTGGGCGGCAGGCTTGTCGTGAGGAAAGCGTAGGTTCAGCGTGCGGAAACCGTCGCCGGCGCCGGCGCGCGATTCGTCCAACTGGCGGCCGAGTTTGCGGCCGTGCACCACGTGGCCGGAAATGGCGTAGGGGCGGCCCAGCAGCCGGCTCACGCTGTCCATGTCGCCCAGCGACAGGGCATCCCGGACGGCGGAGCTGCTCACGCGCAGGCTGTGCACCTCGTAGCTCATCATGCGCGCCACGTCGAAGCCGGCGATGCGTCCGGCGGCATCCAGCGTGGCGTAGTCGCCCTGGCGCCGGGCGCCGAAGCGGAAGTCGTCGCCGACCAGCACGTAGCGAGCGCCGAGCCCGTGCTCCAGCACGCGGTGGATGAAGTCTTGCGCTGACAGGCTGGCGAGATGCTCATCGAAGCGAAGAATCACGACCTGGTCGATGCCGCAGCGCTCGAGCTCGCTGAGCTTGTCGCGCAGCGTTGCAATGCGCGCGGGCGCCAGTTCGGGCTTGCCCAGGCGCGCGGCAAAGTAGTCGCGAGGGTGGGGTTCGAAGGTGAGCACGGTGGACGGCAGCCCCCTATGCTTGGCCTCGGACCTGAGCAAGGCCAGCATGGCCTGGTGGCCGCGGTGGACGCCGTCGAAATTGCCGATGGTCAGCGCGCAAGCGCCGGCAATACCCGGATGTTGGAAGCCTCTGAAAACCTGCATGGGGCTGATTATCGTTCCGGCTGAAGCCGCAACGGCGCAATGCGCCAAGGGCGGGCGGGCCGCTGGATGGCCATGGGGGCCTCAGGGGCTGACGCAGCTCGGGCTGGCCACCCAGCACCAGCCGCCGGCTGGCAGGTCGGCCGGCAATTGAAGCGCGCCGAACTGGGAGCGGTGCAGCGACTCCACCCGGTTGCCGACGGCGGCGGCCATGCGCTTGACCTGGTGGTACTTGCCTTCGTCGAGCGTCAGGCGCAGGCCGGTCGCATCGAATCGCTCGGCAGCGACCGCCTGCACGAATTGCGCCTGGTGATGCGGCTTGGGATCGGGTTCGCGCAATTCCACGCCGGCCAGCAGCCGGGCGAGCTGCTCGTCGGTCACTTCGTGCTTGCAGCGCGCCTCGTAGACCTTGTGCACATGGTGCTTGGGGCTGGTGAGCTTGTGGATCAGTGCGCCGTCGTCGGTCAGGAGCAGCAGGCCGGTGGTGTCCTCGTCAAGACGCCCGACCGGCTGGACGTTGCGCTCGCGCAGCGGCGGCGGCAGCAGGCTCATTACGCTGGGATGGTGCTTGGGCTTTTGCGAACATTCGTAGCCGGAGGGCTTGTTCAGCATGATCAGGGCCTTGGCATAGTACGGCCAGGTCTTGCCCGAGACCTCGAAGTTCAGGCCTTCGGGCTCGTACTCGGCGTCAGGATCTTCGACGACCTCGCCGTCAACCTTGACTTCGCCATGGATGATCAGGCCGGAGCACAGCCGGCGGGTGCCGAAGCCTTGAGAGAAAAGAATTTGGGACAAACGCATCATGCGCCGATGCTAGCAGCAGGGTCCCGGCGCGGACCTCACGCGAACACGCCGGCCTGCTCGCCCATGTTGGCGCTGGCCTGGCCCAGGTGGTGCAGCGTGTCGCCGAACTGCATTTCCATCACCGTCAGGCGCTTGAAGTAGTGGCTGGAGATGTACTCGTCCGTCACGCCGATGCCGCCGTGCAACTGGGTGCACTGCTGGCCGACGAAGCGCATGGCTTGGCCCAGCTGCACCTTGGCTTGCGAGAGGGCGTAGCGGCGCGCCGGGGCGGGCTCGCGCAGTTTCAGTGTGGCGTAGTAGCTCATGGAGCGAGCGAGTTCCAGCTGCATCTTCACGTCGGCGATGCGGTGTCGCAGGGCCTGGAAGCTGGCAATGGTGACGCCGAATTGCTTGCGCGTGTTCATGTAGTCGGCCGTCACGGCGATGATTTTTTCCATCGCGCCGACCGCTTCCGCCGCCAGCGCGGCGATGCCGACATCCACGCCCAGTTCCAGCACGGCGAGCCCTTCGCCAGTGCCGACCAGCAGGCGGGCTGATGCCTGGTCCAGGTTCAGTTCGGCCGCGGCCGAGCCGTCCTGCAGCACATAGGCGCGCGTGCTCACGCCGGCGGCCTGGCGTTCGACCAGGAACAGCGCGATGCCACCGCCGTGCCGCGCCGGCACGATGAAGGCGTCCGCGTGGCTGCCGGCCGGGACGATGCTCTTGCTGCCCGTGAGGGCGAAGCCGCCGTCGGCGCCTGCCTCGGCCTGGGCACTGACGCGATCCAGGCGGTAGCGCGCCGCGCGCTCTTGATGTGCCAACACCACGAGGGATTCGCCCGAAGCGATGCGCGGCAGCCAGGCGGCTTGCAGGCCCTGCGGCGCACGGGCCAGCAAGGCGGGCGCCATCAGGGCCGCCTGCGCATAGGGTTCCAGGACGAGGCCGCGGCCCAGCTCTTCCATCACCACCATCGCGTCGACGGGGCCGAGTCCCATGCCGCCAAAGGCCTCGGGAACGGCCAGTGCGCACAGGCCCAGTCCGGCCAGGCCGTCCCAGGCCGCGCGGCTGAAGCCGCCCTCGCGCACGATGCCGCGGCGGTGTTCGAAGCCGTAGTCCTTGTCGACCCAGCGGCGCACGGCGTCGCGCAGGGATTGCTGGTCTTCGCTGAAATCGAAATCCATCTGCTTCTCCTCAGCCCAGCACGGTCTGGGCCACGATGTTGCGCTGCACCTCGTTGGAGCCGCCGTAGATCGTGGTCTTGCGATAGTTGAAGTAGTAGCTGGCGAGCGGCGCGCAGTGCGCGGCCCCACCTGGCCAGAGTCCGCCCAGGACCTGGTCGCCCTGCCAGCCCGCTTCCATGGCCTCGTGGATGTAGGGCAGGCTGTAGGGGCCGCCGGCCAGCATCATCAGCTCGGTGTAGCGCTGCTGGATCTCGCTGCCCCGGATCTTCAGCAGGCCCGCCACGTCCAGCGACTGCTTGCCGCTTTTTTCGGCGGACAGCACGCGCAGCACCATCATCTCCAGCGCGACGATGTCGATCTCGAGCAGCGCGATCTGGTCGCGGAAGCGGACATCGTCGAGCACGCCTTCCAGCCTGGCGATGCGCTTGAGCCGCTCCAGCTCGCGCTTGGCGCGGTTGACGTCGGCGATGTTGGTGCGCTCGTGGGCCAGCAGGTACTTGGCATAGGTCCAGCCCTTGTTTTCCTCGCCGACCAGGTTCTCGGCCGGTACCTCGACGTTGTCGAAGAAGACTTCGTTCACCTCGTGCTCGCCGTCGAGCATGATGATGGGGCGCACGGTCACGCCGGGCGACTTCATGTCGATCAGCAGGAAGGAGATGCCGGTCTGCGGCTTGCCGCTGGTGTCGGTGCGGACCAGGCAGAAGATCCAGTCGCCGTACTGGCCCAGCGTGGTCCAGGTTTTCTGGCCGTTGACGATGTAGCGGTCGCCCTGGCGCTCGGCTCGGGTCTTGACCGAGGCGAGATCCGAGCCCGAGCCCGGCTCACTGTAGCCCTGGCTCCACCAGACCTCGCCGCTCATGATGCCGGGCAGGAAGCGCTGCTGCTGCTCGGGCGTGCCGAAGGCCATGATCACCGGCGCCACCATCACCGGGCCGAACGGTGCAACGCGCGGCGCGCCGGCCAGCGCGCATTCTTCCTCGAACAGGTGGCGCTGCACGGCGTTCCAGCCCGGCCCGCCGAAGGCCTTGGGCCAGGCCCAGCCATGCCAGCCTTGCCGGCCCAGGATCTTCGCCCAGCGCTGCATGTCGGACTTGTCCAGGCGCTGCGCGGCGTGCACCTTGCTGCTGATGTCCTCGGGCAAGTTGGCGCGCACCCAGGCGCGGATGTCGGCGCGAAAGGCGAGTTCGTCGGGCGTGAAATTCAGGTCCATGTCGGCTCCTTGTCGCGAGACTGCTCAGGGCTGGCGCAGGTCCAGCACCATGCGGTCGTTGCTGCGGCGCATCTGGAAGCGCTCCAGAAAGCTGTTGCCCAGCAGCACGTAGGGCATGGGCGACGACAGCACCACGCCCTGGACGTTGTGTACCTCGACGTCGCCGATGCGAATGCTGTCCAGCGTCACCATGCGGCCTTGCGCGTCGCCGTTGGCGGTCTGGCTCCTGATGGCGCGCCCGTCCTTATAGCGCAGGCCGATGCGCTGGGCCTCCGCTTCGCTCAAGGCCACGGTGCTGGCGCCGGTGTCGACCATCAACTGGGTGCTGCGGCCGTTGATGCTGCCATTGGCCAGCACATGGCCGCCGCTGCCGACCTGCAGCACGATCTGCTGCCCGGCGCTGCCGTTCAGCGCCGGCGCGCCCACGTTGGCTTGCGAGGCGCCCAGCTCCAGCTGGTGTTGGCGCCCATTGATCTCGACGCGCGCCTGGCCGTCGCCCACCGACAGCAGCTTGACGCCCAGCACCGTCTCACCGACGGCGACCGAGCGCGGCTGCCCGTCGATCAGCAGCAGCGCGGCGCGCTGGCCCATGCTGCCGTTCAGGCTGACCATGGGTTCGGTCTGGGCCAGCGCGCCGGCGCCCAGCCAGAGACCCAGCGAGACGATTGCGACGCGGCCAAGCATGGGGCGTGTCAGTCGCGGAAGTTGGTGTAGGTGAGCGGCACGTCGCTCATGTCCTTGCGCAGTATGGCCATGGTGGCCTGCAGGTCGTCGCGGTTCTTGCCGGTGACGCGCACTTCGTCGCCCTGGATCGAGGCCTGCACCTTGATCTTGCTGGCCTTGATGGCGTTGACGATCTTCTTGGCCAGATCGGACTCGATGCCGGCCTTGACCTTGTAGACCTGCTTGACCTTGTCGCCGCCGAGCTTTTCCACCTTGCCGCTCATGTCGAGGTAGGTGAGCTCGACCTTGCGCTTGGTCAGCTTGTCGATCAGCACGGCGCTGATCTGCTCCAGTTGGAAATCGCTGTCGCCGTAGAGCACGATCTCCTTTTCCTTGTCTTTGAGCTCGATGCGGGCGCCGGTGCCCTTGAAGTCGAAGCGCGTGGCGATTTCCTTGGCGCTGTTGTCAACGCCATTGCGGATTTCAACCATATTGGGCTCAAGAACGGTGTCAAAGCTGGGCATGTTGTGTGGGGCTATCTAAAAATGAATCGGTGGCCTGCATTTGATCTGGGAAAATTCAGCCATGCAAGAACAAGCAGGAATTTTCTCCGATGTTGCCGGCGAGGGCCCGGGGCTTGAGTCCGCGCCCGCGTCTGCCGTGGCGCGCCCGGCGCTCGCCATCGAGCGAGACGTCAACCTGAAGGCCTACAACAGCTTCGGCCTGCCGGCGACGGCGCTGCGCCTGGTGCGCATCCGCTCCGACGCCGACGTGCGCCGCGTGGTCGACCACCCCGAACTGGGCCGGGCGCCCAAGTTCGTGCTGGGCGGCGGCAGCAACATCGTGCTGACGCGCGACGTCGAAGCCGTGGTGCTGAAGATGGAAATCCCGGGCTTGCGCCTGCTGGAGACGCGCGAGGACGCCTGGATCATCGAAGCCGGCGCGGGCGTGACCTGGCACGAGGCCGTGCGCTGGAGCGTGGAGCAGGGCATCCCGGGCCTGGAAAACCTGGCGCTGATCCCGGGCACGGTGGGCGCCGCGCCGGTGCAGAACATCGGCGCCTACGGCGTTGAGCTGAAAGACCGCGTCGAGGCCGTGGAAGTGGTCGACCTGGTGACCGGCCGCAAGGTCCGCCTGCCGGCCTCGGTGTGCGCCTTCGGCTACCGCGACAGTGTCTTCAAGCGCAGCGGCTTTGGCGGACTGGCGGGCAAGAGCGTGATCACCAAGGTCCTGCTGCGCTGCCCGCGCCCCTGGACACCCATGCTGGGCTACCTCGACCTCGAGCGCAAGATGGCCGAGACCGGCATCACGGCCCCCGACGCCCGCCAGATCTTCGACTGGGTCTGCGACATCCGGCGCGCCAAGCTGCCCGACCCGGCGCAGATCGGCAACGCAGGCAGCTTTTTCAAGAATCCCGTGGTGACGCCCGAGCAATGCCGCGACATCATTGGCCGCGACCCCGGCATCGTGCACTATCCGATGCCCGACGGCACGGTCAAGCTGGCGGCCGGCTGGCTGATCGATGCCTGCGGCTGGAAGGGCAAGACCGTGGGCGGCGCAGCCGTCTACGACAAGCAGGCCCTGGTGCTGGTGAACCGCGGCGAAGCGCGCGGCGCCGAGGTGGTGACGCTGGCGCGCGCCATCCAGGAAAGCGTCTACGGGCGCTTCGGGATCCGGCTGGAGCCGGAGCCGGTGGTGGTGTAGGAAACGTGCGCTTGGGGCGTAGGCAGATATTTATCCTTGAAATTCACGGAACGACATTCCTGATTTTCAAGGATGGGCTGCTGGCATCCCCGCTGGGCCGGCCCGGAGGGCTCTTGGCTGAATTGATCGAGGTTCAATCCTGATGGCTTGTTTCGATGGTCCCTACACCCGGCAGCTGACTGCCATCGTGCAAAGGTCGGGGCCACTGATTTCGGCCCTGAAAACCGCCCGGCGCCTTGGCCTGTCGGACTGGTGCATTGGCGCCGGCGCGGTCCGCAACCTGGTCTGGGACGCCTTGCATGGCTTGACAAATCCGATCGCTCCGGCGGATATTGACTTGGCTTATTTCGATGCGACAGACCTGTCTGCCGAGCGCGACCGGGCGCTGCAGGCGCAGCTTGCGGCCTGGCAGCCTGATGTGCCCTGGGAGGTGGTCAACCAGGCGGCCGTGCATCTCTGGTATGGGCAGGCCTTTGGACGGACCGTGCCACCGCTGCATTCCCTGGAGGAGGCGCTGGCCACCTGGCCGGAATATGCGACTTGTGTCGGAGTCCGTCTGAGAGCGGATGAGACGATCGAAGTGATCGCGCCGCACGGTCTGGACGATTTGTTCGGGCTCGTGGTCCGGCACAACCCTGTTCGTGCAAGCGCCCAGATGTATCGGCAAAGAATGGCGCAAAAGCGCTTTCAGGACCGCTGGCCGCGGCTCAGGATCACCGGCCCTTAACAGGCTATGCCGGGTTCAGGAAGAGGTTCGGGAGTAGATACGGGAATAGATGCCGGAAGATACGGCACGATGTTGCGCATGGCGCGTTCCACGTATTCCTCTTTTTCCCCGACAGGCGCGACGTAGTGCAGCGCGCTTCTGGCGACGTCAAGGCCTTCCAGGCGGGCAATGACCCATGCGGCCAGGTATTGCGAAGCCAGGCAGCCGCCGGCGGTTGCCAGGTTGCCTTCGGCGAAGAAGGGCTGGTTCAGGACTCTGACGCCCGTTTCCTCGACCCAGGGCTTGGTGATCAAGTCGGTGCAGGCGGGCAGGTCGGCGAGCAGGCCGAGCTGGGCAAGCACCAAGGCGCCGGAGCATTGCGCACCCAATAGCTGTCGCGTGGGGTCGAGCCTCAGCCTTGCCATCAAGGCGGTGTCGGCCACCACGTCCCGCGTCTTCACGCCACTACCGATGATGACGGCATCGGCAGCGCTGGCCTCTTCCAGCGTTGCCTGGGCTTCCAGCATCACGCCGTTCATGGAACGAATGTGCGTGCTTGGGCTGGCGATGGAAACGCGCCAGCCGGGTTTCTTGATCCGGTTGAGAATGCCCAGGGCAATCAGCGAGTCGAGTTCGTTGAAGCCTTCGAAGATGAGTATGGCGATGTTCATGCGGGGGTCTCGCTCAGCAAGTCATTCCACTCCGGATGCCGCCTGATGTAGGCGGCCACGTAGCTGCAGGCCGGCACCACGCGCACCTTCTGCTCGCGCGCCCATTGCAGTCCGGCCTTGACCAGACGGGCGGCCAGCCCCTGGCCTTCCAGCGCCGGCGGCACGCCGGTGTGGGTGAAGACCATGGTCTGGTCGCCTTGCCATTGGTAGTCCAGCACGCAGCGCTGGGCGGGCAGGGGCTCGAGGAAAAACTGCCGTTCGGCGGTGTTGTGCTTGATCATCTGGACGATCTCAATCTTGCGCCGCGCGCAGCCGCAGTATTTGGGGGTGGATTTCCAACGAGCGGGTCGCCGTGCTGACGTAGATGCTGCCGTCCTGGATGCTGATTTGCAACTGCATGCCGCGCTCGGCCAGCGTCGCCAGGTCCTGGGATTGGTCGGCGGGAATCTGGTAGACCTGCAGCTTGGGCGCGCGCTGCAGCTTGTTCTCCAGTGCGGCCCACCAGATCGGCGTGCTGTGCGCGTAGGTGAACACGGTGACGCGCTCGGCGCGGCCATGCGCCTTCATGATGCGGCGCTCGTCCGGCTGGCCCAGGTCGATCCAGTGCACCACCTCGCCGGTGAGGTCCCGCTGCCAGAGTTCGGGCTCGTCCACGTCCGACAGGCCTTTGCTGAATTCGAGCTTGCCGAGCAGCTCGTCGGCGGGAACGCACAGGGCGTAGGCCAGCACGCGCATCATCATGCGCTCGTCGTTCTCGGACGGATGCTTGGCGATGGTCAGGTTGTGTTCGCCATAGACGTGGCGGTCCATGTCCGAGATGTTCAGCTGGGCTTTGTAGATGGTGGCTTTGAGCGCCATGAGGAATGCCTGCAAGCAAAAATCCGATTATCGCGGGCTGGCCCCGAGTCCGGCGGCTTGCCGAACGTGGCATCATGCGGCCTGCTCTGCCGGCGTTGGCGCACCTACCAGGTCGTGGCGCCCGCACCGCGTTCTTCAACCGCGCCGCACCCCGGTGCATTGTTGCCCCCATTCCATATGAATCGAATCCTGATCTCCCTGTGCCTGGCCGCACTGGCTCCCGTGCAAGCATTTGCCCAAAGCGCGCCGCAGGCACCTGCCGCTCCGGCTTCGGCTGCGTCTGCTGCCAAGGCCGCCAAGGTCCCCGCCAACAAGCTGGTGAGCCGTCCTGTGGTGGAAAAACCCAAGCCCGTCCTGCTGACCCGAGACCAACTGCGCGCCTGCCTGAAGCAAAACGACGACAACGCCGCCGAGACCGTCGCCATTCGCGAAGCCGAGGCCCAGCGCGGCAAGGAGAAGGAAGCCATCCTGGTCGAGAAGGAGAAGCTGACCAAGGAAAGTGAAGCCTTGAGCGCTGAAATGGCCGCCATCAAGGCCGAGCAGGACGCCGTCGGCAAGACCTACAAGGACATCGAGGCCAAGAAGGACGACATGAGCGCCAAGGAGTTCAAGGCGGCATCGGCGGCCTATTCGGACCGCGTCAAGGCGCTTGACGGCCGGATTGGAACTTTCAACACCACGAACAAGACTTTCAAGGACAGCGCGGCCGCGTTCGATGCGCGCATCGAAGCCTTCAACAAGTCGGGCAAGGATCTCGAAACCCGCAGCCTGGACAATATGGATGCGGTTGACGCCTGGAAGAAGAGCTGCGCCAACAAGTCCTACGACGAAGCCGACGAGATCGCGATCAAGAAGGAAATGCAGCAGGCGCAGCAGGCGCAACAGGCCAAGTAATTCGGCCGCGCCCCTTCTGCGGACCTGCCACGGAACCAGCCTCGCAAGAGGCTGGTTTTTTTGTGTCAACGCTTGGCCGATGACGCCGGGCTGAACAGCGTGTCCAGGCCGTGCAGGAAGGCCTTGAAGTCGATGGGCTTGGTCCAGTAGTCGGCAAATCCGGCCTGCAGGGCGCGCTCGATGTCCTCGCCCATGGCATTGGCCGACAGCGCGATGCAGGGGATGTGCCGGGTTTGCGGATCGGCGCGCAGGCGGCGCAGCACCTCGAAGCCGTCGAAGTCCGGTAGTTGCATGTCGAGCAGGATCAGGTCCGGCAGCAGCTTGCGCGCGCGCGACAGGCCGGCCCGTCCGGTTTCCTCGCAATGCAGGCGCAGGTGCGCCCGACGCGCCACCAGCTCCTGGACCACCAGCACGTTGACGGGGTTGTCCTCGATGTAGAGCAGGCGGCCGCGTTTCGAGACGGGCGCGTCGCCCGCAGCTTGCGAAGCCAGAGGAGGCTGGGCCGACGGCACCGCATCCAAGGCCGCGGAGGCCAGCCGGATCTCGAAGCAACTGCCCAGGCCGGGCTGGCTTTCGACATCAATGGTTCCGTTCATGCGCTCCACCAGGGCCTTGACGATGGCCAGGCCGATGCCCGTGCCTTCGATGGACTCGTTTTCCCGTCCCAGGCGGTTGAAGGGTTCGAACAGGTGCCTGCGCTGCTCCACGCTCAGGCCGCGGCCGCTGTCGCTGACGCGCAGGTGCACCTGACCCTTGCGGACGCGGCTTTCGACCACCACCTCGCCGCGCGGGCGGTTGTATTTGATGGCATTGGACAGCAGGTTCAGCAGGACCTGGCGCAGCCGGGTCGGGTCGGCCAGCACCACGCCCTTGAGTTCACCGGTCCGCACGTTCACGTCGTGCTCCGTGGCCAGGCGGTCGACCAGCGGTAGGCTGCTGGCCACCAGGGCCTGCAGCTCCACCGGCTTCAGGTCGACCCGCATGTCGCCGGCCTCCAGCCGCGACAGATCGAGCACGTCGTTGATCAGCGACAGCAGGTGCTCGCCCGCAGACCGGATATGGGCCAGGCGGCGATGCACCGACTCGGTGTCGTCCAGGCCCCCGTCTGCCTGCAGCAACTGGGTGAAGCCCAGCACCGCGTTGAGCGGCGTGCGCAGCTCATGGCTCATGCGCGCCAGGAACTGCGACTTGGCCTGGCTGGCGCGCTGCGCAAGTTCACGCTCTTCGTGGAGCTGGTCGCTGAGGCGTGATTCGGTGATGTCCCAGTTCAGGCCGATGCGGCGCATCAGCTGTCCTTGTTCATCGCAGACCACGCTGGAGCGCGAGGCCAGCCAGCGGACACGGCCGTCCGGCAGCACGACGCGGAAGTCATAGGCCTTGCTGTCGCTCTCGAACAGCTTGTGCTGGAGATGCTGCTCAATGCGCGCGCGATCCTCGGGATGGACCATGCGCAGGATTTCGTCCAGGCCCGTCGGGTGCGAGCCGCTCAGGTTCTGGGGGTCGTGGCTCAGGCCGCGCAGCCGGAACATCTGCTCGTCCCAATAGAAAAGGGCACGGCGCACGTCCAGCTCCCAAGTGCCGATGCCGGCGCCGCGCGCCGCCAGCATGGCGCGGTCCTTGGCCGAGGACAGCGCCCGCTGCGCGGCATGGCGCTCGCTGACGTCGATCATCAGGCCGATGAACAACTCGCCTTCCGGCGACACCTCGTAGCGGGCGCGCTCCTGCAGATGCCGGATCCGGCCCTGGGACAGGCAGACGCGGAACTCGATCTCGCGCAGGGTGCCGGGCTGTTCGGCCAAGGCGCGGTAGTGCGCCTTGAGGCGAACCATGTCGTCGGGGTGGACCTTGCTGAGGCCGGCGCTGGCCTTCAGCGGTGCATCGTCGTTGAGTTCGAACATGGCCCGCAGCTCGGCGTTCCAGCTGCGCGCGCCGGTGCGCAGATCCAGGCGCCAGACCCCCACGCCCAGCAGGCTGGTGGTCAGGTCCATCTGCCTGCGCAGGGTTTCGTTCTGCTGCTGGCCTTCGATCTCGGAGCTGACATCGATGGCCAGGCCGACCGTGCTGATGATCTCGCCCGCCGCGTCGAACTGGGGAATGCGAAACACCCGCAGATGGCGCCAACCGCCGTCGGCCAGCCGAAAACGTCCCAGGCTCGCCACCATCTGGCCCGAGACCATCGCCGGGTCGGGCGCCGTCTCGAATGCCGCCACATCGTCTGGATGCAGGCAGGCCAGTACCTCGCTCAGCGGCAGGCCGTCCACATGGGGCGTGCGCCCCAGCAGCCGCCAGCCGGTGGTGTTGGACTTGAGCCTATGGGTCTTCAGATCGTGGTGCCAGACGGCGATCTGGGCCAGGTCCGTACACAGGCGCAACTGCTCCTGTGCATCCTGCAGGGCGTGGTTCAACTGCACGTGCGCGGCTTCCTGCAGCCGTCGCAGCTCGGCGTGCGCCGCGCCGAGTTGCTGCCTGAGGGCGGCAATCTCGGCATCTTTGTCTATGTGACCCTCGGCCTGGTGAGCCGTCTGGGGTGCTGACTTTGATACTGACGACATGAATTCGGTAAATCTGATGCAGCCTGAAATGTAGGGCAAAGACGGCCGTGAAACTTGTAGAGTCCTGACATTGATTTGTGAAGGGTGGGAGCGACTTCGTCATGAATGCTGAATCTGGAATGGCCTCGGCCTTGCCGCCGCGGTTCGCCATGGTCACCGGGGCCGGCACCGGCATCGGCCGGGCGGTGGCGCTGGCCCTTTTGGGCGCGGGCTATCGCGTGGCCTTGGTGGGACGGCGCGCGGCGCTGCTGGAAGAAACGGCGGCGATGTCGGAGCATTCAGCGCGGGCCTCGGCCGTGCCGGCCGACGTCAGCGATCCGGAGGCCGTGGCGGCGCTGTTTGCGCGGGTCCGCGAGCAATTCGGCCGGCTCGATGTGTTGTTCAACAACGCGGGCATCAGCGCGCCGGCCGTGCCCATCGACGAGCTGACGGCGGCGCAGTGGCAGGCGGTGGTCAACGTCAACCTGAATGCGAGCTTTTATTGCGCCCAGGCCGCCTTTGCGCTGATGAAATCGCAGTCGCCCCAGGGCGGCCGCATCATCAACAACGGCTCCATCGCGGCGCATTCGCCGCGGCCGAACTCAGCGCCCTACACGGCCACCAAGCACGCCATCACCGGCCTGACCAAGGCCTTGTCGCTGGACGGCCGGGCCTTCGACATCGCCTGCGGGCAGATCGACATCGGCAATGCCTTGACCGACATGACCCAGCCCATGGCGCGCGGCCTGCCGCAGGCCAACGGCCAGGTCGTGCCTGAAGCCACCATGGACGTGGCCCATGTGGCCAGCTCGGTGCTCTATATGGCGCAACTGCCGCTGGAAGCCAATGTGCAGTTCATGACCGTGATGGCCACCAAGATGCCTTTTGTCGGCCGGGGTTGAATTCGCTCATGCCGCCCCCATTTGCGCTGCTTGCATCCAAAAGACGGCGAAAGCTTTGAATGATGTCCTATCTCTTGTCGCGCGTTCTGCGCGTGGTCCTGGCCGCTGTGGCCGTGCTGCTGGTGTTGGCGCTGATGTCGCTGGCGCTGGTGTTCATGCTCGCATTGATGCTGTGGAGCCTGCTGCGCGGGCGCAAGCCGGTGCTCGACTTTTCGAGTTTGGCACGGGCGCGGGCGTTCGGCGCGAGCTTCCAGGGTGCGCGCGCCTCGGCGGCCCGGCACGATGTCGTGGACGTGGAAGCGCGCGACGTGTCCGGGTCGACCGTGAGCGAGGGGCGGCAGCACCTGGAGTGAGTCCCGCACCGGCGACTCACCAGCGCTTGCTCTGCAGCTCCTCCAGGATCTCGCCGTAGATGCGGTAGCGCGAGGCGCTGATCTGGCCGGCTTCGACCGCCGCAAGCACCCCGCAGCCCGGTTCATGCCTGTGCGTGCAGTTGTAGAAGCGGCAGTGGCCGGCGTGCTGGCGCAGATCCGGCATCAAGGTGGGCAGGTCCACCGGGGCGATCTGCCTGAGGCCGAATTCCTGGAACCCTGGTGAATCGATCAGTGCAGTACGACGCTCTGTGTCAACCCAGTACCACTGCGTGGTGGTGGTGGTGTGGCGTCCGGAGTTCAGGGCCTGCGAAATGTCGCCCACCTGCGCCCGGGCGTCCGGGATCAGCAGGTTGATCAGCGTGCTCTTGCCCGTGCCGCTGGGGCCCAGTACCAGGGTGCGCCGGCCGTCCAGCCAGGACGCTAGGGTTTGGCGGGATGCGTCGGGTTCGGCCTTCAGCGCCAGCTCCATGACGTCGAGGCCCATCGCCACATAGGGGGCCAGGCGCTCGCGTTGCTCGGTGACGCCGGGCAGGTCGGTCTTGTTCAAGGCGATGCGCACCGCGATGCCGGCGCTCTCGGCGGCAATCAGCGCGCGTGCCAGTTGCGACTCCGAGAACACCGGCTCCACCGCCACCAGCACCAGCAACTGGTCGAGGTTGGCGGCGAAGCTCTTGGTCTTCCATTCGTCCTGGCGGAACAGCAGGTTGTGGCGCGGCTCCACGGCTTCGATCACGCCTTCGTCCGCGCTCACCTCGGCCCAGCGCACCTGATCGCCGACCACGCAGTCGCTCTTCTTGCCGCGCGGATGGCAGACGCGGCGGCGGCCGTCGCCGTCTTCGACGATGTAGTGGCGGCCATGGCCGCGCACGACCAATCCCAGGGCCAGATGGCCGAAACGTGTCATGAGCAGGCGCCGATCGCGGCCAGCCGTTCGCTGGCGGGCGGATGTGAGTAGTAGAAGCGGGCGTAGACCGGGTCCGGCGTCAGTGTGCCGGCATTGTCCTCGTGCAGCTTCAGCAAGGCGGACGCCAGGTCGCTGCCGCTGGCCTGCGCGCAGGCATAAGCATCGGCCTGGAACTCGTGCTTGCGCGACACCATGGCCGACAGCGGCGTGAAGAAGAAGCCGAACACCGGCACCACCAGCATGAACAGCAGCAGGGCCAGCGCGTCGTTGGGCGCGGCCATATTGGGCTGCACGCCGAAGGCGAGGAAGAAGCCCAGCTGATGCGACAGCCAGCCCAGCAGCGCGAAGCCGCCCAGGCTGATGGCGAACATGCCCAGCATGCGCTTGAGTACGTGCTTGTGCTTGAAGTGGCCGAGCTCGTGCGCCAGCACGGCCTCGACCTCGGCACCGTTCAGGCGCGCCAGCAGGGTGTCGAAAAATACCACGCGCTTGGCGGCGCCGATGCCGGTGAAGTAGGCGTTGCCGTGTGCCGAGCGGCGGCTGCCGTCCATCACGAACAGGCCCTTGGCGGCAAAGCCGCAGCGCTGCATCAGGGCCTGCACGCGGGTCTTGAGCGATTCGTCGGCCAGCGGCTCGAACTTGTTGAATAGCGGCGCGATCACGGTCGGGTACAGCACCATGATCAGCAGGTTGAAGCCCATCCAGGCCGCCCAGGCCCAGATCCACCAGTAGCAGTAGCGGCCGGCGGCGCCCATCAGCCACAGCACCAGCGCGGCAATCGGCAGCCCGATCAGGGCGCCGACCACCAGGCCCTTGACCGCATCGCTGAGGTAGAGCTGCCAAGTGGTGCGGTTGAATCCGAAGGACTGCTCCAGCTTGAAGGTGTGATAGAGCTCCCAGGGCAGGTCGAGCAAGCCGCCGATCAGGGTGAAGAGGGTCAGCAGGCCCAGCTGATAGGCCATGCCGCCAAAGCGCGGGTAGAGCCAGTCGAAGGCCGCCAGGTTGAGCTGGTTGAGCCCGCCCAGCAGCGTCCAGCCCACCAGCACAGCGGTGCCGAATGCCAGGTGCAGCATCCCGAAGCGCGCCTTGGCCACGGTGTAGTCGGCAGCTTTTTGATGTGCGGGCAGGGGCACGGTGGCGGCAAAGGCTGCCGGCACCAGCGAGCGGTGCTGCATCACATGCCGCACCTGGCGGCTGGATAGCACCAGTTTCACCGCGACCGACACCAGCAGGGCCGCCGCAAACGCCGCGCTGAGCGTGGCGGCGGGCAATGCCATATTGGACAGGGATGCAAAAAGGGAGGCAAAAAATGTGGATTGCATGGTGCGCAAGTGTAGGGCTGCGACAATCGCGCCGCTGCCCCTGGCAATGACAACACTCAAGGAATCTCGCATGAACACCACCACCCAGACCCTGGCCTGCCACGAGCAAAACCTGATCTGGATCGATCTGGAAATGACCGGCCTGTACCCCGACACCGACCGCATCATCGAGGTGGCGGTGGTGGTGACCGATCCGCAGCTCACGGTGCGCGTCGAAGGCCCGGTGTTCGCCATCCACCAAAGCGACGAGACGCTGGACAAGATGGACAACTGGAACAAGGGCACGCATGGCAAGAGCGGGCTGATCGACCGCGTCAAGGCTTCCACCGTCAGCGAGGCCGATGCCGCCGCCCAGGTGATCGAATTCCTGAAGGCCTATGTGCCGGCCGGCAAGTCGCCCATGTGCGGCAACAGCATCTGCCAGGACCGCCGCTTCCTGGCCAACTACATGCCCACGCTGGAAGACTTTTTCCATTATCGCAACCTCGATGTGTCCACGCTCAAGGAGCTGGCGCGGCGCTGGAAGCCGGCCATCAACGAGGGCTTCAAGAAGGCCCAGAAGCACACCGCGCTGGCCGACATCCACGAATCCATCGACGAGCTGGTGTACTACCGCGAGCATTTCCTGAGCTTGTGAATCGCATGGGTTCTCGCCGCGCGGAAGACCTCTGGGCGGCATTTGATTTCCCCCGCCATCCGCTGGCGCGCGAGGACGGCGAGCGCGTGTGCGGTGCCTTTTATGCGCCGCCGGCACAGCATTTGCGCGCCTTCGATCTGGCCGAAGTGCCGGCGTTGATCGGTCAAGCGCAGCAAGCTGCCCAGGAGGGCGCCTGGGTGTTGGGTGGCCTGCGCTACGAGGCTGCACAGGCCTTCGACGCGGCCATGCCGGCGCCGCAAGGGACCGGGGCCGCGCTTGCCGAGTTTGCGGTTTTTTCGCAGGCGCCCGAGCCCTGGCCGGAGGCAGTGCCCGCCGGCACCGGCTTTCTGCATTGGCGCGACATCCAGGCGGAGCCGGACGAGCGCGCGCAGATGGCGCGCATCCGGCGTTGGATCCAGGATGGCGACTGCTACCAGGTCAACCTGTGCACGCGCATGGCAGCCGATGTGCTGCCAACCGAACTGCCTGATCTGGCCCAGATTTTCCTGGCATTGCATGCCAGCCAGCCCGGGGGCTTCTCGCTGTTCCTGCGCGAGGCGGGCGTGGCCAGCGTGTCGCCCGAGCTGTTCTTCGATTGGCGGCTTGTGCCCGGTGCCGAGCAAAGCTGGCTGCTGGCCGCGCAGCCGATGAAGGGCACGGCGCCGCGCGGCTTCGATCTGGCGTCCGATGATGACGCCCAGGCCTACCTGCGCACCAGCGAGAAGGAGCGCGCCGAGAACCTGATGATCGTCGACCTGCTGCGCAACGACCTCAGCCGCGTGGCCCGGCTCGGCAGCGTGCGCGTGCCGCGTCTGTTTGAGTTGCTGGCCTTGCCCACGGTCTGGCAGATGACCTCGACCGTGACGGCGCTGAGCCGACCCAATCTGCGCTTGAGCGAGGTGTTTGCCGCCTTGTTCCCTTGCGGGTCGGTGACGGGTGCACCGAAGCTGCGGGCCATGCAGATCATCCGCGAGCTGGAGCCGGGCCCGCGCGGCTGGTATTGCGGCGCCCTCGGGCTGTTGCAGCCGGGCGGCGCGGCGACGTTCAACGTGCCGATCCGCACCGTGGAGCGCGATCCGTCGGGCGGCTTGCGCTGTGGTATCGGCAGCGCCATCACGCTGGATTCCGAGCCCCAGGCCGAGGTGGCCGAATGGCGGGCCAAGACGCGCTTCCTGCGCCGCGCCGAGGCGCCGGTGGCCGCGTTGGAAACTCTGAGGCTGGAGCAGGGCGCGTATGCGCGCCTGGATCTGCACCTGGCCCGGCTGCAGCGCTGTGCCCGGCATTTCGGGCTGAAGTTCAGTGCGGCCAAGGTTCGCGCGGTCCTGGACGACCTGGCAGGGCAGCATGCTGATGGAATCTGGCGCGTGCGGCTCACGCTGGATGCGCAGGGGGGATTGGCGACGCAGGTCCTGCCGCTGCCGGCCACGCCCGCCGTGGTGCAGCTGGCCTTGGCCAAGACGCCCATGGACAGCCATGGCGCCGGTGCCGAATTCGTCCAGCACAAGACCACCCGGCGCGAACTCTACGAAGCCTTTGCGCAGGGCAAACCGCCGCAAGCCTTCGATGTGCTGCTCTGGAATGCCGGGGGCGAATTGACCGAGTGCAGCTTCGGCAACATCGCCTTGCAGATCGACGGCAAGTGGCTGACGCCGGACCTGCGCGCCGGCCTGCTGTCCGGGGTGATGCGCCAGGCCCTGCTTGGCAGTGGACAATTGCACGAAGCACGACTGCTCAAGACTGACCTGGCTCGCGCCCAGGCGCTTGCCTTTTTCAACAGCTTGCGGGGCTGGTGCCCTGCCGAACTTCTTCCTGACACCGATACGGCGCCGAGCCCGGCGGGCCGCGCCTGATCCCAACCTGATTCCTCATGTCGACATCGTCCCCGCGCCGCCGCAAGGCGCTTGAAACCGCGCCTGCCGCGCCCAGCGTCGAAACCGTGCCTTTGGCCGCCAAGAAGGCGGCTGTTCGCAAGAAAACCCCGGCCAAGGCCACCAAGGCTGTGGCGGCTGATGTTGCGGTCGCCGCTGAGTCCGTGTTTGAACCTGTGCCGGCACCTGCACCCGCGAAGCCAACGCGCAAGCGGGCGCCGGCCAAGAAAGCCGCCGCGCCGACTGTCGCGGAGCAGCCCGCACCGAGCGAAGCCAAGCTGTCCAAGCCGCGTGCGCCCGCGCGCAAGCGGGCCATGGTCGCAAAGCTGGAAGCGCTTGCCAAGGCCGTTCAGCCGCGGCCGGAATTCGAACTGGGTGCGCGGCCCGAGGGCACCCTGTTCGGCAATTACGAGCTGCGCCGCGTGGCGGACGGCAGCGCGGTGCATATCCGCCTGCGCGGCAGCCAGCTGGGGCACTATCGTTGCTCCTGCACCGATTTCCTGGCGAGCGAGAACGGCTATTGCAGGCACGTGAATGCCTTGCTGGAACTGTTGGCCGGAGAGCCTGAAGGCGATGAAAACCGCATCGAACGCGTACGCGAACTGGCGCGCGGTGAGCAGCTGCGGCACAGCGAAGTCTGGCTGGCGCAGGGCCTGGAGCGCCAGTTGATGCTGAAGCTGGGGGCTGACTCGGACGAGGCCTGGTTGGTGAGGGTGCCGACGGTCCTCTCCAGCGTGCAGCCTGAGGACTGCGTGGGCGGCGCAGCGCTACGCTTCAGCCCAGAGCCCGCGCAAACGCTGTTCCAGCTGATGCAGGCCGCCGCCGGTGCGGGGCACACCCTCGTGGTCGACGCTGAGGTCTGGCCCCAAGTGGCCTGGAGCGCCGACACGCAGGAGCGCGTGCGGCGCCTGGAGGCGATGTATCCGCAGGGACCGCACAGCGAGGCCCTGCGGGCCTTGTTGCGCGAACCGCTGCCGGCGTTCCGCTGGGAGTCCGCTTTGTTTGCCGTCTGCGCCGGCCGCGCCTTGCTGGCCGACGACCTCGGGCTGGGCCAGCAGGCGGCGGCCTGGGCCGCCCTGGCCTTGTGGCGTCAGGCGCTGGGCCTGGGCGCAGCCGTGGTGGTGGCGCCCGCTGATCGTCATGCGCGTTGGCAAAGCAAAGCCGTGCGCTGGCTGGGTGCCTGGCCGGCGCAAGTGAGGCTGGCCGACCCGGATGCGCCGGGTGAACTGGACGCGTCCATGGACCTGTTGATCGTCGATGCCGTGCAGGATCTGCGTGGCGAGCAGGTCCTGCGCGCCTTGGCATCCCACCAGAGGGCTCATGTGCTGCTGCTCGCCGATCGCGAGCTCCTGGGCGAGGACGTCCTGGCGCCGCTGGTCGCGATCCTGGACGTGGCGCGCCGCGGTCCCCTGGCTCGTTTGCACGCGCTGGCGCCTGACGCTTCCAAGCGCGAGCAGCGCGAAGCGCTCGAGACTGTGATGTTCAGCCGGCGCCGCCGCGACCTGCAGGGGCAACTGCCCGTGAGCTTCGATACGGTCGTGCGTGTCGACGTGCCGCCGGACTCGAATGGCGACGTCTCGGGTGAAACCATGGCTCAGGTGCGTCAGGCGCTGGCCCATTGGCGACAGCATGCCTATCTGTCGTTCGCCGAGCAGTTGTCGCTGACGCAGCATCTGTCGCTGTTGCGGGCAAAGGCCAACAGCGGGCCCGCGTGCGAGTTCAAGGCGCAGGCCTTGCTGGCGCAATTGCCGCAGATCGTGCCAGCGATTGCGCAACGCGTTCTGGTCCTGGCGCAGCAGGACCCGGCCCTGGCGGGGCTGGAGCAGCGTCTGCGCTCGCAGGGCCTGTCGGTGCAGCGTCTACAGGCCCAGCAAGGCCGCGACGAACGCCAGGCCCTGCTGGACCTCTGGCGCGGCGATTCGGGTCTGATCCTGCTCGCCAGCGATGCCGCGTGTGCCGGTCTGGACCTGCGGCAGCCGGGCGCGGCCCTGGTGCATTTCGACATGCCCTGGAACCCGGCGCAGCTGGCGCATCGCGTGCAGGGGCTGGCGGGCGAGGGCGCGGGTCTGCCGGTCTGGCATCTGCGAGTTGCCGGCAGCTTCGACGAGGTGCAGGCGCGCGTGCATGCCGATGCAAGCCAGGTGCCTGCAGCAGGCCTGGATTTCGAGCCGAACGCCCAACCCTTCCTGCAGGGCGCGGACCTGCAGGCCTTCATGCAGGCGCTGGCGCAGGCCATGGACTCAAAAGTGATGGATTCAAAATAAGGCTTGCTAGGTAAAACCCTAGCATGCTACACTCGTGGTCTCGCTGCTTGAGGGAATCCAATTTTGTGGAGCCAAGCAGCGGTTCGAACGTCTCCTCTGACCTCGTTCAGGCCGCGGGCACTTCAGGCAGATCCAGCAGCAAGCAGGATTTGCCTTCCGAAGCTGCACAATCCCCACGCGACGCACTGAACACCCTCGGGTTTGGTCGGCGGCGATGCCGTCGCTTTGACTGTCCACCCGACGCCGCACCTGGCCGCACGATCGTGCTTAAAGCCCCGGTGTACGACGCGAGCCCGTCTTCCTGCGACTTCACTGTCTTGCCGCGCATTTCTACATGCCGCGTGGCGGGATTTGCTTTGCCTGGGTTTTTTGCGCCCAAGCGGAGCCTTGCATTGAGAGAGAACTATGAGTTTCGAATCCCTGGGCCTGAATGAAGCCATCCTGCGTGCCCTGAAGGACGCCGGCTACGAGAACGCCACCGAAGTCCAGTCCCTGGCCATTCCGCCTGCGCTGGAAGGCAAGGACCTGATGGTGTCGTCGCGCACCGGATCGGGCAAGACCGCCTCCTTCATCATCCCCGCGCTGAGCAAGATCATTGCCGCGCGTGGCGACAACACCAAGCGCCGCGAGAAGGGCAAGATCTACGGCCCCCGCGTGCTGGTGCTGGCCCCCACCCGCGAACTCGCCATGCAAGTGGCCAAGGCCGCGCAAACCTACGGCCGCCATGTGCAAGGCCTGAAGGTTGCGACCGTGCTGGGCGGCATGCCCTATGCCTTGCAGCTGCGCCAGCTGGCCGGTCCGCTGGACATCCTGATCGCCACGCCCGGCCGTCTGCTGGACCATCTGCAATCCGGCAAGTGCGTGCTGGAAAACGTCGAGATGCTGGTGCTGGACGAAGCCGACCGCATGCTGGACATGGGCTTCATCGACGACATCAAGGTGGTGGCCGAGCACACCCCGGCCACGCGTCAGACCGTGATGTACAGCGCCACCTTCGCGGGCCATGTGGGCCGTCTGGCGCAGGACCTGCTGCGCGACCCGCAGCGCGTCGAGGTGAACTCGCATGCCGACACGCACGAGAACATCGAGCAACGCCTGCACTGGGCCGACAACCACAACCACAAGGACCAACTGCTGGAATCCATCCTGGCCTTGCCCGAACTCGACCAGGCGGTGGTCTTCACCAGCACGCAGCGCGATGCCGACTGGCTCGCCGAGCGCCTGCAGGAAATCGGCCATGCCGTCGCTCCCCTGCACGGCGGCATGCCGCAAGGCCGTCGCAACCGCACGTTGATGGCTCTGCGCCGCCGCGAGCTGCGCGTGCTGGTCGCCACCGACGTGGCGGCCCGCGGCATCGACGTGCCGACCATCTCTCACGTGATCAACTACGGCCTGCCCATGAAGGCCGAAGACTATGTGCACCGCATCGGCCGCACCGGCCGCGCCGGTCGTCAGGGCCTGGCGGTGACGCTGGCCGTGCGCGACGACGTGTCCATGATCCGTCGCATCCAGCAGTACACGACGCAGCAGATCCCGGTGTCGCATGTGGCCGGCCTGGAGCCCAAGACGCAAGAGCCGCGCATCTTCCCGCCGCGGCCCGCAGGCGGGTTCGATGAGCGCCGCCCCGGCGGATTCGGCGGCGGCAAGTTCGGCGGCAAGCCGGCTTTTGGCAACAAGCCCTTCCACCGCGACGGCGGCCGTCCCTTCCAGGGCGGCGGCAAGGCCTACGGCCGCGAACAGGGCCAGGGCTTCCGCAGCGAGACGCCGCGCGGTGAGTTCCGCGACCAGCCGCGCTTCGAAAACCGAGGCGAACAGCGTGGCGAACAACGCGGATTCGAGCATCGCAACGAAGGCCGCGGCTTCGAACACCGCGGCGGCGAACGCCGTTTCGACGCACCCCAGCAAGACCGTGGCTTTGCTCCGCGCGGCGACAAGCCCGGCTTCGGCGGCAAGCCTGGCTTTGGCGGCAAACCCGGCTTCGGGGGCAAGCCTTTCCATGCATCGCGTGACGGCGCCGGCGCTGGCGCCGACGCCCGTCGCGGCGGCGGTTTCCAGACTGAGCGTCCCGCGCGCGGCGGTGCCGACAAGCGCGGTTCGTTTTCGCAAGGTCCGCGTCGCGGCGGTTTCGGCCGCTGATCGTCGGCTGAACTGATTCGAGCCCGCACAGGTGCAGCCTGCGCGGGCTTTTTCATTGGGAGTGCTGCAAATGCGGCTTGGCGAAGCGATCCTGATCGTTTATGGCCTCATGAGCCAGCTCAGCTTTTGTGTTTACGGCTTTGACAAGCTGGCCGCCCGACAGGGCTGGCGCCGGGTGCGCGAGCGCAGATTGCATTGGTTGGCATTGCTGGGCGGTTGGCCGGGCGCATGGCTGGCGCAGCAGGTGTTTCGCCACAAGACCGCCAAGGCGCCGTTCAGGCGCTGGTTCTGGCTGACGGTGGTGCTGAATATGCTGGTCTTAGGTGCCGTTGTGGTGCTGAATCAGCTCCAGCGGCTGTAGGGCAGAGATGCCAGGGCGGAATTGAAGTAACGCGGGTCGTGCGTGACTTCCTCGCCGAGCCAGTCGGGTTTCTCGAATGGATGGTCCTCGCTAGGCAGCTCGATCTCCGCGACAACCAGCGGTGCGTTGTCGCCCAGGAATTCGTCAACCTCCCAAAGCATGCCCCGGACCAGGATGCGATGGCGGATCTTTTCAATGCGCGGCCCGTCGGCCAGTTCCAGCAGGGCCTTGGCGTCTGCCAGGGGGACGGGGTATTCGAACTCGGCCCGGGTGGCTCCGCTCGATCGGCCCTTGATGGTCAGCCAGGCCTGCTCGCCCTGGATGCGAACGCGCACCGTGCGCGCCGGATCGCGGTTCAGGTAGGCCTGGCAGATGTACTGCCCGTCCTCGCTGCGCCAAGCCTGACCCTGGACCAGGAATTTGCGTTCGATCTCGATGCCCACGCCGGACTCCTCGATGTCAGCGGCGTGCCACGGCCTGCGCGCATTCGCTCACCAGCGCGGCGCCCTTGTAGATCAGGCCGGTGTAGATCTGCACGAGGTCGGCACCGGCCTGGAGCTTGGCGCGCGCATCCTGGCCGCTCAGAACACCGCCCACGCCGATGATGGGGTAGCCGGCGCCCAGGGCTTCACGCAGCAGGCGGATCACGCGGTTGCTGGCCTCGAACACGGGGCGGCCTGACAAGCCGCCCGTCTCATCGGCATGCGGCAGGCCCTTGACGGCGTCGCGCGCAACGGTGGTGTTGGTGGCGATGACGCCGTCGATGCCGTTGTTCTTCAGCGTCTGCGCAATCACGCCGACCTGGGCCTCGTCGAGGTCGGGCGCGATCTTGACGAACATCGGCACCACGCGGCCTTGCGCCGACTGGAGCTGCAGCTTGCGGGCCTGCAGGGCCGAAAGCAGCGCGTCCAAGGCTTCGTCGCTTTGCAGGGCGCGCAGGTTCTTGGTGTTTGGGCTGGAGATGTTGACGGTGATGTAGTCGGCATGCGGGTACACGCCTTCCAGGCCCAGCAGGTAGTCGTCGACCGCGTTCTCGATCGGTGTGACGGCGTTCTTGCCGATGTTCAGGCCCAGCAGGCCGCCGGCCAGCCGGAAGCTGTGCGCGCGCTTGACGTTGGCGATGAAGCTGCCCAGGCCCTCGTTGTTGAAGCCCAGGCGGTTGATCAGCGCGTCGGCCTGCGGCAGACGGAACATGCGCGGCTTGTCGTTGCCTGGCTGGGCCTTGGGCGTGACGGTGCCGACCTCGATGAAGCCGAAGCCCATGGCGCCCAGGCCGTCGACGCAGCGGCCGTTCTTGTCCAGGCCTGCGGCCAGGCCGATGCGGTTGGGAAAGCGCAGGCCGGCGACGGTCACCGGATCGGCCACGCGGCGCTGCGTCCACAGGCATTGCGCGGGCGTGTTCTGCAGCTTGGCGATGCTGCCCAGCGTGAGTTCGTGGGCCTGTTCAGGATCGAGGCCGAAGAGGAAAGGGCGGGCCAGGGCGTAGGGGATGAGGGACATGGTCGGACGTGGCTAAAGCAGCCGGGATTGTCTCATCTCACATTTCGGCGAGGCGGAGTGGCGATAATCTCCCATTCCTTCTTGATGGAACGCCACCATGACGCCGCAGGACCCTACCCAGATCGGCCGCGAAGCTGGCCGCTTCGACCCGCCCAATGACGCCACGCACGACAGCACCCGCACCGACGACACCCGCATCGGCGCCGTGCGTCCGCTGATCTCGCCCGCGCTGCTGCTCGACGAGCTGCCGGTGAGCGAAGAGGCGCTGACGCTGGTCCAGCAGGCGCGGCGCGAGATCGGCAACGTGCTGCACGGCCGCGACGACCGATTGCTGGTGGTGGTCGGTCCCTGTTCCATCCACGACCACGATCAGGCCATGGACTATGCGCGCCTGCTCAAGGTGTTGCGCGACGAACTCAGGGACGACCTGCTGATCGTGATGCGCGTCTATTTCGAGAAGCCGCGCACGACGGTGGGCTGGAAGGGTTACATCAACGATCCGCGGCTCGACGGCAGCTTCCACATGAATGAAGGCCTGCGGCTGGCGCGCCAACTGCTGCTGGACGTCACGGCGCTGGGCCTGCCGGCCGGCACCGAGTTCCTCGACCTGCTGTCGCCACAGTACATCTCCGACCTGATCGCCTGGGGCGCCATCGGCGCGCGCACGACCGAGAGCCAGAGCCATCGACAACTGGCGTCGGGCCTGTCGTGCCCGGTGGGTTTCAAGAACGGCACCGACGGCGGCATCAAGGTGGCGTCTGACGCGGTGCTCGCCGTGCAGGCCAGCCATGCCTTCATGGGCATGACCAAGATGGGCGTGGCGGCGATTTTCGAGACGCGCGGCAATGACGACTGCCACATCATCCTGCGCGGCGGCAAGACACCCAATTACGACGCGGCCTCGGTGCAGTCCGCCTGCGAGGCCTTGAAGACGGCCGGCCTGCGCGAGCAGGTCATGATCGATTTCTCGCACGCCAATTCGAGCAAGAAGTTCGAGCGCCAGATCGACGTGGGCCATGACGTGGCGGGCCAGATTGCCGGCGGCGACAAGCGCGTCACCGGCGTGATGATCGAGTCGCACCTGCAGGCGGGGCGGCAGGACCTCTTGCCGGGCCAATCGAAGGCGGATCTCAAGCCGGGTGTGTCCATCACCGACGCCTGCCTGGGCTGGACCCAGACCGAGCCGCTGCTGCGCGAGCTGGCCGCGGCCGTGCGTGCGCGCCGCACGAGCTGACCCCCGTTGAACGATCGAGACAGACCCATGACACAAGACGAACTCAAGACCCTGGTCGGCCAGGCCGCGCTTCAATATGTCGAGCCGGGCAGCCTGGTGGGCGTGGGCACCGGTTCCACGGTGGATAAATTCATCGATGCGCTGGCAGCCAGCGGTATGCAGATCGCCGGTGCCGTGTCCAGCTCGGTGCGCTCCACCGAGCGCATGAAGGCCTTGGGCATCCAGGTTCTGGACGCTGGCGAGGTGACGAGCCTGCCGGTCTATATCGACGGCGCCGACGAGATCGACCACGGCGGCTGCATGATCAAGGGCGGCGGCGCGGCGCTGACACGCGAGAAGATCGTCGCCGACCTGGCGCAGCGCTTTGTCTGCATCGCCGATGAATCGAAGCTGGTCGAGGTGCTGGGCAGCTTTCCTTTGCCGGTGGAAGTCATTCCGATGGCGGCGGCGCAGATTGCCCGTCGCTTCGAGTCGCTGGGGGGGCAGGCCACCTTGCGTGCCGGCGTGGTGACCGACAACGGCTGCCAGATCCTCGACGTGCGCGGCTTGAAGATCAGCGACCCCAAGGCCTTCGAAGCCGATGTGAACCAGTGGCCGGGCGTGGTCACCGTGGGCGTGTTCGCACGCAACCGCGCCAGCGTCTGCCTGCTGGGCACCTCGCAAGGCGTCAAGACGCTGAGCTTCTGAGCTCAGGCGCCGCGTGATTGCCTGACGGCAAAGCGCATTGGATCGACGGCATCCAGCAGGCTGGCCTCAACGGGGCGCGGCGTACCCAGCAATTGGCTGGCTGCCAACTCACCGCACAAGGCCGCCCAGGTGATGCCGCGCGAGGCCAGGCCGGTGCACAGCAGCAGGCCGGGCAAGCGCGGGAGCAGGCGCACCTGATCGTTGCGTCCATCAGCCGGCAGGGTGCCCAGGGCGCCGACCAGGGGCAGCTTGTCGGCGGTCACGGCGCGCCAGCCGACCCGGCCGGTCCATTGCTCGGGCTCGGGCCAGTCCATGCCTGAGAGCGTGCGCAACTGCTGCAAATTGAAGGCCTGATCGCTTGCGCGCAGCTGCGGATCCAGGTCATGGTCTTGCGTGGTCGCGCCGCAGAACAGGCTGTCGCGCAGCGGCACGCCATCCGGGCCGGGCTCCGCCAGCGCGTAGCCGGTGCCTGCCAGAGGCAGGGCGGGTGCGAACAGATCGGCAGATGTCGCGCGGACCTGGGTGATCTGTCCTCGCTGGCTCACCATGTCCGGCCACACGATGCCGGATGCGGTCGATTCGGGATAGGCGCCGACGAAGGCGCTGCGGGCAAGATCCAGGCTGGCGGCGCCGGCCGTGATCACGACGGCATCGCCCTGCGCCAGGACTTGGCCTTGCGCGTCCAGGGCCAGGCAGCCTGCATCGCGGATTTGCAATGTGGCGACCGCGGCCCGCGTGCACAGCCGGGCGCGATGGGCTGAACGAGCCAGAAGGGCCCGCACGTAGTCGCCCGGCGCCAGCGCGCCGCCGCCCGGGTAGAACCAAGCCGGCTGGCGCAGCGGCCAGCCGCTCATCCGGGCCGCCTGGTCGCTGTCCAGCGCCTGCACATAGTCGGCGGGCAGGCCCAACTGCTGCAGCACGGCCTGCATCTGCACCAGGCTGCGCTGTGTCTCCAGGCGCAACAAGCCTTGCTGCAGCCAGGGCAGGGCGCCTTGGTCATGCAGTTGGCGGCTCAATCGTCCGGTCAGCAGGGCCGCGCCGCGGTTGAAGCGCGCGTGCAGCCCATCGTTTGGATTCAAGGTGCCATGAAACAGGCCGCCGGGGTTGCCCGATGCCGCTTGAGCCGGTGCGTCCAGGGTCTCCAACAGCGTGCAGTCCACGCCGTGGCGGGCGAGCGCATCGGCGCAGGCGGCGCCGGCCAACCCGGCACCGATCACCAGTACATGGCGAGCCGTCGGCGCCAGCGCTTGCCTGCCCGCTGGCCTGGCCAGGGTGTGGCGCGGGACGAAGCGGCCGAGCGTCATGTCCGACTTGTTGGCAAAGCCGGGCGCCAGATCGACCCGGAAGCCTGTTTCCGTGAGGGCTTCGCGCACGCTGCGCGAGGCGCACCAGGTTGCCACGCTGGCGCCTGGGACGGCGAGCCTGGCCAGCAGCTTGAGCGTGTAGCGGTCCCAGATGTCCGGGTTTTGGGCGGGCGAGAAACCGTCGAGGTAGAAGGCGTTGACTTCGGCCACCAGTTCGCGCAGCCAGTCGCGCGCATCGCCCAAGGCCAGCATCAGCCGCACGCGGCCGCCTTCGAAGTCCAGCAGATGCAGGTTGTGGGTCAGCGGTGGCCAGGCCTCGACCAGTTGGGCTGCGAGCTCGGGCGCCGGACTGTGGGCATGAGCCTTGCGCAGGTCTTCCCTGCGCAAGGGGTGTTTTTCGATGCTGATGAAAATCAGGCGCTCGCAGGCTTGCGTGTCCTGGCGCCAGGCCGACCAGGTGGCCAGGAAGTTATTGCCCAGTCCGAAGCCGGTTTCCAGGATGACGAAGCGAGGCCGGCCCTGCCAGCGTTCGGGCAGGCCGTTGCCGCGCAGAAAGACATGCTGGGCCTGGGCGAAGGCGCCGGCGCGGGGGTGATACAGGTCCTCGAATTGCGGGGAGTGGGGCGGGTTCAAGCCCGAGAAGTCCACCTGGGCAGGAACGATGGCGTGCGTTTTCATGCTGGACGGATTGTCCGCCGATGAAAAAAGGCCCGGAGCAGTGTCCGGGCCTGGGTCATGCGCTGCGTCAAACGATGCTCAGCGCTTGGGCTGGGTCAGGCGGCCACCGCCATTGCTGTTGCCTTGGCTGGAGCGCCGCGCATCGCGGCGGCCATCGCGCTGGCCGCCAGCAGGATTTGTTGACGGGCCGCGACTCTGTCCAGCAGGAGCGGCCGAGCGGGGGCTGCGATCGGAACGATCAGAGCGATCAGAAGGTCGGTCGCCGCCGCGTCCGCCGCCGGAGCGGCCGCCACCAGGTCGTCCGCCCGAGCCTGGGCGACCACCGCTGGAAGAGCGGCCCGCGCCGCCGTTGAGCACCATGCGGCCCAGCACGATGGGTTCGGGCTTGGCGTTGGGGTCGGGCTCGAATCCGGCCACGACCTCGCGCGGGATCTCGCGCTTGATCAGGCGCTCGATGTCGCGCAGAAAGCCATGCTCGTCGACGCAGACCAGCGACACGGCCTCGCCGCTGGCGCCGGCGCGGCCGGTGCGGCCGATGCGGTGCACATAGTCTTCCGCCACATTGGGCAGTTCGTAGTTCACGACGTGGGGCAATTGGTCGATGTCGATGCCGCGGGCCGCGATATCGGTCGCCACCAGCACCTGCAACTCGCCACTCTTGAACTCGGACAGGGCGCGGGTGCGGGCGCCCTGGCTCTTGTTGCCGTGGATGGCCATGGCCGAGATGCCTTCCTTGTCCAGCCACTCGGCCAGGCGGTTGGCGCCGTGCTTCATGCGGGTGAAGACCAGTACCTGGTGCCAGTTGTCCTTGCGGATCAGGTGGGCGAGCAATTCCTTTTTCTTGTCGCGGTCGACCGGGTGCACCTTTTGCGCAATGGTGTCAGCCGTGGCGTTGCGGCGCGCGACCTCGATCAGCGCGGGCTGGTTGAGCAGGCGGTCGGCCAAGGCCTTGATGTCGTCGCTGAAAGTGGCCGAGAACAGCAGGCTCTGCTTCTTGGCCGGCAGCACGGCCAGCACCTTCTTGATGTCGTGGATGAAGCCCATGTCCAGCATGCGGTCGGCCTCGTCCAGCACCAGGATCTGCACATGGCTGAGGTCCAGCGTGCCTTGCTGGTGGTGGTCGAGCAGGCGGCCCGGCGTCGCCACCAGGATGTCGACGCCCTTGCGCAGGCGGTCGATCTGCGGGCCCATGCCCACGCCGCCGAACATCACCATGCTGGTCAGCGGCAGGTATTTGCCGTACGTGCGCACGCTTTCTTCGACCTGCGCCGCCAATTCGCGGGTCGGCGTGAGCACGAGTGCGCGAATAGCGATACGGCCGCGAGCATCACGCAGCGGGCCCGCGGCGGCCAGGCGGTGCAGCACGGGGAGGGTGAAGCCGGCAGTCTTGCCGGTGCCGGTTTGCGCGCCGGCCATCAGGTCGCCGCCTTGCAGCACGGCGGGAATGGCCTGGCTTTGAATGGGGGTGGGTTGGGTGTAACCGGCGTCGGCGATGGCCTTCAGAAGGGGCGCGGCCAGGCCCAGGGAATCGAAACTCATTGACAGCGAAGTTCGCTTGCTGATCCAGTGCGCGGCTGCGCTGCCTGAGAAGCAACGCCAGTCTTTGAGCTGCGCGGGCAGCATGCTTGAGCTAAAAAAGAAAAAGACACTGAGGCAAGACTGGAGCCGCAGCGTCGGGAGTGATTATAGGTGGAGTGCCACGCCCTTGCTTGAGGGGGAGACTCGAACGGAAACCGGATGGCAGAATGAATTCATCATTTCCATCAAATTAAGATCCGGTTGTTCGAGATCATGTTTCGCAGTTTTAGTGTATTTTCAAGAAAGTGTGCTGGAGGCCCGAGGTTGTGGCTGCCGCTGCGCGTGATCTCGTGTTGGGTTTTCTTGAGTTTCTTTCAGATGGTTGGAGCAGAGACGGTGGATGCAGGGCGGGAAATGACGGCTGCGCAAACCTCCTTGGGCGCGGACGCCATCGTCGTGGGCATGTTGGGCTACACGCACTGGCCTGGCGCGGTCCGGACCCTGGAGATTTGCATCACACGTACCGCGCCGCAAGCCGCCTCGATTGCGCAGCAGATCGAGCAAAGCCCTTCGGAGTGGCCCATGGCGGTGCGGACCATCGAGGCCGACGTCCCCATTCCTGCGTCCTGTGACGCTGTCTATTTCGGAGGGTGGACTGTCGCCGCGCAACTCCATGCCCTGCGCAAGCTGGCTCACAAGCCGGTGCTGACCATCGGCCATGGGCCGGATTTCTGCAGCAACGGCGGCATCTTCTGCATGCAGTCTGTCGATGGACAAACCCGGTTTGAGGTCAATATCGACGGCGTGACACGCAGCGGGCTGCGGATCAACGCGCAGGTCCTGCGGCTGGCCAAGCCTCGCAAGGTGTCGGTGCCATGAGCGTCGAAACCCGGACCCGTTCCCTGGCGCAAGTGCTGCGCCGCGCTCAATTGAGCGTGGCCTTGGTGGCATTGCTGACCGTCGGCCTGGTGCTGACGATGGGCGCCGCGCTGGTGCTGCGCTCGCTGCTGCTTCACAACCTTGAGCTGGCTTCGCGCTCGATGGCCTATTCCTCGGAGGCGGCGGTGACGTTTCGTGACCGCATGGCGACTCAAGCCCTGTTGAAGGAATTCGTGGAGCGGGAGCAACTGGCCGACGCGCGCGTGGTCTTGCGATCGGGTGAAATATTGGCGCAGTACCGGCGCCCCTCCAGCAACGATTGGATGACCGCCAAGGTGCAGGCCTGGTTCCCGATGTATGCGCGCAGTCCGGTGGGGAGCGATGCAGATGAACTGGATGACGTTGTCGAGGTCCATGGCGACACAAAGGCCTATGTGCAGCTGCTGAGCTGGTCCCTGCTGGGCGTGATGTTCAGCATGGGCATGACCATCCTGGCGGTGCTGATGGTGTCGCGCCGCCTGGAGCGCGTGGTGTTGCGGCCGCTCGGGGCCTTGGCCAAGCACACGAGAGCGGTGCGGGATGAGCATGCTTATGGGCGGCGGGCTCCCTCCGCCGAGGTGCGTGAGATCGACGCGCTGGGAACCGACTTCAATGCCTTGCTCGACGAGGTGCAGGCCCATGAAAACGAGCTCTTGCGCCGCCACGAGGCCTTGCAGACCGACCATGAGGTGCTGTCCATCCAGGCGCGTGTTGACGCCTTGACGGGTGTGTGCAACCGGCAATTCTTTGAGTCGCAGTTGCGGGAAGCCATCGCACGCTGTGCGGCCGATGGGGGCATCCTGGGCTTGCTGTTCATCGATGCCAATGGCTTCAAGCAGATCAATGATCGCTACGGCCATGAGGCGGGCGATCGCGTGTTGATGGCGTTGGCACGGCACCTGGGGCAAGTGGTCCGCGACACCGACCTGGTGGGGCGCCTGGGGGGCGACGAGTTCGTCGTGCTGATTCGGCCGCTTCGCCTGGCGACTGACGCGCAGAAGGTCAAGCAACAGGTGGTCAGCCTGCTGCAAAGCACGCCTGTGATGCTGGACGCAACGCACCAGGTGAACCTGGGGGTCAGCGTCGGCGTGGCGGTGTATCCGTTTGACGGCGCCGAGGTTGCATCGCTGCTGCGGGCGGCCGACATGGCCATGTACCGCGACAAGATCAGGCAAAAGGGCGCGTTCCAATTGACGGCGGCGGGCGAGTCGCCGCTGCTGGCCTAGGCCCCGCAGACTGAGAAACGGGAGATCGAGAACATGTCGAATGCCTCATTGTGTTGCCTGGTTCGAGTGTGGCGTCAACGCTGGTGCTGTGCGATGGTCCTGCTCATGGTTGCCCTGTTGTCCGGCTGTCAGCATGCACCGCCGGTCGATGCACGCGCGACCCGCATGTCCGCGCTCAAGGCCATGGGTTTCGAGGAAACGGCGCAGGGCATGGAGCTGAATCTCTCCGACAATTTGCTGTTCGACTTCAATTCGGATGCCTTGAAGCCCATGCAGCGCGTCGAGTTGGTGCGCATGGGCCGGCAATTGGTTGATCTGGGCATCGCCGCCATGCGCGTCGAAGGCCACTCCGACAATGTGGGGACGGACGAGTACAACACGCGCCTGTCCGTGCGCCGAGCCCAGGCCGTGAGCCAAGCCTTGGTCGAGTCGGGTTTTGCCGAGAATAGCTTGGCCACAGTAGGTTTTGGCGCTCAAAAGCCCATTGCAGACAACACCAAGGAAACGGGACGGGCCCAGAATCGCCGCGTCACGCTGATCGTTTCGGCCATCTGATCGTCACTGTGTCTCATGTGTCGCCTCGATTTGGCCTCGATTTGACTTCGATTTGCCACGTTTGGACATGCAAACCCCAAAGGGCGGCGACAATACGTGTTTGAAGCGCCCCAGCGGCGCTCTTATTACGTCGCATACCTCTACAGAGTCATCATGGCCCAGCACGTCTTTTTGGCGAAAAAACTGCCAGCCTGCGGCGGCCCTTATTCAATTCTTTCGTTCGGAGCCCTGTAACCATGGCGCAGTATGTTTTTGCGAAACACCTGCCCGCCTTCGGCGGTCCTCATTCAGTTCTTTCATTCGGAGCCCTGTAACCATGGCGCAGTATGTTTTTTCCATGAACCGTGTCAACAAGACGGTTCCCCCGAAACGCCACATCCTCAAGGACATCTCGCTGTCTTTCTTTCCCGGCGCCAAGATTGGCGTGCTGGGCCTGAACGGTTCGGGCAAGTCCACGCTGCTCAAGATCATGGCGGGCGTGGACAAGGAGATCGAAGGCGAAGCCGTCCCGATGCCAGGCATCAAGATCGGCTATCTGGAGCAGGAGCCCAAGCTCAATCCCGAGCAGACTGTTCGTGAGGCCGTGGAGGAGGGCATCGGCGGCGTGCTGGCAGCCAAGAAGCGGCTTGACGAGGTCTATGCCGCCTATGCCGAGGAGGATGCCGACTTCGACGCGCTGGCCGCCGAGCAGGGTGAGTTGGAGGCCATCATTGCCGCTGCCGGCTCCGAAAACACCGACCTGCAATTGGAACTGGCCGCTGATGCCTTGAACCTGCCGCCTTGGGACGCCGTGATCGGCGTGCTTTCGGGTGGCGAGAAGCGCCGCGTGGCGCTGTGCCGCTTGCTGCTGTCCAAGCCCGACATGCTGCTGCTGGACGAACCGACCAACCACCTGGACGCCGAATCGGTCGAATGGCTGGAGCAGTTCCTGCAGCGCTTCCCTGGCACCGTGGTGGCCATCACCCACGACCGTTACTTCCTCGACAACGCGGCCGAGTGGATTCTTGAACTGGACCGCGGCCATGGCATCCCCTGGAAGGGCAACTACTCCGACTGGCTGGACCAGAAGGAACGCCGCCTGGAGCAGGAGCAGAAATCCGAAGACGCCCGCATGAAGGCGATGAAGGAGGAGCTCAAGTGGGTTCGCTCCAACGCCAAGGGCCGCCAGGCCAAGAGCAAGGCGCGTCTGGCCCGCTTCGAGGAACTGAGCGACGTCGAATATCAGAAGCGCAATGAGACCAACGAGATCTTCATTCCCGTGGCCGAGCGCCTGGGCAACGAGGTGATCGAGTTCAACAACGTCACCAAGAGCTTCGGCGACCGCGTGCTGATCGACAACCTGAGCTTCAAGGTGCCGGCAGGTGCCATTGTCGGCATCATCGGCCCCAACGGCGCGGGCAAGTCGACCCTGTTCCGCATGATCCAGGGCGCGGAGACGCCCGACAGCGGCGAGGTCAGCATCGGCAAGACCGCCAAGCTGGCTTTTGTCGACCAGAGCCGTGCCAGCCTGGACGCCAGCAAGACCGTGTGGGAAGACGTGTCGGGCGGCCTCGACAACATCGTCGTCGGCAAGTTCGTCATGCCGTCGCGTGCCTACATCGGCCGCTTCAACTTCAAGGGCAACGACCAGCAAAAACTGGTCGGGCAGCTCTCCGGCGGTGAGCGCGGCCGTTTGCACCTGGCCAAAACCCTGGCCCTGGGCGGCAACGTGCTGATGCTCGACGAACCGTCCAATGACCTGGACGTCGAAACCCTGCGCGCGCTCGAAGAGGCGCTGCTCGAATTTGGCGGCTCTGCCATGGTGATCTCGCACGATCGCTGGTTCCTCGACCGCATCTGCACGCACATCCTCGCTGCCGAAGGCGATTCCAAGTGGTTCTTCTACGCCGGCAACTACCAGGAGTACGAGGCGGACAAGAAGAAGCGCCTCGGCGACGAAGGCGCACGGCCGCACCGCCTGCGCTTCAAGGCCCTCAAGTAGCCCCGGCGCGCGGGCGCGCCTGCACGGCGCAAATCTCGATTCGTTCACGTGCGCCTCGTCGGGGCATTGCCGATTGCGGCGCGCGAGCGCGGGAAAATCGGGTGGAACTCCCGCCGGCGGGCGCACTCACAATCGCGCCTTGGGGCGTGGGAGCGCTCCGCACCGCACAGGTGAAGCCATGATCGTTCCTTGCCGCGACCGCGGCCTGGCGGCTGCACGCGCCGCCCTCGTCCTCACGTTCGCGCTGCTCTCGGGTTGCGCCTCCGTCAGCCAGCTGTCCTCGCAGATCTCGCAGGCCATCGCCAGCTCCGGCAACAACGGTACGCGCGCGGCCGCGCCGGTGGCACCCTCGGCCTCCGGCGTTCCGCCCGGCACGCCGCAGCCCGG
>JAFALA010000053.1 GCA_019234815.1 Burkholderiaceae bacterium | reverse complement strand
AAGGTGGTGCTGCTCACCGGCGCCGGCGGCAGCATAGGCAGCGAGCTGTGCCGCCAGGTGGCGCGCTTCGGCCCACAGCTGATGGTGCTGTACGAGCTGTCTGAATTCGCGCTGTACCAGATCGAGCAGGAACTCAGCGAGAAGTTCCCGCACATCCCGCTCGTGCGCCTGATCGGCGACGTCAAGGACCTGACCCACCTGCGCCACACCTTCAACAAGTACAAGCCGCAAATCGTCTTCCACGCCGCCGCCTACAAGCACGTGCCGCTGATGGAAGTCGACAACGCCTGGACCTGCCTGCGCAACAACACCCTGGGTACCTACAACGCCTGCACGGCCGCCGCGGAAGCGGGCGTGGAGCGCTTCGTGCTCATCAGCACCGACAAGGCCGTCAACCCCACCAACGTGATGGGCGCCACCAAGCGTGCCGCCGAACTCGTGGTCAGCCACATGGCCGCCCGCATGGCGGCCGAGGGCAAGCCCACGCGTTTCATGGCCGTGCGCTTCGGCAACGTGCTGGGCTCCAGCGGCAGCGTGATCCCGAAGTTCAAGGAACAGATTGCCAAGGGCGGGCCCGTCACCGTCACCCACCCCGACATCACGCGCTACTTCATGACCATCCCCGAAGCCGCGCGCCTGGTGGTGCAGGCCGCGGCCATCGGCGAGGGCGGGCAGGTCTATGTGCTGGACATGGGTGAGCCTGTCCGCATCGTCGATCTAGCTCGGGACATGATCCGTCTCAGCGGTCGCAGCCTGGACCAGATCCGCATCGAGTTCAGCGGCTTGCGGCCTGGGGAAAAGCTTTACGAAGAGCTGTTGGCTGATCAGGACATGACCTTGCCCACAGCGTTCAAGGCGCTGCGCATTGCGAAATTGACTGACAGCGAAGACGCGCAGCGCGTGGTGGATTGGCTGCAGGAAACCTTGGCGCAAGCGGCAGAAGGGGATGATGCGGCGTTGCGGGGGAGGATCAAGGGGATGGTGGGGGAGTACCGGGTGGGAGGCTCAGGGCCGACTACGTAGGACTCGAGGCGTACGGTCCCGGTCGCGGAGCTACCCGAGGTAGTGACGGTCGCTACGCCGTGAAAGCGCTTCATGCAGCGAATGCCTTTCACCAAGGCGCTAGTGGTCGTGCATTTCGGCGAGCTACCCAACAGGCCCTGCCTGCATTGCGACTCGATTGCGCCGAGTACGCACCGGGTCAAAGAACCACCCCCACTTGTTGAAATACAAGATGGCCGAGCGTAGGTGGTAGCCCATCAGTTTCTTGCTACGGTAGGAGCCCTTGGCATAGCCATGGACGGCCTGAACCTGCGGCGTGTAGAGGGTCTGACCAAGGTCGCCGAGGCGGCGGACTAGGTCGACATCTTCCATGTACATGAAGTAGCGCTCGTCGAACCCGCCCAGGCGCAAGAGATCTGGTGACCGGGCCAGCAGCAGGCATCCAGAGAGGGTGGGCACTGCGGAGGGGCGGTCCAGCGGCAGGTGATGCAATTCATAGCGCCTGTTCAGACGTTCCTTGAGCGTCCGGGATGGCAGGAAGCGCCGGACCAGCAGGTCCATCGGCGTAGGCAGCAGCTTGCACAGGTGCTGCAGGGAGCCATCGGGGTAGACGATGCGAGGCATGAGCGCGGCGACCTCGGGCTGCGCATTCATCATCGCCGCGAGCGTTGGCAGCAGGCCGGCATCGAACTCGATATCGGGATTCAGCAGCAGGTGCAAGTCGGAATGGGGGCAGACCTTGCTCATGGCGAGGTTGTGCCCGGCACCAAACCCAAGGTTCTTGTCCGCATGGACGTAGTGCACTCGGTCGTGACCGAACCACAGGCTGCTGAGCGGCTGTTCGGAGTTGTCGACGACGCAGAGCATGCCGTCCTGGCTGCCGGAGATGAACGACGCGATGGCGGCCTCGAACTGGGTGGGTGGATTGTTGTAAAGAACCAGCGATGCGGACAGGGACATACGAGGGTGTAACTTCAAGGAAGGGCTCCGGGGCTTCTCACATCAGGGCGTAGAAAGCCAGATTCCGGAGCGCGCCCGCTTTGCGCAACCCGGCCTTCCAGGCGCGGAATTGTCGAATGATGGGCGGGTAGTGGTGGAGATCGCTGAAGACCCCCAGGGCGGGCAGTGTCGCGCTTGTTTCGGGCGCCAAGCGCTGCAGCAAGGCCTGCGCCTGGGCCTGGCTTTGCTGCAGGCGGCAGGCATAGGCGCTGCGGCCCGCCTTGGCCTGCTGCAACAAGCCCAAGAGGCTGCCATGCTTGGCCCCTACCTGATTGCCACCATGTTGGCGGTAGGCCAGGCTCGCACGCTCGATGTGTCCCACGCGCCCCAGGGCGCTGGCGGTCAGCATGAGCCACCAGTCGTGCATGGCCGCTTCGTGTGGAATCGGTAAGGCCTTTGAGAGCAGCGCTCGATTGACGATCATGGTGCAGCCTGGCGCGACGTTCTGCACCAGCAACTGGGCAAAGCTGGGATGTCGGTGGCTCTCCAGGCCCTGCATGGCCAGAAACGAGGGATGGATCTCACGCAGCTCGGCATCCACGACCTGGAGGTCGGTATAGACCGCTGCTGGCAACTCGACACCGCCGCCCTGTTGTTCCAGATCGCAGATGGCTGCCAAGGCATCTGCGACCTTGTTCGGGAACCAAACATCGTCCTGATCCGCCAACATGACGTAGGGGGCCTCGGTGCGGGCCAGCAGCAGAGAGAAATTGCGAACAACGCCGACATTGCCCCAGTCGTCGTCCATCACCTCCAGGGCGTGGCCATGTTCCGCCGCCCACTGGCGAGCGATGGGCACGGAGTCGTCCCGAGAACCGTCGTCACGGACAATCAGCCGCCAGCCTTGACATGTCTGCTTGCTGAGACTGTCCAGGAACTCGGGCAGAAAGCGGGCCCCGTTGTAGAGGCCTAGAACGATGTCAAGTCGAGGCATGAAGCGCGGTGGGTTGAAGCGGCTTGGACGGCCGGGTGAGCAAATGCACGGGAACGATCACGAGGCCGGCGGTAATGAGCAGGCTGGCCAGTGATGACATGGCGTAGTCGAAATCTCCGCTGGCGCTCACCAAGGAGAAGTAGAGCAGGAAGCTCCACAGTACGGTCATGAACCGGCGTGGCCGCCGGTGAAAAAGCCGGCCTTGCAGAGCCACGATGAATGCACCCAGGGCAAACGAGAAAGTCAGCCCCCACCAGGCAAAGAAATGAAAACCAAAGACATTGTGGCGGGGGTTGGGGCCCATCAGGTAATCCAAACCGGGGAAAATGAGATCACTCAGCTGCAGTCCTATGTTTTTGTACAGCCAGTCTGCGGGTATCAGGCGGAATGTGCTGAGAAATCCGCCAAACAAGCCAATGAAGGGATTGGTGCCGGACAGGGACTGCATCGTGTTGTCGATGTAGGCGTAAATGTAGACGTCGCCAAAGCTGACCAAGCGAATGGCCAGCCCGCCAAGCGCCTCGATCAGGTTGCCCTGGGATTGCACGAGCAAAATCAGCAGCGCAAAGCCCCCTGCTGCGGCAAAGGCCTTGCCGCCGAGTTGGCTGCCCCAAAAGCTTCTTGACCGCACGGGAGCGTACAGATAACTGTGGGCGAAGTAGATTTGCATCAACCCGAGCAGCGCCGACTTGGACCCGGAGAAGACCGTATACACCACCAGCCACAGTAGTGCGGCCAGTGCCACGCTGCGTTGCCACCGCCGTGCCGGGAAGCGCCAGACATGAAAGGCCGTAAAGGCCAGTATGTACAGCGCGCCGGTTTCAAACCGTTCGATGATTCCGAAGCCCCCAGAATCGACGAATGCCCCTAGGCGGGACACATTGAACAGGGGAATTCCTGTCATGGTCCATTTGACGGCCGTAGCAAGCACCTGCAGGCAGCCTGAACTGAGCAGTAGGTAAAAGGCCATCTGGCGGGCAGACTGGGGCTCGTGAATCGCCGCAGGCAATGGGCGCCGATGGCGTCGGAACATGAGCAAGGCGCTGGCAAATGCCATCTGGGAGCAGGTGTAATAGGAAAACTGAGCCACCGTGATGTCGTCCATCAGCCACATGAAGGTGACGATGGTGGCGCCAAACCAGTCTGCAAGAATAACCAGAAACAAGGGATCGAAGATATTGACTGCAATGCGGCGAACCAGCCACCAGTGCGGGAGCAGCATGAGCCCCAGCAACGCGAGATACAGGACGAGATGATCCGTGACAGTTTCGAGGTAGAGTAGCGGATTCATTGGTGGCCCCAGTTTTTCAGCTGCACCAATTGATTTCGTAACAACTTGATGCCATACCAGAATTCACCAAGATGCTCACGAATCAGGGGCAGGCGCATGGCCTCGAATTTGGAATCAGGGCGACTGGATGCTCCTAAGTCATTGAAATCGCTGATGATCAGATCAATATGATTGAAGCGCTGCCCCTGTCCCCAGAGTTCTATATTGTATTTGTAGTCAGCCAGTAGGCCGGCAGAGGTGTCGTAGCATTTGTTTTTATAAATGACCCTCGGATACAGAATGGACTGATGGCAAATGTTCTGCTGCATCAGTTTGTAGGTGTGCATCTGGCCACAGTACCTGTGGCCGGAGGACGCCAGCCTGACATCGCCGTAGTAGATGGCGTCAGGATCAAGCAACTGTGATCCCAGTCGTGCCAATGTCTCGGGGCAATGCAGCTTGTCGTCGGCGCCGAGAAACAAGAGATATTTACCTCGGGCCTGAGCGCAAGCCTTATTCATGGCATCGTAGATGCCATGATCGCGTTCGCTGATGCAGCACTGGATATGGTCCCGATAGCGGGACAGGATGTCGGGTGTTCCGTCGCTCGACAGGCCATCGATCACGATGTATTCAAAGTTGCTCGACCTTTGGGCCGCCACGCTGCGGACCGTTTCTTCGATGGTGCTTGCACCATTGCGCACGACAGTCGCGACGGTGATCAGGGGAGAGGGTTGTACAGACATGGCGGGACCCTTACTGTCCATGCTGCCGCGCGGGGCTGGCGCGAAGCTGTGTCGCAGCGGCAATCAGGACGTCCCCGCATGCTCGTCTGCGCTGTTCTCCTGCAGCCAACAGTTCCGGCGCAGTGGCAGGCTGACGAGCCGGCCGTTGAAGAACATCACGCATCCGTTGTGCGAGGTGCTCGGCGTCTCCTTGGCGGAAGAAACAGACAGCTGGGTCGGTGACTTCCAGATTGACGGAAATGTCTGAAACGATCGCGGGCACACCCAGGGCCACGGCGTCAAAAACGGCGCCGCCCCCAGGCCCGCCTTCGAACAAGGTGGGCTGTACCACGGCCAATGCGGATCGCAAAAGGGCGATCTGCTCGTGCTTGGGGATCAGACCAAGAATGCGCAGGTTCGCGCTGATTCCGAGGCGTTGCGCTTCTTGCTTGAGCAACTCAAAGTGCGTGGGGTTCCGAAAATCACTGGTCTCGCCGGTGCAAACCAACTGCACATCGGGGAACTCGTCGTGAAGGGCGGCAAAGGCTCTCCATGCGGTGAGGTGGTCCTTGTGCTGCCAGAACTGATTGCAAATGATGAAATAGTTTTCGGAAATCTGGTATCGGTCGAGCGGAGGGGCGGCTGCTGACAGCCATTCCTTCGACGGGGCGGGCGCAAACGGGAGCGCAACGATGTTTGTGGCATGGTTGGGATAAGCATTCCTGATATCGTCCACTACAGCCTGGGCGTTGACGATCACACACCGCGCCTGATTTAACATCGTTTCGCAATGCCGATGGCGTACCGCGACTTCTTGCGGGCTAAAGAACTGCGGGAAATGGACGTGCTGTAGATCAGCAATATAACCCAGCCACGGAGTATGAAAGGAGGGCCTGGGTGCGTAATGTGCTGGCAGCAAGACGTCTAAATTCAGGCGCCTGGCAGCGCGGTTGACTGCGGCGGAACCAATATCTATCAAGTGGACGGAGAGCCTTCCCCGCATCTCGCCACTGATTAACTCGACGATGTGTCGACTGTCAGGCCTTTTGCTATCGATGACAGGCCGCCCCAATATGCGCTTGAGATGGCGAATTGCGCGGCGTGCCATCAGCCGTGGCCCGCGCGTGGGCAACAACAAGTGCAATTCGACAGGCTCCGAAGCGGCCACCAGACTCCCGCAGATCAATCGCAGGAAATCGAGTCCGCCACCCCACTCGATGAAGCCGTGGCCGAGGATGCCGATACGCTTCATTTCGACAAGGGACGAGCCGGCAGGCCGACGTAGATCGCCGGCTCGGTGATGCTCTTGGACACGAGCGCACCGGCGCCCAGCGTGGTGTCGGCAGCAACTCCCAAACCTTCGAGAATCTGCACGCCCGTGCCCACCAGGCAGCGGTCGCCGAGGCTCACGCCCCCCGAAATATTGCAGCCGGGATTGATGACCACGCAGTTACCGATGCGCACGTCGTGACCGATGGTGCAATTGAGATTGAAGACATTGAAGTCCCCCACCACGATGCTGCACGTAAAGACGGCCCCCCGGGTCAGGATGTTGCCTTGGCCCAGTTTCATCCAGGCCGGGTCGACCAGGGTGTTGGGGTGGATGAGGTTAGGAGCTGCCAGCCAGGGGCGTGCCGCGCAGCGCTCGGCAATACGTTGGCGGATCTTGGGGCGGCCGATGCCAATGGCGAAGTCGGCTGGCTCCTCACGGTCAAGTAGCGCGTCGGTCCCCGTCACGCAACCATAGGGCAACTCAAGACCGATGTTCGTCGCCTCTTCAGCGAGATATTCGATGCGGCTCCAGCGCGGCGTGGCCGCATTGATGTGGCCCGCGAGCTGGCCGACTTCCTTGGCAAAACCACTGGTGCCGATGATGTAGAGCGGCTTCATGGACAGACCTCGCTGGTGGGTTTCAGAAGAAGCTGCGCACCGAGGCGCAAATGAAGTCGACTTGCTCGTCCGTCAGCCCCGGATAGCTCGGCAGGTTGATGCCACGCCAGGCCAGGTCTTCGGCCACCGGATGGCGGCGGAAGCTGCGTGAGTGCATGGGCATGGTGTGCACGGGGTAGAACAGCGGGCGGGTTTCGATGCCGGCGCCAGCCAGGTGCTGGCGCAGGGCGTCGCGCTGCTCGGCGCGCTCGACCAGTAGGCTGGTCATCCAGTAGGTGTGGACGGTGCCGGGCGCCTCGGGGTGCACCTCGACCGGCAGGTCCTGGAGTTGCTGTGTGTAGCGCGCCGCGATGGCACGCTTGCGCGCGATGAACTCATCGGCGCGCTCGAGCTGGGCCAGGCCGATGGCGGCCTGGATATTGGTCATGCGGTAGTTGTAGCCAACTACGTCGTGCCAGTACTCGCGGTGCGTGGCCAGGCCCTGGCCCTTGAGGTGGCGGGCGCGTTCGATCAGGGTCTTGTCGGGGCTGACGACCATGCCGCCCTCGCCGGTGGTGATGGTCTTGTTGCCGAAGAAGCTGAAGGTCGAGATGTCGCCGAAGGTGCCAACGTGGCGGCCCTTGTACATTGAGCCGAAGGCCTCGGCACAGTCTTCCACGACAAAGAGGCGATGTTCTTGGGCCAGGGCCATGATGGCGTCCATGTCGCAGGCTTGGCCGTAGAGGTGCACGGGCATGATGGCGCGGGTGTGCGGCGTGATGTGACGGCGGATGTCTTCGGGGTCGATCTGCCAGGTGTCGCGTACGGAATCAACGAAAACGGGCGTGGCGCCGCAATAGTTGATGGCGTTGACGGAGGCGATGTAAGTCAGTGTGGGAACGATGACTTCGTCGCCAGGGCCGATGCCCAGCGCCAGCAAGGCTAGGTGCAGGGCCACCGTGCCGTTGGAAACAGATGCCGCGTGCTGCACGTCGATGCGTTCGGCGAAACGGTTCTCAAATTCGGTGACAAAGCGGCCGCGCGACGAGATCCAGGAGGTGTCCAGGCATTCGTTGACATAGCGTTTTTCGTTGCCGGAGAGGTCAGGCTGATAGACGGGGATGGTGATTTGGGACACGATGAAATCTTTCAAGGTTTAGGTCGCAGCCACTTTGCTGCTGAGCAAAGGGCGCACGAGCCAGATTTGTGCCGGCACAGAAATCAGGGTGTAGGCCACGATGGTGGCCAGCACGGCACCCCAGGGCCCAAAGTGGCTGACGAACACCCATTTAGCCCAGAATGCAAAGCCTGCCATCATAAGTGCCACGAGCAGCTGCGCTCGCAGCACACCGGCGCCGTTGAGCAGGGTACCGGTGATTTGGCCGAGGGTGTCGATGACGGTCCAGATCGAGAGAACCAGCGGCATGAGAATTGTCGGAGGTGCGGTCATGTGTAGCCAGTGTTTGGCGATCAGCGGCATGCCAAATGTGATCAACGCGCAAACGCTGCCCATGATGCCTGTTCCAACACCTAGTGCCCGAAAATAGGTATGCCGTGCCCACCTGACGTCACCTCGGGCCATGGCTTCAGAAAATGCTGGCCAAAGGCCCAGAAGTGCCGCACCAACTAGCGTGCCGACCGAGAGGAAGATACGCTGGATGGCCGCGAAGTCGCCATAGGCTGCTGTTCCGAGTTCTTGTGTGATGACGAAGGCATCGGACTGGTAGGCAAAGGCCGCGCTGAGCTGCAGCGTAAAAAACATCAAACCTGTTTGCAGCAGGCCTTTGACGGTGGCGCCATGCAGGCTGGCTTGCTGCAGGGAGGGGCCGAGGTGCCTGTGTCGAAACCACAGGATCGTGCTGAGGCCCAATGCCAATGCTTGTGATCCCAGGGTACAGGCCACCAGGATCGACAAGGGCGCGCGCAGCCACAGGGCAATTGGCAAAGCCACGACAGTGCCGAGCGAGCTCGCCACCTGGGTATAGCCGATCCAATGACCATCCTGGTACGCAAGCTGAAATTTCTGACCAAGCTGCAACACAAGGTTGAGTCCCATCAGGCCCACAAAGGTACTGATGCCAATGAGCGCTTCACCACGCAACTGGGGCGCAATGTGTCCGGCAAAGCGCAGAGGGTCGCTGCTGAGTCCCACCCACAGGACCCATCCGAGCAACAGGCCGAATGCACCAAGCAGGCTGCAGGCATAGCCGGCGCGCATGATGCGGCCGGTGGCGCTTGCACTGTCGTTGCGGTGCAGGGCCTGAGTCAGTTGGGCCAGTACGCCATTGCCGATGCCAAGGTCGGCAAAGGCGAAGAAGCTCAGCAGCGAGCCGAGCATCATCCAGAGACCAAAACGGTCGGCGCTCATGGTGCTGCGCGCCAGGGGTACGGTGAGCAGCAAGGTCAGCGCGGCACAAAGTCGCGCCAGATAACTGGCAGCCGCCGTGCCGAGCAGGCGACGCGTTCTGGCGCTGAAGGGGCCCGTGCGTCTCAGAGCGAAAGACATTGTTACTCGTGGTAGTCGTAGGCCTGGAACCCTGCCTGCTTGACCAGGCTGTCGCGGCGCGCCGCCGTGTAGTCGGCCTGCACCATCTCAGCCACCAGCTCTTTCAGGCTGGTCTTGGGTGTCCAGCCCAGCTTCTCCTTGGCCTTAGCAGGGTCGCCCAGCAAGGTCTCCACTTCGGTGGGGCGGAAGTAGCGCGGGTCGACCTTGACAATCACGTCGCCGACCTTGCACTTGAGTTCCTTGTTGTTCACCGCCGTGATGCGCGCCGTCTCGGCCTCGCCCTCGCCATCAAAGGCCAGCTCAATGCCCAGCTCGGCGGCCGCGAACTCGACGAACTGGCGCACGCTGTATTGCACGCCGGTGGCGATGACGAAGTCTTCCGGCTGGTCCTGCTGCAGCATCAGCCATTGCATCTCGACATAGTCCTTGGCATGG
>JAFALA010000010.1 GCA_019234815.1 Burkholderiaceae bacterium | reverse complement strand
CGGCAACTTCGAACTCTGGACCGGCGCGCAGGCGGCCCGGCTGCTGCTGGAGCGCGGCGCCGGGACACCGCTGCGCTGCGCAGGCGCCGAGGTGCGCACGCCGCACGGCCTGGAAACGGTGCGCCTGAAGCCCGGCGGGCAGCTGGTGCTGGCCGCCGGCGCCATCGGTTCGCCGCAGCTGCTGCAGTGCTCGGGCATGGGCCCCGGGGCGTTGCTGCAGTCGCTGGGCATCGCGGTGCAGGCCGAGCTGCCGGGCGTGGGCGCCAACCTGCAGGACCACCTGCAGATCCGTAGCGTGTTCAAGGTGCAGGGCGTGCAGACGCTCAACACGCGGGCCGGCAGCGCCTGGGGCAAGGCAGGCATTGCGCTGGAATACCTGCTCAGGCGCAGCGGGCCCATGAGCATGGCGCCCTCGCAGCTCGGCGCCTTCACACGCAGCAGCAGCGCCAAGTCCTGGCCAGACCTCGAATACCACGTGCAGCCGCTGTCGCTGGATGCGTTTGGCGAGCCCCTGCACCGCTTCAACGCGTTCACGGCCAGCGTCTGCAACCTCAATCCGAGCAGCCGGGGCACGGTGCAGATCCGGTCCTCCGACGCTTCGGTGGCGCCCGCGATTTCGCCTTGCTACCTGAGCACCGAGGACGACCGTCGGATTGCCGCCGAGAGCCTGCGCCTGACGCGGCGCATCGTGGCGCAGCCGGCGCTGGCGCCCTACCAGCCCGAGGAGTTCAAGCCCGGCGTGCAATACCAGGCCGATGAGGAACTGGCCCGGCTGGCGGGCGACATCGCCACCACCATCTTCCATCCGGTGGGCACCTGCAAGATGGGGCGCGCGGACGACGCCGCGGCCGTGGTCGACAGCCGCTTGCGCGTGCGCGGCGTGGCGGGCCTGCGCGTGGTCGACGCCAGCGTGATGCCCACCATCACCAGCGGCAACACCAATTCGCCGACGCTGATGATTTCCGAAAAGGCTGCGGCCTGGGTGCGCGAGGACGTCAAAGCCTGGTGAAGACGGCTTCGGCCGGCAGGCGCGACTTGGGCAGGCGGGCGTTGAAGTCACTCTCGGCCCGGTAGCCCAGGGCGCAAAGGGCCAGGCTGCGCAAGCCGCGCTCGCGCAGGCCCAGCTCTGCATCGAGGATGGCCAGGTCGAAGCCTTCGATCGGGGTAGCGTCGATGCCCATGGCACCGGCGGACAGCAGCAGCGTGCCTAGCGCCAGATAGACCTGCCGATCGATCCAGGGCTGTAGGTCCCGCAGCTCGGTGCGATGCAGGTTCACGAAGGTCTGGCGACCCTGGCGCTGGCCGTCCTTGGCGCCTTCGGCCTGGAAGCGGCCGTCACGCTCTTCCTGGGCGAGCAGGCGGTCCAGGTGCGCGGTCGTCACGTCCGTGTGGCTGGCAAACACGATCACGTGCGAGGCGTTGAGCACTTTGCGTTCATTGAAGTGGTAGGCACCGCGCGTGGCCGTGGCGACGCGGGCCTTGGCGGTTTCGCTGTCGGCGATCAGGAAATGCCAGGGCTGCAGGTTCACCGATGAGGGGCTGAAGCGCAGCACCGCCTGCAGTTCGCGGATCTGGTCTTCGGGAATCTTGCGGCTGGGGTCATAAGCCTTGGCGGTGTAGCGTGAGGTGGCGGCGGCGGAGATGTTCATGGCGAATTCAGTCGGTTGCTGCGGATAGGAAGAAGACGTTTTGATCTTCGCTCTGTGAACCTGCTTGAAAAAGATGAAAATCATGAAAATACTTTCACTGTTGGAGAGAAAGTGATTCGACTGGAAGACTTGCAGCTGTTCGTGCGTGCAGCGGCCCTGTCCAGCTTTTCCGAGGCCGCCCGCGAGGCGGATCTGCTGCCGGGCCAGGTCAGCGCCGCCATCAAGCGGCTTGAGGCCGCGCTGGACCTGCGGCTGTTTGCGCGTTCGACCCGCAGCCTGCGCCTGACGCCGGAGGGCGAGCGTTACCTGCCCTTTGCCCAGACCGCGCTCGACGCCTTGCGCGAGGGTCGCGAGCAACTGCTGGAGGATCGCAGCGAATTGCGTGGCGCCCTGCACATCTCGATGCCTTCGGACCTGGGTCGCCATGTGTTGCTGCCCTGGTTGACCGAGTTTCGGCGGCAGCATCCTCAGCTGCGCTTGCGCCTGTCATTCGTCGACCGGATCGCCGATGTCTTTCGCGAATCGGTGGACGTGGCGATCCGCTATGGCGAGATCGAGGACGCCAGCTTCGTCGCGCTGCCGTTGGCGCCATGGAACCAGCGTGTGCTTTGCGCCGCGCCGGACCTGCTGACCCGAAGCGGCGGGGTGCGGACACTAGATGACGTCGCTCGGCACGACTGTCTCGTGTACGCCTTGTCAGGGCGCATGCACGACAAGTGGACCTTCAACGAAGCGGGCCAGCGCCGGGTGGTCCACGTGCGCGGCGTGCTGCAAAGCGACGACGGCGAAGTCGTGCGGCGCCTCGCGGTGGCCGGCGAGGGCCTGGCCTACAAGTCCTGGCTGGACGTGGCCGACGATTTGCGCAGCGGGCGCTTGGTTGCGCCGCTGCCGCAACTCGCGGGCGAACTCTCGCCGCTCAATTTGGTGTGCCCGCACCGACGGCAGTTCTCGCCGGCCGTCCAGCAGTTGCACCGCTGGCTGCGGCAGCGCTTCGATGTCTTGCGCGAGGCTTCGCCTTGGCAAGCGGGTGAGGATCAGTTGGCGAAGCGCTCTTCGAGGTAGACCAGCAAGGTCCGCAGCGTCTGCGCTTCGCCGCCCACGGGTCGGCCCGGGCGCGCCTGGTCGTTCCAGGCGAACAGGTCGATGTGCAGCCAATCCTGCTGCTGCGGCACGAAATGTTCGAGGAACAGCGCGGCGTTGATGGCGCCGGCCAGCGCATTGCGGCCGGTGTTGACGATGTCGCCGATGCTCGATGCGATGCCTTCCTGGTAAGGCGCCCACAGCGGCATGTGCCAGAGCGGATCGTCCTGCTTCAGGCCCAGGTCGACGAGTTCGCGGCCGGTGTCCATGAAGCGCGTGAACAGGGCGGGCAACTGCGCGCCGAGCGCCACGCGGGCGGCGCCGGTCAGCGTGGCCAAGTCGATGATGAGTTCGGGCTTGTGCTCGGCGGCATAGGCGAGCGCGTCGGCCAGCACGACGCGGCCTTCGGCGTCAGTATTGCCGATCTCGATGTGCAGGCCCTTGCGCGACTTGATCACGTCGCCGGGCCGGTAGGCATTGCCGGAGATCGCGTTCTCGACCGCCGGGATCAGCACCTGCAGGCGCACCGGCAGCTTGAGCGTCATGATCATGGTGGCCAGGCCCAGTGCGTTGGCGGCGCCGCCCATGTCCTTCTTCATCTGGCGCATGCCGTCGGCGCCCTTGATGTCGAGGCCGCCCGAATCGAAGCACACGCCCTTGCCGACCAGGCTGAGCAGCGGATGGCCCGGCTTGCCCCAGGTCAGCTCGATCAGGCGCGGCGCGCGGCTGGCGGCGCGGCCGACGGCGTGGATGGCGGGGAAGTTATGCTTGAGCAGCGCGTCGCCGACGATCTGCTTGAACTTGCCGCCATGGTGCTTGGCCACCAGCTCGGCTGCCTGCGCCAGTTCCTCGGGTCCCATGTGCTCGGCCGGCGTGTTGACCAGGTCGCGCGTGGCATTGATCGCGGTAGCCAGCGCCAGGCCGCGCTCGGTGTTCAGGCCCGGCGGCAGCACGAGCGTGGCGGCTTCGCGCTTGCGCGGCTTGTAGAGGTCGAACAGGTAGCTGCCCAGCTCCCAGGACAGCGCGGCCTGCTCGGTGGGCACGCTCAGGCCTTCGTCGCTGAGGTGGTACTTGCCCACTGGCAGGGCCTGCGGCAGCGCCGACAGGGCGAACGGATGCTGCGCGCTGTGGACGCCGGCGAACACCTTCTTCAGCTTGCCGTCATCGCCGGGCAGCAGCGCGTAGGTGTCCGGGGCGCCGACAAAGCCCACGGTGGCCAGCCAGTTGCGCGTGGCCTTGGGCATCTTGGGGGCCAGGGCCTGGAAGCTGGCGCGGTCGAGCACAACGATGGGGGTGGCGTGCGCCACGGATTTCTTGAGATGCACGTGCATGGTGGGCGGGCTGTTTCAGCGGGAATGGGGCAAGGATGTGCTGCATTGTCGCTGCTGCAGATACATCAGCAGCGCCTGCGCCAAGGGCTCCTGCACGACGGGCCTGTGCAGCAGCACGGAGTCGAGCAGGCGTTGCGCCGTGCCCGGCTGGGGCATGACCGGTCCGACGAAGTGCAACTGGTCCTCGGTGCCGATCAGGAAGGTCGGAAAGGTCTCGATGTCCAGGTCGCCCAGCAGGTCTGCCTCGTCTTCGATGTCGATCCAGACGAAGCGGCAGCCCGGATGCTGCGCCTCCAGGGTCTTGAAGGTCTCGCGATAGGAGTCGCAGAGGCGGCACCAGTCGGCACACAGGCAGGCAACCAGGGTCGGCGATGAAAGCGTTTCAGGCATCCGCAGAGCTTATCCAGTTTCCGCACCGCACGCCAAGGCGCGACGGTACGAGCAGTTGCACGAAAATAGCACCAAAATGGTGCATATTGATGTAAAGAAATTTTGTCAAAAAATTGTCAACGGCGAGGAAACCCGCTGCGTTGTAGTGGCGAGGCCGGGCACGGGAAGCCCGACAGAGAGAAGAGGCAAATCGCCATGATGACCGCCATGTTGAAGTCGCAGAACCGTACCGAATCGCAAGCGCCGCGCGTGCCGATGGTCGAAGACCAGATGGACAAGGGCCGCAAGCACGAGGCCTTCGAATCCTGGGCCCTGGGTTGTGACCGTCGCAGCCAGGCCCGCGCCATCCGCTACGACCGCAAGCGTTGAACGCGGGGCCTGGCTCCAGGCCCTAGCTTCCTTTAGACATGATGGTCGCGCTCCGCCAGCGGTGACGGCCCATCCCCGGTATCGTGGGTTGCGCACCGAGGTGTGCCGAGCCACATACGGTCGGACAGGCCGGCCGTCGCAGTCAAGGAGATGGGCCATGGACGAGCGTATCAATTT
>JAFALA010000117.1 GCA_019234815.1 Burkholderiaceae bacterium | reverse complement strand
GTTCGCGGCATGATCAACAAGATCGCCTATCTCGTGCAGGTGCTGTAAGCGCCCGCATGAACTGAGGAACACAAGATGCAACTCAATACCATCAAGCCTGCCGCTGGTGCCAAGCACGCCAAGCGTCGCGTGGGCCGTGGCATTGGCTCCGGACTGGGCAAGACCGCTGGTCGTGGCCACAAGGGTCAAAAGTCGCGTGCCGGTGGCTTCCACAAGGTCGGTTTCGAAGGCGGTCAAATGCCTTTGCACCGCCGTCTGCCCAAGCGCGGTTTCAAGTCCCTGGCCCTGCCGTTCAACGCTGAGATCAATCTCAACGACTTGAACGCCCTGGCCGGCGACGAAATCGATCTGCTGACGCTCAAGGCCGTGGGCCTGGTGTCGGACCTGACCAAGTCGGTCAAGGTCATTCTGTCGGGCTCCATCAGCCGCAAGATCACGCTCAAGGGCGTGGCTGCGACCAAGGGTGCCAAGGCAGCGATCGAAGCCGCTGGCGGCTCCGTCGTCGCAGCTTGATCAGGACTCGCTGAACAGTGGCTACCAACGCAAATCAGCTGGCCAAGAGCGGCAAGTTCGGCGACCTGCGTCGCCGTCTTGTGTTCCTGCTGTTGGCGCTTGTGGTCTATCGTGTCGGTGCGCACATTCCTGTGCCCGGCATCGATCCCACGCAACTGCAGCAGCTGTTCAAGGGCCAGCAGGGCGGCATCCTGAGCCTGTTCAACATGTTCTCGGGCGGCGCCTTGTCGCGCTTCACCGTCTTCGCGCTGGGCATCATGCCCTACATCTCGGCCTCCATCGTCATGCAGTTGATGACGTATGTCGTGCCGAGCCTGGAGTCGCTGAAGAAGGAAGGCGAGTCGGGCCGTCGCAAGATCACGCAGTACACGCGTTACGGCACCTTGGGCCTGGCGGTGTTCCAGTCGCTGAGCATTGCGCTGGCGCTGGAAAGTTCGGCCGGTCTGGTGCTGAGCCCTGGTTTCGCCTTCCGTCTGACGACGGTGACGAGCCTGGTGGCGGGCACGATGTTCCTGATGTGGCTGGGTGAGCAGATCACCGAGCGCGGACTGGGCAATGGCATCTCGATCCTGATCTTTGGCGGTATTGCGGCAGGTTTGCCCGGGGCCATCGGCGGTCTGCTGGAGCTGGTGCGCACGGGTTCGATGAGCATCCTGTCGTGCATCTTTGTGGTCCTGATCATCGGCGGCGTGACCTTCCTGGTGGTGTTCGTGGAACGCGGACAGCGCAAGATCCTGGTCAACTACGCCAAGCGTCAGGTCGGCAACAAGGTCTATGGCGGCCAATCGAGCCACCTGCCTTTGAAGCTGAACATGTCGGGCGTGATTCCGCCGATCTTCGCGTCGTCGATCATCCTGCTGCCCACGACGCTGGTGAGCTGGTTTGCCACGGGTGAAAGCACCGTGGGACGCATCATGAAGGATGCGGCCGACGTGCTGCACCCCGGTCAGCCTGTTTACGTGATGCTGTACTCTGCGGCCATCGTCTTCTTCTGCTTCTTCTACACGGCGCTGGTGTTCAACAGCCGTGAAACGGCAGACAACCTGAAGAAGAGCGGTGCCTTCATCCCCGGGATCCGTCCCGGCGAGCAGACGGCGCGTCACATCGACAAGATCCTGTCGCGACTGACGCTGGCCGGCGCCATCTACATCACCGGTGTGTGCCTGCTGCCTGAGTTCTTGACGCTGAAGTACAACGTGCCGTTCTATTTCGGCGGCACCTCGCTGTTGATCATCGTGGTCGTCACGATGGACTTCTGGGCCCAGGTGCAGTCGTATGTGATGAGCCAGCAGTACGAGTCGCTGCTGAAGAAAGCCAATTTCAAGGCCGGCTGAAGAGCTGGTCCCATAGTTAACCGAACCAACTGACAAGAAACGAAGGCATGGCGAAAGACGACGTCATTCAGATGCAAGGCGAGATTCTCGAGAATCTGCCGAATGCCACGTTTCGCGTGAAGCTGGAGAACGGCCACGTCGTTCTCGGTCACATCTCGGGCAAGATGCGCATGCACTACATCCGCATTCTGCCCGGTGACAAAGTGACCGTGGAACTGACACCGTACGATTTGAGTCGTGCTCGCATCGTGTTCCGGGCGAAGTGAGCGAATTTATTTCCCCGGACGCGCTGTTCGAGCGCTTTTGAGTAGGTCAAGGAGCAGACCATGAAAGTTTCGGCATCCGTTAAAAAGATGTGCCGCAATTGCAAGATCATCCGCCGCAAGGGTGTGGTGCGTGTGATCTGCACCGATCCGCGCCACAAGCAGCGCCAAGGCTGATTGCAGCACGACAAGCGAATTAGAGGACGCAAATGGCACGTATTGCTGGTATCAACATTCCGCCGCAAAAGCACACTGAGATCGGCCTGACCGCGATCTACGGCATTGGCCGTACGACCGCGCAGAAGATCTGCACCGCCTGCGGTATTCCGTTCGACAAGAAGGTCAAGGACCTCACCGACTCCGATCTCGAAAAGATCCGTGACGAAGTGGGCCGCATGACCATCGAAGGCGACCTGCGCCGTGAAATGTCGATCAACATCAAGCGCTTGATGGACCTGGGTTGCTACCGTGGTTTCCGTCATCGCCGTGGTCTGCCCATGCGCGGCCAGCGTACGCGTACCAATGCCCGTACCCGCAAGGGTCCGCGCAAGTCCGCTGCCACCGGCAAGAAGTGACCTGCGGCAAGCACTGAAGAAAGATCATCATGGCAAAAGCACCTAATAACTCGGCTGCCCAGCGCGTTCGCAAGAAGGTTCGCAAGAACGTTGCCGACGGCATTGCGCACGTCCACGCTTCGTTCAACAACACCATCATCACGATCACCGACCGTCAAGGCGGCGCCCTGTCCTGGGCTTCGTCGGGTGGCCAAGGTTTCAAGGGTTCGCGCAAGTCGACGCCCTTCGCAGCCCAGGTGGCCGCTGAAGTGGCTGGCCGCGCCGCTCAAGAACAGGGCATCAAGAACCTGGACGTCAAGATCAAGGGCCCCGGCCCCGGCCGTGAATCCTCGGTCCGCGCCCTGGCAGCTCTGGGCATCCGCATCAATTCGATCAGCGACGTGACGCCGGTGCCCCACAACGGTTGCCGTCCGCAGAAGCGTCGTCGCATCTAAGCTTTGCTTTCTTGCAAAATTTAGTGCGATAATTGCGGTTTCATTTTCCGCGCCGGCGGGCACTTTGTGCTGCGCCGGCTGTTTTGTTGAGGTTTGTCATTGGCAAACGCGCATAGCGCCTTACGGCGCCGTGTTTGTCTGCTGACCTCGTAAGCCCACCGTCCGAGCCCATAAAAATACTGGCCGGACTCGCGCGCATCCCGGATGTGCGTCAGATTGATGAAGGACACTCAAAGTGGCACGTTACCTCGGCCCCAAGGCCAAACTTTCCCGCCGCGAAGGCACCGACCTGTTCCTGAAGAGCGCCCGCCGTTCGATCAGCGACAAGGCCAAGTTCGATTCCAAGCCCGGCCAGCATGGCCGCACCTCGGGTTCGCGCACCTCCGACTTCGGTCTGCAACTGCGTGAAAAGCAGAAGGTCAAGCGCATGTATGGCGTGCTGGAGCGTCAGTTCCGCCGCTACTTCGCCGAAGCCGAGCGTCGCAAGGGCTCGACCGGCGTGAACCTGCTGCAACTGCTGGAATCGCGTCTGGACAACGTCGTCTACCGCATGGGCTTCGGCTCGACCCGTGCCGAAGCACGCCAGCTCGTCTCGCACAAGGGCATCACCGTGAACGGTGAAGTCGTGAACATCGCTTCCTACTCGGTCAAGGCTGGCGACACCGTTGCCGTGCGCGAAAAGGCCAAGAAGCAGCTGCGTGTCCAGGACGCATTCAAGCTGGCCGATTCCATCGGTCTGCCGGCCTGGGTGACCGTCGACGGCACCAAGCTCGAAGGCGTGTTCAAGAAGTCGCCTGACCGCGATGAATTCGGCGCTGAAATCAACGAATCGCTGATCGTTGAGTTGTACTCGCGTTAATTCTTTCGTGCCGGCCGGGCGTCTCTTATGGGGGCTGCTCGGCTTTTCCTCGTCCGGTGCCGGCTTTGTTTCGGCTGGCATCGGTTGGTCCTCAGCCTTATCGGTGTAACGAACCGAGGGTATTGAAAGAAAGACCTCATGCAAACCAATCTGCTCAAACCCAAAGCCATCAATGTGGAGCCCCTGGGCGGTCATCGCGCCAAAGTGACTCTGGAGCCGTTCGAACGCGGTTATGGACACACGCTGGGCAATGCCCTGCGCCGTGTGCTCTTGTCCTCGATGGTGGGTTATGCGCCGACTGAAGTCACGATCGCCGGTGTGCTCCATGAGTACTCGGCCATTGACGGCGTGCAGGAAGACGTCGTTCACATCATGCTCAACCTCAAGGGCGTGGTGTTCCGTCTGCACAACCGCGAAGAAGTGACCCTGGTCCTGCGCAAGGAAGGCGAAGGCCCCGTGACCGCCGCCGACATCCAGACCCCGCACGACGTCGAGATCATCAATCCTGAGCATGTCATCGCCCACCTGTCGCAAGGCGGCAAGCTGGACATGCAGATCAAGGTCGAGAAGGGCCGTGGCTATGTGCCCGGTTCGATGCGCCGCTACGGCGACGAGCCGACCAAGTCGATCGGCCGCATCGTGCTGGACGCTTCGTTCTCGCCCGTGCGCCGTGTCAGCTACGCGGTCGAAAACGCCCGCGTCGAGCAGCGTACCGACTTGGACAAGCTGGTCATGGAAATCGAGACCAACGGCGCCATCTCGCCCGAGGAAGCGATCCGTGCATCGGCCAAGATCCTGGTCGAGCAGCTCGCTGTGTTCGCGCAACTGCAAGGCACCGACCTGGTGGACGCCTTCGACGCGCCGGCCCAGCGCTCCAGCAGCTTCGATCCGATCCTGCTGCGCCCGGTCGATGAGCTCGAGTTGACGGTGCGTTCGGCCAACTGCCTGAAGGCCGAAAACATCTACTACATCGGCGACCTGATCCAGCGTACCGAAACCGAACTGCTCAAGACCCCGAACTTGGGTCGCAAGTCGCTCAACGAGATCAAGGAAGTGCTGGCTTCGCGCGGCCTGACCTTGGGTGCTCGTCTCGAGAACTGGCCTCCCCAAGGTCTGGACAAGCGCTGATATTGTTTTTTGAAAGTGGATGGAGCGCTGACCAACTCCATCCGGTGCACCCAGGGGTACCTGATACGGCCTCTGGTTATTAATGATTGAAAGGAAAGCACCATGCGTCACCGTAACGGCCTCCGTAAGCTCAACCGCACCAGCGAACACCGCGCAGCCATGCTGCGCAATATGTGCGTCTCGCTGCTGCGCCATGAAGCCATCAAGACCACCGTGCCCAAGGCCAAGGAACTGCGCCGCGTCGTCGAGCCGCTGATCACCCTGGCCAAGGAATCCAGCGTGGCCAATCGCCGTCTGGCGTTTGCCCGTTTGCGCGACCGCGAAATCGTGACCAAGCTCTTCAACGAGCTGGGCCCGCGTTTCCAGACCCGTCCGGGCGGCTACACCCGCATCCTGAAGATGGGTTTCCGCGTCGGCGACAATGCGCCCATGGCTTATGTCGAACTGGTGGACCGCGCCGAAGGCGAAGTTACCGCTGAAGCCGCTGCCAAGTAAATCTCCTCGCAGTGATTCAAGAAAGGCCAGCGTCTGCTGGCCTTTTTTTCGTCCTGGCCGGGCTCACCACTACGGATTGCATTCATGACTTCTTTCCCGCGGCGTTTTGTTTTCTGGGCCTGGCTCTTGATGGGGCTGCTGGCATGGGGTTCGACCCAGGCTGATGAATTCCTCGCGCCCGAGCAGGCCTTCAAGCTGGGCGTCAAGGTGGTCGATGCCCAAAGCGTCGACGTGCAGTTCGTGATGGCACCGGGACATTACATGTACCGGTCGCAATTCAAGTTCGAATTGCCGGACGGCCGCCTCGCCGAGATCCAGATTCCCGCCGGCAAGAAGAAGTTCGACGAGGCCTTGCAAAAAGAGGTCGAGGTCTACCGCCATGAGCTGACCGTGCATGTGCCCGTGACGCAGGCCACGGCTGACGCCAAGTTGCTGGTGACGGGCCAGGGCTGTGCCGACAAGGGCCTGTGCTATCCGCCGATGACCCGCGGCGTGGCCCTGCGTCTGAGCGGCTTTGGCGGCAACGGTTCGGCTGAATTGTTGCCCGTGGAGGACGGTGCGGGCAGCTTCGGCGCGGCAGACGCCGTCGGGGCTTCGTCAGGCGTGGTGTCGGAATCAACGCCAGGCCAGGCCAGGCCGGTCGCGTCTGGCGGCAAGCCCGCTGTTTCGCATGGCTGGGACGCCTTGCTGGCTTCGGGCCGGTTCTGGCCCGTGGTGGCGCTCTTTTTTGTCGCCGGCATCGGCCTGTCCCTGACCCCTTGCGTGCTGCCCATGGTGCCCATCCTGGCCAGCATCATCGTGGGCGGCGGCAGTGCCGCGGTCTCGCGAGGGCGCGGCTTTGCCCTGGCGCTGGTCTATTCGCAGGGCATGGCCCTGGTTTACACGGCTTTGGGGCTTGCTGCGGGGCTAGCCGGCGAGGGCTTTGCCGCGTATTTCCAGACGCCCTGGGTGCTCGCGGCCTTCGGCGTGGCGCTGGTGTTGTTTTCCCTGTCGATGTTTGGTGCCTACGAATTGCGCCTGCCCAGCCGCTGGGCCGATTCGCTCAATGAGCGTTCGCAGAAGCTGGAAGGCGGCCGGGCCGCTGCCGTGTTTGCCATGGGAGCCCTGTCGGCCTTGCTGGTCAGCCCCTGCGTGACCGGGGTGTTGGCCAGCGCCCTGCTGTATCTGAGCAAGACCCATGACGTGCTGCTGGGCGGCGGCGCGCTGTATGCGCTGGCCAACGGCATGAGCGTGCCCCTGCTGCTGATCGGCCTGTCCGCCGGCACCTTGCTGCCCAAGGCCGGCCCCTGGATGGACGGCGTCAAGCACATCTTCGGCATGGCCTTGCTGGGCCTGGCCCTGTGGACCGTGCAGCCGCTGCTGAGCGATGCGCTGCTGCAGGCGCTGCTGGGGCTGCTGCTGGTCGGGATCAGCCTGGCCCTGGGGCTGCTGCGGCCCTGGCATGCCAGCATGGGCCCCAAGGCCTGGTTGCGCCGCGCCCTGGCCATGGCGGCGATGTTTGCGGGCCTGATGCAATGGGCCGGCGCCGCGGCCGGCGGCACCGACGTGCTGCGTCCGCTGGCCGGTTTGAAGCTGGTGGCGGCTGCATCGGCCGCTTCGCCTGAGGCCGCGCAGGTCGGCCCATCCGTTGCTTCGGTTCCTCAGGAGGTTTTGAACTTCACCCCGGTGCACGATGTCGCCGAGCTCGACCATCTGCTGCAGACCGCCGGCAAGCCGGTGATGCTCGACTTTTACGCCGACTGGTGCAAGAGCTGCAAGGAGATGGAGCGGATGACCTTCAGCCAGCCCACAGTGCGGCAGCGCTTGGCTGGCGCGCTGCTGCTCAAGGCTGACGTGACCGCCAACGCACCGGCGGACCGTGAATTGCTCAAGCGCTTCGGCCTGTTCGGCCCGCCGGGAACGATCTTCTTCGCGCCGGGCGGTGCCGAGTTGAAGGACAAGCGCGTGATCGGATTCCAGGACGCCGACGATTTCCTGAAATCGTTGGCGGCCGCCGGGATTTGATGGCCGTCATGAAGCAGACGCTGCCCTCCCTGCTGCTGGGCGTGACCAGCCTGGTCCTGCTGGTCCTCAACACCTTGTTCTGGTGCGCCTGCCTGTTCGTGCTCGCGCTCGTCAAGCTGCTGCTGCCATGGCGCGGCATACGGGTCCGCCTGGACGCCGCGCTCAATGCCATCGCCTGCGCCTGGATCGCCTGCAACAGCAAATGGTTGGGCTGGACCCACCCCGAGCCCTGGGACATCGGAATCGACGCGCAATTGAATCCGCGCGGCTGGTACCTGGTCAATTCGAACCACCAGTCCTGGGTCGACATCCTGGTGCTGCAGCGCCTGTTTCTCGGGCGCATCCCGATGCTGAAATTCTTTCTCAAGCAGCAGCTGATCTATGTGCCAGTGATCGGCCTGGCCTGGTGGGCGCTTGATTTTCCGTTCATGAAGCGCCATTCGAGCGCGGCCCTGAAGGCGCGGCCCGAGCTGCGGCTGCAAGACCTGGAAACGACCCGGCGCGCCTGCGAGAAGTTCAGCCAGATTCCGACCAGCGTGATGAACTTTGCCGAAGGCACGCGCTTCCGGACCTACAAGCACGAGGCGCAGCGCTCACCGTACGGCCATTTGCTCAAGCCCAAGGCGGGCGCACTGGCCCTGGCCTTGAACGTCATGGGCGGGCAATTCCAGTCGCTGCTGGACGTCACCATCGTCTATCCCGAAGGCGTGCCGACCTTTTGGCAATTCACCTGCAACATCCGCTCCCGCGTGATCGTGCGGGTGCGCGAGCGGCCCATCCCGGCCCAGTTCTGCTCAGGCGACTACGGCGGCGACGAGCGCTTCCGCGACGACTTCCAGCAATGGCTGGGCCAGATCTGGACCGACAAGGACGCGCAGATCGCGGCCCTGCTCGCGCCCCGGATCAGAGGATGAAGCGGGCCAGGTCCTCGTTGCTGGCGAGTTCGGCCAGGCGTTCGTTGACCACGCCGGCATCCAGCGTCAGCGTCTGGCCGCCCAGCTTGGGGGCGTCAAAGCTGATCGGATCGAGCAGCCGCTCCATCACCGTTGCGAGCCGGCGCGCGCCGATGTTCTCGGTGCGCTCGTTGACTTCGTAGGCGATCTCCGCCAGCCGGCGTATGCCGTCGGCGCTGAAGCTCAATTCCACGCCCTCGGTCGCTAGCAAGGCCTGGTATTGCTTGACCAGGCTGGCGTGGGTGCTGGAGAGGATGGCTTCGAAGTCCGCCACCGACAGCGACGCCAGTTCCACCCGGATCGGGAAGCGGCCCTGCAGCTCGGGAATCAGGTCGCTGGGTTTGCTGAGGTGGAAGGCACCTGAGGCGATGAACAGGATGTGGTCGGTGCGCACCATGCCGTGCTTGGTATTCACGGTCGTGCCTTCGACCAGGGGCAGCAGGTCGCGCTGCACGCCCTGGCGCGAGACCTCGGCGCCCTGGCCCTCGGCACGCGAGCTGACCTTGTCGATCTCGTCGATGAAGACGATGCCGTTTTCCTGCGCATTGGCCAGCGCGCTGGCGCGGATCTCGTCCTCGTTGACCAGCTTGGCGGCTTCCTCGTCCACCAGCAGGCTCAGCGCCTCGGCGATGCGCAGCTTGCGCGTGCGCTTCCTGCCGGCGCCCAGCTGCGAGAACATGCCCTTGAGCTGCTCGGCCATGTCCTCCATGCCTTGCGGGCCCAGGATTTCCATGGTGGGGCGCGGCTCGTCCAGCTCGATCTCGATTTCCTTGTCGTTCAGGCTGCCTTCGCGCAGGCGTTTGCGCATCACCTGGCGCGCGGTGTTGTCGGCCACTGGTGCCGCAGGGGCGGTGAAGCCGAACTCGCTGCCGGACGCGCCGCGTGGCGGCGGCACCAGGATGTCGAGCACGCGCTCCTCGGCGGCGTCTTCGGCGCGCATGCGCTGGCGCTTCATCTGCGTCTCGCGTTCCTGCTTGATGGCCATGTCGACCAGGTCGCGGATGATGGAGTCCACGTCCTTGCCCACGTAGCCGACTTCGGTGAACTTGGTGGCCTCGACCTTGATGAAGGGGGCGTCGGCCAGCTTGGCCAGGCGGCGCGCGATCTCGGTCTTGCCCACGCCGGTCGGGCCGATCATCAGGATGTTCTTGGGCGTGATCTCGGCGCGCAGCTTCTCGTCGACGCGCTGGCGTCGCCAGCGGTTGCGCATGGCAATGGCGACGGCGCGCTTGGCCTCCTGCTGGCCGACGATGTGGCGGTCCAGCTCGGAGACGATCTCTTGAGGGGTCATGGACATGGCGGGCTCAGGCTTTCGCGACGCCGTCCAGCGTCTCGATGGTGTGGTTCTGGTTCGTGTAGATGCACAGGTCCCCGGCGATCTCCAGCGAGCGCTTGACGATCTCGGCCGCGCCGAGCTCGCTGTGCTGCAGCAGCGCGCGGGCCGCGGCCTGGGCGTAGGCGCCGCCGGAGCCGATCGCGACGATGCCCAGCTCGGGCTCCAGCACATCGCCGTTGCCGGTGATGATCAGCGAGGATTCCAGGTCGGCCACGGCCAGCATGGCCTCGAGGCGGCGCAGCACGCGGTCGGTGCGCCAGTCGCGCGT
>JAFALA010000105.1 GCA_019234815.1 Burkholderiaceae bacterium | reverse complement strand
AAATTGATACGCTCGTCCATGGCCCATCTCCTTGACTGCGACGGCCGGCCTGTCCGACCGTATGTGGCTCGGCACACCTCGGTGCGCAACCCACGATACCGGGGATGGGCCGTCACCGCTGGCGGAGCGCGACCATCATGTCTAAAGCCCCCGCGGAGCCGGCCCCACCCTCCACACGTACCCCCTATGTTCAAGACACGACCACGCGGCCTTGTGATGGCCGCACTCGCCCTGTCGACGCTCGCGAGCGCCGCCCGCGTCGACGCCTCGGACGCAAACGCCCTGCCTGACATGGCAAGCCTGTTTTCCTGGACCCAGGCGGAAAGAGTCGCAGGCTTCAGCCACAGCGCCGACCTGGTCCCGACCGAGCCCTTCACTCACGCCAGCACCCCCTCTCCGCTTCCCGCAGCGCGTCCGGCCCTCGTGGCCAAGGCTCAGCAGCTGAGCTACCAGTACGGCACCAATGCCGACGGCAGCCTGCGCAGGCACAACAGCGTGGACGACTACATGGCCCACAACAAGGTCACCGGCCTGCTGGTGCTCAAGGATGGCGCCGTGGTGATGGAACGCTACGCCATGGGCATCGACGAGCACAGTTTGTGGGATTCCAAATCGGTCGGGAAATCGGTGGTTTCAACCCTGTTCGGCGTCGCGCTCCACGAAGGCGCCATCCACAGCCTGGACGATCCGATCGACCGCTACGTGCCCGAATTGGCCGGCTCGGCCTACCACGGCGTTGCCCTGCGCCATCTGCTGCAGATGGCGTCCGGGGTGGCGTGGCGCGAAGACTATGCGGACCCCAAGTCCGACATCGCCGCGCTGCTGGCCTGCACCAAAAAACCCGAGGCGAGCTGCATTCTCGACCTCATGAAAGGGCTGCCCCGCGTGACCGACAGCAAGACCGGCGCACCCGTCAAGCCCGGTGAGCGCTGGAACTACAGCTCCGGCGAGGCCTGGCTGACGGGCTTGGTGGTGCAGCGCGCCACGGGTCGGTCCTTGTCGAAATACCTGGAAGCCAAGATCTGGCAGAAGATGGGCATGGAAGCCGACGGGCTCTGGATGACGGACAAGAACGGCGTCTCCATCGGCGCAGGCGCCTTCAACGCCACGCTGCGCGATTACGGCCGCATGGGCCAGTTCGTACTGGCCAAGGGCGTGCTGCCCAACGGCGAAAAGCTGCTGCCGGACCGCTGGATGTCGGACGCCACCCGCTGGACCCGCGCCTCCGCCGTTCCCGACACGGACAACAAGGGCATTTACGGCTACATGTGGTGGCGCAGCGCGTCCGCGGACGACGGCCGCAATCACCCCAGCCCCAAGGTGGTGAGGTTGCCCGGCCTGGCGCGCCCGGTATCGGATTCAACCTTCATGGCCGAAGGCGTGTACGGGCAGATGATCGCCATCAACCCGCCCGAGAAGCTTGTCGTCGTGGAATGGAGCGTCTGGGACAAGCCCGACCCCACCTGCTGCGACGAGAAGGATCCCGAGTACGTGGCCAACAACCCCTGGAACGAGCAAGCGACCTTCGTGAACGCGCTCATCCAGGCCCTGCACTGAAAGGAGCGGCCCGCCGCCGCGACTGAATAACGGCCATTTGACATTCATCATCCAAACTGGGGACGAATGCCGGGGCCGCCGATCCTCGCCGGTCCGGCGTTCAGGCGTCGGTATTGCTTGCGCCGTCATTCCCTTCTAGAAACTGCAATTCGGTCGCGCTCGAGGATGCCCGGGTCCACGCGATCCGGTACGGCGACCTTGAACGCCTGGTCTGTTCGTCGGCCCAGTTTCAAAAACAGTTTCACAAGGCCTTGAGCGAAACCATTCTTCACGACATGAACGCCATGATGACCCTGGGCAGCATGTGCGCCGAAGATCGCATCGCGGGCTTTCTGATTGAAATGGCGGGACAAATGCAGCAACGAGGCCTGTCGCCGTCACAGCTCATGCTGCGCATGTCGAGAGAGGAATTGGGAAGTTATATCGGCCTGAAACTCGAAACCGTGTCGCGCGCCTTGGCGGCCTTCGGCGCCAGGCATTGGATCACCGTGCATCGCAAGCAAATCGACATCGCCGACCATCTCGCTCTGCTGCAGCTGTCGCGCAGCGGGTTCGCCGGCGTCAAGGCGGTGGGTCAGGGTTGATAAGGCATGTCCTTTGAATACCGGCCCCAGATCTGGGCCGCATCGCCGGATTTGACCAGGTGCTCGATGGCGCGGTTGATGGGCCGCAGCAAAGCCTCGCTGGCCTCGCTTCTGCGCGCCATCAGGTGGGACGAGGGTGCCTTGGCGAACGGCGCGGCCGCATGTGCCAGCATGGGATCGGCCATGAAATCCTGGCCCACGTTCTTGAAGCTCTGGAACTCTTCCAGTTCCTCGGGGAAATAGTCGCAAATCCCGGCCTTGACGTTATAGAACAAGGCTGACTCGTCGCTCACCAGCGTCAGATCCGAACTCGACAGGCCGTAGTGCGCGTAACTGCTGCCGCGCAAGCCGCAGCCCTTGTAGCGTTTCAGGTCCGCTGCCGAATTGACTTGCACAGGCCTGTCCTTGCGAAAAAAGATCTGCGGCGTGAGCGTGTTGTAGGGCGTGGAAAACACGAACTTCTGGGCCCGGGCCTCGTCGTAATAGGCTTCCATGGCAAAGTCGATCTCGCCGCGCTCGACGGCGCGCACGCAGCGTGCCCAGGGCAGATTGCTGACGAACTTCACCTCGTGCCCGGCCTCCTTCAAGGCCGCGCGGACAAAGTCCACCGAGAATCCCGCCACCTTGTCGGTCCTGTTGCCCTGGGCATCCTTGACCCAGAAGGTCCAGGGCGCAGGCTCGGGCTCGAAGCAGACGCTGAGGGTCGCGCCGCCTCTCGGCGACGCAGCCGCCGAACTCGCCGCCACGAGCGCAAGCAGGCTTGAACAAGCGTATTTCTTCGCCAAACTCAAACAAGCCATCGATGCAATTCCCGGGCGATGCCACTAGCAAAAGCGCATTCTAATTTTTGGCGTTCAATTTGGAACGTAGTGGTACTCATGACCCAGATCAACTCCTGACCCGCCGCAAGTATTAAAATCGATAAAAATTGGTCATGGAAGTTCATATGCAGTACGTGCAATCCGCCATGCGCAATCGGCTCCTGGCCCTCGGCCTCCTGTTCTGCATTGCGCTGGGCCACCCGGCCCGGGCGGAGCGCCTGCTGGTGCTGGGTGCGGAAGACTATTTCAGCATCTGCTACTCGCAATCAGGACATCCGGCGGGCATCTTCCCGCAGATCCTGCAGGAAGTCTCCAAGATCTCCGGCGACCAGTACGACCTTCAGCTCTACCCCTGGAAGCGCGCGCAGGCCATGGCCACAACGGGACAAGGCGGCATTGCGCATTTCTCCTGGACCGAAGAGCGCGCCCGGATCTTCGACTTCTCCGACCCGGTGGTGGCCGACGACATCCAGCTCTGGGTGAAAAAGGGCAACGAGTTCAATTACAAATTGCCCCGGGATCTCAAGGGCCACATGGTGGGCGCCAAGGATGGCGCGTCGTTTGGCCAGGCCATTGACGAATTGATGGCCAAGGGCGAGATCAGCGTCGATCGCGACCTCGGCTTCCAGGATCGCATCCGCAAACTCCTGCTGGGCCGCATCGATGTCGCCATCGTCGAAGGTGTGCACGACTACGCCGGCGGCAGCGAAGGCAATGTCGGCAGCAATGGACTGCAGAACATCACGGTGCTGCCGACGCCGCTGGTGCACGATCCGCTCTACCTGGCCTTTCCCAAGTCCATGAACAAAGGCGCCGCGCTGGAGCGTTTCAACAAGGCGCTGGCCGTGCTGAAGAAAACCGCGCGCTACCGGGAGCTGACCGCATCCCCCTGAGCCCAGGCCTCAGGCTCGGGCTCAGATCTTGAACACGGCCACCGACTGCGCCAGTTCGTCGGCCTGATGCTGCAGGCTTTGCGCCGCCGCGGCCGATTGCTCGACCAGCGCGGCATTCTGCTGGGTCATCTGGTCGAGGTTGGCGATGGCGTTGCCAATCTGTCCAATGCCACCGCTTTGCTCATTTGCCGCCGTACTGATTTCCGAAACAATGCCGCTGACGCGCTCGATCGAGGCCACGATGCTCTGCATCGCCTCGCCGGCCCTTTGCACCTGAGTGGCACCGCGTTCGACGTTCTCGGCGCTGGCCAGGATCAGGCTCTTGATCTCCCTGGCGGCCTCGGCGCTGCGCTGCGCCAGGGTCCTGACCTCGCCGGCCACCACGGCAAAGCCGCGCCCCTGTTCGCCGGCGCGCGCGGCTTCCACGGCGGCGTTCAGCGCCAGGATATTGGTTTGAAAGGCAATGCCGTCGATCACCGAAATGATGTCACCGATCTTGCGCGACGAGGCGCTGATCGCATCCATGGTGCCGATCACCTGACCCACCACTTCGCCGCCCTGGCGCGCGGTGCTGGCCGCGTCCTGCGCCAATCGATTGGCCTGGTTGGCGGCTTCGGCGCTGTGCGCGACGCTGGTGGTAAGCTGCTCCATCGCGGAGGCCGTCTCCTCCAGGTTGGAGGCGGTCTCCTCGGTCCGGTTGCTGAGGTCCTGCGCGCCGACCGCCACCTCGCGCGAAGCAGTCGCGATGCTGTCGGTCGACGCCCGCACGCCCCCCACCACCGAGCGCAGGGACGCCTGCATGTGCACCACGCCCTGCAGCACCTCAGCCGCCTCGTCGCGGCCCTGGACCGTCAATCGTTCCGTCAGATCGTGCCGCGCAATGCGGCTGGAGCTTTCCACCACGCCGCGTAAAGGCCGAAGAATGGAGCGGATGTTGAAGAATGTGTAGGCGCCGATCACCAGCACGCCCGCCAGCAGCACCAGGACCAGCGACAAACGGATTTCCTTCTCGCGCTGCTCGAGTTTGTGCACCGATTCGACGGTGTCGGCCTGGATCATGCCCACGAATTTCTCGAACTGTTCTTCGATGGCATGCACCGAGGCTTTGACGGGGGTCAGCCCCTTGTTGGCCGCTTCGGTATCGGCGAATTCGCCGTGAGTCATGCGCTGCATGACGTCGGAAAAGCCGGCCTTGTAACTGGCCAGCTCCTGCTGGATGGCGGCGCGCTGCTGCTGGATGCCGCTCGACACGTCCAGGCCCTCCAGCACCTTGAGCGCGTGCGTGGCCTTTTCATAGGCTCCGTTCCATTTGCCCTGGTAGCTCTCCACCTCATGCGGATTGGCAATATTGATCAGCATGTCCTTTTCATACCGGCGCAGGTTGCCCAGCTCGGCGCGGAGATTCGACAGCTGGACCGTGGCTGCATCGTCGTTGTTGATGTAGTGGGCAAACGTATCGTGGGCCTGCTGCAGGCTGTACAAGCCGCTGCCGCCTATCAACATCATGGCGCCGATGGCCAGACCCGCCAGTGCGTACAAGCGCGCCCGAATGGTGAACTGATTCAGTTGGAACATGGTCGCACTCCTCAACGACTTGTATCTCCAACCTCCCCGCCGCAAGTACAAACCAGAATTCAGTCGCACGTCAACCTTCATTCTGGTGTCAGGCCTGAGATCCGCGCCAATGCGTTGGCCCTCCAGCATCCGCAATGTGGTGAAGTGGCAGCACGGCACCCGCGCTTTCTTCTGCGATTCACTTGAGCCAGATCAACCCCGAGAACCCTGCATTGCAGAAACTTCACGCCAGAGCAACAAGGCTTTGAAAAAGGCTGGTCACTGAAGGAGTTGGACATGAAGCTGTTTCAAACGAGAGTGGGTCGGCGGATGTACCAGTGGCTGGGCCTGGCCCTGCTGGCCAACACCGTCGTGAGCGCAGCGCAGGCCGTGCCGCTGTTTGCGCGCCAGACCGGCCAGAACTGCGTGGCCTGCCATGTCAGCTTTCCTGAACTCACGCCGTATGGCCGCTGGTTCAAGCTGTCGGGCTACACCATTGGCGCGCGGCAGGACATTCCGCTGGCCATGATGGCGCAAGTGGGCGTGCAGTCGGTCGCCAACAACGACGACGGAACGGGCACGGGAACCAAGGTGACCGACAGCAACAATCGCGCCGTGCTCAACGGCGCCAGCCTTTTTGCGGGCGGCAAGGTCACCGACAACTTCGGCGCGCTGGTGCAATGGACCTACAGCCAGACCTACAGGGTGGGCTCGACCAGCGTGGGCGGCAGCGGCATCGACAACAGCGACCTGCGCCTGGTGGGCCGCATGAGCAGCGCCGATGCCAACGATGTCCAGTTGCTGTACGGCGTGACCGTGCACAACAATCCCACGGTGCAGGACGTCTGGAACTCCACGCCGGCCTGGGGCTACCCGTTCACCGTATCGCCTACGGCCCTGCATCCCGCCGCCGCCACGCAAATTGAAGGCGCGCTGGCGGCCCAGGTGGCCGGCGTGGGCGCCTACGGTTTCTACAACCGCAGCTGGTACGGCGAGCTGAGCCTCTACCGAACGGCGGACAGCGTGTTCAACATCCTCCGGGCCGGCTACAACCCCGCGACGGCGGCCCGCCTGCAAGGCAGCAATCCGTACGTCCGCCTGGCCTACAACCACGAATGGGCCAACAACTCGCTGATGCTGGGCGCCATGGGCATGCGCACGGTGCGCGACGCGAGCGATCCGTCCGCGCCAGGCGCCGCCTACAACGACTATGGCGTGGACGCGCAGTACCAGTTCATCACCCAGATGCACACCTTCACGGCTCAAGCCAGCTACATCCACGAGAAGCAGGACTACACCAACGCCGCCAACCCGCCGGGCAATGCCTATGACTCGCTGAACTCGGCCAAGCTCAAAGGCACCTACTACTATGACCGCCAGTACGGCCTCACATTGGAATGGTTCCGCATCTCCGGCACTGCCGACCCCGGCCTGTATGCCGCGAACGCGACCACCGGCAGCGGCAGCGGCTCGCCCAACAGCCAAGGCTATGTGGTGGAACTGAATTACCTGCCCCTGCAGAACCTGCGCCTCGTGCTGCAGTACACCGGCTACACGCAGTTCAACGGCGGCAACATCGGCTACGACGGCGCCACGTCGCGCAAGGCCAGCGACAACAACACCCTGTTCCTCAATGCCTGGGTGGCCTTCTGACCAAGGAGAATCTGGATGAACAAGCTCTCTGTTACCCGGGCCGCCGCGCAATTCGGCCGCAGCATCAGGCATGGCGTTATGCTGGCTTGCGCGCTCGCGGCCGCGCAGGCTGCATCGGGCCAGGCCGCCGCCCCTACTGCCGCGGACACCACGGCTGCCGCCGTCAAGATTGCGGCCTCCGTCTGCGCCACCTGCCATGGCGTGAGCGGGGTCAACAACACCACGGTGTTCCCTCGCCTGGCGGGGCAGCAGGAAATGTACCTGGCCGCGCAACTGCGCGCCTTCAAGGCCAAGACCCGCGGCGAAAAGGAAGCCCACGACTACATGTGGGGCATGGCCACCCTGCTGGAAGACCCGGTGATCGACGCCCTGGCGGCGTACTACGCACAGCAGAAGCCCGGCGCCGGCATTCCGGGCGATCCGGCCTTGATGGCGCAAGGCAAGAAGCTGTTTGACAATGGCGACCCGTCGCGCGAGATCCAGGCCTGCGCGGCCTGCCATGGCGCGACGGCCCAAGGCGTGGCCATTTTTCCGCGCCTTGCGGGCCAGCATCAGGCCTACCTGATGCACCAGATCGAGCTGATCCAGAACAACCTGCGTGAATCCAGCATCATGCACGGCGTGGTCAAGGACCTGAAGCCCGAGGACATCAAGGCCATCACCAGCTATCTGCAGTCGCTCTGAACGCAGCCTTTCAGCTTGCGCCGACACCGCGCAGCCTCAACCAGTCTGCAAACTCGTCGGCGCCCAGCGCGGCGCTGAAATGAATGCCCTGCAAGGCGTCGACCCCCACGCTTTGCAGGTAGTCGCGCTGGGCCGCCGATTCCACCCCTTCGGCCACCACTTCCAACGACAGCGATCCCGCCAGCGAGCAGATGGCGCGCACGATTTCCTGGTCGCTGGGTGTGCGCTCCAGGTCCTTGACAAAGGAACGGTCGATCTTGATGCGCCGCAGGGGCAGCAGCTTGAGCAGCGACAGCGACGAATACCCCGTGCCGAAGTCATCCAGAGTGACGCGAACGCCCAGGGCGGTCAACTCCGCCAGCCGGCGTTGCGCCGACTCCATGGCCAGCAGCGCCGATTCCGTGATCTCGAGCTCCACGCTGCCGGCAGCCACCTGGTATTGATCAAGCAGGCGCGCCAGTTCGGCGACCAGCTTGTCGTCCTTGAACTGCTTGACTGAGACGTTGATGGAGACAGAGTCCAGCATCAGGCCCTGCGCCTGCCAGGCCGCGAATTGCGCAATGGCCGCCTCCAGCACCCAGCGACCGAGTTCCAGGATGAAGCCACAATCCTCCGCCACCGGGATGAACCGGTCCGGCGCCACCTGCCCCAGCTCCGGCGACGTCCAGCGCAGCAGGGCCTCGGCCCCGGAAGCCCTGCCGGAGCGGGCATCGACGATAGGTTGCCAATGCAGCATCAGCTGCTGGGTACCCATGGCCTGCCTCAGCCCCTGCTCGGTGCGCAGGCGACGCTCCGACTGCTGCGCCAGGGACTGGGTGAACAAGGCAAAGCGATTGCGCCCCAAGGCCTTGGCCTCATACATGGCGTTGTCAGCGGCCTGAATCAGAAGCTCCGGCTGGGACGCGTGCTGCGGGTAAAGGGCGATGCCGATGCTGGCCGACACCTGCAACTGCTCAGACAACCCCAGGCTCACCGGCAGCTTGATGACGTCCAGCAATTTCTCGGCCAGGTTGCTGGCGTCCTGCTCCTTGTCGTGGCGCGTCAGCACGATGAATTCATCGCCGCCCAGGCGCACCGGGATGTCCACGCTGCGCAGGCTGCCTTCCAGCCGCCGCGCAATGGCCACCAGCAATTGGTCTCCGGCCGCATGGCCCAGCGTGTCGTTGATGGTCTTGAAGCCGTCCAGATCAATAAAGAGTACGCCCAGCCCGCTGCGCTCCCCGAGCTGGGTGCTGGCCTGGAATTCACGCAGGAACTGATCGAGGAAGTTCCGGTTGCCTAGACCCGTCAGCGGGTCATGGAACGCGAGGTGGTGTATGCGGTGCTCGGCGCGGCGCAGGGCCGATATGTCCGAGAAGGTCATCACGCTGTGCGACATCTGGCCCGCTTCATCCAGCACCGGAGACACATGCTCCCAGGCCGGAAACATGCTGCCGTCCTTGCGCTTGCACGTGACCTCGCCATTCAGGCCGCCACCGTTCGCATCGGCCTCCGCGCCATCGCGCAGGACGTCATCGGCCCGCCGTGCATGCAGAAAATCGGCCGGCTTCCTGCCCCGCACCTCCTCCTGCGTCCAGCCGGTCAGCTTCTCGAACGACCGGTTGACGCTGACCGCCGCGCCGTGCAGATCCAGAATCAGGATGGCCTCGGCGGCCGACTCGAACACCACGGCGGCCTGCCGCAGCTTGTCCTCGTCGCGGACCTTGGCGCTGACATCCCGGAACACGCCGACCACCTTGTTCTCAGACTTGAAATGGCAGGCATTGATCTCCAGCCACACCGGGCGCTGGCCCGCAGGCGCCCACTTCGCCACGCAATGCAAGGTCTGGCCCGGCTCCAGCAAGCCCTGCAACTGCAGGCGCGCAATCGGGTCCAGGGCCGCCACGAATTCGTCCCGCGGCAGGCAGAAGCCGCGCAGCTGGCTCTGGCTGAGAAATTCGTGATGCCCGTCCAGGCGTATGCAATCCTGGGCCGAGGCGAACTCCATCACCCCCAGCTCCGCCGCGTCGAGCGCCAACAGCAGGCGCTCCTGGGTCTGGGCGACGACGCGATCCGCCTGGTGCCGAACCAGGGCCATGCGTACGGTGGCATTGAGCTCACGCAGTTCGAAGGGTTTGAGCAAATAACCGTAAGGCACCGTGGCGCTGGCGCGCCGAAGCATTTCAGATTCGGCGTAGGCCGTGAGGTAGACCACCGGCACATCGACCAGCTCGCGCATGACCGCCGCCGTTTGAATGCCGTCGCCGCCGCGGCCTAGGTTGATGTCCATCAGCACCAAATCGGGCCGCTCGCGTTGAACCAATCTCAATGCCGAAGCCTGGCTGGCCGCGACCCCCACCACGCTGAACCCCAGGGTTTCGAGGTTGTCGCGCAGGTCCAGCGCCACGATGCTCTCGTCCTCGACGATCAGAAGCCGGGGCGCGACGGGCGCGATCGAATCCTCCGGCGCGGCCGCCATCATGATGGGTCTCCCTCGGGAATATCGATCAGGAAAGCGGTGCCTCCCGCCGGGCTCTCCAGCAGTTCAAGCCTGGCCCCGATCTGCTCCGCCAGCATGGGCATCAACTGGAATCCCAGCGACTCGCGGCGCCCCAGGTGGACATCGGTGGGCAGGCCGATGCCGTCGTCGCGGATCACGATGCGGATATGGCCGTCCTCATGGCGGTTCGCATCGATCCAGACACCACCGGGGCGCCGGTTCGGAAACGCATGCTTGAGGGAATTGGTCACCAGCTCATGCACCAGCAGGGCGCAGGCGACCGCCTGCTGGACGTCGATGCGCAGGGCCTTGTCGGCCGCATTGACGTGAATGCCGATCAATTCGCTCTGATCGGTATAAGCCTGCTTCACCAACTCGATCAGGCGCTCCAGGTACAGGCCCAGGTGCATGCTGGCGAAATCGTCCATTTCGTAAAGCAGTTGGTGCGTCAACGCCATGGCCTTGACGCGGCTGCGGCTGTCGCGCAGCACAGCGCGCGCCGATTCGTCGACATTGTTGGATTGCAGGCGCAGCAGGCTGGCGATGATCTGCAGATTGTTCTTGACCCGGTGGTGCACTTCATTGAGCAGCACCGTCTTGGCATTGAGCGCTTCCTCGATCTGCTGCTGCACGCGCAAGCGCTGTGAAATGTCCATCACCGTGATCAGCACCTGCACCGGCTGCGTGTCGGCCAGCGGCGTCAGCGCGATTTCCAGGTTGATGCTGTGGCCTTGCGCGTGCCGGCCCAGCACCTGCCGCTTCGGCGCCATGCGCCGCAGGCTCGGATTGGCAAAATAGCCTTTCATTCGCTCCAGGTGCAGAACCTGTTCGCCGTCGTGCAGCAGCACATCGACCTCGCGGTCCAGCAAGGCCTCGGGCGGATGGCCGAACATCTTGCACAGGCTCGGATTGACCAGCACGAAACGGCCCGGCTCCTGCACCACCGCCATGCCGTCCGGCGAGGCCTCGAACACGCTGCGAAACCTTGCCTCGCTGCCCCGCAAGGCCTTGCTGACCCGTTGCTGCGCACTGATGTTCACGGCCTTGACCAGCACGCCGCTGACGGCACCGTCGGCCTCCAAAATCGGCAGGTAACTGGCCTCCCATTCGGACGGCTCGCCCGGCTGCTGGGGCACTTCGATGAAGACCTTGAAATCGACCTGAGGTTCGCCTCGGTCCAGCACGGCGCGCAACAGCGGCTCCAGCGTGGGATAGGCGCGCGGCAGCACGTCCGCAACGCAGCGTCCCAGGGCCTGCTCCATGTCGACGCCATTGAATTGCGCCAACATGTGGTTGATCCTGACGTAGCGCAGTTCCCTGTCCAGCACGGCCAGTCCCACCGGCAAGTCCGAATTGAACATGGCGTCAAGACCGGCGCGACTGGACGGCCCGCCCAATTGCGCCCATTGCGACATCGCCCCCCTCCACAAACTGATCGACTGAAACTGACCGACTGAGGCGGCTCATGAAGACGGTAGAGTCACCAATCGACCAAAATTCGTCAAGACCAAGGCGAAAACAACGTCGCTATTGGGGTTACAGCACATCGCCGAATCCACCGATTCAGCCATAGTCGTTTCAATCGTGAGCAGGGGTCATTCTTGCGTGCAGATCTTTTTTTCAATTCCATGCGTCATGCGGCCAGGCTGGGCATCGTGGCGCTTGGTACCTGGTTTGCATCGGTCGATCACGCGCAGGCACAGGCCATTGTCCGGCTGGGGTCCGATGACTGGTGCCCCTTCATCTGCGCCAAGTCCGGGCGCATTGTCAGCGGCTTGCTGGTCGAGATGACCGATCAGATTCTGCAGCGCGCAGGGCTGCAATCCGAACCGATGCTCCTGCCGCTGAACCGGGCCATGCTGCTGGCGGAGCGCGGCGAAATCGACGGCGTCTACGCGCCAGCCATGGACAAGCGGCTGATCTACAGCAAGCCGCTCGTTGAATCGCGCGCCTGCTTCTACACCCTGACGGACAGTTCCTGGCGATTTGCGGGGCTCACCTCGCTCGACGGCGAATTGATCGGCGCGATCGACGACTACGGGTACGACGCAGGCCCCTTCGACGACTTGATCGAACTGAGAAAGCGGATGCATTCGCCATGGCTGCGCCTGGCGACCGGTGACGCGGCCGGCGAAAAAAATATCCGCATGCTCCTGCTTGGACGGCTGCCCGTCATCATCGAACACCAGGCCGTCGCGGCCCGCCTGTTTGCCGCGCAAGGGACGGCCGCGGCCGGACGCATTCGCGAAGCGGGCTGCCTGACAAGCTCGCTACCGCTCGTCATCGGGGTGTCCAAGGCCAGCGGCAGGAGCGGCGAGTTGATTCGCGCCCTGGACGCCGGCATCGGCGAGTTCCGAAAGACAAGCGCCTACGCGGATCTCCTGCACAAATACATCCAGCCTTAACCTCGTCCTCCTCCTCACCCCGACGGCGCACGCCATCCGGCTCGCGACACCGTTCGCCCCCAATTCTGCGCAACTCGTCTGAAATGCGTTGAGGTTCAACAGGCCTGGCCTAGGCTTGTTAAACCATCCGCCCTTTTCAGGAGTTGTCTCATGAACAGCCACTCGTCGCGCGCAAACTCACAGCTGGTTCGACTCAGCCTTGTCGCTGCAGGACTCGTCCTTGCAAGCATGACGGTCGCAGCCCAGGAGAAAGATTCATGTCAGAGCCTTCAAGCCCCTACCTGGGTCCAGATCAAGGTCCTGAAAATATGGAATGAAGACGACCCGAGCCAACTGCGCAGCTACGTTTTCCGTACTCGAAACATTTACGGCTTGAACATGCAGGACGCTGCCGAATGGGCCGATACCCACAACCCCAGAAGCGGCAGATGCAGCCTGCCTGTCGATGTAGCGATGGGCGTCATGGAACCCACGGCCGCTGGCGCGCCCAGCAGCGCCGGCCCCATGAGCCCCAGCTACTACAAAGAGAACAAAGAATATAAAGAGTACAAGGATTACAAGGATTACAAGGATTACAAGGATTACAACTACAAATACAACTACGACGAGTCGTCTCCAGACAAATGAATGCCGGCCTCCATCGAGGCCCTGCCCACGAGCCTCGACAAGAGTTCAAAGCAATGACATCTGCTTGAATCGCACCGAATAAGATTGGCTGATGGGCAGCAGTTCGGGCCTGTATTTCAATTTCGCAAACAGCTTGCGGCCGGGCGCATGCGCCACTGAATCCATCGCATCCATATTCAGAATGATGCTTCTGTGGATGCGACAGAACTGGCTGGCATCCAGTCTTTCGATCAAATGCACGAGGGGGCAGGAAATCAGATAGTCCCTGTCCTGCGCCGCCATGGTGACATATTTGTACCCGGCCCTGAAGAAACAGATCTCCTCGACCGGCACGCGTTTCGACTCGCGGCCCACGACGACCGGCAAGCTGCGCATGCATTTAGCAGCCAACTCCTCGCCTCTGAGTTCAATTCGGGCAAAACTGATTCCGCCATATTTCTGATAGCAGCGATCACCCGTCAAATTGCGAAAATTATTAACATTCATCAACATGACATTCCCCCCCGAAAGATTTTTGAAGGATTGGCACGTCGATGTTGCATGCCTTGAATTTAAGCGCCTCCACCGCCGGTTTAGGCAACAATAAAACTTAGCTCAATTGGATGGATTTGCAAGCAGCGAATGCAGTATTTCTGATGAGCGCCGCGAATTCAAGGAAGCGCGACCGCAGTCAGCCCCGGGCCGGCGCAGCCTGGCCTTGTGCCAGAAAACTCCGAAATGCCTGCGCGGTTTTCCTGGGGACTTCATACATGGGCAGATGCCCGATGCCGGGCAGCACGACGACTTGCGAACCCGGGATCAATTCGTGCAGCACCGGCGCCGCCGCCGGATTGAGAACGCGGTCTTCCGAGCCCCACATGATCAGCGCGGGAACCCGGATCGGTTGCCGGCGCGTTTCCAGCAGCGGGGACACCACCACGTCCTGGAAGATCCGGCTGTGCAAATCAAAATCGGCCGCCCCGCGCCGGCCGAGCAGGAGCTTGACGCAATACGGCAAATAAGGCGGCCGGCTCGTGGCCGTGTGCAGCAAGGTGGTAAAGGCTTGCGGCGTGCGCAGGAGCAAGGGCAGTTCGCCCGTGGCGACGTATTGCCTCATGGTGGGGCTGTCATGCGCTGCGGCGGTGCCTGCGGCATCCAGCAGCCACAGGCTGATGAGTTGCTCGGGGTAGCGCGCCGCATATTCCGCGGCAATGAAGCCCCCCATGGAATTGCCGCCCAGATGAAATCGTTTCAGGCCCAGGGTTTCAACGAAAGCATGCAGGCGCTCCACCTGGTCGACGATGCGATGACTCGCGGCCGGGTCGCGGCTTGCGTCGCCAAAACCGGGCAGATCAGGCGCAATCACACGGTAATGCCGCGTCAGAAAACGCGCCAACAGGGTGAAGTTGTCCTTGTCTCCTCCAAAACCGTGCAGCAACAGAACGGCCTCGCCACTGCCGCCGTCCAGATAAGGCATCTGGACGGAATCAAACACGGCCCGTTTGAGCGTCAGACCGGCCCAGCGCCGGACCACGGCCAAAGCCCAACGCGCCGCTGTGACTGGCGCAAAGCGATTGAGCAAAACCAAGAACAGCGCCAGAGCTGCCAGCACAAGCCCGAACATCAACAACCATTTGACATCATCCACAGTCCCGAATCCTTGGCGATTGGATGAATGAACCAGGAAATCCCAAACAGATTCCCCACCGCGATATCCAGCATCGCAGTGTCCATCATCCGGCCCGCTTTGAATTAGAGACTACCCTTGAATTCGATGGATGCACGCCGAACCATTGGACGGTTATCCGGGCATCTTGGCGATGAAGCCTTTCATTTCATCGGCGCTGAAAGCCCGCAGCGTCTGGAACCGGACATTGCCCTGGCTCGCCATGGCCAGGGTGAATGCGGCCAGGCCCGCTTCGTCCTTGGCTTCGATTTCGCAAACCAGGTCATATTGCCCCAGCGTCCAGTGCACGGTCTTGAACTTGACGCCATATTCCTGACCCGCCTTGGCCGCAATCTCGTAGCGCTTGACCGTGTCTTTGATGGTGCGAGCGCCTTGCTCGGTGAAATTGAGCAGCGTGATATAGGTTCCCATCTCTGAACTCCTCATTGCATTGCCACTGTCTTGACGTTGCGGCCGGCGAGGATTCCCGAACGGCGCTTCCAACGTGCAATCAAGACTAGTTCGCGCAGATCGGGATCACAAGCGCTTGCACGCCCCGGGATGGCGGCGTGAATGGCCATACCGGCCCCTGCTCATCTGCATTGACGAATGCCAACTCTGGCCCCGATCCATCGGACGTCCAAACTGACCCTGCATTCGCCACCTGCGGCCACCCGCGCGGTATTCAGGCGCTCACGATGCCCGTCGAAATGAGGTCAGATCCCTGCAAAAGCACATCATCAATATCGATGAGCCGGGCCATTTCAGAGCACGCCATGAAGTCACAAAAATTGCGCTTGCGGTTGCGCCTTTGCAATGCTTATAGTCAGATCATCCTTCATTTTGAAAACCGAATGATGGCAAATAGAAGTTCACTTGCTTTGTCGGTTTCTCCCAGTTTCGGTGCGCCCCTCGCTCTGGTAATTCGAAGATCGCACACCAAACGAGCCAAGCCACGCCCAATCCGTGATCAAAGTCTTGATCGCGAAAGCATCGCGCCAAATCATCGAATTCACGCCTGCTCAGCGCCATAAACTGATTCGGCCGTATTTTTGGTCAAGGTCATTTGAAAAACAGGACGCATCATGGGCTTCATCTCCAATCTGAAAATTGGCTCCCGTCTGGCACTGGCCTTTGCCAGCTTGCTGGTCTTGCTCATCATCGTTTCGTTGGTGGGCTTTCAGGGCGTTTCAACCACCTATGCCGGACTCAAGACGGTCTATGAAGACCGCACCGTCTGCCTGGGGCAACTCGCCGAGATCGGGTCCCTCACCCAAGCCAATCGAGGGCTGGTCTCCATGATGCTGATCGAGGCCGACCCGGAAGGCAATCGCGCCAAATTCGCCCAGGTGGATAAGAACCTTGAACGCATTCATTCCATTTGGAAGGATTACACCTCCACCTACCTGACCCCCGACGAACAGAAACTGGCCGACGAATACACGACGCTGCGCAGCGATTACGACAAAGACGTCATGACCCCTCTGCGCACGGCCCTGACCGCCGGCGAAATGGTGACGGCAAGCCAGATCTACAAGGGCAAGATGTCCGAACTGGCCCCCAAGATCCATGACGTCCTGGAAAAGCTGATCAAACTCCAGATCGATGTGGCAGCTGAGGAATACGCCAAGGCCGGTTCGGCCAGGACCACCACGGTCTGGACTTCATTGCTCGTCACCATCGGGGCGGTGGCCCTGGGGGTTCTCCTGGCATGGGCCATTACCAAGTCCATCACCATGCCGGTGGCTGACGCCCTGCAATTTGCGCGAGCCGTGGCCGCCGGCGACCTGACCTCCAAGCTCAAGGCCACGGGCCGAGATGAAATCGCCGCGCTGATCGCCGCCCTCCGGGACATGAACGACGGCCTGGTGCGCATCGTTTCGCAAGTGCGCCAGAGCTCGGACTCCATTGCCACGGGGTCCGCGCAAATCGCCACCGGCAATGCAGACCTGTCGCAACGCACCGAGGAGCAGGCCTCCAATCTGGAAGAAACCGCAGCCTCGATGGAACAGATGAACAGCACCGTCAAGCAGAACGCCGACACCGCGCAAACCGCCACCCAGCTGGCAAGTTCGGCCAGCGCGGTGGCGGCGCGCGGCGGCGAGGTGGTGGGCCAGGTGGTGGCGACCATGGACGAGATCACCGCCAGTTCCAAAAAAATCACCGACATCATTGGCGTGATCGACGGCATTGCGTTCCAGACCAACATCCTCGCCCTCAATGCCGCGGTAGAAGCGGCGCGCGCCGGCGAGCAAGGCCGCGGCTTCGCCGTCGTCGCCTCCGAGGTGCGATCGCTGGCGCAGCGCAGTGCCGAGGCAGCGCGTGAAATCAAGGCGCTGATCTCGCAAAGCACCGAAAAGGTCGAAACCGGCGCGCGCCTGGTCGGCGAAGCCGGCACCACCATGGACGACATCGTTGCGCAAGTCCGCAAGGTGGCCGACCTGATCGGCGAGATCGGTGCCGCCACCCTGGAGCAGACGCAAGGCATTGGCCAGGTCAGCGAAGCCGTCAACCAGCTCGACCAAGTCACGCAGCAGAATGCGGCCCTGGTGGAGGAATCGGCGGCGGCGGCGGAAAGCCTCAAGCACCAGGCCGCCAATCTGGCCGACGTGGTCAACATCTTCAAGCTCGAACAGTTCCATTCAACGGCCCACGCCGCGCCGACGCCTAAATCGGTGAAACCGGCGGCGGCCCGTCCTGCCCTATCGGCCAGGTCCGCCGCAAGACCGGCGCCCCCCAAACCCCTCGCACGGCCTGCATCTGCACCCATTGCGACGGCATCCAGCCCCGCGCCTGCGTCCCCGGCACGCTCTTCCGGCGCAGGCTCCGACGAATGGGAGAGTTTCTGACTGTCATGCTGGCTGTCATGATTTGACATGCGACTGTCCATTCATGACATGGTCCCAATTCGGCGCCGGGGCCAGCATGGAGAGATTCCTGATGCACTCTGGACTTGCACCTCGCCCCCTGGGATCCAAGGCTTTTTTGCAATATTCGTGAACTTGAAGATTTCACAGTCCATGCCGATGCAAGCATTTCTTTACACATATTGTCTGACAGCAATCCCATAGACTTCGTCCGCTTTTGCTTACCGTCAAACTTATCGCAGCAAGTCGCTGGCCCGGTCGTCTTTGTTTGGGTGGAGTTCAATTTGAAACGCGGCTTCTCATTTCTGAGTCTCAACAGCGCGCCGCTTTGGCTGGCCATGCTCACCGCCGTGGCCTTGCCGACGCTGGCAGGCTACGACAATGGACTGGCCTGGCTGAGCGCGATCATTCTGCTGGCGCTGGGCATTTGGCTGAGCATGCGGCTGTCGGCGGCCCATGACCGGCAACTCAATGAATTGGGCCTGTACCTGCGGGACCAGAACGAAATGGGCCGCACGCTGCTGCCGGCCTGGTCGGGCCACATCGAAACAGCGCGTCAGCAAATGGAGTCGGCGGTCTCGGCATTGGCCGCGCGCTTCGGCGGCATCGTCGAGCAGTTGCGCCAGACCTCGCAATTCTCTGCCATGACGGGCCAATCCACGGCCGGCAGCGAGCATGGCCTGGTGGCCGTATTCGCCCATGGCGAGCGCGAACTCGGCGAAGTGGTGAGCTCCATGCGCAGCGCCATGCAGAGCAAGACGGCCATGCTGGAACGCATCCGCTCGCTGGAGCAATTCATCGTGGAATTGCAATCGATGGCGGAAGACGTGGCGCGGATCGCCTCGCAAACCAATTTGCTGGCCCTGAATGCGGCCATCGAAGCCGCGCGCGCCGGCGAGTCGGGCCGCAGTTTCGCCGTGGTGGCTGCAGAGGTTCGCATGCTATCGCAGCGTTCGGCCGACACCGGCCGCAACATCGCTGGCAAGGTGCAATTGATCAGCGAAGCGATCGAGAAAGCCTGCGCCACGGCCGAGGAGTCGATTGCAATGGACCAGCAATCCACGCAAAGCACCGAGACCAGCATTGGCGACGTGCTGAGGCGCTTGCACGAAGCCACCCACACGCTCGAACAGTCCTCGCAGGCCTTGCGGTCGAGCAGCGAGTTCGTCAAGCAGGAAGTCAGCGAGGCGCTGGTGCAGCTGCAGTTCCAGGATCGCATCAACCAGATCATGTCGCACGTGCATCACAGCATCGACCAGGTGCCGGAGCGCCTGCGCGGCAGCTTGCAGCAGTTCGAAAGCGGCAGCAGCTTGGCGCCCATCGGCGCCGCCGATCTGATGGCGGCGCTCGAACGCACCTACGCCATGGCGGACGAGCACGCCATCAAGACCGGCAAGGCCGCCGCGCCCAAGCCGCAAGGCGAGGACGAAATCACTTTCTTCTAGGAACCCCAATCCATGGCCAAGACCATCATGGTTGTCGACGATTCCGCCTCGCTGCGGCAGGTGGTCTGCATTGCGCTGCGCGGCGCCGGCTACGACACGCTGGAAGCCGTCGACGGCAAGGACGCGCTGAACAAGATCAGCAGCAAGAAGATCAACCTGGTGATCTGCGACGTCAACATGCCCAACATGGACGGCATCAGTTTCGTCAAGGCCATGAAGGCCCTGCCGGCCTTCCGATTCATGCCTGTGATCATGCTGACCACGGAGTCGGCCGAGAACAAGAAGGCCGAAGGACAGGTCGCCGGCGCGCGCGCCTGGGTGGTCAAGCCCTTCAAGCCGGAAGTGATGCTCAACGCGGTGCAAAAGCTCGTGCTGCCATGATTGAAATCAGCGCGGCATCGCATCCCGGCTCCTTCCGCGTCGACGGAGATCTGACGATCTACACGGCGGCGCAGGCCAAGCCCGCCCTGCTGGCCTTGCTGCACGGCTCCAAGGGACCCGAGGGCCTGGAGCTGGACCTGCGCGGCATTGCCGAGTTCGATACGGCCGGCCTGCAAGTCCTGATGCTGCTGAAGAATGAATCGCGCCAGATCGGCCACGCGCTCCGCCTGGTCAATCACAGCGCCTGCGTGCTGGAAGTGTTCGACCTGATCAATATGGCGGCGTTTTTTGGCGACCCGCTGCTGGTGGAGCAGGACGCCAGCAGCCCGACCGCAAGCTGAAGCCTGACAAGGACGTTCACATGAACCTGGATTCAGCACTCAACCTGTTCATCGTCGAGGCCCGCGAACTACTGGCCGACATGGAAGCGGCGCTGCTCCACCTGGAAGCGCCAACGGGCAACAACGAAAGCATCAACGCCATCTTCAGGGCGGCACACACCATCAAAGGCTCGTCCGGACTGTTCGGACTGGACCATATGGTGGCGTTCACGCACGTGATGGAGAACCTGCTGGACGAAGTCCGCGATGCCCATATCTCCATCGACGAGAAAAGCACGGTGCTGCTGCTGTCCTGCTGCGATCACCTGCGCTCGCTGGTCGACGACATCGAGAACGGCGTGCTCACGCCCGATGCCGACAACGAGCGCATCAGCCAAAGCCTGATGGCGCAACTGACGCTGATCCTGGATGCGTCCAAGGCCCAGGCTACGGACGACCACACCGTCAGCGCGCGCGAGATCAGCACCCTGGCCCCAACGGAGGCCCAGGTGGAGCGCATCGTCCGCGAGGGCGAAGGCGGCGGGAACTGGCACATCTCCCTGCGCTTTGGCGCCGACGTGCTGCGCTTCGGCCTGGATCCGCTGTCCTTCCTGCGCTACCTGGGCCAGTTGGGCCGCATCGTCGACATCGTCACGGTGACCGACGCCCTGCCCGCCGCGGACGACATGGACCCGGAGGCCTGCTACCTCGGCTTCGAAGTCAGCTTCGCCAGCGAAGCCACGCGCACCGCCATCGACGGCGCCTTCGAGTTCGTGCGCGACCAGGCCCAGATCCGCATCGTGGCGCCGCGCAGCCAGGTGGACGACTACATCCGCCTGATCCAGGAATTGCCCGATTCGGCCAGCCTGCTGGGCGACATGCTGATGCGCAGCGGCTGCCTGACCGAGCATGAGCTGGAAGAGGCGCTGGGAGCGCAAGCCAAGGCCGTGAATCTCAACCAGACCGCGCCCAAGCTCGGCTCCATCCTGATCCAGAACGGCACGGTGGCGCCCGAGGTGGTGGACGCCGCGCTGAACAAGCAGCGCGAAAGCTCGGCCTCCGCCAAGCCCAAGGAACAGCGCAGCGTGCGCGTCGACGCCGACAAGCTCGACCACCTGATCAACCTGATCGGCGAACTCATCATCACCGGCGCCAGCACCAACCTGCTGGCGCGCGGCCTGCACAACGCGGAATTGATCGAGTCGACCATCAAGCTCTCAGGACTGGTCCAGGAGGTGCGCGACAGCGCGCTTCAGATGCGCATGGTGCGCATCGGCGAGACCTTCAGCCGCTTCCACCGCGTCGTGCACGACATCTCCCGCGACCTGGGCAAGAGCATCCTGCTGGAGGTCAGCGGCGAGGACACCGAACTCGACAAGACCGTGGTCGAGAAGATCGGCGATCCGCTGATGCACCTGGTGCGCAACGCCATGGACCACGGCATCGAGCCCGTCGAAACGCGCCTGGCCAACGGCAAGCCGGAAAAGGGCCTGCTGCGCCTGCACGCGTTCCATGAGTCGGGCAGCATCGTCATCGAGATCAGCGACGACGGCGGAGGCCTCAAGCGCGACCGCATCCTGGCCAAGGCGATCGAGCGCGGGCTGGTCACGCCCGACATGCACCTGAGCGACAACGAGATCTTCGAGCTGATCTTCGAGCCCGGGTTTTCCACCGCCGAGCAGGTCACCAACCTGTCGGGCCGCGGCGTGGGCATGGACGTGGTCAAGCGCAACGTCACGGCGCTGCGCGGCACCATAGGCATCAGCAGCAATGCGGGCCTGGGCACCAAGGTCTCGATCCGGCTGCCGCTGACGCTGGCCATCATCGACGGCTTCCTGGTCAGCGTCGGCAAGTCGACCTTCGTGATCCCGATCGACGCGATCGAGGAGTGCGTCGACTTCGACGCCACGCAGCAGCACAACGTCATCGATCTGCGAGGCCAGGTCCTGCCCTTCATTCGCCTGCGCGATTATTTCGAGATCGGCGAGGCCGAATCGCGCCGCCAGAGCATCGTGGTGGTGAAGCATGCGGGCCAGCGCGCCGGCCTGGTGGTGGACCGGCTGCTGGGCAGCTTCCAGACCGTCATCAAGCCGCTCAACCCGATCTTCAACCAGGTCAAGTGCATCAGCGGCTCGACCATCCTGGGCAACGGCGCGGTGGCGCTGATTCTCGACGTTGGCGCCATGTTGCAGGAAAAGGGCCACAAGCCGATCGTGCGGCAAATCGCCTGAGCCTTGCTTTCCAAATTCCAACGCCCGTTCATTCTCAGCTTTCACGACGAGGTCAATATGGTCAACAATTTAAAAGTCGCCACACGCCTGAGCCTGCTGGTGGCCGTCATGACGCTGGCCATGCTGCTGGTCGGACTCTTTGGCTTGCGGGGCATGGACTACAGCAACGCCAAGCTCAAGACGGTCTATGAAGACCGCACCGTGTGCCTGGGGCAGCTGTCCGAGATCGAGTCGCTGACGCTGCGCAATCGTGTCCTGATCGGCCGGATGCTCATCGAGCCGGACGCCGAGGGGCATCGAGCCAAGAACGCGGAGCTGGACAAGAACCTCGAGCGGATTCTTGCCCTCTGGAAGGACTACACCAGCACCTACCTGACGCCGGATGAGCAGAAGCTGGCGGACGAATACGCCAAGGCCCGCGAAGACTATCTCCGCGAAGCCATGGTCCCCGTGCGCATGGCCCTGGCTACCGGCGACACCAACGCCGCGACCCAGATCTTCAAGGGCAAGATGTCTGACCTGGCGCAGCACATCCAGGAGGTCCTGGAGAAGCTGGTCAAGCTCCAGATCGACGTCGCCAAAGAGGAGTACCAGTCCGCCGAAGTGCAGTCGGCCTTCAACACCAAGCTCAACGTGGCGCTGCTGGTGGGCGGCCTGGCCATCGGCATTTTCCTGGCCTACAGCATCATCCGCTCGCTGGTGCGCGCCCTGGGAGGCGAGCCTGACTATGCAGCACACATCGCCACGGCCGTGTCTGACGGCGACCTGCGCCTGGACATCGCCGTGAAGCCCGGTGACGAAACCAGCCTGCTCGCGGCCATGAACCGCATGGTCGACAAGCTCTCGCAAATCGTCGCCGAGGTGTCGGACGGCTCGGACGAGCTGACCACCGCCGCCGAGCAGATCAGCGCCACGGCGCAGTCGCTGTCGCAGGCGACCAACGAGCAGGCCGCCAGCGTCGAGGAAACCAGCGCCTCGGTCGAGCAGATGGCCGCATCCATTGCGCAAAACACCGAAAACGCCAAGGTGACCGACGCCATCGCGTCCAAAGCCTCGGAAGAAGCCGGCGAAGGCGGCGACGCCGTCAAGGCCACGGTCTCGGCCATGCGCCAGATCGCCAAGAAGATCGTCATCATCGACGACATCGCCTACCAGACCAATCTGCTGGCCCTGAATGCCGCCATCGAAGCCGCGCGCGCGGGCGAGCATGGCAAGGGCTTTGCGGTGGTGGCCGCCGAAGTCGGCAAGCTGGCCGAGCGCAGCCAGCTGGCGGCACAGGAAATCAGCGAAGTGGCGACCAGCAGCGTCGACCTGGCCGAGCGCGCCGGCAATCTGCTCGGCGACATGGTGCCCAACATCCGGCGCACCTCCGATCTGGTGCAGGAAATCACCGCCGCCTCGGAAGAGCAGACCACCGGAGCGGCGCAAATCAATGCCGCGGTCAGCCAGTTGAGCCAGACCACGCAGCAAAACGCCGCCGGCGCCGAACAGCTGGCCTCGACCGCCGAAGAGATGAGCGCCCAGGCCGAACGCCTGCAGACGACGATTTCCTACTTCAAGACGACGCGCAACGTCCGCGAGCACCATGCCGTGCATGCGCGCTCGGCTGCGCCGGCCAAGAGCGCAGGCAAGCCGCACGCCAAGCGTGCCAATCCGGCTCATGAGGCTCACAATGAGGGCGCGCCTGATCCGGCCAACTTCACCAGCTACTGAGAGCCCCCGCCATGAATGCCGTGACTCCAACGAAACAGGCTGCAGCGCTCGCCCCGGTGGCGGGATCCGACACAGCCGCACCGGCGCAGTACCTGACCTTCGCCCTGGGCGAGGAGCTGTACGGCCTGCCCATCCTGGTGGTGAAGGAGATCATCGAATACAGCACGCTCACCGAAGTGCCGTTGATGCCCAAGACCATCTGCGGCGTCATCAACCTGCGCGGCGCCGTGGTGCCCGTGATGGACCTGTCCGCCCGCCTGGGCCGCGCACCCTGCACCGTGGGCCGGCGCACCAGCATCGTGATCGTCGAGCAAAAGCACAAGACCGACGGTCCCATGATCGGCCTGATCGTCGACTCCGTCAGCGCCGTCAAGACCGTGGACGCCAAGGACATCGAGCCGCCGCCCACGTTCGGCATGAAAGTGCCGGCGTTCTATATCAGCGGCATGGCGAAGATGGGCTCCAAGTTCGTGATCCTGCTGCAGGTCGAGCAGGTGCTGGACCTGGCCGATCTGGCGCCGGCCAGCGGCCAGGAACTACTGGCCGGACCCGAGCAGAACTGAACCGGATGGAAAGATTGGGCGACTGTTCCGTGCTGCTGCTTCAACCCCAGGAATTCAAGCTCTTCCAGGCCTTCATCCTGGCGGAAGCGGGCATCACCTTGTCCGACAAGAAGCACACGCTGGTGCAGACCCGGCTGACCTCGCGCATCCATCAGCTCAATCTGACCAGCTTCATCCAGTACTACAAGCTGATCGTCGGCAAGGGCGGGGCCATGGAGGCGCAGCGCGCCATCGACCTGCTGACCACCAACGAGACCTATTTCTTCCGCGAACCCAAGCATTTCGAGATGCTGCGCGAGCTGGCCAAAGCCGCCACCGCAGAACGCCGCGGCCTGCGCGTCTGGAGCGCCGCCAGTTCCAGCGGCGAAGAGGCCTACAGCATCGCGATGGTGCTGGACGATGCACAAGGCGCCTTGCCCTGGGAGGTGCTGGGTTCCGACATCAGCGCCCGCATGCTGCGCCGCGCCCGCAACGGACACTATCCAGATGTTCGCACCACGCACCTGCCTTTACATTACCGCCGCCAATACTGCCTCAAGGGCACAGGCGTAGAGGCGGGCACCCTGCTGGTCAAGCCCGAACTGCGCGAGAAGGTGCAATTTACCCATGTGAACCTGGTCAAGCCCCTGGTGGACATCGGCAATTTCGATGTGATCTTCCTGCGCAATGTCATGATCTACTTCAACCTGGAACAGAAGCAACAGGTCATTGCCCGCATTGCCACGACCCTCAAGCCGGGCGGGACCTTGATGATCGGTCATTCGGAATCACTGCAAGGCATTGAGTCCAATTTCCAGCTGCTGGCCCCGGCCATTTACAGGCTCACATGAACACCTGCGCTCCCCAGGCGGCTGACAAGGAGATTCCGGCGTGATCAAGGTTCTGGTGGTGGACGATTCGGCGGTGGTCAGGCAGGTCCTGACCAGCCTGTTGAACAGCACGTCGGGCATCCAGGTGACGCACGCCGTGTCCGACCCCATCCTGGCCATGGAGCGCATGAAGATAGGGTGGCCCGACGTGATCGTGCTCGACGTCGAAATGCCGCGCATGGACGGCATCACCTTCCTGCGCAAGATCATGAGCGAGCGGCCCACGCCGGTGGTGATCTGCTCCACGCTGACCGAGAAGGGCACGCAGACCTCCATAGACGCCCTGGCGGCGGGGGCCGTCAACATCATCACCAAGCCCAAGCTCGACCTGAAGAACTTTCTGACGAGCAGCGCCACGGAGCTGATCTCGGCCGTCAAGGAAGCAGCCAAGGCCAAGGTGCGCCGCGTCGATGCCGCGGCTGCGGCCGCCCCGCTGTCTGCGCAGGGCGTGGTCAGGAAGTTCAATGCCGACGTGATCCTGGCCGCCCCCGAAGGCCGCGCCATGAGCCAGACCACCGAGCAAATCGTGGCCATAGGCACCTCCACCGGCGGCACCCAGGCGCTGGAGGCAGTGCTGACCGCGCTGCCGCGGGTCGCGCCCGGCATCGTCGTGGTGCAGCACATGCCCGAGAAATTCACCGCGGCCTTCGCGGCCCGGCTGGACCAGCTGTGCGCGGTCCACGTCAAGGAAGCCGCGCACGGCGATCGCGTGCTGCCCGGATGCGTGCTGATCGCGCCCGGCGGCAAGCACATGGTGCTGCGCCGCAGTGGCGCCCAATACCAGGTCGACGTGGTGGACGGACCGCCGGTCAACCGGCACCGGCCCTCGGTCGACGTGCTGTTCCGCTCAGTCGCCAAGGTGGCCGGCGCCAATGCCTTGGGCGTCATCATGACCGGCATGGGCGACGATGGCGCCGCCGGCCTGCTTGAAATGCACCAATGCGGCGCGCGCACCGTCGGCCAGGACGAAGACACTTGCATCGTCTATGGCATGCCCAACGAGGCCATGAAGCGCGGCGCCGTCGACAAGGAAGTGCCTTTGCAAGCGATTCATAAGGAAATCATGTCGGTGATGAGTCGAAATGGATAAGCTGATGAACATGCCCCGCTTCAGTTTCGTACCTTCGCCCTGCCACGCAATTCAGGACGGCCTGTATGAACGCATTTGAGAATCTGGTGGCCCTGGTGGTCGAGGACAGCGCGGTGCAGCGCGCCCAGGCCATGGCCGTGGTCAAGGAAATGGGCTTTGGTACGGTGCTGGAAGCCGAGAACGGCCTGGACGCGCTGCGCATCCTGGAGCAGGCCGAGCAACGCCAGGTGTTCCTGCTCGTCACCGACATCGACATGCCCGAGATGGACGGCATCGAATTGATCGGCAAGCTGGCCGAGGCCTACCCGGTCGACAACCTCATCGTCACCAGCGCCCGCGATCCGCGCCTGCTGGAAACCGTCGAGCGCATCGCATCCGACCACAGCAGCATCAATCTGCTGGGAACCATCCCCAAGCCCCTGACCACGCCGGCCCTGGCCAAGCTCCTGAACCTGGCCAAACGCACTCCGCCCCCGGGACAGGCCGCACCGTCGGTGTACGGCATGATGACGCTGGACGAGATCGAAGCCGCGATCGACGACGGCCACGTGGTTCCCTATTTCCAGCCCAAGGTCGACGTCAAGACCGGCGCGATCCGCGGCGTCGAGGCGCTGGCGCGCATCGCCCTGCCGGACCAGGGCCTGGTGCCGCCGCAGCGCTTTATCACGACGCTGGAAGGCTCGCCGCTGATGCAGCGCTTCACGCTGGCCATGGTGGGCAAGTCGCTGGAGCGCTTCAAGACCTGGACCAGCGTGATGCCGCACCTGAAGATCTCGCTGAACCTGTCGGCCGACGACCTGGCGGAGAAGACCTTTCTCGATCAGCTGATGGCGCGCGTGCAGAGCCACGGCGTCGATCCGTCACTGATCAATTGGGAGGTGACCGAGACCATGGTGATGAAAAGCCAGTCGCTGGCCAATCTGGCGCGGCTGGGCCTGAAGGGCTACGGTTTGTCGATGGACGACTACGGCATCGGCTATTCGTCCAACATGATCCTGGCGCAAAGTCCGTTCACGGAGCTGAAGATTGACCGCATCTTCGTGCACGGCGCCTCGACGCGCCTGAACCGCCGCGCCGTGCTGGAGAACGCTATCGACATGGCCAGGACGCTGCAGATCACCACGGTGGCCGAGGGCGTGGAGGACGTCGCCGACTGGAGCATCCTGTACCTGCTCGGATGCGATCAATTGCAAGGCTATCTGGTCTCCAGGCCCATGCCCGGCGAAGACTTCCTGCCCTGGGTCAAGTCCTCGCGCATCTTCCTGCGTGAAACGGCCCATGCCGCCGCCGCCGGATTCGAACCCAGTTCGCCTAACTGAGTCCTGCCGCGATGTAGGCCGTGCCGAACAGCAGCGGCTGCACCGACAACGCGTGCAAGCGCCGCGACAGGCCCCGCCAGGGCTGGTCCAGGCCGCCGGGCGTGGTGACCGACTGCATCACCGACCACCAGACCTGGGCGTTCAGTCCGGTCCAGGTCTGCGTGGTCCACTGCAGGCCCGTCGCCACCACGTGCGAGTCCGGCTTCAGGCCGGCAAAGATGCGCGCCAGCGCCGCCTCGGACTGCAGGATGTCGTGCGTGAAATGAAACAGGGCGGCGTCGGCCAGGCCCTGCCACTGCGCGGCCTCGATGGGGGCGCAGATCAATTCCACGTTGCCCAGGCCGTGGGTCCGGATGCGCTCGCGCGCAATCGCCAGCATGTCCGGCGAAAGATCGATGCCGATCACGCGGCCGCCCGTCCCCACCTGCGCGCTCAATCGCGGCAGGCTCAAGCCGGTGCCGCAGCCCACATCGAGCACGGTCTGCCCGGCCCGCAGCGCCAGCAGCGCGATGGCCTGCTCGCGCCAGGATTCATAGGGGGCCAGCTGCCAGTCGTAGCACCAGGCGCGCCAACGGTACATGGCGCGCGCCAGTTCATGGTCGGATCTTTCCGGTTGAGGATTCGCAGCCATGGCTCACCCCGGGCCCTGCTCCAATGCCTCCAGCATCTGACGCGTCCAGGCCAATGAATGCTCTTCGAACTGGATGCCGCGCTGAAGAATCATCCGGTGAATACGCGCCTTGCGCGACAGGGCCTTGCTGTCGGGAAAGTCGCGCGCATCGATTTCTCGATAGACGCGCAGCTTTTCCTCGTGCACATGGATGCGCTCGCGCAGCTCGTCCTCCAGGCCCTGGGGCCCCAGGGCCGCGTCGGCGCGCAGACGCACCCCCAGTTCGTCACGCAAATCGACGGGCGAAGACGGCTGCCGGGTCCAGCGCTTCAATTCCTTGCGGCCCGCGGGCAGCACCTCGTAGATGCGCTTGCGCGTCTTGCCCGCATCGGGCGCCAGGCTGGACTGGATCCAGCCCGCCGCCTCCATGCGCGCCAGCTCGCGGTAGATCTGCTGATGGCTGGCCTGCCAGAAGTAGCCGATGGATTTATCGAACCGCCGCGCCAGGTCGTACCCGGAGCAGGATTTTTCGATCAGAGAGGTCAGGACGGCATGGGCAAGCGACATGCAGGCAGTGTAGAGGCACACCCCTACGCATGCAACCAGTTGCATAAATAGGAAAGCGCCCCTAGACTGATGCAATCAGTTGCATAGTTCAGCCACCCATACCTTACCGGAGACGAAATCGATGAGCGCCTACCCCCATATGCTGGCCCCGCTCGACCTGGGCTTCACCACCTTGAAGAACCGTGTTCTGATGGGCTCCATGCACGTGGGCCTGGAAGAAGCCAGGGACGGTTTCGAGCGCATGGCGGCTTTCTATGCCGAGCGCGCACGCGGCGGCGTGGGCCTGATCGTGACCGGCGGCATCGCCCCCAATCGCCGCGCCAGCCCGATGCCCGGCGGCTCCTGCATGACGAACGAGGAAGAGGCGGCCAAGCATCGCGTCGTCACCGACGCCGTGCACGCCGAGGGCGGCAAGATCGCGATGCAGATCCTGCATTTCGGCCGCTACGCCTACCAGCCCGAGCTGGTGGCGCCCAGCGCCTTGCAAGCCCCCATCAACCCCTTCCGCCCCCACCCCTTGAGCGCCGACGAGGTTGAGGAGACGATCGCCGACTACGTGCGCTGCGCCGCGCTGGCCCAAGGCGCCGGCTACGACGGCGTCGAGATCATGGGCTCGGAGGGCTACCTGATCAACGAATTCATCGCCGCACGCACCAACCAGCGCGACGACGAATGGGGCGGCAGCTACGCCAAGCGCATCCGCTTCCCGGTCGAAATCGTGCGCCGCACCCGCGAGCGCGTGGGGCAGAACTTCATCATCATCTACCGGCTCTCGATGCTGGACCTGGTCGAAGGCGGCTCCACGCTGGACGAAGTCGTGCAGCTGGCGCAGGCCATCGAGGCGGCGGGCGCGACCATCATCAACACCGGCATCGGCTGGCACGAGGCGCGTATTCCGACCATCGCCACCAAGGTGCCGCGCGCGGCCTTTGCCTGGGTCACGCAGCAGCTGATGGGCAAGGTGAAGATCCCGCTGGTCGCCACCAACCGCATCAACACGCCCGAGGTGGCGGAGCAGGTGCTGACCGACCGCATGTGCGACATGGTCTCGATGGCGCGCCCCTTCCTGGCCGACCCCGAGTTCGTGCGCAAGGCCGAGCAGGGCCGTGCCAACGAGATCAACACCTGCATCGGCTGCAACCAGGCCTGCCTGGACCACACCTTCGCCGGCAAGATCACCTCCTGCCTGGTCAATCCGCGCGCCTGCCACGAGACGCTGATGCCGCTGACCCAGGCAAAGGCCCGCACGCCCGTGGCCGTGGTCGGCGCGGGCCCCGCCGGCCTGGCTTTCGCCACCACCGCGGCGCAGCGCGGCTTCGAAGTGACGCTGTTCGATGCCGCATCGGAAATCGGCGGGCAATTCAACATCGCCAAGCAGGTGCCCGGCAAGGAAGAGTTCTACGAGACCTTGCGCTATTTCGGCCGCCAGGTCGAGCTCACGGGCGTGAAGCTGCAGTTGGGCCGCAAGGTCGACGCGCAAGCGCTGCTGTCCGCCGGCTTCAAGCAGGTGGTGCTGGCCACCGGCGTGACGCCGCGCACGCCCGACTTCGAAGGCGTGAACCATCCCAAGGTGCTGGGCTACCTCGACGTGCTGCGCGACAAGAAGCCGGTGGGCCAGACCGTGGCCGTGATCGGCGCCGGCGGCATCGGCTTCGACGTGTCGGAATTCCTGCTGCACGAGGGCACCAGCCCCAGCCTCGATGCCGCCAAGTTTTTCGACGAATGGGGCATTGACACCGGCTACGCCCATGCCGGCGGCCTCAAGCCCGCCAAGCTCGAGAAAAGCCCGCGCAAGATTTACTTGCTGCAGCGCAAGGCCAGCAAGGTCGGCGACGGCCTGGGCAAGACCACGGGCTGGATCCACCGCACTTCGTTGAAGCACCGCCGCGTCGAGATGCTCGCGGGCGTCACCTACCGCAAGGTGGACGACGCCGGACTGCACATCACCATGAACGGCGAGGACCATGTGATTCCCGCCGACACCGTGGTGCTGTGCGCCGGCCAGGAGCCGCAGCGCGAGCTGCAGGCGGCGCTCGAGCAGGGCGGCGCGCAGGTGCACCTGATCGGCGGCGCCGACAAGGCGGCCGAGCTCGACGCCAAGCGCGCCATCAAGCAGGGCACCGAACTGGCCTTGGCGCTGGACACCGGCGCGCCCCAGGCGAAGGAGGCTTCGGCGCCTGTCGCATCCGGCCTCAATCCGGCCATGCAGGAAACCTTGGCGCGCTGGCATGCCATGGTGGCGCAGGGCGACCTGAGCGAGCTGCCGGCGCTGCTGCACCGCAAGGCCGTGTTCCGCTCGCCGATGGCGCACACGCCCTACCCCGGCGCGCAGGTCGTGAGCCTGATCCTGAACACGGTCTCCAAGGTGTTCGAGGACTTCACCTACCACCGCGAGTTCGTCAGCGCCGACGGCCAGAGCGTCGCGCTGGAATTCAGTGCCAAGGTCGGCGACAAATCGCTCAAGGGCATGGACCTGATCCAGTTCGACGACGAGGGCAAGATCATCGATTTCGAGGTGATGGTGCGTCCCATCAGCGGCCTGCAGGCGCTCGGCGCGGTGATGGGCGAGCGCCTGGCGCCGTACCTGGCCATGGCCAAGGCCGCGGGCATGACCTGAGCGGCGCCGCAGCCGGCCTCAGGTGGTCGGCATCAGGCGGCCGGCATCAGGTAGTCCTTGAAAGACTCGCGCAATTTGTGCTTGAGCATCTTGCCGGTCGCGCCGAGCGGAATCGCATCGACGAACACCACGTCGTCGGGCGTCCACCACTTGGCGATCTTGCCGCTGAGAAAGCCCAGCACCTCGGCCTTGCCCAGCTGCGCGCCGGGCTTGGGCACGACGACCAGCAAGGGCCGCTCGTCCCATTTGGGGTGCTTGACGCCAATGCAGGCCGCCATGGCGACGCCCGGGCAGGCCATGGCGATGTTCTCGATGTCGATCGAGCCTATCCATTCGCCGCCGGACTTGATGACGTCCTTGGCCCGGTCGGTGATCTGCATGTAGCCATCGGCATCGATGGTCGAAACATCGCCGGTCGGGAACCAGCCGTCGACCAGCGGATCGCCGCCCTCGCCGCGGAAATACGATTGCGCCACCCAGTGGCCGCGCACCAGCAGCTCGCCCGAAGCCTGGCCGTCCCAGGGCAGCTCCTGCCCATGGGCGTCGACGATCTTCATGTCGATGCCGAACAGCGACTGCCCCTGCTTGGCCTGCACCTGCAGTTGCGCATCGACAGGCAATTCAGCGTGCTTGGGCTGCAGGATGCACACGGTACCCAGGGGACTCAGTTCGGTCATGCCCCAGGCATGCAAGACCTGCACGCGGTACTGCTCCTCGAAGCTGCGGATCATCGCGGGCGAGCAGGCTGATCCGCCGATCACCGTGCGGCGCATGGTGCTGAAATTCAGGCCATGGGCCTCGACATGGGTCAAAAGGCCTTGCCACACGGTGGGCACGCCTGCCGACACCGTCACCCGCTCGGATTCGAACAGCTCGTGCAGCGACGCGCCATCGAGCTGCGCACCCGGGAACACGACCTTGGCGCCGACCATGCAGGCGGCATAGGGCAGGCCCCAGGCATTCACATGGAACATGGGCACCACCGGCAAGACCGTGTCGCGCGAGGACAGGTTCAGCGCATCGGGCAGGGCCGACGCATAGGTGTGCAGCACCGTGGAGCGGTGGCTGTACAGCACGCCCTTGGGATTGCCCGTGGTGCCCGAGGTGTAGCACAGCGAGGAGGCCAGGTTCTCGTCCAACTGCGGCCAGGCGTAGTCGTCGCTGTGCGCGTCGATCAGATCCTCGTAGCACAGCAGGTTCGGAATGCTGCAGCGGGCCGGCATGTGCGTGCGGTCGCACAGGAGCACGACATGCTGCACCGACTTCAGCAGGGGTGCGACCTTCTCGACCAGCGGCAGAAAGGTCTGGTCGAAGCACAAGACCCGGTCTTCCGCATTCGCGACGATCCAGCCGAGCTGATCGGGATGCAGACGCGGATTCAGCGTATGCAGCACCGCGCCCGAGCCCGACACCGCGTAATACAGCTCCAGGTGCCGGTAGCCGTTCCAGGCCAGCGTGGCCACGCGATCGCCCTGTCCGACGCCCAGCGCCTGGATGGCCTTGGCCATGCGGCGCGCACGCCGGGCCAGCTCGCGGAAGGTGTAGCGGTGAAGGTCGCCTTCGGTGCGGCGCGACACGATCTCCTGGGCGCCGTGATGCCGTTCGGCGTGGACCAGCAGGCTGGAGATCAGCAGCGGCTGCTGCATCATGAGACCGTTCATGATTTCCTGAAATGGTTGTCGTTCAAAGGGAGATGGAAGTCAGCAACATACCCAAGGCAGCCTGGATTTTGATCGGGGGAAACGCCCAGATCGCTCGGATAGCCCAGGCGACCACGCCCATCGGCCCCGCCTGAAACGGTGCCGAGTGGCCCGTCAAGCCACGCCGTGGACCCCGCCGGGCAAGCGCGGCGCTTGGCAAGGCAGGGTCATCACCACGACGCAGCCGTCGCCCGGACGGCTTTGCACTTCGATCTGCCCGCCCAGCAGGCCGCGCACCTGGTTGTGGCAGATGTACATGCCCAGGCCGCTGCCGCCCTGCCCCAGGCGGGTGGTGAAGAAGGGGTCGAACACGTGCTTGCGCACCACGTCGGACATGCCATGGCCGTCGTCGCGATAGACGATGCGGACCTGCTCGCCCTCGCGCGTCGCGCTCAACTGGATCAAGCCGCGATTCAGCCCGTCGAAGCCGTGCACCACCGAGTTGCGCACCAACTGGCCGATGATCTCCCCGATGGAGCCGGGGTAGCTGTCCATCTCGATGCCCTCCTCCACGCTCAATTCCAGGCGGTAGGGGGTCTTGTCCAGGTCCAGCTGCACGCGCTTCAGGGTGACCTCGAGGGCCTGCTTCAAGTCGAACACCGTGCAGCTCACGTGCGTGGTGCTGAGCGCCACATCCTTGAAGTTGTTGATCAGCTTGGAGGCGCGGTCCAGTCCGCGCATCATCAAGTCCAGGCCATCGCGGTTGGATTCCAGGTAGTCCTTGAGCTCCGAGATACGCATCGGCGTCTGGCTGTTCAGGTGCGACTCCAGCTGCGCCGTCATGTCGTTCAGCGTCGTGGCGGCCAGCATGCAATTGCCGATGGGGGTGTTGAGCTCGTGCGAGATGGCCGCCACCACCGGACTCAGCGCCGTGAGCTTCTCGGTCTGCACCAGCCGCTCCTGCGCCGATTGCAGCTTGTTGACGGCTGCCCAGAGGTCCGACTCCTTCTCGTGCAGGCGCTGGTACAGGCGCACGCGATTGAGAATCAGGTTGTCGTCGAGCGGCTTGGTCAGGTAGTCCACCGCGCCCACCGCATAGCCGCGCGAGATGAATTCCTCGGTCCGCTTCGCAGCCGAAATAAAGACGATGGGAATGTCGCGCGTGCGCTCCAGCATTTGCAGGTGCTGCGCCGTCTCGAACCCGTCCATGCCGGGCATCTGCACGTCCAGCAGGATCAGATGGACGGGCTGGTCCATCACCATCAGCAAGGCTTGCTCGCCGCTCTCCGCCTCGAACAGCTGGCAGTCCTTCAAGCGCGACAGCAATGCGGTCAAGGTGATGCGGTTGCTGACCTTGTCGTCCACCACCAAGACGCCGAATTGTTTAGACATGGGCAATACGCTCCACACGACGGTAAATATGGCCGCCAGGCCGGCACGCGACAAAACCCGCTTCGAGGGCCATGGCGGCCAGCCCGTCCTGCGGACCCAGCACGAGAAAGCCGTCTTCGTGCAGGGAACGTGCGAATCGATGCAAGACCTCGCGCTGCAGGTTGGCATCGAAGTAGATCATGACGTTGCGACAAATGATCAGCTGGAATTCATTGAAGCTGCCGCTCTCCAGCAGCGAATGGCGGTAAAAAAGAATCGCCTGGCGCAGGCGTTCGCTGGCGCGGAGAAACCTGGATCCCGGTGCGAGGCGGTCTTCCAGCGCCTGCGCGCCGCCGCCTTGCCGGTACTGTTCCTGGCTTTGCGCCCAGATCGTCCGGGGGAACAGCCCCGTGCGGGCCTGATCCAGGGCGTGGGGATTGATGTCGGTGGCGAACAGGTGGCAGCGATCCAGCAGCTGGAACTCGTCCATCAACCAGGCCAGCGAATAGGCCTCCTCGCCGGTGGAACAACCGGCGCACCACAGCTTGATCAGGGGAAAGCTGTTCAAGCTCGGCAGCACCGTTTCACGCAGCTCCTGCCATTGCTCGGGATGGCGGAAGAAGCTGCTCACGCCCACCGGCAATTCGATGCACATCAGTTCAAATTGCCGCGGATCGGACAGCACGGCGGCCACGAATTGGGCGAGCGAGCGCCACCCCAGCCTGAGCAGGGTCTGCTTGACGCGGCGCATCAGGCTGTCGCGCTGATAACTTCTCAAGTCGTAGCTGTATTGATCGAACAGCGCTTCGAGGAACAGGTCCAGCAGGGCATTGTCATGCGCGCCCTCGCCACTGAAGGTATGCGGATCGCCTTGCAGCACGCAAGCCGCCACGCTCGCCAGCCCCGAGCGCTTGAGCACCAGGTGGCTGTGCCCGGCGTATCGCACGGCGTCCGGCATGGCGCGCGCGATGCCGCACTCGTCGCCGTCCTCCACCAGCACCAAGGCGCCCGCCTTCTTCAAGGCGGCACAGCCCTCCACGCCGTCGCTGCCCAGCCCGCAGAACAGCATGGCCATGACCTGCGCGCCATATTCGGCCGCCAGCGATTCAAACAAGGCGTCGATCGAGGGGCGGGACCATTGCCGCTTAGCGTCGCGCGTCAGGTACACCAGGCCGTGCGCCACCTTCATGTGGTGGCCGGGCGGCGCCACATACAGCGTGCCCGGTTCGACGGCCATCAAATGCTGCGGCATCACCACCCGGTAGTCGGTGCGGGTCCGCAGCAGCTTGTCGAGTTGGTTGAGCTGGTTTTCCTGCACATGCTGCAGGACAAACACGGCGACCTGGACCACCGGCAGCCTCGACACGGTGTAGCAGATCTTGTCCAGGCTTTGCGCCGAGCCGGCCAGGGCCACGGCCCGGCAGGCCTGCGGCAGCACCTCGGCCACGGGCGGCGCCGGATCGACACGCAGCACCGGCATGTCCAGCCGCATCAACTGGTGCGCGAGCGGCGCATGGTAGGCCTTGATGCTCAAGCCTGCCGCGAGCTTGTCGAGCCGGTCGGCCAGGGCCTCGACGATGTCGCCCGGCAGCGCTTCCAGGTCGTAGAAATTCAGCTCCACAGGAGACGGCTCGGCCAGCAGCGCCAGCAGACGGTCGGCGTCCTCCGGTGCCAGACGCCGGCCCAGCACGGCAACGTGCAAGCCCCCCGCGCGCTCCTGAACCGAAATGCTCATGATCGTCCGGTCCCCGCGCCGCTCAGCCCTTGCACCAGCGCCGCACCATCGCCACCAGCATGTCGTAGTCGATGGGCTTGCTGAGATAGTCGTTGGCACCCATGCGCATGGCCTTGGCACGGTCCGCGGCGGCGGCCTTGGCGCTGATGACGATGACGGGCGTCTGCGCAATGCGGGCGTCGGCGCGGATGTGGGTCATGGCTTCGAAGCCGTCCATCTCGGGCATCATCACGTCCATCAGGATCACGTCGACCGTCTCCTTGGCCAGGAACTCCAGCGCGCGCTTGCCGTTGATGGCGGTGCTGACCCTGGCGCCCTGCCGCTCCAGTGCCGCCGTCATCACGAAGATGTTGCGAGGATCATCGTCCACCACCAGCACATGGTGATCCGACAAGGCCTTGCCGTCGAGGGTCGCATGCGCCGTGGACTTCAGGCCCAAGGCTTCGCGCGGCACCTCGCGCAAAAAGCGCTCCACGTTGGCCAGCAGGCGCGGTGCGGCCTGCTGCGACGCCATGATGAGGCACGACGACAGCTGCCGCAACGGCGCCTCCTCGTCCGGCGGGAGCGGCTGCCGGCAATGGAACACCAGGGGCAGATCGGCGGCCAGCGCCCGCAGGCTGCGCGCCCATGCCAGTGCCTGACTGACGCCTTCGCCAGGCAGGGGCGACACGTCCAGCACCACCAGCCGATAGGGATCCTGGGCCCGCTGGCTGGCGCGGAACAGCTCGCCGAGCGCCGCGCCGTCCGTCGCGGCCTCGACCCGCATCGCGCGACCTCCCAGCAGGTCTTGCAGGCTCTGCGCCGTGATGCCGCCGTTCTCGAGCACCAGCAGCCGTGCGCCATCCGCGGTGTCCACCAGGGCCAGCAATTCAGCCTGGATTTCCGCCAGGCGCTGGGGTTCGGCCGGTTTTTGCAGAAAGCCCACGGCGCCCTGCCGCAGCATGGTCTCGTCGCGGTCGCGCGCCGACACGATGTACACGGGGATGGAGGCCAGCTCACGGTCCGACTTCAATTCGTGCAGCACGCGGCTGCCGTCCATGTCGGGCAGGCCCAAGTCCAGCAGGATGCCGCGCGGCCGGTAGCGCCGCGCCATCTGGATACCTTGCGCGCCGGTGGCCGCCAGCAGGGTCTTGTAGCCCAGGCCCCGATTCAGGGCCAACAGGGCCTGGCCAAAGGCCGTGTCGTCGTCGATCAGCAAGATGCTGAGATCGCCTTCGCTCAAGCTGTCCCGCTCGTCCACTTGCATGGACTCGCGCGCCGCCGCGGCAACGGCCTGGCCCGATCGGGCATAGACCTCCTCCAGACGCTCGGGCAGCAGCACGCAAAACTCGCTGCCCCGGCCTTCCTCGCTATGGACTTCGATGGTGCCGCCCAGCAGTTCGGCAAAGCGCTGGCTGATGGTCAGCCCCAGACCGGTGCCGCCGTACTCGCGCGAGGTCGAGCCGTCCGCCTGCTTGAAGGCTTCGAAAATCAGGCCCAGCTTGTCCTTCGGAATGCCAATGCCGGTATCGCGCACGCAAAAGCGCAGCGGCCGGCGCGAATCCGCCCCGCGGCGCAGGCTGAGCGTCACGCTGCCCTGCTTGCAGAACTTGAAGGCATTGGTCAACAGATTGCGCAGGATCTGCGACAGCTTGGCTTCATCCGTCTGGAACGCGTCTTTCAATTGATCGTCGACGACCAGCGCCACGCCGCTCTCGGCAGCCAAGGGCTCGAACAGGCCCTGCAGTTCTCCGCACAGTTCATCGCTGCGCACTGTTTCGATGACCAGGTCCATGCGGCCGGCCTCGACCTTGGAGAGGTCCAGCACGTCGTTGATCAGGTGCAGCAGGTCCTGCCCCGAGCGATGGATCACGCCGGCCCATTTGAGCGCCTCGCCGTTGACCTGTCCGTCGCTGCTGGCACCCATCATCTTGGACAGGACGATGATGGAATTCAGCGGCGTGCGCAGCTCATGCGACATGTTGGCGAGGAATTCCGACTTGTAGCGGCCCACCTGGTCGAGTTCGCGGGCACGCTGATCGAGCTGCTTGCGCGAGGCTTCGAGCGCCACATTCTGCTGGCGCAGCTGCCTCTGCGCCGCCTCCATCTGCGCGTTGCTTTGCATCAGCTCCTCGGTCTGCTGCTGCAACTGCTGCTGCTGTTCTTCCATCTGCGCATTGGACAGCTGCAATTCCTCGGTCTGCTGTTGCAGCAATTGCTGCTGCTTTTCGAGGCGCTCGTTGGCCTCCTGGATGCGCTGGCTTTGCTCGCGCATCTGCGCCTCCGAGGCTTCTGCCGCGGTCAGCATGCGGCGAATGCTGGCGCGCTGCTCCGCCACGTACAGCGTGGCGGCGATCATCTCGACCGCAGCGTCCAGATACTCGAGTTCGGTGGCGTCGAAACGCTTCAGGCTGGCCAGCTCGAGCACGCCGACCAGCTCCCGCTCATGCAGCAAGGGGTAGGTGTAGGTCATGCGCGGCGCGGCGCAGGCCGTGCCGGTCACGATCAGCGGCGTGTCGTCGCTCGCCAAGGTCAGCACGATAGGCTTGCGCTCGCGCGCCACCTGGCCCACCGCCCCTTCGCCCAGGGCAAAGTGCGCGCCAACCTGGAGGCGCTCGGTGTACATGTAGCTGCCCATCAAATCAAGACTCTGCGCGGGCGCCGAATAGTTGTATAGGACGCCGCGCCCGGCCTCCAGGTAGCGGCCCACGCACTCGATCGCCGCGTCGGCCAGCGCCTGGCCACCCAGATCGCCCGACAGCCGGGTCGACAAATCCCGCAGGCCGTCTTTCATCCAGTTGCGGCGAAGATCTTCGTCGCGCCCCTGGCGCAGCGCACGAACCATGTTGTTGATGGCCAACCCCAGCCTGTCCTTCGACGACGCGGGCACCACCTCGTCGTCAAGATTGCCCTGTCCCACCGCGTCGGCGCGCGAAGCCAGGCGTTCCAGCATGTCGAATATGAACTGGATGCGCGCCATCAGACTTTTCTGGTCGCCCGCCCGCAGATTGGGCCGGTGCGACAAATCGCCGGCGGCCAGGCCTTGGGCGATGTCGGCCGCGTCATCCGGCTCGCCGCCGAGCTGGCGCATCAGCGTGCGCGCCGTCACGAAACCGATGCCGCCGATGAGCAGCAGCATGGTCAGCCCGATACCCAGTTGCAAATACAGCGCCTGCACCTTGAATTCGGACGCCGACTGCAAGACCTTGTTGCCCAGGTCGACGTTGTAGTCGAAGTGGTTGCTGATGGCCGCCAGCAACTGGTTGTTGCCGTCTTCCAGGTCGTTCAGCATTTGCGTGGCTGCGGCGCGATTGCGCTCACTGGAATGCACAAGCTTCAAAACTTCATCCATGCGCTCGCTCAGCCGCAGCCACTGCTCGCGCTCTTTCCTCCACAGATACCGGTCCTGCTCGTCGACAAAACAGCTCGCGCCCTGGCACCCGTCGGTGCTGTAGTGCTCGAACGCGATTTCGACGTCCTTGCGCAAATTCTGCAGCCTGGCCTCCAATCCAAAAGCCTGCTGCGAATCCTTCTCCTCCAGCACGCGGCGAGCCAGCGTGATGCGCGCCAACAGGAACGATTTGCGCATGTCGCCCAGCAGGGTCAGGCTGGGAATGACGTTCACATTGGTCAGATTGGCTTCATGAAAGGAGCGCCCCATCTGATACTGCCCCAGCATGGCCATGGACAGCACGCCCACCAAGGCCACCCCGGTCAGTAGCGCCATGCGCTGGACAATGGTCAACTTCATCGCGTGCCACTCCATCGGACGGAAGCAAAAGAGGCCATGGAACCGGCTGGCGCCCTGGCCAGCCCATCAAAACTCCGGCGGCAATCATTATTAGCGCCAATACCAACAACCGTCATATCAGTTGATGAAATAAATTGGCCGGCGCCGCCACCCTAGGGACTTACCCGGCTATTCACTTTCACCACCTTGCAATTCAATGCGTGGCAGTTTTGGCACATCTGGCACATCCATTTATTCAATCTGAAATAGTCAAATAAACATGGCCTGATATTCCTATAGACATATTCAAGGCAAGTGACGTCCGAGGTGGCATTCATGCGGTATACCGAAAGCAAGGCGCGCAGCGCCGAATTGCTGCGACTGGCATTGGGAAAGATGGGGCAGCATGACGCCGCATTCAATCCGGTCACCTTCACAGTCTGGTATGAATATGTGGCAGGCATCAATATCAAGCTCTCGAATGACCTGGACCTCCGCCTGAAAGAGTTCCCCAAACTGGGCGACGGTGCGGTGCTGGACCTATATCAATCGCATATTGCACCCACCGACGCCGACCGCATGATGCAAATTGGCCAGGAAATGCAGCGCGTGATGCACGGCATTTCCGAATCGGCCTCGCACACCGGAACGCAAGCCGGCAATTTCGGTGCGCAACTCACCGAACTCACCCAGGCCCTGGCGAGGGAGCCATCGGACTTGCTGGGAAGCCAGGTGCTGCGCCTGCTGGAAGGCACGGCGGAGATGAAGCAATCGGTCGCCGCGCTGCAAGGACGGGTGATGGCGGGGCAGGAAGAAATCGACCGGCTGCGCGACGACCTCGCCCGCACCCGCCGGGAAATGACCCTCGATCCGCTCACCGGCCTGCTCAACCGCAAGGGGTTCGATGAAGGCCTGCGCGCCATGCTCGCCGAGCCGCCCAGCGAAGGCAGCAGCCACTGTTTGCTCATCCTGGACATCGATCATTTCAAGCAGGTCAACGACACGCATGGCCACCTGATCGGCGACAAGGTGATCCAGGGCTTGAGCGAGGTGTTGCGGCGCAGCGTGACCACCCCCTTGCACAGCGTGGCGCGCTACGGCGGCGAGGAATTTGCCGTGGTGCTGCCCAACACCACGATGCACGATGCCAACGCCTTGGCGGAAACGATCCGGTCGCGCGCCAAGGGCATGAAATTCCGCCGCCGCGACAGCCAGGACGTGCTGCTGGCCGTCACGGTCTCGGGCGGCATCGCGGCCCACGTCGACGGCGATGACGAGGCGACCCTGATTGCACGGGCCGATGCGGCCATGTATGCATCCAAGCGCGCCGGCCGCGATCGGGTGACGATGGCTTGAACACCCAGGCTTGCCAGACTTACTTCAGCCTTGCCCAGGCGGCCGGAAAAAAAATTTCCAAGTTCTGGTGCAAATTTCCATATTGTGAGATTGCATTGCATTTCACACACCTGAAACACGCGCCTCGGGAGCAAAATCACGCCACTCCAGCCGCCAGGGTCGCACAGGCCTTGGGCCGTTTCCATACCTTATGAGAGATCAGCGATGAGCGCCCAACAACCCACCATCATCTACACCCTGACGGACGAAGCCCCGCTGCTGGCGACCAGCGCCTTCCTGCCGATCATCCGGGCCTTTGCCGCGCCTGCCGGCATCCAGATCCAGACCAGCGACATTTCGGTGGCGGGCCGCATCCTCGGCCAGTTCCCCGAGTACCTGAGCGAAGCGCAGCGCGTGCCCGACAACCTCGGCGAACTCGGCAAGCTGACGCTGCAGCCCGACGCCAACATCATCAAGCTGCCCAACATCAGCGCCTCGGTGGCCCAGCTCAAGGCTGCCATCAAGGAGCTGCAGGACAAGGGCTACAAGATTCCCGACTATCCCGAGAATCCGACCACGGACGAGGAAAAGGACATCCGCGCCCGCTACAACAAATGCACCGGCAGCGCCGTGAACCCGGTGCTGCGCGAAGGCAACTCCGACCGCCGCGCGCCCAAGGCCGTCAAGGAATACGCCCGCAAGAACCCGCACAGCATGGCCGAATGGAGCCAGGCCTCGCGCTCGCATGTCTCGCACATGCACAGCGGCGACTTCTACCACGGCGAAAAGTCCATGACGCTGGACCGCGCCCGCGACGTCAAGATGGAGCTCATCACCAAGAGCGGCAAAACCATCGTCCTGAAGCCCAAGGTCGCGCTGCTCGACCGTGAAGTCATCGACTCCATGTTCATGAGCAAGAAGGCCCTGCTGGACTTCTACGAGCGCGAGATCGAGGACGCGCACAAGACCGGCGTGATGTTCTCGCTGCACGTCAAGGCGACGATGATGAAGGTCTCGCACCCCATCGTGTTCGGCCACTGCGTCAAGATCTTCTACCGCGACGCCTTCGAGAAGCACGGCAAGCTGTTCGATGAACTGGGCATCAACGTCAACAACGGCATGGTCGACCTCTACAACAAGATCGCCACCCTGCCGCAAAGCACGCAGGACGAGATCAAGCGCGACCTGCACGCCTGCCACGAGCACCGCCCCGAACTGGCCATGGTGGATTCCGCCAAGGGCATCACCAACTTCCACTCGCCCAACGACATCATCGTCGACGCCTCCATGCCCGCGATGATCCGCAACGGCGGCAAGATGTGGGGCGCCGACGGCCGCCTGAAGGACGTCAAGGCCGTGATGCCCGAGTCGACCTTTGCCCGCATCTACCAGGAGATGATCAACTTCTGCAAGTGGCATGGCGCCTTCGACCCCAAGACCATGGGCACCGTGCCCAACGTCGGCCTGATGGCCCAGCAGGCCGAGGAATACGGCTCGCACGACAAGACCTTCGAAATCCCCGAAGATGGCGTCGCCAACATCACCGACCTGGCCACCGGCGAGGTGCTGATGAGCCAGAACGTCGAGCAGGGCGACATCTGGCGCATGTGCCAGGTCAAGGACGCCGCCATCCGCGACTGGGTCAAGCTGGCCGTCAACCGCGCCCGCAACTCCGGCATGCCGGTCGTGTTCTGGCTCGACGCCTACCGTCCGCACGAAGCGCAGTTGATCACCAAGGTCAAGATGTACCTGCACGAGCACGACACCAGCGGCCTGGACATCCAGATCATGAGCCAGGTGCGCGCGATGCGCTACACGCTGGAGCGCGTGATCCGCGGCCTGGACACCATCAGCGCCACCGGCAACATCCTGCGCGACTACCTGACCGACCTGTTCCCGATCATGGAACTGGGCACCTCGGCCAAGATGCTGTCTATCGTACCGCTGATGGCCGGCGGCGGCATGTACGAAACCGGTGCCGGCGGTTCGGCCCCGAAACACGTGCAGCAGTTGCTGGAAGAAAACCACCTGCGTTGGGATTCGCTCGGCGAATTCCTCGCCCTGGCGGTGTCGCTGGAAGAGCTGGGCATCAAGACCGGCAACGACAAGGCCAAGATCCTGGCCAAGACGCTGGATGAAGCCACCGGCAAGCTGCTCGACAACGACAAATCGCCGTCGCGCCGCACCGGCGAATTGGACAACCGTGGCAGCCAGTTCTACCTGGCGAC
>JAFALA010000094.1 GCA_019234815.1 Burkholderiaceae bacterium | reverse complement strand
TCCTCCACGAGGACGCAGTCGCGCGGGTCGAGGCGCCGGCGTGCGAGTACGTGGCGCAGCATGCGCACGTCGGGCTTGGGGCGGTCCTCGCCGAACATGCGCATCTGCTCCAGGCCGATGACGTCTTCGAACACACCGTGCCGCCCGACGCGCAGGCCCAGCGCGGCGAGCACGCGAAGTGCGTAGCCGTGCGAGCCGTTCGTCAGCACGAACTTGCGGCCCGGCAGGCGGCGCAGCGCCGCGAGGTCGCGCGCGTTGTGGGCCATCAGTGCGTCGAGCTGCGGCAGCGCGTGGGTCTCGCGCAGGAAGTGCTTGGCGTCGATGCCATGATGGCGAGTCAACCCTGGCAGCGTTGCGCCGTAGGTCTTCCAGTAGTGGATGCGCAGCGCCTCGGCCTCGGCGCGCTCGACGCCGACGTGCCGCGCGATGTAGTCCGTCATCGACTCGGCCACGGCGACGAACACGGCGCGCGCGTCGTAGAGCGTGTTGTCGAGGTCGAACAGCCAGACCGGCCGGCGCGGGCCCGGCTGCTTCGTGTCCTGCATCGCGTCGTTCAGCGGCTCAGGATCATCGTGCCGTAGGCCTGCTCAGTCAGGATCTCGAGCAGCATGGCGTGCGGCACGCGGCCGTCAATGATGTGCACGGCGTTGACGCCGCTGCGCGCCGCGTCGATCGCGCCGGCGATCTTGGGGATCATGCCGCCGCTGATCGTGCCGTCAGCCACGAGCTCGTCGATGCGGCGCGGCGTCAGTTCGGTGAGCAGCTCGCCGTTCTTGTCGAGCACGCCCTTGATGTTCGTGAGCATCAGCAGCTTCTCGGCCTTGAGCACCGTGGCCAGCTTGGCCGCGACCACGTCGGCGTTGATGTTGTAGCTCTCGTTGTTTTCGCCGAAGCCGATCGGGCTGACCACTGGGATGAACTGGTCGTCCTGCAGCGCCTTCACGACGCTCGGGTCGATGGAGACGATGTCGCCGACCTGGCCGATGTCGTGCTCCATGTCCGGGTTGTCCTTGTCGACCATCTTGAGCTTCTTGGCGCGGATCATGCCGCCGTCGCGGCCCGTCAGGCCCACGGCCTTGCCGCCGGCCACGTTGATCAGGCCCACGATGTCCTGCTGCACCTCGCCGGCCAGCACCCACTCAACCACGCCCATGGTCTCGGCGTCGGTGACGCGCATGCCCTGGATGAAATGGCCGGTCTTGCCAAGCTTCTTGAGCGCGTCCTCGATCTGCGGACCGCCGCCGTGCACCACCACCGGATTCATGCCAACCAGCTTGAGCAGCACCACGTCTTCGGCGAAGTCCTGCTGCAGCTCGGGGTCGGTCATGGCATTGCCGCCGTACTTGATGACAATGGTCTTGCCGTGGTACTGGCGGATGTAAGGCAGCGCCTGCGCCAGGATCTCGGCCTTCTCGCGCGGCGCGATATGCGAGACATCGGTACTGAACGGCGTGGCGGGCGTGGTGTCTGGCGCTTGCTTCATGATCGGTCGGGGCTGAAGAAGGAATTGCGGCCGATTGTAGGACCCGGGTGCGACGGCGCCCCAGGCCGGCGCGGCAAAGGCAAAATGCCGCCGAATCGGTCACGCAAGGCAGCCCCGCAGCGCGACAGCACAAGCCCGCAGGAGAAGCACCAGGTGATCGCCGTTTTACAAAGAGTCAGCGAGGCCCGCGTCGAGGTGGAGGGCCGCATCACCGGCGCCATCGGCGCCGGCCTCCTGATGCTGGTCTGCGCCGAACCGGGCGATACCGAATTGCAGGCCGAGAAACTGGTCCAGAAGGTGCTCAAACTGCGCATCTTCAGCGATGCGGCCGGCAAGATGAACCTGAGCCTGCAGGACACAGGGGGCGGATTGCTGATCGTCTCGCAGTTCACGCTGGCAGCCGACGTCAGCGGCGGCAACCGTCCCAGCTTCACCGGCGCCGCCGGGGCCGAGCAAGGCCGCCGGCTTTACGAGCACACGCTGCACGCAGCCCGCCAGCGGCATCCCGACGTGCAATGCGGTGAATTCGGCGCCGACATGAAGGTCAGCCTGCTCAACGACGGACCGGTGACGATCCCGATGCGCATCCCATGAGCCTCATGATCCTCATGCCCCTCGCGAGCGCTTAGCCCTGGCCTGCTTCGGTCAAGTTCCGTCTTCCCGTCCATTCACTCGGCAAACGCCCCGGCCTGGCGGACCACCCCGGCCCACCGGTCGATCTCGCCCGAGACAAAGCGCTTGTGCCCCACCGGCGTCAGCCGGTCGTCGTGGATGATCAAAGCGCCCACCGCCTCCTGGCTGCGCCTGAATTCCGGGTCTTTCAGCGCCATCTGGAGCGCTGCATTGAGCTTCTCGACGATCGCCCTGGGCGTGCCCCGGGGGGCGTACAAGCCGGCCCAGGCACTGAGGCTGAATCCCTTGAACCCCAGCTCCTGCAAGGTGGGCAAGGCGTTCAGGCTGGCCAGCTGCACCCGCTGGGGCGTGGTAGCGGCATACGCCTTGATGCGGCCGGATTCGATGGGCCCCAAGGTGCTGACCGTCTGATCGCACAGCAGGTCGACCTGATCGGCCTCCAGCTCGGCGAGCGCCGGCGCGGAGCCCTTGTAGGGCACCGACACCATGCCTCGCCGGAAGGCCTGCTGCAGCAGCATGCCGCACAGGTGCGAGGCCGAGCCCCGGCCGGAATTGGCCAGGCTGATGGGCCCCGAATGGGCGTGAATCCATTTCAGCAGCTCGGCCGGCGTGCTCGGTGGCAGACCGCGCCGACCCAGCACGAGCATCGGCACCTCGGTGACCATGCCCAGGTATTCAAAATCGTCCAGCGGGCGGTATTTGAGATCGGGATACAGCGAGGGCGTGGCGGCGATGCCGAAATGGTGCAGCAGCAAGGTATAGCCGTCCGGCACTGCGTGCGCCACCCGGGTCGTGCCGACCACCCCGCCGGAACCGCCCTGCGGCTCCACCATCAGCGGCTTGCCCAGCGATTTACTCATGAGCCTGGCCAGGTCGTGCGCCAGCTTGTCGGTCGGGCCGCCGGCCGGAAAAGGAACGACCAGGGTGATCGGATGTTCGGGAAATTCAGCCCAGGCGAGCGCGCAACAGCACAGGGCCCAGCAGGCAGCCAGGCGCAGAACCCAGCCCGCGCTCGACACAGACATCAACCCACCCCTGCGGTCATCCATTTTGTACGTCGCTTGTTGTTGCCGGCCCCGCGTAGGCCTTGCCGATCATTCGTCGTCGGTCCAGCGCGCCAGACGGCGCTTGATCTCATCCTGCGCGCGCCGCATGTCGGCGTGATTGCGGCAGGACAAGGTATCCCAATCAGGGCTTTGCGCGAGCCGGCGGGCCAGGCGCACGTTCAGCACCGCGGCGTCCGCGCTCAGCTCCAGCACCGTCGCACCCTGGCAGCTGTAGCCGTTGCCCCGCTCCGCCAACCCCTTGAGATCGCGCAGGAAGCGTTTCAACTGGAGCAGCGCCGGTTCGGGACGGAACGGCGGCGGCGCGAAGAAATCGCCATCGCCGTCGTCTCCGCCACCTTCAGCATCAGGATCGATGAGGCTCATCGTGCAACTCCTTGGTCTCGATGCGCCGGGGCCAGCCTTCCCCTGCAGCGCACTGTACGGCGTTTTCGCGGCTTTGGCCTGCGCCTATTTCAGATAGGACTTGATGACCTGCAGCACCACGTCCAGGTCTTGCTGGCGCTGCGCCAGTTCGGGCTCCTGGACGACGTGATCGGTCAGGTGCCCCTCGATCACGGCCGCCATCAAGCCATTGACGGCGCCCCGGATCGCCGCGATCTGCTGCAGGATGGCAATGCAGTCGCCTTCATGGGCCAGCTGCTTTTCCAGGGCCGCCGCCTGACCCTGGATGCGTCGTACGCGGGTCAGCAGCTTGGCTTGATCTCGAATGGTGTGGGCCATCTGCGCTCATGCTCCAAGGGTAGAAACCATGCTGGAGAGTAGCATTTCATTCATCGAACATAAACTGGGGGGCAGTATACTGGCAAATACTTTGCAACTCGCCAGAGCCTCCCGATGAACGAGTTTTCCTCCCTGCTGCAGCAAGGCAATGCCTGGCTCTTCGTCCCCAGCGCCATCCTGCTGGGCGCATTGCACGGCCTGGAGCCGGGGCATTCCAAGACCATGATGGCGGCCTTCATCGTCGCCATTCGCGGCACCTTGACCCAAGCCGTCCTGCTGGGCCTGTCGGCCACGCTCTCGCACACGGCCGTCGTGTGGGCCGTGGCGATGGCAGGCCTGTATTTCAGACGCAACTGGAATGCCGAAGCCAGCGAGCCGTATTTCCAACTGGCCTCCGCGCTGCTCATCATCGGCGTGGCCGTCTGGATGATCTGGCGCACCTGGCGCCATCAGCATGCAGACGATCATGGGCATGACCATGACCACGGGCACGGCCACGATCATCACGACGAGGCCAAGCGCATCGACACCGGCCACGGCGTGCTGCGTCTGGAAGTGTTCGAGCAAGGTGTTCCGCCGCGCTTTCGCCTCTACCGCGAAAGCGGGCCCGATCACGCCTGGACGGCCGAGCAGATCAGGGTCGAGACGGAGCGTCCGGACGGCAGCAGCCAGACCTTCTCGTTCTTGCAGCGCGAGGGTTTCATGGAATCCGTGCAGGAGATCCCCGAACCGCACGAGTTCGTCGCCCGCCTGAAGCTGGGCCATGGCCACCACAGCCACGACTACGACGTGGAATTCGTCGAGCACGACCACGAGCACGGACACCCTCACCATGCCATCCAGGACTACGAAGGGCTGGATGTGTCCGCCCCCGGCTACCAGGACCCGCACGAACTGGCCCATGCCAACGACATCCGCCGCCGTTTTGCCGGCCGCGAGGTGACGACGGGGCAAATCATCGTTTTCGGCCTGACGGGCGGCTTGATCCCCTGCCCGGCATCCATCACGGTGCTGCTGTTGTGCCTGCAATTGAAGAAGGTCGCGCTGGGCGCCGCGCTGGTGCTGTGCTTCAGCATCGGCCTGGCGCTGACGATGGTGGCCTCAGGAGCGCTGGCGGCGCTGAGCGTCAAGCATGTGTCCAGGCGCTGGAGCGGCTTCGGCGACTTTGCCCGCAAGGCGCCTTACTTCTCCGGCGCCTTGATCGTGCTGGTGGGACTGTATGTGGGCTACCAGGGGCTGCACGCCCTGGTCTAAGACTTGCGCCCGGCCGCTCAAGCCCCGAACGGCGTCGGCTCGGGCAGCCGCCGGGGCACGCTGGCGTAGTCGGCGGCGCTCATCTCGAACAGCAGGCTGGGCTGCTGGCCCGGGCAGTCGGTCAGCGAGCCCTTCAGATGCAGGCCCAGGCGCTCCAGGGTCTTGCGCGAGGGCATGTTGCTCGAACGGACCAGGGCCAGCACCGAGGGCGCATGCAGGCTGCCAAACGCCATCTCCATGGCCGCCAGGGCCATCTCGGAGGCATAGCCCCGGCCCCAGGCCTGCGGCATGAAACGGAAGTACAGGCTCAAGACCTGCACGCCGTCCAGGACACGGTAGCGCACGCCGCCAAAACCGATCACCTCGTCGGGCTGCTCGCGCAATGCAATCACCCAATAGCCGAACTGATGCGCATCCCAATGCGCCAGGCATTCCGCCAGCAAGGCCCGCGCCTCATCCAGGCTCTGCATGGGGCCGCCGACATCGAAACGCGCCGCCACGGGGTCGGCGTGCAAGGCATACAGGGCGTCAAGATCTTCAGCCCGGGGAGCGCGCAACAAGAGCCGGTCAGTTTCCATAGGCAAGGATGCGATCAGAGTAGATCAGGATTTCTATCATGATTATCCCCAGCTTCATCCGTTCGGACCATCGGTAGCCGGTGCTCATGCGAAATATGACCGTTTGATGACAGCAAGAACGACTTGCCATTGAAGGCTGGCTCGATATACTGTGTTTTTATACAGTTTTCGATTCCTGATCATGCCGCCCTCCAGCTCCGCTCGCCTGGCCCCCCTGCTGCAAGACCCCAGGCTGTGGCGCGCCACCAGCCTGGGTGAATGCAAGCTGCCGACCCTGAGCAGCGGCTTTCCCCTGCTGGACGCCGAGCTGCCCGGCGGCGGCTGGCCTACCCACATGCTCAGCGAGATCCTGCTGCCCCACCTGGCCTGCGCCGAATGGCGTTTGCTGGGCCCGGCGCTGCGGCCCTTGCTGCAAGGCGCCAGTGCCCGGCAGCTGCTGCTCGTCAATCCGCCCCATATGCCCCATCTGCCCGGATTGCAGGCGTATGGCATCACGCCGCAGCAACTGGTCTGGATCGCCCCGGACCAGCCGCAGCAGATTCTGTGGGCGCTGGAGCAGGCCATCAAGGCCAACAGCGCGGCCGCCGTGCTGGCCTGGCTGCCGCAGGCCAGCGCCAACCAGATCCGCCGCCTGCAGGCCATGAGCACCGCCTCGCAAGCGCCGGTGTTCGTGTTCCGGCCCCGCGCCGCCTACCAGCAATCGTCGGCCGCACCCTTGCGGCTGATGCTGGCCATTGGCGACGACTGGCAATTGCGCGTCCACCTGCTCAAGCGGCGCGGCCCGGCGCACACGGGCTGGCTGCAGCTGCCCGCCCTGCCGCCCCAGCTGGCCGAGCACCTCAGCGCGCGCCAGCTGCGCAGCCCCGCCATGCCACGCCATGCCAACACCCCGCATGCGCCGCATGAGATGGAAGACCTTGCCCATGAACACCCCGCATTGGCTCGCCCTGCTGCCTACGGCGCCCACGCCTGATGCCGATACCGATACCGACGGCCGATCGGACACACCCGACCGGGAAGGTGCGTCAAGTCATTCGCCGGGCCGCCCCAAGAATGACTTGGCCCCCGCGGGGGGCCGGCCGAGTACCCTCGGACGGGGGACCTCACACCCAGTCACGCTCGGCTGGTGGGCGCTGCAATTCACGCCGCGCGTGGCCCTGCTGGAAGAAGCCGTGGTGCTGGAGCTGGCCGGCAGCCTGCGCCTGTTCGGCGGGCTCAAGCGCCTGCACCGGCGCATCCTGGCGGAGGGCCGCATGCTGGGCCTGCAGCAGCTAGCCTGGGCCCCCACCAGCCTGGGCGCCCTGGCCCTGGCCCGCAGCGGACACGTCAACGGCCTGACGCAGCCGCTGCCCCCTTTGCTCGACGCCTTGCCGCTCACGGCCCTGAGCGCCGTGCAGGCGCAGGCGCCCATGCTGGCTCGGCTGGGTTGCCGCCGCCTGGCCGATGTGCGGGCCCTGCCGCGCGCCGCGCTGGCCAAACGCTTCGGTCCGGCCCTGCTGCAATCGCTCGACCAAGCCTATGGGCTCACGCCCGAATCGCACCGCTGGCTGCAAGTGCCCGAGACCTTCTGCGCGCGCATCGAGCTGCCATTCCGCGTCGATGCCGCGCCGGCCTTGCGCCACCATGCTGAAGCCCTGCTGCTGCAGCTCTGCGCCTGGCTGGCCGCCCGCCATGCCGGCGTCCTGCAGCTCGAACTGGCCTGGCAGCACGACAGCATGCGCGCCCGCGACAGCGCCGCCGGCGGCGCGCTCATCCTCGCCAGCGCCGAACCCACGCGCGATTTCAAGCAGCTGGCGCGCCTGCTGGCCGAGCACCTGGCGCGCCTGCAGCTCGCCGCGCCGGTCAGCGAGCTGCGCCTGCAGGCGGCGCAAGTGCTGCCGCTGCCCGCCCAGCATCCCAGCCTGCTGCCGCTGGCGCACGAGCCCTCGTCGTCCCAGGCGCAGGAGCCCTTGCCGCAATTGCTGGAGCGGCTGGCCGTGCGCCTTGGCGCGGATCACATCCGCCGCGCCCAGCGGCAAGCCGACCACCGGCCCGAGTGCATGCAACGCTGGCTGAGCTGGCCCATCCAGCCCGCTCCAGCACAAAAATACACAGCCAAGTCCTCTCCACCCGTTTCCGACACCGCGCAGCCCACCTGGCTGCTGGCCCCGCCGCTGCGGCTGGCCACTTGGCGCGATCAGCCGGTCTACCAGGGCCTGCTGCAAATGCTGGCCGGGCCGGCCCGCGTCGAAGACGGCTGGTGGGACGCGAAACCATCCGCCGCCGCACCGCACGTCCAGCGCGACTACTACCTCGCCCGCAATCCGCAGGCCGAGCTGCTGTGGATCTTTCACGAGCGGCTGGACACGGCGCAAGCCGGGTGGTTCCTGCACGGAATCTTTGCATGAACCCGCTGCAGCCCTATGCCGAGTTGCACTGCCTGAGCAACTTCTCCTTCCTGCGCGGCGCCTCCGATCCGGAAGAGCTGGTCCGGCGCGCCCACCAGCTCGGCTACGGCGCCCTGGCCCTCACCGACGAATGCTCGCTGGCCGGCGTGGTACGCGCGCATGTGGCGCTGGAAAAACTCCGCAAGGCCGACCCCACGACTGCGCTAAAGCTGCTGATCGGCAGCGAATTCCTGGTGCGCGACGAAGCCGATGCGCCGCTGTTCAAGCTCGTGCTGCTGGCCTGCCACCGCGAGGGCTATGGCCAGCTGTGCCAGTTCATCACCGACCTGCGCCGCGCCTCCAGCACCAAGGGGGAGTACCGGCTGCGCTGGTCGCAGATCCGTCCCGAGCTTTTAAGCGGCTGCCTCCTGATCTGGCTGCCCGAGCGCCGGGCCCCCGAGGCGCAGCTGCTGCCGCAGGCGCGCTGGCTGCTGCGCCATTTCGGCGGCCGCGCCTGGATCGGCGTGACGCTGCTGCGCGAGCTGTCCGACGAGCGCTGGCTGCACCGCCTGCAGCAATGGAGCGCCGACACCGCGCTGCCGCTGCTGGCCTGCGGCGACGTGCACATGCACGTGCGCTCGCGCAAGGCCCTGGCCGACGTGATGACGGCCAACTGCCTGAACCAGCGCCTGGCCGACTGCGGGCACGCGCTGCACGTCAACGCCGAGCGGCATCTGCGCAGCCGCCTGCGCCTGGCCCAGATCTACCCGAGCGCCCTGCTGCAGGAAACCCTGCAGCTGGCGCAGCGCTGCAATTTCTCGCTGGCCGATCTGCGCTACGAATACCCGTCGGAAGTCGTGCCTGCGGGCGAAACCCCTATCGCCTACCTGCGCCGCCTGTGCTGGGAGGGCATGGGCAAACGCTGGCCGGGCGGCGCCGACCCGCGCTGGGTGGTGCAGGCCGAGCACGAGCTCGCGCTGATCGAGGAGCTCGGCTACGAGCACTACTTCCTGACCGTGGCCGACATCGTCGCGTACGCGCGGTCCAAGGACATCCTCTGCCAGGGCCGCGGCTCGGCGGCCAACAGCGTGGTGTGCTTCTGCCTGGGCATCACCTCGATCAACCCGCGCAACGCCCACCTGCTGTTCGAGCGCTTCATCAGCCGCGAACGCAACGAGCCGCCCGACATCGACGTGGACTTCGAGCATGAGCGCCGCGAAGAGGTCATCCAGTACCTGTACGAGCGCTACGGCCGCGACCGCGCCGCGCTCACCGCCACCGTGATCTGCTACCGCGCCCGCAGCGCCCTGCGCGACGTGGGCCGGGCGCTGGGCCTGGACGAAGCCCTGGTCGAACGCCTCTCCCGCGAGCACGGCAGTTGGGCCAGCGAGATCCTTCCCGAGGCCGACCTGCAGGCCCTGATGCAGACGCTGCAGCAGGAATTCGGCCCCGCGCTGCAGGAGCGCCAGCTGCGTCAGCTCATCGACCTGAGCCGCCAGCTGATGGGCATGCCGCGCCACCTCAGCCAGCACGTGGGCGGCTTCGTGCTCACCCAGGGGCCGCTGTCCCGGCTGGTGCCGATCGAGAACGCCAGCATGCCCGATCGCACCGTGATCGAATGGGACAAGGACGATCTCGACGCCTTGGGCCTGCTCAAGGTCGACGTGCTGGCGCTGGGCATGCTCTCGGCGCTCAAGAAGGCCTTCGTCATGATCGAGCGCCTGCGCGGCCGGCCCATAGCCCTGGCGCTGATTCCCGACGACTGCGAGGCCACCTACGACATGATCTGCGCCGCCGACACCGTAGGCACCTTCCAGATCGAGAGCCGCGCTCAGATGTCCATGCTGCCGCGCCTGCAGCCGCGCAACTTCTACGACCTCGTGATCGAAGTCGCCATCGTGCGGCCCGGTCCCATCCAGGGCGGCATGGTGCATCCCTACCTGGAAAACCGCCGCAAGCATCCGGACGACATCGTCTACCCTCGCCCCGAACTCAAGGCCGCGCTGGAGCGCACCTGCGGCATCCCGATCTTCCAGGAGCAGGTGATGCAGGTGGCCATGATCGCCGCCGGTTTCAGCGCCGGCCGCGCCGACGAGCTGCGCCGCGCCATGGCCGCCTGGAAACGACCCGGCGACCTGACGGTTTTCTACGAAGAAATCATGCAGGGCATGCGCAAGAACGGTTACCAGGACGAATTCGCCGAAGCCATCTTCCGCCAGATCCAGGGCTTCGCGTCCTACGGCTTCCCCGAGTCGCACGCGGCCAGCTTTGCGCTGCTGACCTATGCCAGCTGCTGGGTCAAATGCCATGAGCCCGCCGTGTTCCTCTGCGCCCTGCTGAACGCCCAGCCGCTGGGCTTCTACGCCCCCGCGCAACTGGTGCAGGACGCCCGCCGCCACCATGTGGAGGTGCTGGCCGCGGACGTGAGCCACAGCGAGGTGCTGAGCTCGCTTGAAGCGCTCAAAGCGCCGACGCATCCTGCCGCCAGCGCAGGCCACGAGCGCGCGCAACCCGCGGTGCGCCTGGGCCTGCACCTGATCAGCGGCCTGTCCGCCGCGAGCCTGCAGCGCATCGCCCAGGCGCGCGCCGCCGCGCCGTTCAGCAGCACGCAAGACCTGGCCCTGCGCGCCGGACTCGACCAGCGCGAGATGCAGCTGCTGGCCGCCGCCGACGCCCTGCGCTCTTTAAGCGGCCACCGCCGCCAGCAGGTCTGGCAGGCCTCGGCGCACCACACGCTGCCGCCGCTGTTGCGCCATGCCGCATCCGAAGAAGCCCCGCTGGCCCTGCCCGCCGCGCCGCAAGGCGAAGAAGTTTTGTGGGATTACGCCTCGCTGGGCCTGAGCCTGCGCGCCCACCCCTTGCAGCTGCTGCGCCCACAACTGGCTCGCCGCGGCCTCCAGAGCGCCGCCGAACTGGCCGACTGGCCCGACGGCCGCAGCGCCCGCGCCTGCGGTCTGGTCACCGTGCGTCAACGCCCGCAAACCGCCAAGGGCACGCTCTTCATCTCGCTCGAAGACGAAAGCGGCAGCGTGCAAGTGATCATCTGGCCCAGCCTCTACGAGCGCCACCGCCGCACCCTGCGCGAAGCCAAGCTGCTGGCCGTGCACGGCCGCTGGCAGCAGCAGAACGGCGTGTGCCATCTGCTCGGGCAGCGCTTCGAGGATCTCAGTCCGCTGCTGGGCAGGCTGGCGACGGTGAGCCGGGATTTTCATTGACGTATCGCATTCGCGATACAATTGAAAAATGAAATCGGCCACCATTCCCCCCGTGCGCATAGCCCCCGAGTTCCGAGACGAGATGGAACAAGCGCTCGAGGCCGGCGAAACTCTGGCAGCGCTGGTCGAAAAGGCCGTGCGCGGCGAGCTTGCGCGACGTCGTGAAAACGCCGAGTTCGTGCATCGCGGCCTGGCAGCCATCAAGCGAACCGTGGAGACTGGCAACGGTGTTCCCGCAGATGTCGTGATCGCAAAGTTGCGAGCCAAACTTGCCGATGCGCGCAAGAAAAGGCAGCCAACGTGACATTCGAGGTCATCTTCAGCCCGGAAGCTGTAGACGATCTGGAGCGGCTCTTCCATCACGCCTATGAACGTGAGCTGACCAGCGCGACCGGCGATCTCGACCTCGCCGACAGAGCGATCGATGCCATCGAACAGGCCTGTCTGTTTCTGGCGCTCAGTCCCTTCAGTTGCAGGAAGGCCGGTGGCAGCAGTTTTGTCCGTGAACTCGTCATCCCCTTTGGGTCGACAGGATACGTCGCGTTATTTGAAATCGTCGACGCGCAAACGGTTGTCATTGGCGCGATTCGCCATCAACGCGAAAGCGACTACCACTGAGCCCCTAGTTTCTGCTTGCCAGCCCCCAAGGGCTTCGCCAGCCGGACTGCGTTCGAGTTCAGCAAATGGGTTTTTTCCTGCCACGGCATCTGCGCGATGGCGGCAGCGGAAATCAGCTCCTTGGGCTCGCTCATGGTGCCTTGCGCTCCTCTGTATCGTCAGTGAAGTGGCCATTGAAGCCAGCGAGGCTCCAGAGTAGCCGGGAATCCATCACCTCCGGCACTGCATTTCGATCTCAGAAATGAATCCCCCGCATCATCTGCTGCATCGCCAGCGCCTCGGCGGACAGCTGCGCTTTGCTGCCCTTGCCGCCTTGCGCCGCGTCGCTGTCGGGAAACATGCGGAAACTCGTGTTCATGATGATCTGCGCCACATGCGGCAGCACGGCGTGGACCACCTCGCCCAGCACGCCGAGCTTGGTGGCCACGCGCACCGGCTTGGCGATGCAGGCCTGCGCGATCATGTCGGCGGCGTCTTCGGGCGAGAGCGTGGGCACGTTGTTGTAGATCTGGGTCGGCGCGATCATGGGCGTGCGCACGAGCGGCATGTTGATGGTGGTGAAGCTGATGCCCTGGTCGGCGAACTCGCTGGCGGCGCAACGCGTCCAGGCGTCGAGCGCCGCCTTGGACGCCACGTAGGCCGAGAAGCGCGGCGCATTGGTCAGCACCCCGATGCTTGAGATGTTCACCACATGGCCGCGGCGCTTGGCCACCATGCCCGGCAGCAGGCCCATGGTGACGCGCAGGCAGCCGAAGTAGTTGAGCTGCATGGTGCGCTCGTAGTCATGAAAGCGGTCATAGCTGCTTTCAATGGCGCGGCGGATCGAGCGTCCGGCGTTGTTGACGAGAAAGTCCACGCCGCCAAAGTTCTGCGCGATCCATCCGAGCATGCCCTTGCATCCGGCCTCGTCGGCGATGTCAACCGAATAACTGTGTACTTGCGCATCCTCACTAGCCGTCGCCTTGATGTCTGTCACGGCCTGCCCAAGCTTGTCTTCGTCGCGCGCGCAGATCAGCGTGATCGCCCCCGCCTGCGCAAACTTTCTGGCCGCCGCCAGGCCGATGCCCGAGGAGCCTCCCGTGACCAGCACCACCTTGCCCGCCACCGTGCCGCGCAGGCTGCGGTCGACCAACAGCGCCGGGTCGAGGTGGCGCTCCCAGTAGTCCCACAGCCGCCAGGCGTAGTCGTTCAGCTTGGGGCAGGCAATGCCCGAGCCCTTCAGCGCCGCATCGGTGGCGCGGCAGTCGAAGCGCGTCGGGTAGTTGATGAACTGCATCACGTCGTCGGGCAGCCCGAGGTCCTTCATCACCGCGTTGCGGACGCGGCGCATGGGCGCCAGCGCCATCAGGCTCTTCTTCACGCCGCGCGGGATGAAGCCCAGCAAGGCCGCGTTGACGAACAGGCTCATCTTGGGCGCATGCGCAGCCTTGGCGAAGATGTCGAGCACGTCGCCGACGCGATAGCCGACCGGATCGACCAGGTGGAAACAGGCGCCGCCGCTTTTTTGCTGGTGGCTGATGTGGTCGAGCGCCGCCACCACGAAGTCGACCGGCACGATGTTGATGCGCCCGCCCTCCAGGCCGATGGACGGCATCCACGGCGGCAGGATCTGGCGCAGTCGCTGGATCAGCTTGAAGAAGTAATAGGGGCCGTCGATCTTGTCCATCTCGCCGGTCTGCGAATCGCCGACGACCAGCGCCGGACGGTAGACCGTCCAGGGCCTGCGGCAATCGGTGCGCACGAGCTTTTCGCTGTCGTGCTTGGTCCGGAAATAAGGATGCTCCAGGCCTTCGGCCTCCTCGAACATATCCTCGCGAAACACGCCTTCATACAGGCCCGCTGCGGCAATCGAGCTCATGTGATGCAAATGGCCGGCATCGACGGCATGCGCGAATTCGAGCATGGCACGGGTGCCGTCGATGTTGGCACGCACCTGCGACTGCACGTCCGCGGACAGGTCGTACACCGCGGCCAGATGGTAGAGATGGCCGATCTTGCCCTTGAGCTGCTCAACCTGCTCGTCCGCGATGCCAAGCCTTGCCGCCGTCAAATCGCCAAACACCGGCACGGCGCGCTGCTCGCTCACGCCCCAGTAGGCCAGCAGCTCGGCCAGCTTGGCGCGGCTGGATTCGCGGATCAGGAAATACACGCGGCTGCCGCGTCGCGCGAGCAACTTCTTGACCAATCGCTTGCCGATGAAGCCGGTGGCCCCGGTGACAAAGTAATGCATGCCTGTCTCCTTGTTGATGTCGGGCATTCTGGACGATTTCAACGCCGGGTTTGACGCAGCTCGCGTGCGCCACGGACCCGCGCACATAGACTGCAAACACTAGCTTGCAGTGCAACAAAGACGCTTCGGGCGCCTATAGTCAAACCATGCGCTGCGTCCATGCACGCATACCAACCATCCCACCCGAGGAAACTTCCATGGTCAAGAAGCTCCAAAAAATGGCCGCTAAGAAAAAGGCCGCAAGTACCTCCGCATTTGGTGGCGCGCTGCCCACCGGTCTGCTCGACAGCCAGCTGAGCCTGGTCATCAAGGATTCCGCGCAGCAGATCTGGGCCGCCGGCCTGGGCGCATTTGCCAAGGCGCAAGGCGAAGGTGGCAAAGTGTTCGACACCCTGGTCAAAGAGGGCATGAACCTGCAGAAGAAAACCCAGTCCGCAGCCGAGGGCAAGCTCAGCGCCGTGGCCAGCAAGATGAGCGGCATGGCCGGCGATGTCGGCGCCAAGGCCGGCCAGCACTGGGACAAGCTCGAATCCATCTTCGAGGACCGCGTGGCTCGCGCCATGAGCCGCCTGGGCGTGCCCAGCGCCAAGGACATCGAGGCCCTGATCGCGCGCATCGACAGCCTCAGCGAGGCCGTGGGCACGCCCGTGGCCAAGAAACCGGCGGCCAGGAAAGCAGCCAGCGCCAAGCCGGCGACGAAAACCGCGGCCGGCAAGCCCGCGGCCAAAGCCGCCGCCAAGCCTGCACCGAAAAAGACTGCGGTCAAGGCCGCCGTCAAGCCGGCCGCCAAGTCCCCGGCCAAACCGGCCGCCACGAACGGCGCCGCCAAGGCTGCTGCCAAGCCGGCACGCAAGGTCGGCGCCAAGACCAGCGCGTCGGCCGATGTCCCCGCGACGGGCGCAGGCCCCAGCATCTCGGCCACCTGAGCCTGATCGGAGACCCGTCCTGGTCCACGCCCCGCGGGACTGGACGGGTGCCGAAGCGCCTGTTTCATGAGTACACGCAAGACGCCTGCTCACAAATCATCCCCTCGCAAGATCCCAACGCCGTCCGGTGCACGCATCGGGCTGGCCCTGGCAGGCGGCGGCCCCTTGGGGGCCATCTACGAGATCGGCGCGTTGTGCGCCATTGAGGAGTCCATCCGCGGACTCGACCTGCGCGACTGCCGCGGCTATCTGGGCGTGAGTTCGGGCGGCTTCATGGCCGCAGGCCTGTGCAACGGCATGAGCCCGCGCGAGTTGTCGAGCGTCTTCATCGAAAACAGCACGCCGGCGCCCGACCGCTTCGACCCCAACGAGCTGATGCGCCCGGACTGGCTCGAACTCCGCCAGCGCCTGGAGCGCCTGCCCGGCCTGCTGGCCGCCGCCAGCTGGCAGATGCTGGCCCAAGGGCGCGCGCCCATGAGCGCCCTCGAGCAATTGGGGCACGCCCTGCCCACCGGCTTGCTGTCGGGCGAGGCGCTGGCCCAGCAGGTGCACCGGCAATTCAGCATCAAGGGCCGCAGCGACGATTTCCGCCGCCTCAAGCACCGCCTGGTGCTGGTCGCGACCGACCTCGACAGCGGCGAGGCCGTGCTCTTCGGCATGCCCGGCTGGGATCATGTGCCGGTCTCGCGCGCCGTGCAGGCCAGCGCCGCCCTGCCGGGGCTGTTCCCGCCCGTGCTGATCGATGGGCGCCACTACGTCGACGGCGCGCTCAAGAAAACGCTGCACGCCTCCGTGCTGCTCGATGAAGGCGCCGATCTGCTGATCTGCGTGAACCCCCTGGTGCCCTACGCCTCCGAGGCATCGGAGACGGTCAGCGGCTCAGGCACGCACATCCCCAGCCTGGTCGAAGGCGGATTGCCGGTGGTGCTGTCGCAGACCTTCCGCTCATTGATCCACTCGCGGCTGGAGCTGGGCATGAAGGGCTACGCGCACAGCCACCCGAATGCCGACATCCTGCTGTTCGAGCCGTCCAAGCAGGACGCCGAGCTGTTCCTGGCCAACACCTTCAGCTACTCGCAACGCCGTCACCTGGCCGAGCATGCCTTCCAGTCCACGCGCCGCCAGCTGCTGGCCAACGCCGACGCCATCGAGGCCAAGCTCGCCCGCCATGGCTTGAGCCTGGACATCGAACGGCTGCTGGATCCTGGCCAGCATCTGGTGGCCGACGCGGCCCACACGGCCGATGCCGGCAGCCGCGCCCGCCTGACGCGCCAGGCGCTGATGCGCCTGGATCATGCCTTGAGCCAGCTCGAGGCGAAGTACAAAGTCTGACGCGGACTCAGGCCAGATAGCGGCTCTGCAAGTGGGCCTTGAAATGCGCCGGATTCAGGGTTTCGCCGCTGGCGCGCCGCACCAGTTCGGGCGTTTCCCAGCGGCTGCCCTGGGTCCAGATGCGGCTGCTGAGCCAATCGAACACCGGCTGCAGCTCGCCGCGCGCGATGTCGGCATCCAGCGCGGGCAGCTCGCGCCGCATGCTGGCGAACCACTGCGCCGCATACATCGCGCCCAGCGTGTAGCAGGGAAAATAACCAAACAAGCCAGCGCCCCAGTGCACGTCCTGCATGCAGCCGTCCTTGAAGTTGCCGCGCGTGTCCAGGCCCAGCAGCTCCATCATCTTCGCATCCCACAGCGCCGGGATGTCGTCGACCTCGATCTGGCCCTCGATCAGGGGGCGCTCGATCTCGTAGCGCAGGATCACATGGGCCGGATAGCTGACCTCGTCGGCATCGACCCGTATCAGTCCGCGGCTGACGCGCGTCAGCAGCCGGTACAGATTGCCGGGATCGAACGCCGGCTGCTCGCCCAGGTGCTGGATCAGCAGCGGCCTCAGCAAGGCGGCAAAGGCCGGGTGGCTGCCCAGCTGCATCTCGAATGACAGGCTCTGGCTCTCATGCAGGCCCATGGAGCGCGCCTGCGAGATCGGCAGGCCCAGCCAATCGCGCCGCAAGCCCTGCTCGTAGCGGGCATGGCCGGTTTCATGGATGGTGCCCATCAGGCTGGGCATGAAGGTGTCTTCGCGGTAGCGCGTGGTGATGCGGACGTCCTCGGGCACGCCGCCGCAGAAGGGGTGCGCGCTCTCGTCCAGGCGACCGGCCTCGAAATCAAAGCCCATCAGGCGCATGGCTTCCAGGCCGAGCGCGCGCTGCGCCTCCCTGGAGAACGGCCCGATCGGCTCCGTCACGCTCTCCTGCGCCTGCTTGTCGACGACGGTCTGGATCAAGCCCGGCAGCCACTGGCGCAGGTCGCCGAACACACGGTCGACCTCGGCCGTGCGCATGCCGGGCTCGTACTGGTCCATCAAGGCGTCGTAGGGCGACAGGCCCTTGGTCTCGGCCAGCAGACGCGCTTCCTGGCGCGACAGCTGCACCACCTCGCGCAGGTTCGTCACATAGGCCGACCAGTCGTTGGCGGCGCGCTGGGCGGGCCAGGCATGCTCGCAGCGCGAGACCGCCAAGGACTTGGCCTGCACCAGGGCCTGCGGCAAGGCATTGGCGGCAGTCCAGGCGCGCTGCATTTCGCGCAGGTTGGCGCGCTGCTCGTCGTCCAGGTTTTCGCCGCCGGCCTGGGCGAGCAAGCTCCTGAGCGCCGGCTCGGTGGCCATCTGGTGGACCAATCCGCCGAGCTCGGCCAGGGCCTGGGCGCGCGCCTCGTTGCCTTTGGTGGGCATGTTGGAGGCCTGGTCCCAGTAACCCAGCGCCTGGAAGTGGGCCAGTCGGTGCAATCGCAGATGACGCTGGCAGAGTTCGTCGTAGGCGGGTGTCGACATCAAAAATACTCCTGAATCTTTCGTGGGCCGAATTTATCCGGAAACTTGTCCAGGAACGGCCGGGGAAGCCCTCAGGACAAGGCCCAGACCATGGCCGCCGCCAGGCTCCAGTAGCGCAGGCCCTTGCCCACGGCCATGTAGCCCACGCAGGGCCAGAAAGGCAGCCTGAGCCAGCCGGCCACAGCGCACAAAGGGTCGCCCACCACCGGCAGCCAGGCCAGCAGGCAGGCCTTGGGTCCGAAGCGCCTCAGCCAGGCGGAGGCACGGACGTGCGAGGCGTCCTTGTGCCTGGCTTCCTCATAGACCTTCTCCGCGCCATAGCCCATGGCCCAGGTGATCGCGCCGCCCATGGTGTTGCCCAGGGTCGCCACGGCCAGCGTGGGCCAGAACAGGGTTGGATTGAGCTTGATCAGCGCCAGCACCGCCGGCTCGGAGCCCAGCGGCAGCAAGGTGGCGGACACCAGCGCGATCAGGAACACGGCCGGCAGGCCCAGCTTGGGCAGGGACAGCACGGCCAGCAGCCATTCCAGGCCGTGCATCACTTGATCTTCCATGGCCGCATTGTCGCCGAGCGGCCGGCTTCATGGGCGCGAGATCAGCGCCGGCCCGGCCACATGCGCAGCAAGGCGTTGTCGCGCACGACAAAGTGGTGGTACAGCGCCGCGGCCACATGCAGGCCCACCAGCACGAAGGCCAGGTCGGCGCCGAGTTCGTGCAGGTCCATCAGCTGGTCGGCCAGGTCGGGATTCTTGTCGATCAGGACCGGCAGGGTCAGGCCCCCGAAGAAGGGCACGGCGCGGCCGTCGGCGTTGCGCGTCAATATGCCCAGCACCGGCATCGCCAGCATCAACAGGTACAGCAGCCCCTGCACCGCCTTGGCCAGCAGCTGCTGCCAGCGCGGCGGCTGCGGCACGATGGGCGGCGCGGGCCGGGTCAGCACGATCAGGCGCACGATCAGCAGGCCCGGCACCAGCACGCCGAGCATGAAATGCCAGCTCAGCAGTTGCCGGCGGATCTCGCTGCCCTTAGGGAAGAACTCATGCAGCTCGACGCAAGCCACCAAGCCAATCAAGACCAGTGCCATCAGCCAATGCATGACAATGGCCGGCGATCCAAAACGCCTTGCTGCTTCTCGACGATTCATGGGCTTCTCCGCGATGTTCAATGGAGCGCATCATAGGGTCGCGATGGCAGACCGCTGAAAAGCGGCAGCCCTCAGGCCTGCTCGCGGCGCGAAACTGCGTTGGCATGGCCGGGCCCGCTGGCGATCCACAAGGCCAGACCCATCATGCCGCTGGCCAGCATGAAAGTCAGGCGCATGCCGCCGGCAATCGCCGGCGACGATGCTTGCCCGAGGTCCGTGCCGCCCACGGCCCAGGCGAACACGGCGCCCATGGCGGACGCGCCGATGATCAGGCCCAGGTTTCTCGACAGGCCCAGCCCGCCGGACACCAGGCCTTGGCGGCTCTTGGGGATCCGCGCCAGGACCAGGGTGCTGTTGGCCGCCTGGAAGAGCTGATAGCCCGGCGTCAGCACCGCGATGGCTGCGAGATACCCGGCCAGGCCGAACGCGTCCGGCACGACGGCCATCATGGCCGTGCCCGCCACGAGCATGAGCAGGCCGACGCGAAGCACCCGGCGCGCTCCCCACGCATCAACCGCCCGGCCGGCCGGCAGGCCGCTGGCGATCGAGATCAGCGGGCCGACCGACATCACGGCACCCACCCTCGCCGGCGTCAGGCCCATCCCCAGCCCCAGATAAAACGGACCCACCACCAGCGTGCTCATCATGACGGCGGCGACCAGGAGATTGCTGAGCAGATGGGACCGCATGGCCGGCTCGAACACGCCGCGCGGAGCCGGCGATGCCTGCTTCACCGAGCTTGCCTGTTGCGGCAGCGCCAGGACGCTGAAGATCAGGGCCAGCACGGCCAGCGGCACCTGCACCAGAAAGACACTCTTCCAACCCCATGCTGCCAGCAACATGCCGCCCAGCGCGGGACCCAGCGCCGTCCCCAGTGCGGACATGGTTCCGAGCAGGCCCATGGCGCGCCCCATTTGCGCGTCGCGCGCCGTTTCCCGCATCAGCGCCATCGTCAAGGTCATCAGGAACGCGGCGCCCAGGCCCTGCAGCGCCCGAGCCGCGACCAATTGCCAGAGCGTGGACGCGAGCCCGCAGGCCAAGGCGGCCAGGGCAAACAGCCCCAGGCCGAACAGCTGCATGCGCTTCAGCCCGTGCGCATCTCCGAGCCGCCCGGCGGGCGCTGCCATCAAGGTCAGTGTCGCGAGGTAGGCCACCACCACCCACTGGACATGGCTGAACGGCGCCGCGAACGCCTTGGCCAATGCCGGCAAGGCGATATTGGCAATGCTGGTGCTGAGCGAGGCCAGCAGCATCGCCAGCGCCAGCGCGGCCATGGCGATGCGATGCGTCGGGCCCGCGCCACTTGCTTTTGTTGATCCCATGGGGATGTCCTTTCGACTTGAAATGTGCTTGAAAATAAGTCTACGAATTGAAGTCGACTTGAGGTCAAGCATGGAATTTCTGGACATCGGCGAGGTGTCGGCGCGCTCCGGTTTGCGGGCCTCGGCGCTGCGCTATTACGAACAGGTCGGACTGATTGCCTCGGTCTCGCGGCGGGGCTTGCGGCAGCAGTTCCCGGCCGAGGTACTGCTGCAGCTCAAGCTGATCGCCATGGGACAGGCCGCCGGCTTCTCGCTGGACGTGATCGCCCAGATGTTCGGCAGGTTTGGCAGCAACAGCCACCCGAACCTGCCGCGCGCGGCCTTGCATGAACGGGCAGACGAACTGGACCGGCAGATCCGCAAGCTGACGGTCCTGCGCGACACCCTTTGCCATGTCGCGGAATGCCCCGCGCCCACCCATATGGAATGCCCGACGTTCAGGCGGCTGGTGGCCGCCGCCGGCAAGCGCAGCGCGAGCCCCATCAAGAAGCAGTAGGCCGGTAGGCCGCCTGCCCAGGACGCCAAATCGTTCACCCGCGAAGCCGCCCGGAGGGTCTGGCGGCAGGTATACTTCTGCCTCTTTTTTAAGCATTTCTTCCATGTCCCTCGCCACGCCGCCCTTGCCGGATGACGCCCTTGCGTCAGGTCCGCGGCTGGGAGTGCACACCCTGTCCAACCGGCTTTTCGTCGCGCCCATGGCCGGCGTCACCGACCGGCCCTTCCGCCAGCTGTGCCGGCGCCTGGGCGCGGGCTACGCAGTGTCGGAAATGGTCACCTCGCGCAAGGACCTCTGGAACAGCCTGAAGACCTCGCGGCGTGCCAACCACGACGGCGAGCCCGGTCCCATCGCCGTGCAGATCGCCGGCACCGACGCGCCGATGATGGCCGAGGCCGCCGCCTACAACGTGGCGCGCGGCGCGCAGATCATCGACATCAACATGGGCTGCCCGGCCAAGAAAGTCTGCAACAAATGGGCCGGCTCGGCGCTGATGCAGAACGAAGTGCTGGCGCTGGAGATCATCGAGGCCGTGGTGGGAGCCTGCGCGCCGCACGGCGTGCCGGTCACCTTGAAGATGCGCACCGGCTGGTGCGACGCCGAGAAGAACGCCCTGCGCCTGGCGCGCGCCGCCGAATCGGCCGGCATTGCGATGGTGACCGTGCATGGCCGCACCCGCGAACAGGGCTACAGCGGCCTGGCCGAGTACCACACGGTGGCGGCGGTCAAGGCGGCGCTGCGCATCCCGGTGGTGGCCAATGGCGACATCGACTCACCCGAAAAGGCCGCCCAGGTCCTGAAGTTCACCGGCGCCGACGCGCTGATGATCGGCCGCGCCGCACAGGGCCGGCCGTGGATCTTCAAAGAAATTGCGCACTACCTGGCCACCGGCGAGACCCTGCCCGCGCCCAAGGTGCTCGACGCCCGCGCCTGGCTGGTCGAGCACCTGCACGACCACTATGCACTTTACGGCGAGCTGACCGGCATGCGCAGCGCGCGCAAGCACATCGGCTGGGCCGTGCGCACCCTGCCCGGCGGCGAGAACTTCCGCCGCGAAATGAACGAACTGCAAAGCTGCGAGGCCCAGATCCAGGCCCTGAACCAATGGTTCGAGGCCCTGGCCGAGCAGCACGAGCGGCTGCCGCACCTGAACACAGCCGCGAATTCGGTCTGTGTTGCGGCCAACGATGAAGACCCAACAAGGCTACTGGCATGACGCCCAAACCCATTGACGCCTGCGTGCGCGAGAACCTGGAAATCTATTTCCGCGACCTCGAAGGCGAAATCCCCCATTCCCTGCACGACATGCTGATCCGGCTGGTCGAGAAACCGCTGCTCGAGGTCGTGATGCAGCAGGCCGAAGGCAACCAGAGCAAGGCGGCCGAATGGCTGGGCATCAACCGCAACACCTTGCGGCGCAAGCTCGGCGAACACGGCCTGCTGGGCGCGCAGAACTGAATCCCCCACACTTTTGGAAGCCTCCCCATGTCACATCTGACCGCACTGATCTCCGTGTCCGACAAGACCGGCATCGTCGAATTCGCCCAGGCCCTGCATGCGCTGAACGTGCGCCTGCTGTCGACCGGCGGCACCGCCAAGCTGCTGGCCGACGCCGGCCTGCCCGTCACCGAAGTGGCCGAGCACACCGGCTTCCCGGAAATGCTGGACGGCCGCGTCAAGACCCTGCATCCCAAGATCCACGGCGGCCTGCTGGCGCGCCGCGACCTGCCCGAGCACGTGGCCGCCATCGAGAAACACGGCATTGACACCATCGACATCCTGGCCGTCAACCTCTACCCGTTCGAAGCCACCGTCGCCAAGCCTGGCTGCACGCTGGAAGACGCGATCGAGAACATCGACATCGGCGGCCCGGCCATGGTGCGCTCCGCCGCCAAAAACTGGAAGGACGTCACGGTGCTGACCGACGCCAGCCAGTACGCCGGCGTGCTGGCCGAACTCAAGGCCGCGGGCAAGACCAGCGACAAGACCCGCTTCGCCTGCAGCGTGGCCGCCTTCAACCGCATCGCGCAGTACGACGCCGCCATCAGCAACTACCTGAGCGCCCGCCAGGACGACGGCGGCCTGGCCGAATACCCCGCGCAGATGAACAGCACCTTCGTCAAGGTGCAGGACCTCCGCTACGGCGAGAACTCGCACCAGAGCGCCGCGCTCTACCGCGACCTGCACCCGGCCCCCGGCTCGCTGGTGACGGGCAAACAGCTGCAAGGCAAGGAACTCTCCTACAACAACATCGCCGACGCCGACGCAGCCTGGGAATGCGTCAAGGCCTTCGACGCGCCGGCCTGCGTCATCATCAAGCACGCCAACCCCTGCGGCGTGGCCGTGGCCGCCAGCGCAGCCGAGGCCTATGCCAAGGCCTTCAAGACCGACCCGACCTCGGCCTTCGGCGGCATCATCGCCTTCAACCGCCCGGTTGACGCGCAAGCGGCCCAGCTGGTGTCCAAGCAGTTCGTCGAGGTGCTGATGGCCCCCAGCTTCAGCGAGGAGGCACGCGCCATCTTCGCCGGCAAGCAGAACGTACGCCTGCTCGAGATTGCCCTGCCGCCGGGCGGCGACACGCCGTTCTCGCAAGGCCGCAACGCGATGGACAGCAAGCGCGTCGGCTCGGGCCTGCTGCTGCAGACCGCTGACAACCATTTCCTCAAGGCCGCCGACCTGAAGGTCGTCACCGCCAAGCAGCCCAGCGCCGAGCAGTTGCAGGACCTGCTGTTCGCCTGGACCGTGGCCCAGTACGTCAAGAGCAATGCCATCGTGTTCTGCGCCGGCGGCATGACGCTGGGCGTGGGCGCCGGCCAGATGAGCCGCATCGACTCGGCCCGCATCGCCTCCATCAAGGCCGAGAACGCCGGCCTGACGCTGCAAGGCTCGGCCGTGGCGAGCGACGCCTTCTTCCCCTTCCGCGACGGCCTGGACGTGGTGGTCGACGCAGGTGCCAGCTGCGTGATCCAGCCCGGCGGCAGCATGCGCGACGACGAGGTGATCGCCGCCGCCAACGAACGCGGCATCGCCATGGTATTCAGCGGCGTGCGGCATTTCCGCCATTGATCTCCATGACGCGGTGACGCGGCCGGGCTTGACGCTGGCAGGCGCGCCATGACCTTCGGCTACAACCCGCGATACTGCGCGGCGAGCTGCCCGGCGGCAACGGCCAGATCCCATCAGCGCCTGGCTGAACGCAGGTCTCACCGGCAGCGATGGCACGGTCGAGGAACCCTGCGACTTCACGCAGAAGTTCTCCAGGGCCTCGGTGCTGATCGACCATTGCTGCCGCGGCCTGCGCGCCAAGGCCACGCAGCTGCGCTGGCAGGGACCATGCCCTGGCAACAGCGCACAGCAGTGCACACTGGCCAGTTTGAACTGAACCTGCGCACCCACCGATGTGCTACTCTGCACTGACGACGTAACACATGGGACCAAGACCATGAGCGAAGCAACCTACACCTTCCGCGTCGACGAAGCGCTGAAGAACGAGTTCTCCACGGCCGCAAAAGCCCGTGATCGCACCGGTGCGCAACTCCTGCGGGACTTCATGCGCGAATTCGTGCAGCAGCAACAGGAAGCGGCCGAACATGACGCCTGGTTTCGCCGACAAGTGCAAGCCGGCCTCAAATCCGCCAAGGCCGGTCGCTTGGTGCCGGCCACCGAGGTCGAAGCCAAGTTTGCCGCCCGCCGCGCAGCCTCGCGCCGCCGGATTGAATCATCCAAATGATCGAATTCATCGAGACCCGGCCACCTGAAACATCACCAGGAGAGTAGGGACTTGCCTCTAGCCCAGGGCCAATCCGCTTGGCCCCTGGCATCAATTGCGCGTACCCTCGGCCCCCAAGCCACAAGGAGTAACGATGGACGCATCCATCCAAGAGCGCCTGCATCTGATCCTGCAGCAGCAGCAGCGCGCCTACGCCGCAGAGCGCAACCCCTCGCTCGCCGTCCGCCGCGACCGCCTGCAACGCCTCATCGCGATGACGCAAAAGCACGCGCTCGCACTGGCCGACGCGATCTCCAAGGACTTCGGCCACCGCGCTCGGCAGGAAAGCCTGCTGCTCGATATTTTCTCCGTGGAGTCCGGCGCCAAGCATGCGCTCAAGCATCTGCGCGGCTGGATGAAGCCGCGTCGCGTGCCCACGGCGCTGCACTTCCTGCCCGCCAGCAACCGGCTGATCCGCCAGCCGCTGGGCGTGGTGGGCATCGTGTCGCCCTGGAACTACCCCTACTACCTGAGCATGGCGCCTGCGCTGGCGGCGCTGGCAGCCGGCAACCGCGTGATGCTCAAACCCTCGGAAGCCACGCCGGAAACCTCGACGCTGATGGCGCGCATCGTGGCGGAGTTCTTCGCGCCGGACGAGATGCAGGTCGTGACCGGCGACGCCGACCTGGGCCGCGCCTTCACGCACCTGCCCTTCGACCACCTGTTCTTCACCGGCTCGACCGCGGTAGGCCGGCTGGTGGCGCAGGCCGCCGCGCAAAACCTGACCCCGGTCACGCTGGAACTGGGCGGCAAGTCGCCCGCCCTGGTCGACCGCGGCGCACCCTTGCAGCAGACCGCCGAGCGGCTGGCCTTCGGCAAGCTGCTCAATGCCGGACAGACCTGCGTGGCGCCCGACTACCTCCTGGTGCCCGAGGAGATGGTCGAGCCGCTGGCCAAGGCCCTGACGGACACGGTGCGCCGCTTCTACCCCAGCCTGGACAAGAACCCCGACTTCAGCTCGATCGCCAGCCCGCGCCACTTTGCAAGGTTGCAAGGCCTGCTGGACGACGCCAAGGCGCGCGGCGCGCGCCTGATTCCCACGCATGACGAGATCCCCGGCGGCACGAAGATGGTGCCGCACCTGCTGCTGCAGGTGAACGAGGACATGGCCGTGATGCGCGAGGAAATCTTCGGGCCGCTGCTGCCCATCGTGCCCTACCGCCAGGTCGACGAAGCGCTGGCCTACATCAACCGGCACGAACGGCCGCTGGCGATGTACTGGTTCGGCACCGACAAGGACCGGCGCGCGCAGGCGCTGACGCAAACCCATGCGGGCGGCGTCACCGTCAACGACTGCATCTGGCACCTGGGCCAGGAAGACCAGCCCTTCGGCGGCGTCGGCGCCAGCGGCATCGGCGCCTACCACGGCGAGTTCGGCTTCCGGACCTTCAGCAAGGAAAAGCCGGTCTTCATCCAGTCGCGCTTCGCGGGCACCAAGTTGTTCCACCCACCCTACGGCAAGACCTTCGATCGCTTGCTCGCCCTTTTGAAGAGCATCGTATGAAACGCCGCAGCCTGCTCAAGCTCGGCCTCGGCGGCGCCGTGGTGCTGGCCGTGGCCGGTACCGGCATCGGCCTGATTCGCCCCGGCTTCAAGGACGGGCGCATGAGCGAAGCCACGCGCGCCTGGATGGGCGCAGTGGCGCTGGCGCTGCTCGACGGCGCCTGGCCGGCGCCCGGCCCGGCGCGCGACCGCGCCCTGCAGGCGCATCTGGCGGCCCTGGACCAGACCATGGCCGGCTTCACGGTGCCGGTGCGCCAGGAGCTCTCGCAACTCTTCAGCCTGCTGAACGGCAGCGCGGGCCGCCTCGGCCTGACCGGCCTGCTGCACGACTGGTCGGCCTGCAGCAGCGCCGACATCCTGGCGGCGCTCGATGCCATGCGCCATTCAGGCCTCGCCTTGAAACAGCAGGCCTACCACGCGCTGCGCGATCTCAACTACGGCGTGTTCTTTGCCGATCCCGCGCATTGGTCCTTGATGGGCTACCCCGGCCCCAGAGAAATTGCATGACTCAGATTCCTGATCCGATCAAGGCCGGTCTGGCGTCAGGCTGGAAGGTACTGGGCGGCGGCCATGGCCCGCTGCCGAACAGCCTGGACTGCGACGTCGCCATCGTCGGCAGCGGCGCCGGCGCGGGCGTCAGCGCCGAGCTGCTGGCCCAGGCCGGCTTCAAGGTGGTGATGGTCGAGGCCGGACCGCTGCGCTCCAGCTCCGATTTCCGCCAGCGCGAGAGCGACGCCTACCCGGCGCTCTACCAGGAGGGCGCCGCGCGCAAGACCGCCGACAAGGCCATCAACATCATGCAGGGCCGCTGCGTGGGCGGCTCCACCACGGTCAACTGGACCAGCAGCTTCCGCACCCCGCCCGGCACGCTCGATTTCTGGCGCGAGCGCTACGGCCTGGAAGACGCCACCGAGGCCGCGATGGCGCCCTGGTTCGAGCAGATCGAGCAGCGCCTCAACATGCACGAATGGGAGACCTCGCCCAATGCCAACAACGAGGTGCTGCGCCGCGGCGCCGCCAAGCTGGGCATCGAGGCGCCCGTCATCCATCGCAATGTCAAGGGCTGCTGGAACCTGGGCTCCTGCGGCATGGGCTGCCCGACCAACGCCAAGCAGTCGATGCTGCTGACCACCATCCCCGCGGCGCTGGACCTGGGCGCCACCCTGCTGGTGCAGACGCGTGCAGAACGGCTGGAGCTGAGCGGCACCGATGACCAAACTCAGGTCCAGGCCCTGATCTGCCGTCCCGTGAACCTGGACGACAGCCCGGCCGGCCCCGAACTGCGCATCACCGCCCGCCACTACATCGTGGCCGGCGGCGCCATCAATTCGCCCGCCCTGCTGCTGCGCTCCAAGGCGCCGGACCCGCACGGCTTGCTGGGCAAGCGCACCTTCCTGCATCCGGTGGTGATCTCCTCGGCGCAATTCGAGGAACGCATCGAAGGCTGGTCAGGCGCGCCGCAAAGCATCTACTCCGACCATTTCATGCACATCGGCTCCATCGACGGACCGCTCGGCTTCAAGCTCGAAGTCCCGCCGCTGCACCCGTCCCTGATGAGCGCCACCATGACCGGCCTCGGGCCGACCTCGATCGCCGAGCTGGGCCGCTTCCCGCACGCACAGGCCATGCTGGCGCTGCTGCGCGACGGCTTCCATCCGCAGTCCGAAGGCGGCAGCGTGGCGCTCAAGGACGACGGCAGCCCGGTGCTGGACTACCCCCTGACCGAGGTCGTGATGGAAGGCGCGCGCCGCGCCTTGCTGACCATGGCGCAAATCCAGTTCGCGGCCGGCGCCCTGTCGGTCACGCCCATGCACGAGGCCGCGCCCGCCTACACGAGCTGGGAGCAGGCCCAGGCCGGCATCCAGGCGCTGGCCCTCAAGCCCCACGTCACCCGCGTCGTCTGCGCCCACGTGATGGGCGGCTGCGCCATGGCCGCCGACGCCCAGCGCGGCGTGGTGCGCCCCGACGGCCAGCACTGGCAGATCGGCAAGCTATCGATCCACGACGGCTCGGTGTTCCCGACCAGCATAGGCGCCAATCCGCAGCTGTCGGTGTACGGGCAGGCGGCGCGGATGACGGCGGGGCTGGTCAAGCGCTTGAAGGGCTGAGTGCCCTGAGTCCCACTCGCGTGGCCCTGCTACGATGCTCGGAAACGAGCCGGCCCCGCGCTGGCGCTTTCCCAGTCCACACCGTCAGCACTTCACCCCCATGCGCATCCTCGGCATCGACCCCGGCCTGCAGACCACCGGATTCGGCGTGATCGAGGCCGAGGGGCCGCATCTGAGCTACGTGGCCAGCGGCACGATACGCACGAGCAGCGTGGACCAGGGCGACCTGCCGGCGCGCCTGAAGATCATCTTCGACGGCGTGCGCGAGGTCACGGCGCGCTACCAGCCGCAGTGCGCGGCGGTGGAAATCGTGTTCGTCAACGTCAATCCGCAGTCCACGCTGCTGCTGGGCCAGGCGCGCGGCGCGGCGCTGACGGCGCTGGTCTCGAACGACCTGGCCGTGTCCGAATACACCGCGCTGCAGATGAAGAAGGCCATCGTCGGCCACGGCCATGCCAAGAAGGACCAGGTGCAGGCCATGGTCCAGCGTCTGCTGAACCTGCCGGCCCTGCCGGGCAAGGACGCGGCCGATGCGCTAGGCCTGGCCATCATGCACGCGCACGCCCGCGTCTCCTTCGAAGCCATGAGCCGCAACACCACCCTGCAGCGGCGCCAGCATGCGCAGTTCAGGGGCGGGCGGACGTATTGAGCATGACGGCATCTCCCCAGACGCTGGCGCAACTGGTACTCGGCTTCGTGCGCCGGCACGCACGCGCCTATGCCCTGGCGGCGCTGATGCTGCTCGTGATCGCAGTGATGACGGTCTGGATTCCGCGCCAGGTGGGCCATGTGATCGACGGCCTGGCACAGCACCGCCTGGCCGGAAAAGGCCTGTTGCTGGAGCTCGGCAAGCTGGTGCTGGCGGGCGCTTGCGTCTACCTGCTGCGCGCGGGCTGGCGCCTGACCCTGTTTGCGGCGTCCTACCAATTGGGACGGGACCTGCGCACCCGCCTGTACCGACAGATGACGCTGCAGGGCCCGCGCTTCTTCCAGCGCCAGCGCACCGGCGACCTGATGGCGCTGGCGACCAACGACGTCGACGCCGTCGAGATGGCCGTCGGCGAAGCCATGCTGGCCGCCTTCGACGGCAGCCTGACGCTGCTGCTGGTACTGGGCATGATGCTGCTGGGCGTGGACTGGCGCCTGGCGCTGGCGTCCCTGGTGCCCTTCCCCTTGATGGCGCTGTCGTTCTGGTACGTGTCGGAGCAGGTGCACCAGGCCTGGAAGGCCTCGCTGGAGCGCTTCTCCACGCTCAACCAGCATGTGCAGGACAGCCTCAGCGGCGTGCGCACCCTGCGCGCGCTGGGCCTGGCCGAGCGCAGCGCGGCGCAGTTCAGCGCTCTGGCCGACCATGCCGGCGAAGCCGCCTACCAGGCGCAGCGCTGGGAAGCCGCCTACGAGCCGGCCGTGGGCATGACGCTGGGTCTGGCCATGGTGATCGCATTGGGCATGGGCGGCTGGCTGGTGTCGCGCCATGAGCTCAGCATCGGCCAGCTCACCTCCTTCACCATGTACCTCGGACAGCTGATCTGGCCCATGTTCGCCGCCGGCTGGGTGTTGTCGCTGCTGGAGCGCGGCCGCGCCGGCTGGGGCCGGTTGCAGCCCGTCCTGGACGCGCCGGCCACGCTAGCCGACAGCGGCCAGGCCGAGTGGCCGCCCGGCGCCACGCTGCACATGAAACAGGTCGATTTCGGCTACCCCGAGGCCGCACAGCCCGCGCTGCACGAAATCTCACTGGCCCTGGCGCCAGGCCAGACCCTGGGGTTGGTCGGCCCCACGGGCGCGGGCAAATCCACGGTGTTGAACCTGCTGCTGCGCCAGTTCGAACCTGAGGCGGGGCAGATCTCGCTCGACGCGGCCGCAGGCACGGCGCGCCCGCTGACCGATCTGAGCCTCGCCGCCTTGCGCCGCCGCATCGCCTGGGTGCCGCAGGAGCCGTTCCTGTTCTCCGCCTCGATCGCCGACAACATCGCCCTGGCCCGCCCCGAGGCCACGCGCGAACAAGTGATGGAAGCGGCCCGGCTGGCCGACGTGCACGACGACGTGATGGGCCTGCCGCAGGGCTACGACACCCTGGTGGGCGAGCGCGGCGTGAGCCTCTCGGGCGGCCAGCGCCAGCGCGTCGCAATTGCACGCGCACTGCTCAGCGAGGCCTCCATCCTCCTGCTGGACGACGCACTCTCGGCCGTCGACACCGGCACCGAAACCCGCATCCTCGGTCACTTGCGCGAGCTGCGCCAGGCCGACCGCAACCGCAGCCTGATCGTCGTCAGCCACCGCCTGAGCGCCGTGATGGATGCCGACCACATCGTCGTACTGCGCAAGGGCCGCATCTGCGAGCAGGGCCGCCACGATGCGCTGCTGGCGCATGTCGATGCCCATGGCCACGCTGGCTGGTATGCAACGCAATGGCGCTACCAGCAGCTGGAGATGACGCTATGACGGCCGCACCCGAGAAGGTTGAAAAAACGGTCGAACACCCCAATCCCTGGTCTTCGGTGGGCCTGCTGGTGCACGCGGCGCGGCCCGAGCGCAAGCCTCTGCTCTGGGGCCTGCTGTGGCTGATCGTCTGCGCCGGACTGGAAGCCCTTGGGCCGGCGCTGGGCAAGCGCTTCATCGACGCCCACCTGATACCGGAGCATTTCGATCTGCACGCCATGGCACTGTTGCTTGGCGTCATGCTGGCCAGCAGCTGGTCGGCCGCCTGGATACGCTATGCCCAACTCGCGCGCATGGCAGGGGTGGCGCGACGCTCGGTGCTGCGGCTGCGCGAACAGGTCTACACGCATGTCCTGAACCTGCCCATGCGCTTCTTCGACCATGCCATCACCGGCCAGTTGGTCAGCCGCGTCACCAACGACACCGAGGCCGTCAACATGCTGTATCGGCAGGTGCTGTTCGTGATGCTCGACTCCGGCCTGGTGGTGCTGGGCGCCATGGTGGCCATGGCCTGGCTGGACTGGCATCTGATGCTGATCGTGCTGACCCTGGTGCCTGCCTGCGCGCTGATCATCTGGTTCTACCAGCGCTGGAGCGCACCCGCCGTGCAATGGGCCCGCGAGCTGCGCAGCGACATCAACGCGCAGATGGCCGAGAGCGTGGCCGGCATGGCGGTGCTGCAGGCCTCGGGCGCGGCGCAGCGCTTTGCGGCACGCTTTGCAAAGACCAACAGCACCCATCTCGACGCCCGCATCAAAGAACTCAGCGCCAACGCCTGGCTGCTGCGCCCGGCGCTGGACCTGCTCAACGTCGGGCTGATCGTGACGGTGATCTACGGCTTCGGTCAGCGTGAGATGTCCACCGTGGAAGTGGGCCTGCTGTACGCCTTTCTCGGCTACATCGCCCGCGTGGTCGAGCCGCTGATCCAGATCACCATGCAGTTCAGCCAGTTGCAGCAGTCCATGGTCGCAGCCTCGCGCGTCGGCACCCTGCTGACACGCGAGCAACCGAGCGCGCCGCCGACGGGGACCGGACAGGTCACCCAGGGCGGCATCCAGATCCGCGACCTCAGCTTTGCCTACGCCAATCATTCATCGACCGATCCCCACTGGGTGCTCAAGCATCTGAACCTGGACATTGCGCCGGGCAGCTTCGTCGGCATCGTCGGCCACACGGGCTCGGGCAAGTCGACGCTGCTGTCGCTGCTGCTGCGCTTCTATGAGGCGCAGCAGGGAGCTATCACGATCGACGGCCACGCCTTGCACAGCATTCCCGACGCCGCATTCCGCGCCGCCATCGGCCTGGTGCCGCAGGAGCCTTACCTGATGTCGGCCAGCGTGCGCGAGAACATCAGCATGGGCCGCGCCGTTCCCGAGACCGCTGTGATTCAAGCCGCGCATGACGCCCACATCCACGAGGTGATCGCAGCCCTGCCGCAGGCTTACGACACGCTGCTCGGCGAGGGCAGCGCGCGCGTCTCGACCGGGCAAAAACAGCTGATCGCGATGGCGCGGGCGCTGGCCGGCAAGCCGCGCATCCTGTTCCTTGACGAGGCCACGTCCAACATCGACAGCGCCACCGAACTGCTGATCTCGGACGCGCTGCGCGCCCTGCGCGGCAAGGTCACCGTGGTCGCCATCGCGCACCGTCTCTCCACCATCCGCGAAGCCGACCAGATCGTGGTGCTCAATCATGGCGAGCTGGCCGAGCGCGGCACCCACGCCGAGCTGATGCAGATCGACAACGGCCTCTACCAGCGCCTGGTGATGCTGCAGGCGATCGAGGCCGATGAAGAGGCGGCGGATGAAGACTTGGTCAGCGCCTGATCCATTTCACCAACTCGCGGGATCGACGCTGTAAAAGTCGCTCAGAAGCTGATACAGCTCGACATGCTGGGCCTGCATGACCTGCGGTCGCATGAAGAAGGTTTCGGTGCTCACCGCGAAGAACTCGGCCGGGTTGGTGGCGGCATAGTCGTCAAGCACCCGCGGCCTGTCCAACCGGATCTGCCAGCGCAGCGTGCTGTACTCGCGGCCCATCACCTCGGACCAGCGGCGCGCCCGTTGTCGCGTGGCAAGCGCCGGCGCGCCATTGGTGGGGCCGGCCTCGCCGTCGAGCTGGTGGGCAAACTCGTGCAGCACGACGTTGCGCCCGGTCTCCTGCCCGTGCCGCGCATCGTTCAGCACATCGTCCCATGACAGCACGATCTGACCCGCGCCGCCCGACCAGGACTCCCCCACCAGCGTTTCGCGCCACTCATGGTGCACACCCGCCGCGTCGGCGCGGCTGCGCGGGGCGACGAAAGCGCCGGGATAGACCAGGATGCGGCCGACCTGCGGAAAATAGTCCACCGGCCGATTCAGCAAGAGCAGACAGGCCTGGGCCGCGATGATGACGCGCATCTCTTCGGTCAGCACCAAATCGGCGCAGCCGACAAAGGCCTTTTCCGCCAGGAATACCTTGATGTGCTGCTTGAGCTGCAGCTGCAAGTCCGCCGGCAGCTGCCGGTACAGCGGCAGGTTCTTGCGCAGAATGCGCCGCCAATGCGCAGGAAAGGCACGCCGCCCCAGGCGCGAACGGCGCCACGCCATCAGCCTGGGTCCGAAGATGAACCAGGTCAAAAGCCCCGCAGCAAACAGAATCAGAATGAGAAGCGGCACGTCAACCTCGAATTCGCTTCCGACCCATATGGGGGTGGGCGGCGAGTTTCAAGATGGGACCGTGGCAACTACAGCATGACAGCCAGGCGCTCAAGGATCAGCACCGCGAAAAATCCCAGGCCGGCGAGCACGGTCCACCGCATCAAAAATATGCCGCGCCGACGCCAGATCACCTGGCGCGTGCCGATGTACATGGCAAAGCAAAGGACGGCCGCCACCATCAGCAGCTCAAACACCAATCGGAACATGGTCATGCGGCCAGGCTCCGCTTCACCACGCCGGTGCCAATTCCGCAAAACCGCGCGGCGCTTGCGAGTCGTCGTCGAAGGTCACCAGCTCATAAGCCGAAGCATCGGCCAACAAAGCGCGCAGCAGCTTGTTGTTGAGCTCGTGGCCGCCCTTGAACGAGGTGTAGGCGCCCAGCATCGGGTGGCCGGCCACCTGCATGTCGCCGATGGCGTCGAGGATCTTGTGCTTGACGAATTCGTCGTCGTAGCGCAGTCCGTCGGCGTTGAGCACGCGGTAGTCGTCGACGACGATGGCGTTGTCCATGGCGCCGCCCAGGGTCAGGCCACGCGAGCGCATCAGCTCGATGTCGGCGGTCATGCCGAAGGTGCGGGCGCGCGCGATGTCGCGCTTGTAGGTGCCGGACCCCATGTCGAACACGAAGCGCTGGCCGGTCGCCGACACGGCCGGATTGTCGAACTCGATCTCGAAGCTGAGGGTGTAGCCGTGATGCGGCTCCAGCTTCGCCCACATCAGGCGCTTGCCTTCGCCCTGGCGCACTTCGACGGTCTTCTTGACGCGCAGGAAGGTCTTGGGCGCGTTCTGCAGCTCGATGCCGGCGCTTTGGAGCAGGAACACGAAGCTGGCTGCCGAGCCGTCCAGGATGGGCACCTCGTCGGCGTTGATGTCGACGTACAGATTGTCCAGCCCCAGGCCGGCGCAGGCCGACAGCAGATGCTCGATGGTCTGCACGCGCGGCGCGCCGGGGTCGCCGCCGGGGCTCACGGTCGTGGCCATGCGGGTGTCGCAAACCGTTTCGGGGCGCACCGGGATGTCGACCGGCGAACTGAGGTCGGTGCGACGGAACACGATGCCGGTATTGGGTGCGGCGGGCCGCAGGGTGATCTCGACTTTTTGACCGCTGTGTATGCCCACGCCCACGGCACGCGTCAGCGACTTGATGGTTCTTTGCTTCAGCATGGGTTCATTGTCGGCGATTGCGCCATTCCTTGTTGTCAAGCAATGAAAACGGCCTGCAAACCGGTCAGGGTTTGCAGGCCGATAAATCGCAGCAAGCTGCGAGAGAGAGTCCAAATTCTTATGGTTTCATTGCAGTTGCCAGTTCCAATTCAGTCGGCCTGCTTGCGCAGGAAGGCCGGGATCTCGATCTCGTCCATGCCGTTAGACGACAGCGCCTCGACCTTGGCGGCGGCGGTGCGCCCATGGCGCCACACGCTGGGGCTGGACGCGCCGGCGGCAAAGTCGCTGGCCGTCATGACCGGCGAGTGCGTCATCGAAGAGGCCGCGCCGGACATCATGACGGGCTGCGACAGCACGGGCATGTTGTCGGTACCGGTGCGCAGCACCTGCTGCTGTTGCACCACTTGCAGCGGCGCCTGCTGGCGCGCTCGCGCCGACGACAGGCCGGTGGCGATCACGGTGACGCGCATCGCGTCGCCCAGCGAATCGTCGTAGGCCGTGCCGTAGATGATGTGCGCGTCTTCAGCCGCATAGCGCTTGATGGTATTCATCGCATTGCGCGACTCGCTCAGCTTGAAGTTGTTGCGGCTCGCGGCAATCAGGACCAGCACACCGCGCGCGCCGGACAGGTCGATGCCTTCCAGCAGCGGGCAGGCCACGGCTGCCTCGGCTGCCTTGGTGGCGCGGTCCGGACCGGTGGCTTGGGCCGTGCCCATCATGGCCTTGCCGGGTTCGCTCATCACGGTCTTGACGTCCTCGAAGTCGACGTTGACCAGGCCCGGGATGTGAATGATGTCGGAAATGCCGCCAACTGCATTCTTCAGCACGTCATTGGCGTGCGCGAAGGCTTGATCTTGCGTAACGTCGTCGCCCAGCACGTCGAGCAGCTTTTCGTTCAGCACGACGATCAGCGAGTCGACATGGGACTCGAGTTCGGTCAGGCCGGCATCGGCGGCCTTGATGCGGCGGTTGCCTTCGAATTCGAAGGGTTTGGTCACCACACCGACGGTTAGGATGCCCATTTCACGGGCCACGCGGGCGATCACGGGTGCAGCGCCGGTGCCGGTGCCGCCGCCCATGCCGGCCGTGATGAACAGCATGTGCGCGCCGCTGATCGATTCGCGGATGCGGGCTTCCGCCTCTTCGGCGGCGGCCTTGCCCATTTCGGGTTTGGCGCCAGCGCCCAGGCCCGTCGTGCCCAATTGCAGGAGCTGATCGGCCTTGGAACGATTGAGGGCTTGAGCATCGGTATTGGCGCAGATGAATTCCACGCCCTGCACACCCTGGCTGATCATGTGTTCAACGGCATTACCACCACCGCCACCTACGCCAATCACCTTGATCTGGGTGCCTTGGTCAAACTCTTCGATCATTTCAATCGGCATATCAAACCTCCTTGCGTAATTGTGCAGTATTCAGCCCCGGAAAACCACAGGGATGACCCTTTATTTCAAAACTTTGGCAGTATTTTTCCGACATGAGCACCCCCTGTGTCAGATTTATGCCGCATGCAGCGGCGGATTTAGAAATTACCCAGGAACCAATCCTTGGCGCGGCTGAAGAAGGTATTGACGGAACCCGCCTGCTGGGCTGCCTTCAAACCTCGCGTACGCGACAAGCGCGCGTCTTCCAACAAACCCATCACGGTGGCCGAGCGCGGATTCGCCACCATATCGAACAAAGCGCCGCTATAGGTGGGATTGCCGCGCCGCACAGGTTTCAGAAATATGTCTTCGGCCAGTTCCACCATACCCGGCATGACGGAGGCGCCACCGGTCAGGACAATGCCCGAGGACAGCAATTCCTCATATCCGCTTTCGCGTATCACCTGGGCCACCAGCGCGAATATTTCCTCGACGCGGGGCTCAATAACTCCGGCCAGCGCCTGTTTTGACAACATTCTCGGCGCGCGATCGCCCAAACCCGGCACCTCGACCTGGTCGGTGGGATCGGCCAGCATTTGTTTGGCGACGCCATGCTCGACCTTGATTTCCTCGGCGTCCTTGGTGGGCGTGCGCAGCGCCATCGCAATATCGCTGGTGATCAAATCCCCGGCAATCGGTATCACGGCGGTATGCCGGATCGAACCGCCGGTGAATATCGCCACGTCGGTCGTGCCGGCGCCAATATCCACCATCGCAACGCCCAAATCGCGCTCGTCCGAGGTCAGCGCGGCCAGGCTGGACGCACTCGGATTGAGCACCAGGGTTTCCACCTCCAGGCCGCAGCGGCGCACGCACTTGATGATGTTCTCGGCGGCGCTTTGGGCGCCGGTCACAATGTGCACCTTGACCTCCAGGCGGCCGCCGCTCATGCCGATCGGCTCCTTAACCTCGTGGCCGTCGATGACGAATTCCTGCGGCTCGACCAGCAGCAGGCGCTGGTCGTTGGGGATGTTGATGGCCTTGGCGGTTTCCACCACGCGGGCGACGTCTACCGGCGTCACTTCCTTGTCGCGGACGATCACCATGCCGGTCGAGTTCTGGCCGCGGATGTGGCTGCCGGTGATGCCGGTGTAGACGCGCGTGATCTTGCAGTCGGCCATCATCTCGGCTTCCTTGAGCGCCTGCTGGATCGATTGCACCGTCGCATCGATGTTGACGACCACGCCGCGCTTGAGTCCATGCGAAGGCGCCACGCCCAGGCCGGCAATGCGCAATTCGCCATTGCCCATGACCTCGGCCACGACCGCCATGATCTTGGCGGTGCCGATGTCGAGTCCGACGACCAAATCCTTGTATTCCTTGGCCATATCTACATCCTCAGTTCTTCTTGGGCACCGCCTTGGGTGCCTTTTGTGGGTTGGGGGTGGTCGACACGCCGGCCAGACGCACGGCGTATCCATCGTTGTGGCGCAGGTCGGCGCTCAGCAAGGCGGTCCGGTAGCGCGAGGTCAGCTGGGTGATGCTCGCAACGAATTGCGCATAACGCGCCAACACCTCGTCATCGCTGCCACGCCCCAGTTCGATGACCACGCCCTTTTCCAGCGTGGCGCGCCAGGAGCCGCGCCCTGACAGGTCGAGCCGCTCGACGATGTCGTCCAGCAATTGCGTGCGCGACTGCACCTGCTTCCACATCTCCAGCATGTGGGCCGAGGCGCCCGCCGGGCCGGACAGCAAGGGCAGGTCTTCATCCTCGACGTCGCCGAGGTTGGCCTGGAACACCTCGCCAAAGCTGTTCACCAGCATGCGGTCCTCGCTGGCTTCGCTGGCGGCATCGGCGCCCTCGACCTTGGTTTCCCAGTAGGCGGCGGGCTGGTGCTCCTCCAGCCTGACCTTGATCAGGTTGGGCCAGACGCGCTGCACCACGGCCTTGCGCACCCAGGGCACGGCCTCGAAGGCGCGCCGTGTCTGCTGCAGGTTCATGCTCAGGAAACTGCCGCGCAGATGCGGCACGGCGTTGGCCCGCAGGGACGCCGCGCTGTTGCGGTTCACATCACCTTCCACCTGAATGGCGCGCACGGCGAAAAAGTGCAGGCGCGTCATCCATTGCAACGCGCCTGCCAGGGCCACCAGCAGCACGCCCAGCGCCATGAGCGCCGCCACGCCGTTCATCAGACGGACGTCTGGCGGCAGCGGCATGGCCGGGCTGGGGTTGCGGAGGTCGGCGCGCATGGTGGATGGGGTCGGTCAGCCCTGCGTTTGTCCAGAAATGTCCGGCACCTTGCCGTCGGTGCGCGCCTGCGCCAGCAGCCACAGGCACAGCTGTTCGTAGCTGATGCCGGCCGCCTTGGCCGACATGGGCACCAGCGAATGCGAGGTCATGCCCGGCGAGGTGTTCATCTCCAGCAGGAAGGCCTGCCCGTCGCTCTGGCGCAGCATCAGATCGGCACGGCCCCAGCCGCGGCAGCCCAGCGAGCGGTAGGCGTCCAGCACGATGGCCTGGACAGCGCGCTCCTGCTCGGGCGGCAGCGTGCCCACGTGGTACTGCGTGGAATCGGTGAAGTACTTGTTCTGGTAGTCGTAATTGCCCTGCACCGCCTCGATGCGGATGACGGGCAGCGCTACTGCATCAGCGCCCTCGCCCAGCACCGGGCAGGTCAGCTCCCAGCCATCGACGAATTCCTCGCACAGGATTTCGTCGTCGTAGCGGGCCGCGAGCTCCACCGCTTCCTGCATATCGGAATAGCCCATGGCCTTGGAGATGCCGATGGTCGACCCCTCGTGCGGCGGCTTCACGAACACCGGCAGGCCCAGTTCGTCCGGCACGGCGCGGATGCGCTCGCGCGTCAGCTCGGCCTTCTTGAGCCGCACATAGCGCGGCGTGGGCAGGCCGTCGGCCAGCCACAGGCGCTTGGTGGTGATCTTGTCCATCGCGATGGCCGAGGCCATCACACCCGAGCCGGTGTAAGGCAGGCCCATCAACTCCAGCGCGCCCTGCACCGTGCCATCTTCGCCGTGGCGCCCGTGCAAGGCGATGAAGCAGCGCGCAAAGCCCTGCGTCTTGAGCTCCAGCAAGGGTCGCTCGGCGGGATCGAAGGCATGCGCGTCCACGCCCAGGCCTTGCAGCGCCTTGAGCACGCCGCCGCCGGACATCAGCGAGACCTCGCGCTCGGCGGACTCTCCGCCCATCAGCACGGCCACCTTGCCCAGCGAGGCGGGGTCAATGTTCAGGTTCAATTTCAAGTCTGTTGTCATGGTCTGGTTCATGGCTGGCCGCCTTTCAGCAGTTCCACCGTCCGTGCCGGCACGGCACCTATCGAACCCGCGCCCATCACGATCACCACGTCGTCGGCACGCGTATGCCGGGCAATCGCCTGGGGTAAGGCACCCACGTCAGGGATGAATTCAATCGCCTTCGACGCATCTCGCAGCGCAGCAGCCAGCGCCGCGCCATCGGCACCGGCAATCAAGGCTTCGCCGGCGCTGTAGACCTCGGTCAAGAGCACCGCGTCGGCCTGGCCGAGGACGCGAACAAAATCGGCGAAGCAGTCGCGCATGCGGGTGTAGCGATGCGGTTGGAAAGCCAGCACGATGCGGCGGCCCGGAAACGCACCGCGCGCCGCCGACAGCACCGCCGCCATCTCGACCGGGTGGTGGCCGTAATCGTCGATCAAGCTGAACTGGCCGCCCGCGCCGGCCGGCCAGTCCCCATAGCGTTGAAAACGCCTGCCCACGCCGCCGAACTTCTGCAGCGCACTCTGGATCGCCGCGTCGGGCAATTCCAGCTCGGTGGCGATGGCGATCGCGGCCAGCGCGTTCAGGACGTTGTGCTGACCCGGCAGGTTCAGCGTGATCTGCAGATCGGGCAAGTCGCCCTGTTCGTCGCGGCGCTGCGCCGTGAAGCGCATCTGGCCGCCCGCCAAGGCCTCTACATCGACGGCGCGCACCGCGTTGTGCTCGCCCAGGCCGTAGGAGACGACGGGGCGCGACACCATGGGCATGATGGAACGCACGCCGGGGTCGTCGCCGCACAGTACCGCTGCGCCATAGAAGGGCATGCGGTGCAAGAAGTCGACGAAGGCCTGCTTCAGCCGCGCGAAGTCATGGCCGTAGGTGTCCATGTGGTCTTCGTCGATGTTGGTGACCACCGCAAGCACCGGGAACAGGTTCAGGAACGAGGCGTCCGACTCGTCGGCCTCGACGACGATGTAGTCGCCCTGCCCCAGCGCCGAGTTCGCGCCCGCGCTGTTGAGCTTGCCGCCGATCACGAAGGTCGGGTCGACGCCGGCTTCGGCCAGCACCGTCGTCACCAGCGAGGTGGTGCTGGTCTTGCCGTGCGTGCCGGCAATGGCGATGCCCTTCTTCAGACGCATCAGCTCGGCCAGCATCACGGCGCGCGCCACCACGGGCACGCGGGCGGCGTGCGCGGCAATCACCTCCGGGTTGTCGGGCTTGACGGCGGTGGACGTCACCACCGCCTGCGCGCCCGCGATGTGCGCGGCCGCGTGGCCGATGTGCACGCGCATGCCCAAGGCAGCCAGGCGCTCGGTGGTGACGCTCGTGCTCTGGTCCGAACCCGACACCTGGTAGCCGAGGTTGTGCAGGATCTCGGCGATGCCGCTCATGCCGGCGCCGCCTATGCCCACGAAATGGATGTGTTTGACGGCATGTTTCATGCGGGCACCAGCTGTTCGAGTTGGTCGGCCACGCGTGCAGCGGCATGCGGCCGGGCCAACGCGCGGGCCTGCTGCGCCATGCGCAGCAGGGTCTCCCGGTTCATAGCGCCCAGCAGCGCCTGCAGGCGCTCGGGCGTCAACTCCTGCTGCGGCAGATGCACGGCAGCCCCGTGGTCGGCCATGTAGGCCGCGTTGTCGCGCTGGTGCGAGGTGGTGCTGAGCACCAGCGGCACCAGCACCGACGGCACGCCGGCAGCGCACAGCTCGCTGACTGTGACGGCACCGGCACGGCACAGGATCAGGTCGCATGCCGCCAACCGCTCGGCCATGTTGGTGATGAATGGCACGATCTCGGCCTCTACGCCGGCCGCGTGATAGGCCGCCAGCACGCTGTGGAAATGCGCCTGGCCGGTCTGGTGCGTGACGATGGGACGCTGGTCCGCAGACCAGGACGCGAGCGCACGCGGCAGCGCTTCATTGATGGCGCGCGCACCGAGCGAGCCGCCCACCACCAGCAGCCGCAAGGGGCCGCTGCGGCCTTCAAAACGCGCTTCAGGCGGGGCGAGCGCTTCAATTTCGGCGCGCACCGGATTGCCGGTCACGACCGCCTTGTGCGTCGCCCTTGCCGCATCGCCGTCGAAGCCGAAGGCGACACGCCGGGCAAACGGCAGCAGGCTGCGGTTGGACAGCAGCATGGCCGCGTCGGCGTTGACCAGCAGCAGCGGCTTGCGGCACAACCAGGCCATCAGCCCGCCGGGAAAGCACACGTAGCCGCCCATGCCCAGCACCGCGTCGGCACTGCGCGTGCCGAACACCTGGCGGCTTTGCGCCAGCGCCTGCACGAGCTTGAACACGCCAACAATGGTGTGCTTGAAGCCCTTGCCGCGCAGGCCCGAGAAGGCCAGACGGTCCAGCGGCAGGTTGGCGGCCGGCACCAGCTGGTTTTCCATGCCATGCTCGGTGCCCATCCAGCTCACGCTCCAGCCGCGGCGCTTCATTTCCTCGGCAACGGCCAGACCCGGGATGATGTGTCCGCCAGTCCCCGCAGCCATGATGACGAGATGGCGCGTCATGATGTGAGCCCCTCGTCCGAGGGGTACATCGGCCGGTCCCCCGAGGGGACGCGGGCCGACTTGGGAGCGGCCCGACGCTCGGCCCGCACGCGTTGATCGACCCTCATGCCCGGCCTCCTCGCATGAGTTGTCGGTTTTCAATATCAATGCGCAACACGACGGCCAGCGACACACAGTTCATCAGGATCGCCGATCCGCCAAAGCTCAGCAGCGGCAGCGTCAGGCCCTTGGTCGGCAGGGCGCCGAGGTTCACGCCCATGTTGATGAAGGCCTGGCCGCCCATCCAGATGCCTATGCCCTGCGCATACAGGCCGGCGAAGATGCGGTCCAGCGCGATGGCTTGGCGGCCGATGTGGAACAGCCGCCGCGAGAGCCAGAAGAAGGCGATGATGACGGTCGCCACGCCGGCAAAGCCCAGCTCCTCGCCGATCACGGCCAGCAGGAAGTCGGTATGGGCCTCGGGCAGGTAGTGCAGCTTTTCCAGGCTGGAGCCCAGGCCCTGGCCGAAGAACTCGCCGCGCCCGAAGGCAATCAGCGAGTGCGTCAGCTGGTAGGCCTTGCCCTGGGCGTATTTTTCTTCCCAGGGATTCAGATAGGCGAAGATGCGCTCGCGGCGGAATTCGCTGAAGGTGATCATCAGCACGAAGGCGCCGATCAGCACTGCGACGATCAGGAAGAACATGCGGCCATTGACGCCGCCCAGGAACAGGATGCCCATCGCGATCGCGGCGATCACCATGAAGGCGCCCATGTCGGGCTCGGCCAACAGCAGCACGCCGACGACGGCCAGCGACACAGCCATGGGCCAGACGGCCTGGAAGAAATTCTCCTTCACGTCCATCTTGCGCATCATGTAGCTGGCGGCGTACATGGCGATGCCGAGCTTGGCGAGTTCGGAGGGCTGGAAATTCATCACCCCCAGCGGCAGCCAGCGCCGTGCGCCGTTGACGCCCTTGCCCACGTGCGGAATCAGCACCGCGACCAGCAGCACCAGCGCCACCACGAACAGCCAGGGTGCATAACGCTCCCAGGTGCTGACCGGGATCTGCACTGCGATCAGGCCCGCGATCAGCCCGAAGGCGATGGAGATGATGTGGCGGGTCAGGAAATGCGTGGGCAGGTAGTTCGAGAAGCGCGGGTTGTCGGGCATCGCGATCGAGGCCGAATACACCATCAGGAGGCCCAGGCCCATCATCGCCAGCACCACCCAGACCAGGGTCTGGTCAAAGCCCTGGATGCGCGTGGGCTGGCCGGCCGAACTCGACACCCAGTCGCGCACCGGCACATCGATGCTGCCTTCAGCATCCCTGCGCCACAGGCCCTGCAGGCGAGCGCCAATCGATTGGAGGCTCAGGCTCATGTTCATTCGACCAGCCCCTCGTCCTGCGCCAACACGTGCACGGCGTTCACAAACACCTCGGCGCGATGGGCGTAGTTGCGGAACATGTCGAGGCTGGCGCAGGCCGGGCTCAGCAGCACGCTGTCGCCGGCGTGGGCCTGAGCCAGGCACCAGGCGGTCGCGGCCTCCAGGCTGTCGTGGAACGCATGCGATACATGCGCGGCCTCCAGCGCGGCAGCGATCTGCGCGCCGTCGCGGCCGACATAGGCCACGGCGCGAACATATTGGCTGACGGGCGTCAGCAAGGGGCTGAAGTCCTGGCCTTTGCCGTCGCCGCCGAGAATCATCAGCAGCTTGGCCGGCGCGCGGTCGGCACCCAGGCCGGTGATGGCCGCCACCGTGGCACCGACGTTGGTGCCCTTCGAATCGTCGTAGAAATCGATGTCGCGGATGCTGGCGACGAACTCGACGCGGTGCGGCTCGCCGCGGTACTCGCGCAGGCCGTGCAGCATCGGCGCCATGGCGCAGCCGGCCGCGCTGGCCAGGGCCAGGGCCGCCAGCGCGTTGGCCGCGTTGTGGCGGCCGCGCACGCGCAGGGCGTCGGCCGGCATCAGGCGCTGCAGCACCAGGTCTTCTTCGGGCAGGCGGCCGTCGCGGCCGCGCTTCAGCGTCTCGTCCTGCTCGCGCGCGCGCACCAGCCAGGCCATGCCGTTCTCGACCACCAGGCCGTAGTCGCCGTGCTGCGTCGGCGCGTTCAGGCCGAAGCGCACCACGTGGCGCGACTGCACGCGCGCCGGCTTGCCGCGCCCCTGCTTGACCATCACTGCCGCGGGCACCAGGGCTTCGACCAGGGCGTCGTCGCGGTTGATCACCATCAGCGCCTGGCTGCCGAAGATGCGCGCCTTGGCGCGGCCATAAGAAACCATGTCGCCATGCCAGTCCAGGTGGTCCTGCGTCAGGTTGAGCACGGCGGCGGCGGTCGGCTCGAAGCCTTCCACGGTATCGAGCTGGAAGCTCGACAGCTCCAGCACCCAGACCTCGGGCAGATGCTCGAACACCGGCGGCCTGGGCGGCGGCGGCTTGATGGGCAGGGGCTGCTCGTCGAGCAGCGCGGCCACGGCTTCCAGCGTGGATGTCTCTTCGGGTTCGTCCGGCGTCTCGCTCAGCGCCTCACTCGGCGGCTCGTCGATGGGAGCCGCATCCGCCGGCGAGGCCGCTCCTTCTTCGGAAAAGACCTGCTGATCCAGCGCATGGGACAGCGTCGTCAGCATGCTGGGGCCGATGTTGCCGGCCACCGCCACGCGCTTGCCGGCACGCTCGGCCAGCAGGGCCGTCATGCAGGTGGTGGTGGTCTTGCCGTTGGTGCCGGTGATGGCCAGCACCGCGGGGGCGTAGCGATGGGCCTGCTTCAGCTCGGCCAGCGCGCGCGCAAACAGATCGAGCTCGCCCTGCACCGCGACGCCGCGCGCCTGCGCCGCCTGCAGCAAGGGCTGCAGGCGTGCATCGAGCGGCGAAAGGCCCGGGCTCTTGAGCACCAGCTGCACGCCGGCCAATGCCGCCTCAAGCTGCGCTTCGCTCCATTCGCCGCTGAAGAAGCGCGCATCAGGGCATTGCTGCTGCAGCTGCGCCAGCTGCGGCGGCTGCTCGCGCGAGTCCCAGACCTGCACGCGCGCACCGAAGCGGGCGCACCAGGCCGCCATGGCCAGGCCGGAGTCGCCCAGGCCCAGCACCAGCACGGAATCGACATGGAGCAGCTTCACGGCATCCGTCCTTCAGCGCAGCTTCAGGCTGGCCAGGCCGATCAGGCACAGCAGCATGGTGATGATCCAGAAACGCACGACCACCTGCGTCTCCTTCCAGCCCGACTTCTCGAAGTGGTGGTGCAGCGGCGCCATCTTGAAGATGCGCCGGCCCTCGCCGGTCATGCGCTTGGTGTACTTGAACCAGCTCACCTGCAGCATCACCGACAGCACTTCGGCCACGAACACCCCGCCCATGATGCCCAGCACGATTTCCTGGCGCGTGATCACGGCCAGCGTGCCCAAGGCGCCGCCGAGAGAGAGCGCACCAACATCGCCCATGAAGACCTGGGCCGGATGGGTGTTGAACCACAGGAAGGCCAGGCCCGCCCCGGCCATCGCGGAGCAGAAGATCAGCAGCTCGCCCGAGCCCGGGATGTAGGGGAACAGCAGGTAGCGCGAATAGACCGAGGAACCCGTCACGTAGGCGAACACGCCCAGCGCCGAGCCCACCATCACGACCGGCATGATGGCCAGGCCGTCCAGCCCGTCGGTGAAGTTCACCGCATTGCTGGTGCCGACGATGACGAAGTACGACAGGCCGATGAAGCCGAACACGCCCAGCGGGTAGCTGACGGTCTTGAAGAAGGGCAAGATCAAATCGGCCTTGGGCGGCAGCTCGGTCGAGAAGCCCGTGCTGACCCAGCGGAAGAACAGTTGCACCACGCCCAAGAACGAGGTCTCGGAGACGCTGAACGCCAGGTACAGCGCGGCGACCAGGCCGATCAGGGACTGCCAAACGAATTTCTCGCGGCTGGCCATGCCTTCGGGGTTCTTGTCGACGACCTTGCGCCAGTCGTCGACCCAGCCCACCGCGCCGAAGCCCATGGTGACCAGCATCACCACCCAGACGAAACGGTTGGTCCAGTCGAACCACAGCAGCGTCGACACGCCGATGGCCATCAGGATCAGCACGCCGCCCATGGTCGGCGTGCCGGTCTTGGCCAGATGCTGCTGGATGCCGTACTCGCGGATGGGCTGGCCGATCTTCATCTCGGTCAGCTTGCGGATCACCCAGGGGCCGAAGGCCAGGCCGATCAGCAGCGCCGTCAACGCCGACATCACGGCACGGAAGGTGATGTACTGGAACACCCGCAGGAAACCCAGGTCCGGATACAGGCCTTGCAGCCACTGGGCCAGGCTAAGCAGCATGCGCGTCTCCCGTGCTGGGTGCCGTGCCGGAGCCGGCGGCTAGGTGGTCGGCTTTCAGCGCGCCGACGATGCGTTCCATCTGCATGAATCTCGATCCCTTGACCAGGATGTTCTGAACCTGCGGCGCGCCAGCCAGCGCGTCGCTCAAATCGGTGGCGGTGTCGAACGCCCGCGCCTGCGGGCCGTACGCCAGCGCGGCATCGCGGGCGGCGCTGCCGGCGGTCCACAGCATCTCGATGCCGCGCGCGGCGGCATAGGCGCCGACCTCGCGGTGGAAGGCCGGGCCTTCGTTGCCGACCTCGCCCATGTCGCCCAGCACCAGCCACGAGACGCCGGGCAAGTCGGCCAGCACGTCGATGGCGGCGCGCACGCTGTCGGGGTTGGCGTTGTAGCTGTCGTCGATCAGGTTGACGGCCTGTCCGCGCAGGCGGATCTGCTGCAATTGCGAGCGTCCCTTGACCGGACGGAAGGCCTCCAGTCCGCGCCGGATCGCATCCAGCGGCGCGCCGGCGGCCAGCGCGCAGGCGGCCGCGGCCAGGGCATTGCGCACATTGTGTTCGCCGGCCACGGCCAGACTCACCGGCACGTCGCCGGCCGGGGTGCGCAGCTCCAGCGCCCAGACGGCTTGCGCGCCCACCCATTGGGCGCGGCCGGTCACGTCGGCCTGGCCGTGCAGGGCAAAGCTCAGGCAGGCACGAGGCTGCGGAGCCTGGGCCATCTGGTGCCAGATTGGCGCGCAGGCGTCTTCGGCCGGGAACACCGCCACGCCCGAGGCGCCTAAAGCGCTGATCACGGCGCCGTTCTCTCGTGCGGCGGCCTCGACGGTCTGCATGAACTCCTGGTGCTCGCGCTGCGCGTTGTTGACCAGCGCCACCGTGGGCGCGGCCATCGCGGCCAGTGGCGCGATCTCGCCCGGATGGTTCATGCCCAGCTCGACCACGGCGGCGCGGTGCCAGGGCGCGTCGCCCTGCGGATCCTGGCGCAGGCGCAACAGGGTCAGCGGCACGCCAATGTCGTTGTTGAAGTTGCCTTGCGTGGCCAGCGCGGCCTCGCCCAGCCAGGCTTGCAGGATGCTGGCGATCATCTGCGTAACCGTGGTCTTGCCATTGCTGCCGGTAACGGCAATCAGGGGCAGTTGGCTGCGCTGGCGCCAGGCGGCGGCCAGCAGGCCCAGGGCCTGCTTGGCATCGGGCACTTCGATGCCGGGCAATCCGGCCTGGTCGAGGTCGCGCTCGGCCAATGCGGCCACGGCGCCGGCGGCCTTGGCCTGCGCCAGGAAGTCATTGGCGTCGAAGCGCTCGCCGCGCAGCGCGACGAACAGGTCGCCGGCCTGCAGGCTGCGGGTGTCGCTGTGCACGCGCCGAATCCGCACCGAGCCGTCGCCGAGCAGGCGCGCCTGCGGCAGCGCGCCCTGCAACAAGGCAAAGGCGTCCTGCAGGCTCATCATGTCGCTCACAGCCCGGCCCTCCGGATCAGGGCGGCGCGGCCTTCGTCGACATCGGAAAACGGCGCGCGCTGGTCGCCGACCTCCTGATAGTCTTCATGGCCCTTGCCGGCGATCAGCACCACGTCGCGGCTGCCTGCCTGCAGCACCGCCTGCTGGATCGCGCGGCGCCGGTCCACCTCGGTCTGCACATGAGGATTCACGCCGACGCCGGCCGCGATGTCGGCCAGGATCTGCTCAGGCGCCTCATGGCGCGGGTTGTCGCTGGTGATGGTCACGTGCCGGGCCAGGCGGGCGGCGATGCCGCCCATCAGCGGCCGCTTGCCGCGATCGCGGTTGCCGCCGCAGCCGAACACGCAGCGCAACTCGCCGCCGCGCGCCGCGGCCAGGGGCGCCAGAGCCTCCAGGGCCTTTTCGAGCGCGTCCGGCGTGTGGGCGTAGTCGACCACCACCTGCGGCAGCTCGCTGCCGCTGCCCACGCGCTGCATGCGCCCCGGCACCGGCGTGACCTGGGCTGCAGCCGCAGCCACGGCCTCCAGGGGATGACCCAGCGCCCGCAAGCCGCCGATCACGGCCAGCAGGTTGGAAACGTTGTAGGCGCCGATCAGGCCGGTTTCAAGCAGATGGCGCTGCTCGCCGTCGGCGGTCTTCTCGCACAGCGTCAAGGCCAGCCCGCCGGCGCGGTAGTGCAGCTCGTGGGCCGACAGGCGCGCGTCAAGGCGATTCAGGCCGTAGGTCCAGACATCCAGGCGCGCGGCCAGCAGCGGCGCCAGCTCCGCGCCCTTGGCATCGTCCAGATTCAGCGCGGCGGCCTTCAGTCCGGGCGCGTCGAACAGCTCCAGCTTGGCCTGCCAGTAGGCCTCCATGGTGCCGTGGTAGTCGAGATGGTCTTGCGTGAAATTGGTGAACAGCGCGACGCGGATCGGCGTGCCGGCAAGCCGGTCTTCCTTGATGCCGATCGACGAGGCCTCGATGGCGCAGGCCTTGAAGCCCTGGTCGAGCATGGCGCGGAAGCCGGCCTGCAGGCGCACCGGGTCCGGCGTGGTCAGGCCGGTGTATTCGATGCGGCCTGCCCCGCCCTGCCCCGGCTTCGGGGGCTCGCCTACGCCGAGGGTACCGACGACGCCGCAACGCTGGCCCAGCAGCGAGAGCGCCTGCGCGGTCCACCAGGCCGTGGAAGTCTTGCCGTTGGTGCCGGTGCTGGCGACCACGTCCAGGTCTTTCGCGGGCTCGCCGTAGAACTGCGCGGCGATCAATCCGGTGGCGGCCTTCAGGCCGGGCAGCGAGGCCACGCGCGCATCGACGAAGCCATAGGCCTCGACGCCGTCTTCCTCGACCAGGCAGGTGGAAGCGCCCGCCGCCAGCGCCGCCGCGACAAACTCGCGCCCGTCGCGCGCATAGCCCGGCCAGGCGATGAAGGCGTCGCCAGGGCCGACCTGGCGGCTGTCGGTGCGCAGCACGCCGGTGGTCCATTCCTGCAGCCAGCGGGCCGCTGCCTGGGGAGACTTCAATCGCGTCAACATGTCAGAAACTCTCCTCTTCGGCCGGGATCTTCTGGTTGGCGACGATCTGCATCTTGACGTCCTGATCGGGCGCCACGCCCATCAGGCGCAGGGTCTGCGCCACCACCTGGCTGAACACCGGGCCCGCCACTTGGCCGCCGAAATGCGAACCGGCCGAGGGCTCATCTACCATCACCGCCACCACGATGCGGGGCTTGTTGATGGGCGCGATGCCGACGAACCAGGAGCGGTATTTGTGGCCGGCATAGCCGCGCCCTTCCTGCTTGTAGGCCGTGCCCGACTTGCCGCCGACGCGGTAGCCGCTCACCATGGCCTCGGGTGCGGTGCCGCCCGGCCCCACCACCGTTTCCAGCATGGCGCGGATCTGCTCGGCGGTCTTGGGCGAGAACACGCGCACCCCCGGCACCGGGTCGGCGCCGGGCGCGCGCATCAGGGTGACCGGGATGATCTCGCCGTCGCGCGCGAAGGTCGTGTAAGCCCGCGCCAGCTGGAACAGCGACGCCGACAGGCCGTAGCCGTAGGACATCGTGACCTGCTCGATGGTGCGCCAGGATTTGTAGGGACGCAGCTTGCCCGTAACGGCGCCAGGGAAATTGATCTGCGGACGCTGCCCCAGGCCGATGGCGGTGAAGACCTCGTGCATCTCGCGCGGCTGCATCTGCAGGGCGATCTTGGCCGTGCCGATGTTGCTGGACTTCTGGATGACCTGCGAGACCGTCAGCACGCCGTGCGGGTGCGAGTCGCTGATGGTGGCGCCGGCAATAGTAAAGCGTCCCGGCGAGGTGTCGATCGGTGTGTCCGGTGTCACCCGCCCGGTTTCAAGGGCCAGGCCGACGGTGAAGGGCTTCATGGTCGAGCCCGGCTCGAACACGTCGGTCAGCGCGCGGTTGCGCAACTGCTCGCCGGAGAGGTTCTTGCGGTCGCCAGGGTTGTAGCTGGGGAAGTTGGCCAGCGCCAGCACCTCGCCGGTCTGCACGTCCAGCACCACGACCGAGCCCGCCTTAGCCTGGTTCTCGGCCACGGCGTCGCGGATGCGCTGATAGGCGAAGAACTGCACCTTGGCGTCGATCGAGAGGTTGATGTCCTTGCCGTTGACGGCCGGCACCCATTCGCCGATGTCCTCGACCACGCGGCCCAGGCGGTCGCGCACCACCTCGCGCGAGCCGTCGCGGCCCTGCAGGTCTTTCTGGAAGGCCAGCTCGATGCCCTCCTGGCCCCTGTCCTCGACGTTGGTGAAGCCGACCACATGCGCGGCGGCCTCGCCCTCCGGATACTGGCGCTTGTAGGCATGGTCCTGGAAGATCCCCTTGAGGTTCAGGGCCTTGATCTTGGCGGACATCTCGTCGTCGACCTGGCGGCTCAGGTAGACGAAGCGGTTGGACGGATCCAGGCGCTTGTCGAGCTCGGCCGCGCTGACGCCGAGAATGTGCGCCAGCTCGGCGCGCTTGGCGGGATCGACGTCGACATCCTTCGGGAACGCCCAGATCGAGGGCACGGCCACGCTGGACGCCAGGACCTGTCCACTGCGGTCGACAATGCGGCCGCGGCTGGAAGGCAGCTCCAGCGTGTGGGCATAGCGTGCCTCGCCCTGGCGCTGGAAGAAGTCCTGCGCAATCACCTGCACATAAAGGGCGCGGCCCAGCAATCCGGCAAAGGCCAGGCCCACCAGCGCCACCAGGAAGCGCGAGCGCCAGGGCGGCGTCTTGGCCGCCAGCAAGGGGCTGGTGGAATAGTTGACGCCGCGCGCGCTCAGCGGTCGGTCGGCCTTGTTCTTGCGCGGCGCGCTCATGGGTGCGCCCCCGCCCGGGCACTCGCCCCGCCGGCCGCCGACGCTGCCGGACCAGGCCGGGCCAAATCCACGGCCTGGGTGATGGCCGGCGTGATGACGCGCATGTTCAGGCGCTCGCGCGCCACCTGCTCGACGCGCAGGTTGGTGGCCTGGGCATGGCGTTCGGCCTCCAGGCGCTGCTGGTCGGCCAGCAGCCTGCGGTTTTCGGTTTGCGCGCGGTCCAGCTCGGTAAAAAGGCGGCGCGCATCGTAGGCGCTGCGCACCATGTGGTAGCCCGACACCAGCACGGCCAGCAGCAACAGCAGGTTCAGGCGGCTCATGTTCGCTTGGCGCGGCGCGGCGCCGCCGGAATTGCAACAGGCGCCAGCGGCGCATCGGTGCGCTCGGCCACGCGCAAGACCGCCGAGCGCGACCGCGGATTGGCGCGCACCTCGGCGTCGCTGGGCTTGATGCGGCCCAGACTCTTCAGCGCCAGCGGCTTGGGCTGCGCAAACAAGGCGCGCCGGTCGACCACGTCCTTGCTGTGCGCAGCGATGAAGTTCTTGACGATGCGGTCTTCCAGCGAATGGAAACTGATCACCGCGAGGCGCCCGCCGGGCGCAAGCAATTCGAGCGCGGCGCTCAGCCCTTGCTCAAGCTCCTCAAGCTCAGCATTGACGAAAATCCGTAGCGCTTGAAATGTGCGCGTTGCAGGGTCCTGGCCCGGCTCGCGGGTTTTGACTGCACGAGCCACGATTTTGGAAAGCTCGGCTGTGGTTCGAACAGGACTCCCGCTCTCCCGGCCAGCAACAAGCGCCTTTGCAATCTGTGAAGCAAACCGTTCTTCCCCATAATTTCTGATCACCTCCGTCAACTGGCGCTCGTCGGCGCGGGCCAGGAAATCCGCCGCGCTTTCGCCGCGCGTGGTGTCCATGCGCATGTCCAGCGGGCCGTCAAAGCGGAAACTGAACCCCCGCTCCGGGTTGTCGATCTGCGGACTGGAAACCCCCAGATCCAGCAGGATGCCCTGCACCTGGGTGACACCCAGGGCGTGCAATTGCGCTTTCATGCCTGCAAAGGGCGCGTGGCAAATGGAAAAACGCGGGTCGTCGACCCGCGTTTCACCTGAGGAGGCGGCCGCGACGGCCTCAGGGTCCCGGTCGATGGCGATCAGGCGGGCGCCAGCCTCCAATCTCGACAGCAGGAGCCGCGAATGTCCGCCGCGCCCAAAGGTGCCGTCGACATAAATACCGCGGGGGTCGCCGAGCACCGCATCGACGGTCTCGTTCAGGAGCACCGTAGTGTGCGCGAAGACCGGAGTCTGGGCGGCGCCGGCCATCAGAAGCTGAAATCCATCAAGGCGTCGGGCATGTCCGACTGCATGACCTTGGCCTCGTGCGCCGCATAGGCCTGGGCATCCCAGAGTTCGAAGTGGCTGCCCATGCCCAGCAGCATCACGTCCTTTTGCAGGCTGGCGCTGAGCCGCAGCTCGGGCGCCACCAGCATGCGCGCGGCGGAGTCGATCTCGACGTCCTGCGCATTGCCCAGGAACACGCGCTTCCAGCCAGCAGCCGACATGGGCAAGGCGGCAATGCGGTCACGGAACGATTCCCAGGCAGGACGAGGGAACACCATCAGGCAGCCATCGGGATGCTTAGTCAGCGTCAGCTGCCCTTCGCAAAGCGCCATCAGCACCTCGCGGTGTCGTGTCGGGACGGTCAAGCGCCCCTTGGCATCCATAGCCAAGGCACTTGCTCCCTGAAACACGATATTTCCCACAGTCACCCACTTTTTAACAATTTCTCCCACTTTACTCACCGAACCTCGAAAGGTCAAGGTGAATTTGTAAAAAATCCCAATGAAATCAATCACTTAGATTGTCTTTCCAAACAGAAATCCAGGAAAAAAAGTTGTTCAAAAATAAGGACTTGCGGATTTATCTGCAAGTGGAAGATGAACTCAGCGGCGATGTGCTGACGCGCAATCGAAAGCTCGTCACCTCGCCGGTTGCCACCAGGCTTGCTCATGCCTGCGGCCATCTGATTCAATATAAATAATTAAAATGATCTTTTTGATCAACACCTTCCGATCCAAGCAGGGAGCATTTCTTGATCCGACACCACCGCAGCTCCTTGTTCATTGCCATGTCCGTGGCGGTCAGCGTCGGCGTGCTGGCACCGGCCCTGGTGGTCCGCGGCTCGCTGGCGTTCCCGCATTGGCTGCATGTCGCCACGCTTGCCGCGCAGCTGCTTGGATCGCTGGCGCTGATCCTGCTGCTGCTGCATGCTCGCGTGACCAAGCCCTTGCGCAGCCTGGGGCGCTTCGCCGACGATCTGGCGCAGGGCCGATTCAATGCAGGGCTGGACCCTTCCGGCACCGATGAAATCGGCATGCTGGGCCAGCACCTGGCCCGCATGCGCGACGCGCTTCAAGCTCAGTTCGATACCCAAAAGGCATTGATCGACAGGCTGCGCCACATCGCGGAAACCGTGCCCGGCGTGATCTTCCAGCTTCAACTGCCGCAACGCGGCCACTACCGGTTCATCTACGTCAGCGAGAAGGTGCAGGACTTCTTTCAAGTCAGCGCCAGCGAGGTGCTGCAAAGGGCGCCTGCCTTTTTCGGCCATGTCCATCCGGGCGACCGCGAGCGCGTGCTGCGCACATTGACCCTGTCGGCGCAATCGATGCAGGCCTGGCAGCAGGAATTCCGAGGCCTGCGGGCCGATGGTGCCGAACGCTGGATCTATGGTCATGCCATCCCCTGCCGCGATGCGCAAGGCGGCGTCCTCTGGCACGGCTTCCTGACCGATATTTCGCGCCAGCGCCTGGACGCGCTGGAGCTGGACCGCCATCGCCACCATCTCGAAGACCTGGTGGCCCAGCGCACGCAGGCCCTGGCCCTGGCGCGCGAGGCCGCCGAATCGGCCAACCGCGCCAAGAGCTCATTCCTCGCGAACATGAGCCACGAGATCCGCACCCCCTTGAACGCCATCATCGGCCTGACCTATCTGGTGCAGCGCGACAGCAGCGAGCCGGCGCAACGGGAGCGGCTGGGCAAGGTGGTCGACGCCGCCGAGCATCTGCTGCGCGTGATCAACAATGTGCTCGATTTCTCCAAGATCGAAGCGGGCAAGCTCCAGCTCGAGTTCGTGGATTTCAAGGTCCATCAGGTGCTGGACAAGGTGGTTGGCATCCTGGCGCACAAGGCGGCGGAGTCCGGTCTGCAATTGCGCCTGGACATCGACGAAGGCTTGAGCGAGCTCACCTTGGTCGGCGACGCGCAGCGCATTTCCGAAATCTTGCTGAACTTCATGGGCAACGCGCTCAAGTTCACCGAAACCGGTTTTGTGCAGCTCAGCGCGCGCATCATGTGGCTTGAGGCGCAGCAACGCGTGCATCTGATTTTTGAGGTATCCGACAGCGGCATCGGCATCACCGAAAGCGCGCAGTTGCGCCTGTTCCAGAATTTCGAGCAGGCCGACAGCTCCACCACGCGCCGCTACGGTGGCTCCGGCCTGGGCCTGGCCATCACGCGCCGATTGGCCGAACTGATGGGCGGCGAAGTGGGCGCGGAAAGCGTCAGCGAGCAGGGCAGCCGGTTCTGGCTGGAGCTGACCCTGGACATTCAATCGCAGACCCCCGTCGCCACGAAGCCCCTCAGCGCCATCCTCGCGGACGACGGACTGGTCGACTTGCAAGACCGGCGTCTGCTGCTGGTCGAAGACAACCCGGTCAACCGGGAAGTGGCCGTCGCACTGCTGGAGCAGGCGGGCCTGGTGGTGGAGCTGGCCGAGAACGGCCAGGAGGCGTGCCAGCGCGTGGCCGAGCGCGACTACGACCTGGTGCTGATGGACGTGCAGATGCCCGTGATGGACGGCCTGGACGCCACCCGCATCATCCGATCCACGGCCAAGGGCAAGCGCATCCCCATTCTGGCGATGACGGCCAACGCCTTCACCGAGGAGCGTCTGCGCTGCCTGGACGCGGGCATGAACGACCACGTCGCCAAGCCGGTCCGGGCCGACCAGCTGTTCACAACCCTGCGGTTCTGGCTGAGCCAGAGCCTGGCCGGCAAGCCCTAGTTGGATTCCTTGATCAGGCGCGCGGACAGGTCCTGCAGCGGCCGCGCATTCATGGGATAGAGCTTGCCGAAGATCGCCAGCTCCTGCGCCGAAGCCTCCACCGGCTGGCGCATCACCATCCACAACACTCCTTCGCTGCACGGCGGCGTCGTCAAGGAACCCATGTAGGTGAAGTAGGACTTGTCCTGCGGCAGCAGCAGTGCAGGGTCCAGCAGCACCTGCGCCGCCAGCTCCTCGTTCTTCTCGAGCGGCAGGTTGTTCCAAACCGTCTGCACGACGGGCTGGTCGTGGCCCCGTTCGAGCTCCACGGCGATCACGGCCAGATGGCCTTCGGCGTCCTTGTGCACCAGATGCGCCTCCATGTCGAACTGGCGGCCGTTGATGCGCTCCTCGCTGGGTCGGTGAAAATGGAACTCCAGCAGTTCATAGCGGCGCCCCATCACCTGGATGGCATTGCCGGGCTTGAGGTTGACCTGCACCGTGTGGCCGTTGTCGACGACTGAAAACGCGGTGGGGTGGTAGTCGATCTGGATCGGCTCGAGATCAACCTTGATCGTGTCACGCACGTCGATCGGGCTCTGGCGCTGGCCGCTTGCGCATTGCCGGAACTCCGGGTTGAGTTCGGCCCAATGCTCGGGCCCCGTGACGCCCTCGTACGACCAATGCAGGTCGCGGTGCGCGGCGGCGGCCTCCTTGGCGTCCGCCTTCTTGGCTTCGGACTTCTTGCCCGTGTCCCGGCCCGCGTGCTCTGGTTTGCCGCCGTGGGTGGCGACCTTGACCGGCGCCGAGTCGCCTTTTTGCGCCAGCCGCTCGGCCAGCCGCTGGCGCAGCACCGACGGCGAATCCTCGGGCGCCGACGCGGCAGCAGGCTCTGGCGTCGCCTCCTTGGCGGCCGCGGCCATTGCGGCTGCCAGCGTCCAGCCCAGCAGCGCCACCGCCAAGGCTCGCGCGCCGCCGCGCTTCACGTCAAAACCCGCCATGAATGCTCCTTGGAAGCCAAAAGTCGCTGATCAACAACCGCTCATGTCTCTTGCCACTACCGCTTGATTTCGACACCCGGGCGCCAAGCTTGAACCGGATCAGGGCAGCTCGCGCTTGATCCACAGCCACGACACCAGGCCGATCGACATCAGTCCCGCCGACGCAAGCGCCAGCTGCAAGGTCGAATGCATCACCAGCGGCACGACCAGGCCCGCCACCAGCCCATTGGCCGCGCTGCCGATGCAGGACTGCAGCGACGAGGCCATGCCGCGCCGGTCGGGCGCCTGGTCCAGCGCCATCAAGGTCACAACGGGCACCATCAGCGCCCAACCGAAGGCAAATGCAAACAAGACGGGAAAGGCCCAGAACGGAGAAGGCTTCAGCAGCAGGTTCAGTATGACGTTCAGGACGGCCATCAGCACCATGACCACAAAGCCATGGCGGATCTGCGTCTTCGGGCGGATGCGCCCCGCCAGCCGGCCGCTGACCCAGGCCCCCGCCATGATGCCGCCGATGTTGAAGCAGAAAAACCAGAAGAACTGCGTCGGCGCCAGTCCCAGGTGCTGGCCCACGAACACCGGCGCGGCCAGCACATAGAGGAACACGCCATTGAAGGGTACGCCGCTGGCCAGCGCCAGCAGGATGAAGCGGCGGCTGCTGCACAGCTTCGCGTAACCGCGCAACAGGTTGCCCACGTGGAAGGGCTGCGCCAGTTCCTGGTGCAGGGTTTCGGGCAGCAGGCGCCAGTTCGCCACCCACAGCGCCGTGCCCACCAGCACCAGGAACCAGAAGATCGAATGCCAGTCGCTGTGCACGTAGAGAAAGCCGCCCACCATGGGCGCGACGGCCGGCGCCACGCCGAAGAAGATCGTCACCTGCGACATCACGCGCTGCGCCTCCGAGGGCGGGAACATGTCGCGGATGATGGCCCGCGACACCACCACGCCCGCGCCCGACGACATGCCCTGCAGGGTGCGGAAGAAGATCAGGTGGGCAATGCTGCCGGAGAGCGCGCAACCCATGGAGGCCAGCGTGAACACCGCCGTGCCGAGCAGCACCAGCGGCCGGCGGCCGAAGCTGTCGGACAGCGCGCCGTGGAACAAGTTCATCACCGCGAAGCCGAGCAGGTAGCCCGACAGGGTCTGCTGCATCTGCACCGGCGTGGCCTGCAAGGAGCCGGCGATGCCCGTGAAGGCGGGCAGGTAGGTGTCGATCGAGAACGGCCCGACCATGCCCAGGCAGGCCAGGAGAATGGCCAGCGCCCAGCGCGGCCCGCGCCACAACTGGCTGGCATCAGGGTTCATCAATGTGGCTCCGGCAACACAAAGGCTTGGAATGAATTCGAGAATGGAAATTCGCGCATCGAAAATGTGGAGCAAGTCGATAGGCCGGATTCTGTGCAGAGGCGGGCCCTTGCGGACCCGCCATCCGTGACCGCCATTCCTCTTGGCCGTGCATCACTGCACGGCTCGGTGCCACCTACCCGCCAGCTCTGCGAGCCGCATCAACGCTGGCCTACTTGGTGTTGCTGCGCGTAGAGATTGCCCGTTTCACCCGAAGCGGGCGGCGCCCGCTTCGGGTGCTACGAGGTTTGGGCTAATGCCCAAGTCCTCGAGGCTTGCGCCTCAAGGACGGGCGGCTTGCGCCACCCCCTCGTAGACCACTCCGTGCTGATGTCGCCTACTTCGACTCGTCTCTGTTGCTCTGATCCTCGGCTCGCGCCGGGCAGCCGTTAGCTGCTACGCTGCTCTATGCAGTCCGGACCTTCCTCCAGTGCCGTGTTTCCACGCTTGCACCAGCGGCGGTCTGACTTGCTCCACGGGCACAATTATCCCCGATCCCCTCACACCTCAGCCTTCACCCCGTTTTCGACCGGAGACCCCATGAGATTCGACAATGTCCTCGCCAGCATCGGCAACACCCCCCACATCCGCATTCAACGCCTGTTCGGCGAGCATCAGGTGTGGATCAAGTCGGAGCGCAGCAACCCCGGCGGCTCGATCAAGGACCGCATTGCCCTGGCCATGGTCGAAGACGCTGAAGAAAAGGGCCTGCTCAAGCCGGGCGGCACCATCATCGAGCCGACCTCGGGCAACACCGGCGTGGGCCTGGCCATGGTGGCCGCGGTCAAGGGCTACAAGCTGGTGCTGGTGATGCCGGACAGCATGTCCATTGAGCGCCGTCGCCTGATGCTGGCCTACGGCGCCAGCTTCGACCTGACGCCGCGCGAGAAGGGCATGAAAGGGGCCATTGCCCGCGCCCAGGAGTTGCAGGCTGCAACACCCGGCGCGTGGATACCGCAGCAGTTCACCAACCCGGCCAATATTGCCGTGCACGTGAAGACCACCGCACAGGAAATCCTGCGCGACTTCCCCGAGGGCCTGGACGCCCTGATCACCGGCGTGGGCACGGGCGGGCACATCACCGGCTGCGCCCAGGTCCTGAAAGCGGCCTGGCCCCAGTTCAAGGTGTTTGCTGTCGAACCCAGCGCCTCGCCGGTCATCAGCGGCGGCGCGCCCTCGCCCCACCCCATCCAGGGCATTGGCGCAGGCTTCATCCCCGAAAACCTGCACACCAGCCTGCTGGACGGCGTGATCCAGGTCGAGGCCGAAGCCGCACGCGAATACGGCCGCCGCTGCGCCCGCGAAGAAGGCCTGCTGGTCGGCATTTCCAGCGGCGCCACGCTCGCCGCCATTGCCCAGAAACTGCCCGAGCTGGGCCGCCAAGCGCGCGTGCTGGGCTTCAATTACGACACCGGCGAACGCTACCTGTCGGTGGACGGCTTCCTGCCCGCCTGATCAGGCTTGATCCCCTCGGGGATCGCCCGTGTGCCCACGGGCGAGGGTCCGCAGTCACTCATTGCCGTCCTGGCTGGGCCCATCGTTGTCCTTCTCCGCCTGCCGGCGCAGCTGCGCTTCCAGCGGCCGCAAGGAATCGATCAGCGCCTGCGGCGGCTGAGGCGCAGCGAGACGGAACACCGGCGGCGGCAGCGCGCTCAAGTAGCTGGGGCCGAACCAATGCTGCTGCTCCTGGCGCTTGGCCACCGTCACGCCCAGGCCCAGCAGCAGCATCAGGCCCAAGGACAGGCCCAAAGCCCGCTCGGCGCGCGGCCAGACCAGCCTGGCCTGCCACCACAGCAACAGCGCCAGCCCGACCGGGAAAAGCAAGGTGTCCAGGGCCATCAGGCGCGGCACATTGAGCGCATAGGCCAGGTTGGGCAGCAGCATGCCGATCAAATGCAGCGCCAGCACGCAGACCAGCGTGCGCTTGAGGTGTTCGGCATAGGCGAACCAGCGCCTGAACACCTGCGTCACCAAGGCCCAGGTCGCCGACCACACAGCGGCCACGCCCAGCGGCGCCAGCACCGGGCCGACAAACTCGACCCAGGCCGTGCCCGGGTCCACCGAGGCCCATTGATCGAACCAGAGCAACCAGGCCCACAGCAAGACCATGGCGGGCACCCAGGCGCGGCGCCATGGCGAGGCGCGCCCCGCCGCTGGCAAAGCCCGCTCGGGCGCCAGGCCCTGCCTCAGGCTGCGCACGCGCAAGCGGCTCAGGCCCAGCGTCAATACCCTGGCATCCGGCCATTCCACGGCCTGGCCAATTTGCAGGGCCTGTTCGCCCAGCCAGCCGCCGTTCACGCTGGGCTGCAATTGCACGCTCAGTCGCCCGCCGGCATCGTCCCAGTACAGCAAGGCGTGCTCGCCCGCCAGGTGCGGATCGTCCAGCACCAGGTCGCAGTCGGGCGAACGCCCGATGCGCAAGGGCCAGGCCTGGACCTTGTGGATCCAGCGCGGCTGCCCATCGTGGTCCAGCACCTCGATCGCCACGGCCCGGCTCATTGCGGCTTGCTCCATGCAAAGCCCTCCAGGTAATGGCTCGTGAGCTTGAGCGCGTTGTCGAAGCTGACGCCCTTGGCATCGAAGCGACCCAGCGCCCCCTGGGTCGATGCATCGACCGTGGTCACCAGCACCGTCAGGTCGTACAAACCGCCCAGCTTGCGATAGGCCCGCATGCAGGCCACCGCGCGCAGAGGCAGGCCGTCACGCTGCACGAAGTTCTCGCGGCAGAACGGTGCCGTGCGATGGCGGTCGGCTTGGCCCAGGGCCTCGTTGCGGAAGCTCGCGGCGTACTGGCGCGAAAAGCGCAGTGCACCGAGCTTGGCGCCGTCGTAGACCTCGTGCGCCATGTCCAGGTAGCCGGTCTGCATCTCGCCGCTGACGAACAGCGCATGCTCCATGCGGCACTGCGAGCGCTGGAACTGCAGACCCTTGGCGTCGGCGCCCGTGCCGCGGCCCCAGCAGCGCATGAATTCTTCCTGCGGCACGGGCAGTTGGTAGCGCTGCTGGCTGACCATGCGCCAGGGCTGCGCCAGGAATCGCGTGACCAGCTCGTCCTGGTAGCGCAGCAACTGCTCGCTGACGCGGCCCCAGGCCGGACGCGTGATGGGCTGCGCGTCGCGGCTGCGCGCCAGCAGGCTTTCGGCGTAGGTCGCCGGGACCAGGAAGCTCATCTGCTGCGCCAGGATCATGGCCGAGACGTTGACGCCCGTGACCCTGCCCTCCTCGTCGACCACCGGTCCGCCGCTCATGCCCGCGTTGATGGCGCCTGAGTAATAGATCAGCGGATCCATGCTGCGGTCGACCAGGCCGTTGTAGTTGCCCTCGACCACGGCAAAGGCCACGTCGTGCGGATTGCCCATGGAATAGAGCCGGTCGCCCTTGGACAAGGCCTGCTGCTGCGGCCTGAACTTCAAGGCCGCGTCCGCCCTGTAGCCCTTGACCCGCAGCAGGGCCAGGTCGCGGCGCACGTCGAAGTCCAGCAGCTCCAGCTCGCCGCTGGCGCCTTCGGTGCTGGCGTAGCGCAGGCGGTAGCGGTCCGGCTCCAGCGCGTATTGGCTGACCACGTGGTAGTTGGTGATCACGTGTCCGGCCTCGCTGACGACGAAGCCGGAGCCCACCGACGCCTGGCTGTCCTGCGTTTTCAGCAGGGTGCGGATCTGCAGCAGCTGCGTGCGCGAGCGCTCGTAGAGGCGGCGCGCGGAATCGGAGACGACGGTGTCGCGTGTGCTGCTGATGTTCCCGGTCGGCGCCGACGCTGCTTCGACGGCGGGCGCGCCCTGGGCCTGCACGGCGCCAGCCGGCAAGGGCGGCATCAAGGCCATCAACGCCATGCCGGCCCGCAGGATCAACATGGACCAGGGTCGGCAAGAATCAGCGCGCATCTTGGGCAAATCGGGCTCCACCAGATTGTGTAGGGCCCGATGCTAGCGTGTTTGCTGCGTGGTTCAGCCCAGCTTCCAGTGCAGTTGCTCGCCGGCGCGCAAAGGCTTGAGCTGCGCGTCGCCGAAAGGCACGCTGTCGGGCAGGGTCCAGGGCTGCTTCACCAGCGTGACGCGCTCGGTGTTGCGCGGCAGGCCGTAGAAGTCGGCGCCGTTGAAGCTGGCAAAAGCCTCGAAATGCTGCAAGGCCCCCATGGCCTCGAAGGCCTCGGCATACAGCTCCAGCGCCGACAGCGCCGTGAAGCAGCCGGCGCCGCAGACTGAGTTTTCCTTCATGACGGCGGCGTGCGGTGCACTGTCGGTGCCGAGGAAGAACTTGCTGCTGCCCGAGGTCGCCGCCTGGATCAGGGCCTGGCGATGCACCTCGCGCTTGAGCACCGGCAGGCAGTAGTAATGCGGACGCAGGCCGCCGGTGAAGATGGCGTTGCGGTTGTAGAGCAAGTGCTGCGGCGTCAGCGTGGCGGCGGTGTAGGCGTCGGCCTGGCTGACGTACTGGGCGGCTTCCTGCGTCGTGATGTGTTCGAACACCACCTTGAGCTCGGGGAAGTCGCGCCGCAGCGGCGTCATCACGCGGTCGATGAACACGGCCTCGCGGTCGAACACGTCGATGTCCGGATCGGTCACCTCGCCGTGCACCAGCAGCAGCAGGCCCTCGCGCTGCATCGCCTCGAGCGTGGCGTAGGTCTTGCGGATGTCGGTCACGCCGGCATCGCTGTTGGTGGTGGCGCCGGCCGGATAGAGCTTGAAGGCCACGGCGCCGGCCGCCTTGGCGCGCGCGGCTTCCTCGGGCGGCGTGTTGTCGGTCAGGTACAGCGTCATCAAGGGCTCGAACTGCACGCCTGCGGGGAGCGCGGCCAGGATGCGGCTGCGGTACTCGGCGGCCTGCGCCGCCGTGGTAACGGGCGGCTTCAGGTTCGGCATGACGATGGCACGCGCAAACTGGCGCGCCGTGTAGGGCAGCACGCTGTGCATGGCCGCGCCGTCGCGCAGGTGCAGATGCCAGTCGTCGGGCCGAGTGATGGTGAGCGTGGTGGGGTTCGAGGCGGGGGCATTCATGGTGCGGAATTGTCGCACCGCGCTCATCGCATAATTCCAGCCACACCCGATAGAAGGAGCACCCTCGATGGAATGCACGATCAACTGGATGGGCCAAAGCGGCATGGCCTTCATCGCCGAGACCGGCAGCGGCCATGTCCTGGCGATGGACGGCGCGCCGGAGGGCGGCGGGCACAACCACGCGCCGCGGCCCATGGAAACGGTGCTGGCCGGCACCGGCGGCTGCACGGCCTACGACGTGGTGCTGATCCTCAAGCGCGGCCGCCACGACGTGCGCGGCTGCCAGGTCAAGCTGACGGCCGAGCGCGCCGAGACCGACCCCAAGGTCTTCACCAAGATCCACATGCATTTCGTCGTCAGCGGACGCGGGCTCAACCTGCAGGCGGTCGAGCGCGCCGTGGCCCTGTCGCACGAGAAATACTGCTCCGCCAGCATCATGCTGGGCAAGACGGCGCAGATGAGCACCTCGGTGGAGCTGGTGGAGGCTTAAGCTTAAATGCGATGCGCCACCGTCGTCATGACGCGCGCGCTCATCCGCATCAACCCCTGAACCGGCCTGGGCGGGATGGCCCCGCCCGCCTGCAGGGCCGCGCCGGCGTGCTGGGCCTCCTCCTCGCGCATGCGGTCGACGATGGCGCGCGACTTGCGGTCCGCGGCCGGCAGGCGGTCCAGGTGCGAGGCCAAGTGTGCCTCGACCTGGCGCTCGGTTTCCACCATGAAGCCATAGCTGCGCTGGCGCCCGCCCAGGCCCGCCAGCAGGCCGATGCCAAAGGCGCCGGCATACCAGAGCGGCACCAACCGGCTGGTGTGCGTGCCGAGCTGGCGCACGCGCTGGTCGGTCCAGGCCAGATGGTCCCACTCCTCCTGCGCGGCTTGCTCGAAGTGAGCGCGGCTTGCCTCGTCGGCGGCCAGCAGGCCTTGGGCGTCGTACAGCGCCTGGGCGCAAACCTCGCCGACATGGTTGACGCGCATCAGCGCGCCCGCCAGCTGTTTGTCGTCCGTACTCAACTCAGCCTCCGGCACCTGCTGCGCCGGCGACGCGCGCGAGCCCATGGGCGTGCTGAAAGCCACGCGCAGGCCCTTGTCGAGGCAGGAAATCAAACGGTCAGCAAAATCCAAGGCCATGACGACGGCACCCATCCAATGAAATTCAGGCCGACTCCAGCGGCTTGCCCTGGGTCAGGAAATCCCACAGCGCCACGGCGGCGGGCTTGCTGCGCTTGGCCACGTCGGGCCGTTCGCGGTAGATGCGCAGCTCCATGCTGAGCTCGAACTCGCCAGGTTTGGCGGCCTGCACCAGGCGCCTGGACTTGAGCTCCTTGCTGACCGAGCTGGCCGGCAGGAAGGCCAGCCCGTGGCCTTCAAGCGCCATGGCCTTGAGGCCTTCGGCCATGTCGGTCTCGTAGATGGCGTCCAGGTTCAGCGCGCAGTCGGCCTCCTTGACGATGAGCTCGACCAACCGGCCCAGGTAGGCACCGGCGGCGTAGCTCAGGAACGGGATCTTCTGTCCCGGTCGGCCCGGCAGGCGGAACATCGGCTCGCCCTGCGCGTCGGCCTTCGCATAGGGCGATAGCGTCTCGTGGCCCAGCGACACCATCTGATAGCGCTCGGGGTCCAGCTGCAG
>JAFALA010000062.1 GCA_019234815.1 Burkholderiaceae bacterium | reverse complement strand
TCGACGCCAACCAGCAGTAAAGCGCGCTGGTTGAAAGGTAAGCTGTCGACGTACGCCTTCGGGACAAAGACCGCGCAGTTCCATGTCTGCGCCAACTGCGGCGTCGTGCCTGTTGTCACCTGCACCATGGACGGTGCCGTTTACGCGGTCGTCAACGTCAATGCGTTCGACAAGGTCAAGCCGGAGCTGCTGCGACGGAGTTCCGCTTCCTTTGACGGCGAGGGCACGGAGGATCGCTGGCCAGGCGGCGGCGCAATTGGATTGGCGCCATTGGGCGGCACAACGAGTCCTAACTCTTTTTCATGCCGGCTTGGTTTCATGCCCGGCAGCCGAAACGCGCTGGATGGGCCAAGGCCTCGGCGACTACTCCTGCGCCTCCAGCTCGAAGAATTCGATCGGGTGCCCTGCCCGCGTCCAGGTGCCAAGCCCGCCGGCGAGGACTCGCGCCTTGCGGCCGCGCTTGAGCAGCAGCTGCGCGGCTTTCACCGCCGAAGCGTCGTTGGGGCAGTCGCAGTAGGTGATCACCTCGGCGTCATCGGGCCAGGCGACCAGCGAGGTGCCCTCGAGGCTGGCCAAGTCGATGTTCAGGGCGCCGGGCACACGAGGCTCCGAGCCGGCCCGCTGCGACAGAGACCGGACATCAACGATGACGGGCCGAGCGCCTTCCGCCATCAGGGTCGCGAGTTCGTGGGATTGGATTCGCTCGAACCGGGCCAGCTCGCGCGCCACCCGGCGACGCTCCCACCAGCGCCAAGCCACATATAGGAGCAGCGCGGCGGCCACGACCGGAATGGCAACCCCGCCCAGCGAGCGCATGGTGCCCAGCAGCCATTGAATCTGCGCCTGCAGGAAAATTCCGGCGGTCAGTCCCGCCGCGGCCCAAAGCAAAGCGCCGAGCGCGCTGTAAAGCACAAATTGCAGGGCACGCATGGACAACGCGCCGGCCAGAGGCGGCGCCAGGATGGACAGGCCGGGAACGAAATTGGCGATGACCAGCGTCAGTGCGCCGCGTTTGGCAAAGCTGATCTCGTTCTTGCGGATGCAGGTGTCGGGCGAGATCGAAATCCGGCAAAGCAGGGCCAGCACGCGATGCCCCAGCATGCGCCCGGACATATACCAGACGCTTGATGCCATCACGGATGCCAGCGTCGCCAGAATCAGCGCCTCGACGCCCAGCACGGCATTGCCCGCCGCGGCGGCGCCCGCCAGCAGCAGCACGGGCAAGGCGGGCACGGGCAGCCCAATCGCGGACAGAAACGTCACGGCAAAGACGGTCAGGAGGTGGTGCTGCATACGACGCGATCTTAGCGTCCGAGGCCATTTCCCTGTCGTGCGCAAGTGAATGCCAAAGCCCGAACTGATCCGCCGGAGGTGCCACAAAAATCACGCCGCACCCGAAGTTCGACGAGTGAATTGTTACTCGCAAGACATTTCTGGGCGGGCCGCCTTCATAGACTTTGATGGCGGGCAAATGCCCGCCATCATGAACCACCCAGGACCACCAAGGCTTGATCGATCGCAAACATTGTGTTGGGCGCGATGGGGCTCCGTGGCAACGACTTGACAGGCATTGACATGACATCGGTCTCCTCGCCCTCGGCAGCACTCACTGTCCAGGCGCCCCATTCATCCCTTGTCCAGCCGCAGGCAAGCGGCGGCGAATTCCTGACCTTCCGCTTGGGCGGCGAGGAATACGGGATCGACATTCTCAAGGTCCAGGAGATCCGCTCGTACGAGGCACCGACCCGGATCGCCAACGCGCCGGAATTCATCAAGGGTGTGTCCAATTTGCGCGGCGTCATTGTGCCCATCGTGGACCTGCGACTCAAGTTCGGCCTCGAACATGCCCAGTACGACACGTTCACTGTCGTCATTATTCTGAATCTGGGCCAGCGCGTCGTGGGCGCCGTCGTGGATTCAGTCAGCGATGTGATCGAACTGTCGTCCGGCGACATCCGTCCGGCACCCGCATTCAGCGGCGCCGTCGACGCCTCCTACATTCTCGGCCTGGGCACGCTGCCGGATCGGGAGGGCAAGGGCGAGCGCATGCTCATCCTGACCGATATCGAGCGCCTCATGGCATCGACGGATATGGGGCTCTTCAACTGAAGCAGCTGCGAAAGACAAAGAGCCATTGATCACAAGGACTCAGGATGATCTCCCACCCAATCACGCGCGACCGGACACGTTTTAGCTTTTCGCAGAAATTGTGGATTCCATTGTTTTGCAGCCTGCTCTGCGTTACGGGCATCTTCATCTTCGACGCCGTGCAGACGCGCAGCCTGCGCATCGAGGAGCGCCGCAACAGTCTGACCCAGGTGGACGAACTGGCGCTGAAGACGGTGGCCTACTACGGTGGCCTGGCACAGGGCGGCAAGCTGACTGCCGAAGAGGCCAAACAGGAAGCCAAGGCCGTGATCAAGGGCTTGCGCTACGGCGAGGACGGCTACGTGGCGATCACCGACCTTGACGGCGTGCAGGTGATGAATCCGATGAAGCCGGAACTCGACGGCAAAAACCGGAACGACTTCCAGGATGCCCATGGCACCTATGTGTTCCGCGACAACGCGGCCATCGGCAGGACCGAGAGCGGGGTCGGCTTCACGTCGTACGTGTGGCCGCGCCCGGGTGAAACCGAGGCGGTCCCGAAGATGAGCCGCGTCGTGACCTACAAGCCCTGGGGCTGGACGCTGGTGACCGGCGTCTACATGGACGACATCGATGCCGTGTTCAGGAAGACGCTGTGGCTGAAGGGCGGCGTGCTGCTCGGCGTCGGTGCGCTGCTGGCGCTGGTCATGGCCTACGTCAATCGCAGCCTGGGCGGCACGCTGGGCGGCGCGCCGGAATATGCCACCGAGGTCGCCGCGCGCATCGCCGCCAACGATCTGAGCAGTGCTGTCGCCATCGAGAAAGACGATCGCGGCAGCCTGCTGTCCGCGATGAAAACCATGCAGGCCAATCTGGCTGCGACCATTCAAGGCATTCGACAAAGCGCCGACGCCATTGCCACCGCATCGCAACAGGTAGCCGCCGGCAACACGGACCTGTCCAGCCGCACCGAGGAGCAGGCCAGTGCGCTGGAAGAGACGGCCTCGTCCATGGAGGAATTGAACGTCACCGTCAGGCACAACGCCGAAAACGCCCAGGAAGCCAACAAGCTGGCTGCGTCGGCCTACCAATCGGCGCTGGACAGCAACGAGGTCGTGTCCAGGCTGGTCGACACCATGCACCTGATCGACGCCAAGTCGAACAAGATCGGCGATGTCATCGGCATCATCGACGGCATTGCATTCCAGACCAACATCCTGGCGCTCAACGCCGCGGTCGAGGCGGCGCGCGCGGGCGAGCAAGGGCGGGGCTTTGCCGTGGTGGCCGCCGAGGTGCGCAACCTGGCCAAGCGCTCGTCCGACGCGGCGCGCGAGGTGAAGGCCCTGGTCGCCGATTCAAGCAGCGCGGTGCAAGCCGGCGTGCAGCTGACCGAACAGGCCGGCCGCAGCATGGGCGCCATCATGACGGGCGCCAAGAACGTCACGCAGATCGTCGGCGACATCTCGACAGCCAGCCGGGAGCAGGCCAGCGGCATCGAACAGGTGGCCATCGCCATCAGCCAGATGGACCAAGTCACGCAAAAGAATGCTGCCCTGGTGGAAGAGTCCGCCGCCGCCGCCGCGCTGATGCAGCAGCAGGCCGACCATCTGCTGAGCATGGTGTCGGTATTTCAAGTTTCCGAGCAAGCGGTTCCGGCGGGATGAGCCAGCAGACGGGCTTGGCGAACGACGCGCTGCTGACTGAACCCGCGCTTCACGCATCACGAATGGCGCCGCCCTCCTCCTCTTTCTAAACTGGGCCTCAGTTCATCGAACCCCCAGGGAGGCTCCCCATGCAGCAGCACCAACTCGTCGACAAGCAGTTTGGTCAGGTGGCGCAGGCCTATCTCAGCAGCAGCACGCATGCGCAAGGCCGGGATCTCGAAGACCTTGCCGCCCTGGCGTGCACGCTGCCGTACGGCGACGTGCTGGACCTGGGCTGCGGCGGCGGCCATGTGAGTTTCGCCATGGCGCCGCATGTGGGACGCCTGACAGCGTTCGACCTGTCGGACGAGATGCTGGCCGCTGCAGGCTTTGACGCGTCCGTGCCGCGCCAGTGGCGCCTGACCATGGCGTTCGACACCTGGTTTGCGCGCATCCGCACGCCGCAGTTGCGCGCCGACGCGGTCCGCGACCTGTTCGAACGCGCACCGGACGAAGTCCGGCAGTACTTTGCCTTGCAGCCAGGGCAATCGTTCGAGATCGATGTCGCATGGATCACCGCGGCGCCGGACTCGCGGGATTAACCGGCGCATCTGGCCGCATTTGGCCTATTTGCAACATCGCGTGCGGAGCTGACCAAAACAGGAAATTTTGGTCAAAATCCGAGCCGCGTCGGGCAGCTCAGGGCATCTCTGGCATCGCGATGCAAGCTATTCTTCGAGGCCCTGCGGCGCAGGCAGCAGGCCATCAACACAGCGTCAAAGTACAGAGCACAAGATTTGTCATGAAAGCCGACATTCAACGCATCGCTGCATGGCTTCAGCCCAAGGACATTCTGCTGGACGTGCATGCCCGCGACCGCTCGCAGGCGTTCGAGGTGGCCTCGTCCGGTATCGCACTGCTGCACGGGCTCAATCCTGCCGTGATCCATCGCGCCTTGTTGCGGCGCGAGCAGATCGGATCCACGGGCCTGGGCAATGGCTTTGCCATCCCTCACGCAGGCGTCGAAGGCATCAAGCAGCCCGTGACCCTGTTCATGCGGACCCGCGCGCCCATCGAATTTGCCGCCAAGGACGGCAAGCCGGTCTCGGAGCTGCTGTTCATCATGGCACCGACCGACGGCGTGCCCAACGATCACCTGCAACTGCTGGCCCTGGTGGCCCAGCTGTTTTCCGATACCGAATTCCGCCAGGAACTGAAGGCACAGACGCACGCCGCTGGTGCCGCCGCCGCCTTCGAGACCGGCATTGCCCGCGTCGTGGCGTCGGCCTGAACGCCGTGGCCACCCGGCCAGCAGTCCCTCGCGATACAATCGCAAAGCTGAGATTGCCCGAACAAGATCGCCCGAACAAACACCCGCCCCGGCCCGAGCCGGCCCTTTGTTTGCGCGGGCTTTTTCCTTTCTTCACTATTCCCTGTCTGCCCTCCAGAGGCTCGATCGAGCTTCAACGGGCATGCGCAGCCACTGGACACATACCATGTACCGCTGTGATTCCCTACCCGCGCTGGCGCTGGCCGTGCTGCTGTTGTTTGGCAACAGTTCCCCCGCAAGCGCGCAAATCGTCAGCCCGACGAATGCCGCCGCCGCAAGCCTGGGCCCGCGCGCCGGCCACCGTCAATTTCCCGCCAATGCCTATCGCGGCGTGCTGGTGGTGACGCAGGCGCCCGCCGTCACCGTCAATGGACAAGCGGCCCAGTTGGCACCCGGCAGCCGCATTCACGGCGCCACGAACCTGCTGGTGTTTGCCAGCGAGCTGACGGGGCAATCGCTGGTGGTCAACTACACGACCGAATCCAGCGGCTTGGTGCGGGAAGTCTGGATCCTGAACGCCGCCGAGGCGGCCAACCAGCCCTGGCCCAGTTCACCGCAGCAGGCGGCAACCCTGTCGTTCGACTACGCGACCCAGACCTGGAGCCGGCCATGAGCAAGAAAGTATTCATCAAGACCTTCGGCTGCCAGATGAACGAATACGACTCGGACAAGATGGCCGACGTGCTGGGCGCCGCCCAGGGCTACGAGCCCACGACCGACGTGGAGCAGGCCGACCTGATCCTCTTCAACACCTGCTCGGTGCGCGAAAAGGCGCAGGAGAAGGTGTTTTCGGACCTGGGCCGCGTCAAGCACCTGAAGGCCAAGGGCGTGATGATCGGCGTCGGAGGCTGCGTGGCCAGCCAGGAAGGCGCTTCCATCATTGAGCGCGCGCCCTATGTGGACGTGGTGTTTGGCCCGCAGACCCTGCACCGTCTGCCCCAGATGCTGGAGGCCCGCAAGGCGCAGTTGCGCCCGCAGGTGGACATCTCCTTCCCCGAGATCGAGAAGTTCGACAATCTGCCGCCCGCCAAGGTCGAGGGCGGCAGCGCCTTCGTGTCCATCATGGAAGGCTGCTCCAAGTACTGCTCGTACTGCGTCGTGCCCTACACGCGCGGCGAGGAAATGTCGCGCCCCTTCGAGGACGTGCTGACCGAGATCGCCGGCCTGGCCGACCAGGGTGTCAAGGAAATCAACCTGCTGGGCCAGAACGTCAATGCCTACCGCGGCAAGATGGGCGACACCAGCGAAATGGCCGACCTGGCCCTGCTGCTCGAATACTGCGCGGAGATTCCCGGCATCGAGCGCCTGCGCTTCACCACCAGCCACCCCAACGAATTCAGCCCGCGCCTGATCGAGGCCTATGGCAAGGTGCCGCAGTTGGTGAACCACCTGCACCTGCCCGTGCAGCACGGCAGCGACCGCATCCTGATGGCCATGAAGCGCGGCTACACCGCCCTCGAGTTCAAGAGCATCGTGCGCAAGCTGCGCGCGATCCGGCCCGACATCCGCATCGCCAGCGACTTCATCGTGGGCTTCCCCGGCGAAACGGACGAGGACCACGCCAAGCTGATGAAGCTGGTCCACGACGTCGGCTTCGACGCCAGTTTCAGCTTCATCTTCAGCCCGCGGCCCGGCACGCCCGCCGCCAACCTGGAGGACCTCACGCCCTACGACACCAAGGTCAAGCGCCTGCAGGAGCTGCAGGCTGTCATCGAGGCCAACACGCTGGCCATCAGCGAGGGCCTGGTGGGCACGAGCCAGCGCATCCTGGTCAGCGGCAACGCCCGCAAGGACCCCAGCGAGCTGATGGGCCGCACCGAGTGCAACCGCATCGTCAATTTCAAGGGCCATGCGCGCCTGATGCACCAGCTGATCGACGTCGAGATCACACAGGCCTTTGCGCATTCCCTGCGGGCGGAGGTGCCCGTGACGGCCTGAGTGTCTAGCCTAAGCGCCCCGCCCGAACGCCACCCACGACTCGGGCAGCGCCACGCCCAGCAGCAGCAGGCCATAGCCGGCCATATGACCGTCGCCGCCAAAGGCAAACAGGGCCGCCAGCAGGCCCAAGGCGCCGCCCAGGCTGCCCCACAGCGTCAGCTTGAACCAGCTCGTGCCGCGGCTGGACGCGCGCCACAGCAGCTTCACGAATATGGCCGTCAACGCCGCCACGCCGACGGCGGGCGCCAGGAAATTCACCAGGTGGTTGACTGCGGCAAAAGCGTCCAAATGAAGCTCGGGGACTGGGTTGAAGGCAAGGCTTTTATGAGGTCAATTGACATGCATCAATCATGAAACTCATATCCAAAGCCCGGACGCGCCACGCGCCGGGAGCGGCAATTTTATAATTCGGCCATGAGCGTATTTGCCCTTGGCTTGAACCATCAATCCGCGCCCCTCGACTTGCGCGGAAAATTCGCGTTCTCGCTCGAGCAGTTGGCGCCTACGCTGACGGGCTTCCGCGCCCAGCTGCAAGACCGCCAATCACGCCAGGCGGCGCCTGAAGCCGCCATCATTTCCACCTGCAACCGCACCGAGCTCTACGTGGCCGGCGGACAAGCGCTGGTGCAGCCGGCCGTGGACTGGCTGGCTCGCGTCGGCGGCGTCGGCCAGTCGGCGCTGATGGACCACGCCTACGTGATGGAAAACAGCGCCGCTGCCCGCCACGCCTTCCGGGTCGCCAGCGGGCTGGATTCGATGGTGCTGGGCGAGCCCCAGATCCTAGGCCAGATGAAACAGGCGGTGCGCGAGGCCGACCAGGCCGGCACGCTGGGCACCACCCTGCATCAGCTGTTCCAGCGCAGCTTCTCGGTGGCCAAGGAAGTGCGCAGCTCCACCGAAATCGGTTCGCATTCGATCAGCATGGCGGCCGCCTCGGTGCGCCTGGCTGCCCAGCTGTTTGAAGATCTGGGCGACATCCACGTCCTCTTTGTCGGCGCTGGCGAAATGATCGAGCTGGTGGCGACCCACTTCGCCGCCAAGACGCCGCGCGCCATGGTCGTGGCCAACCGCACGCTGGAACGCGGCGAGAAGCTCGCCAGCCACCTGGGCGCCGAAGCCATGCGGCTGGCCGACCTGCCGGAACGCCTGCACGAATTCGACGCCGTGGTGTCATGCACCGCCAGCAGCCTGCCGCTGATCGGCCTGGGCGCCGTGGAGCGCGCGCTCAAGCGCCGCAAGCACAAACCGATGTTCATGGTCGACTTGGCCGTGCCGCGCGACATCGAGCAGGAGGTCGGGCAGTTGGAAGACGTCTACCTTTACACCGTGGACGACCTCTCCAAGCTGGTCCAGTCGGCCGGCGAAAAACGCCAGGCTGCGGTGCAGCAGGCCGAGATCATCATCGAATCGGGCGTACAGAGCTTCGTGCACTGGCTGGGCCAGCGCCACGCGGTGCCGCTGATCCAGGCCCTGAACGCCCAGGCCGAAGACTGGCGCGCGCATGAAATCCAGCGGGCTCGCAAGCTGCTGGCCAAAGGCGAAGACGTCGATGCGGTGCTGGAAGCCCTGGCCCGCGGCCTGACGCAAAAAATGATGCACGGCACGCTGGCCGAACTGCACACGGCAGACGAGGCCCAGCGCATTGCGCTGTCGCACACGGTGTCGCGCCTGTTCCTGCGCGGCAGCCCCTTCGATCCGACCGAGCAGCCGACTGAAGGTTCGAAAGCCCGCCAGAGCAGCCACGGCAACGAGCATTAGCGCTGACCCAGACCCACCGCTATCGCCGGCACTCTGCCGGTCTCTCGCACCCGCCACGCCCCTGGCCGGCTTTTTTGCCTTCCGCTCACCCGCGATCCAGATTCCATGAAAGACACCCTGCGCCAGCAGTTCGACCGCCTGGGCTTTCGCCTGCACGAACTCGACACCACCCTGGCCGACGGCAGCGTGGCCGCCGACCTGAAACGCTACCGCGCCCTGACCAAGGAGCAGGCCGAGGTGGCTGACCTCGTGGGGCGCTACCAGCAATTCCTGCAGCGCGAGCGCGACCTGGCCGCCGCCCAGGAGTTGCTGTCCGACCCCGAGATGGCCGAGATGGCCCAGGAAGAAATCAGCCAGGCCGAAGCCGACGTCGAACGGTTGAACCAGGAACTGCAACTGGCGCTGCTGCCGCGCGACCCCGACGACGAGCGCCCGGCCTTCCTGGAAATCCGAGCCGGCACCGGCGGCGACGAATCGGCGCTGTTCGCCGGCGACCTGGCGCGCATGTATTTGCGCTTTGCCGAGTCGCAATGCTGGCGCAGCGAAATCCTCTCGGCCAATGAATCGGACCTGGGCGGCTACAAGGAAGTGGTGATCCGCATCGAAGGCGACGCGGTCTACGGCCGGCTCAAGTTCGAGTCAGGCGGCCACCGAGTGCAGCGCGTGCCGGCCACCGAGTCGCAGGGTCGCATCCACACCAGCGCCTGCACGGTGGCCGTGATGCCGGAACCCGACGAAGCCGAAGAGGTGACGCTCAATCCGGCCGACCTGCGCATCGACACCTTCCGCGCCAGCGGCGCCGGCGGCCAGCACATCAACAAGACCGACAGCGCCATCCGCATCACCCACCTGCCCACCGGCCTGGTGGCCGAATGCCAGGACGACCGCTCGCAGCACCGCAACAAGGCCAAGGCCATGGTGGTGCTGGCCGCACGCCTGCGCGACAAGGAGCGCAACGAGCGCGCCGCCAAGGAGGCCGCCACCCGCAAGAGCTTGATCGGCACCGGCGACCGCAGCGACCGCATCCGCACCTACAACTTCCCGCAAGGCCGGCTGACCGACCACCGCATCAACCTCACGCTCTACAAGCTCGACAGCATCATGAACGGCGACCTCGGCGACGTGGTGCTCGGTTTGCAGCAGGCCCAGGCGGCCGAGCAGTTGGCGCTGCTGGAGGGCCGCAATTGAGCGGCGGCACCCTGCTGACGGTGCGGCTCGCGCTGCAGCGCTGCCAGGCCGCCGGGCTCGAGCGGCTCGAAGCCCAATTGCTGCTGGGCGAATTGCTGCAGTGCGATCGCAGCTGGCTGATCAGCCATGACGACGACCGACTGTCGAACCTCGATGCCGCGCGTTTCGAGGACTGGCTGGCGCAACGATTGGACCAGGTGCCGCTGGCCTACCTGAGCGGCCGCAAGGAATTCCACGGCCTGCGGCTGCGGGTGTCACGCGACACCCTGGTGCCCCGCCCCGACACCGAGGTGCTGGTGGACTGGGCGCTGGAAGTGCTGGCCGCGCAGATGCAAGCGGGCCGCGCCGAACCCCGCGTGATCGACATGGGCACCGGCAGCGGCGCCATCGCGCTGGCGATCAAGCACCGCTGCCCCGCCGCCCAGGTGGCCGCGCTGGACTTCAGCATCGGCGCCTTGGCGGTGGCCCGCGCCAATGCGCAAGACCTGTCCCTCGCCGCCGAATTCATCCACGGCAGTTGGTGGCAGGCGCTGCCGGGGCGCCGATTCGACCTGATCGTCAGCAATCCTCCCTATATCGCCGGCCAGGACCCCCACCTGCCGGCCCTGCGCCACGAACCGCTTTCGGCGCTGACGCCAGGGGGCGATGGCCTGGCGGATCTCCGCATCCTGATTGACGGGGCTCCGGCACACCTGACGCCCGGCGGCACGCTGCTGCTCGAACACGGCTGGGACCAGGTCCCCGCGGCGGCACAGCTGCTCGGCCAAGCCGGCTTCATCGACCTTGACTGCCGCAAGGATTTGGCAGGAATGCAACGCGCCAGCGGCGGCCGCATGCCCTTGGGGTAAATCTTGCAACAAAAACGGAAATACCACGTAAATCGGGGGCCACAAGCAGCCCAAGCCGTCGTAGCATGAACGCCCGAGGATCAGCGGATTGAACTAGAACTGAAAAATCCGCGCCTTCAAGGAGAACGTCATGACTGCCTCATCAAAGCGTCTTCGTGCCTTGTTCATCGCTACCGTGCTGCTGGGCACGGCATGGAGTACCGGCCTCGCGCAGGCCGCCGAACCCGACCCCACCTTCCGCCTGCCCGCTGACGCCAGCCGCTGGACGGCGCGCCAGCAAGGTGCGGTGGACGCGGACTACAGCCTGAGCATTCCCTCCGCTTCACGGCTGCTGAGCGCCAACGTGCTGGGCGACTATTACCTGACCAGTTCCGGACTGGGCGACGAATTCAGGGGGGGGCTGCGCGCCACGGGCGGCCTGCTGAGCTCCTCACCCGCCTACCGGCTCAAACTGGGCGACGGCGGCCGAGCACAAGCCGGCGACCGGTTCGACCTGGGCAGCTCAATCTCCTACCTGGGCATAGGCTACACCGGCGTATCGGTACGCAGCGGCTGGGGCTTCAGCGCCGATCTGGGGCTGGTCAGCGGCAACCTCAACAACCTGCGGCTCGGACCGCCGCCCGCCAACAACCTTGACGACGTGCTGCGCGACGTCCGGCTGATGCCGGTGCTCAAGATGGGCCTGTTCTACCAATATTGAGGGTCGAGGGCGGCTGTTCCGTCATGTCCCTCCCCGCCCTGGGCCTTGCAGACTCGTCGATAATGTGCGCATCGCGGTTGGCCGTCAGTCATCTGGATCTGGCCGTCGTCATTCCGCCCCATTTCACGAGGATTTCAAGCCATGAGCGACGTTCAGCAACGCATTGACGACCTGGTCAAGAACAACCGGGTCGTCCTGTTCATGAAGGGCACGGCACAGTTCCCCATGTGTGGTTTCTCCGGACGCGCCATCCAGATCATCAAGGCCTGCGGCGTGACCGACCTCAAGACCGTCAACGTGCTGGAAGACGAGGAAATCCGCCAAGGCATCAAGACCTACGCCAACTGGCCCACCATCCCGCAGCTCTACATCAACGGCGAGTTCATCGGCGGCTCCGACATCATGATGGAGATGTACGAAGACGGCGAACTGCAGCAGGCCCTGGCCGCGTGACCGCTTCCAGGCCCGTGCCGCAAAGGTTGGTCATCGGCATCACCGGCGCCACCGGCGCCGTCTACGGCCTGCACCTGCTCCGGCGCGCACGCGCACTCCAGCTCGAAACACACCTGATCCTGACGCCCGCAGGGGTGCTGAACGCCCACCACGAACTGGGCCTGGACCGCGAAGCGCTGGAGTGCGAGGCCGATGTGTCCTATGCGCCGGGCGATGTGGGCGCCTGCGTGGCCAGCGGCAGCTTTGCCACCAGTGCGATGATCGTGGCGCCCTGCTCGATGAAAAGCCTGGCGGCGATCGCGCACGGATTCGGCGACAACCTGCTGACCCGCGCCGCCGACGTGACGCTGAAAGAACGCCGCCGCCTGGTCCTGGTGGTGCGCGAAACCCCCTTCAACCTGGCTCACCTGCGCAACATGACTGCCGTGACTGAGATGGGCGGCATCGTCTTCCCGCCGCTGCCAGCGTTCTACCACCACCCCAAAGATATCGAGGACCTGGTGAACGAGAGCGTCGAGCGCGTGCTCGAACTGGCGGGAGTTGCGGGCGCCCAGCCGCAGGCCTGGGCCGGCCTGCGCGGCAGCTGAAATCCGGCCCTACATGAGCCAATGGCGCCGGGCCCCAAACACCGCGTTCGGGTACTCGGCGCGGCCCCGGCTGCCGTTGTAGCGGCCCAGCGCCATGAACATGTCGCCCTGCTCCTGGTCCAGGTAATGGCGCAGGATCACGCAGCCAAAACGCAGATTGGTTTGCATGTGAAAGAGGCTGGCCACCTGGCCGTCACCGATCTGCCGCGCCCAGAAGGGCATCACCTGCGCATAGCCGCGCGCGCCCGCTTCGCTGATAGCGTACTTGCGAAAGCCGCTCTCCACCTCGACCAGGCCCAGCATCAGCGCCGGCTCCAGGCCGGCGCGGGTGCTCTCATACCAGAGCGTTTCGAGGAATTCCTTGCGCGTGTTGAACTCGGTCTTGCGCGGCTTGAGCCGGTCGCTCATGGTGCCCAGCCAGCGCAGGTAAGCGAGCCGCTCGTCAATCTTGTCGAAATGCGGCCGGGGCGGCGCCTTGTTGGCGATGGCCGCCGACAGGGCCGAACGCACGGCATCGGCCAGCTGCTCTTCCTGCTGCGCGCCGGCATGCGCGGCCGGGCTGATCAATCCCGCAGCGGCACCGGCCAGCAAATCCAGTAGCAAATCCGGTCGCAATCCCGGCACCAAGCCCGGCGATGCGGCCCGCAAAAAGCCGCGACGACTCACCGCCATCGGCAGCCTCAGAGCTTGAACAGCGCCTTGAAGTGCGGCAGCACCTCGGCCAGCGCCATCTTGCCGGCTTGCGCGTCGCGGCGGCCCTGGACCTCGATCTGGCCTTCCTTCAGGCCGCGATCGGAGATCACGACGCGATGCGGCACGCCGACCAGCTCCCAATCGGCGAACATGGCGCCGGGGCGCTCGCCGCGGTCGTCCAGCAGCACGTCGACGCCCAGCGCCTTGAAGCTCTCGTAGAGCTGCGTGGCGGCCGCCTTGACCTCCTCGCTGCGATCCATGCCGATGGGGCAGATCACCAGCGTGAAGGGCGCGATGGCATCGGGCCAGATGATGCCGCGCTCGTCGTGGTTCTGCTCGATGGCCGCGCCCAGGATGCGGGTCACGCCAATGCCGTAACAACCCATCTCCATCAGGCGCGGCTTGCCCGATTCGTCGAGGAAGGTGGCGTTCATGTCCTTGGAATACTTGGTGCCGAGGTAGAACACATGGCCCACTTCGATGCCGCGCTGGATGGCCAGCACGCCGCGTCCGTCCGGCGAGGGGTCGCCCGCCACGACATTGCGGATGTCAGCCACCAGGTCGGGTTCAGACAGGTCCCGACCCCAGTTGGCGCCGGTGTAGTGGAAATCGGCCTCGTTGGCGCCGCAGACGAAATCGCTCATCAGCGCCACCGTGCGATCGGCCACGACCTTGACCGGCTTCCGGGTGCCAATGGGACCCAGGTAGCCCGGCTTGCAGCCGAAGTACTCCTCGATCTCGCCTTGCGTGGCAAAGCGGAAGCCGCCTTTCAGGCCTTCCAGCTTGCCGGCCTTGACTTCGTTGAGATCATGGTCGCCGCGCACCAGCAGCAGCCAGACCTGGGTCTTAACGACCACGCCATCCTTGTCGAGCTCGTCGGTAGCCAGCACCAGCGACTTGACGGTCTGCGAGAGCGGCAGGCCGAGCAAGTCGGCCACGTCGGCGCAGGTGCTCTTGCCCGGCGTGGGCGTCTTGGCCAGGGCCTGCTGCGCGGGCACGCGCGCGCCCAGCAGGGCCACGGCTTCGGCGAGCTCGATATTGGCCGCGTAGTCGCTGTCAGGGCAGTAGATGATGGCGTCTTCGCCGGTTTCGGCGATCACCTGGAACTCATGCGAGCGGTCGCCGCCGATGGCGCCGGTGTCGGCGGCCACGGCGCGGTACCGCAGGCCCAGGCGATCGAAGATCTTGCAATAGGCGGCATACATGTTGTCGTAGCTGCGGCCGGCCGATTCCACGTCGCGGTCGAAGGAGTAGGCGTCCTTCATCGTGAACTCGCGCCCGCGCATGATGCCGAAGCGCGGCCGGCGCTCGTCGCGGAACTTGGTCTGGATGTGATAGAAATTTTTGGGCAGCTGCTTGTAGCTGCGCAGCTCCTGGCGGGCGATGTCGGTGATGACTTCTTCCGAAGTGGGCTGGATTATGAAGTCGCGGCCATGGCGGTCTTTCACGCGCAAAAGCTCAGGGCCCATCTTGTCAAAGCGGCCGGTTTCCTGCCACAGCTCGGCGGGCTGCACCACGGGCATCAGCAACTCCACGGCGCCGGCCCGGTTCATTTCCTCGCGGATGATGTTTTCAACCTTGCGGATCACGCGCAAGCCCATGGGCATGTAGTTGTAAATGCCGGCACCCAGCCGCTTGATCATGCCCGCACGCATCATCAGCTTGTGGCTGACGACTTCGGCATCTGCGGGGGCTTCTTTCAGGGTGGAAACAAAAAACTGGGTGGCTTTCATCGAGACAGCGGGCAATTGAGCGTTGAGAGGTGCAGGCCGGCAATTTCACTTGAAATTCCGGGCCAAGGGTAAGCGAGATCGCTCAGGGACGGCGCCCCGATGCAATAATCGAACCAATTAAGAATTCGAGGTTGATTATGCTCGACCGTGAAGGCTTTCGGCCCAACGTCGGCATCATCCTGCTCAATCACAGGAACGAAGTGTTCTGGGGCAAACGCATCAGAACGCATTCCTGGCAGTTCCCGCAAGGGGGCATCAAGTATGGCGAAACGCCTGAGCAGGCGATGTTCCGCGAGCTCCACGAAGAAGTGGGGCTCAATATTGAGCATGTGCGCATCATCGCGCGCACGCGAGACTGGCTGCGCTACGAAGTGCCCGAGCACTACATACGACGCGACGCGCGCGGGCATTACCGCGGACAAAAACAGATCTGGTTTTTGCTGCAACTGCTCGGTCGCGACAGTGACATGAACCTGCGCGCCACCAACCATCCGGAATTCGACGCCTGGCGCTGGAACGAATACTGGGTGCCGCTGGAGGCCGTGATCGAGTTCAAGCGCGATGTCTACCAGATGGCGCTGACCGAGCTGGCGCGCTTCCTGCCCCGCACCGCACACCACAACCGCTACCTGCGGGCCGGCATGCGGCCGCACCATCGCAACGATGAACCGCATCACGGCGGCGACTCAGCGCGGGACGCTGGCGCGCCCTTGGCGGACAAGCCAACTGACGCCGACGACACGCACTGACGCGAGCCGGCTGTCCCTTCATGCAGGATCAGCGCAAGACCAGATTGTCCCGATGGATGAGTTCAGGCTCGGCGGCATAGCCGAGCACGCGCTCGATCTCGAACGAGGGCTTGCGGGCAATCAGACGCGCCTCAGCGCTTGAGTAGTTGCTCAGGCCGCGCGCCAGTTCCTGGCCTTGCGCGTCCTGCACGGCGATCACGTCGCCGCGGTGGAATTCGCCCTGCACCTCGTGCACGCCGATGGGCAGCAGGCTCTTGCCCTCGTCGCGCAGCTTGAGCGCCGCACCGGCATCGACCACGACGCTACCGCGCATCTGCAGGTGATCGAGCATCCATTGCTTGCGCGCCGTCAGCTTGGGCGTGCTGGCCAGCAGGGCCGTTCCGATCGCCTCGCCGGCGGCCAGCCGCAGCAGCACGTCGGGCTCGCGGCCCCAGGCGATCACGGTGCTGGCGCCGCTGCCCGCCGCCCGCTTGGCGGCCAGGATCTTGGTGATCATGCCGCCGCGCCCCAGGCTTGAGCCTGAACCGCCGGCCATCCGCTCCAGCTCCGGCGTGCCGGCCACCGCTTCGCTAATGAAGCGCGCATTCGGGTCGCGGCGAGGATCGGCAGAATACAAACCCTTCTGGTCGGTCAGAATGACCAGCGCATCGGCTTCGACCAGGTTGGCCACCAGGGCCCCCAGGGTGTCGTTGTCGCCGAACTTGATTTCGTCGTTGACGACGGTGTCGTTCTCGTTGATCACCGGCAGCACGCGATGCTGCAGCAGGGTCAGCAAGGTGGAGCGCGCGTTGAGGTAGCGCTCGCGGTCGGCCAGGTCGGCGTGGGTGAGCAGCACCTGCGCGCTGCCCAGGCCCTGCTCGCGCAGCTTGCTCTCGTACATCTGCGCCAGGCCCATCTGGCCCACGGCGGCGGCAGCCTGCAGTTCATGCACTTCCTTGGGCCGCGTCGTCCAGCCCAGGCGCTTCATACCTTCGGCAATGGCGCCGCTGGACACCATCACCACCTCGCGCCCCTGCGCCGCGAGCGCGGCGAGCTGGCGGCACCAGTTACCTATGGCGTCGGCATCAACGCCGCGTCCCTCATTGGTGACCAGGCTGGAGCCGACCTTGACGATGATGCGGCGCGCATCCTTCAAGGGGCTGCTCATGAAGCGTCGCTCACCGGTGCATCGAAGCGCGGATCGGGCTCGACCATCTGGCGCTGCTCGGCGGACACATGGTCGTAGATGGCATGGATCAAGGGCTGGCAGCCTTCGCGGGTCAGGGCCGAGATCTCGAACACCAGGCCCTTCCACTTGTAGCGCTTGACGAAATCCTTGACGCGCGCGGCGCGCTCGTCGGCCGGCACCATGTCGAGCTTGTTGAGCACCAGCCAGCGCGGCTTGTCGTACAGGCTCTGGTCATACTTCTTGAGTTCGGCGACGATGGCCTTGGCCTCCTTGACCGGATCGACCTCGGGGTCGAACGGCGCCAGGTCGACCACGTGCAGCAGCAGTCGCGTGCGCTGCAAATGGCGCAAGAACTGATGCCCAAGGCCTGCGCCCTCGGCCGCGCCTTCGATCAGGCCGGGAATGTCGGCCACGACGAAGCTCTTCTCAGGCGCCACGCGCACCACGCCCAGGTTGGGGTGCAGGGTAGTGAACGGATAGTCGGCAATCTTGGGCCGGGCATTGGAGATGGCGGCGATCAGGGTCGACTTGCCGGCATTGGGCTGCCCCAGCAGACCCACATCGGCCAGCACGCGCAACTCCATCTTGACCTTCTTGGCCTCGCCGGGCCAGCCCGGCGTCTTCTGGCGCGGGGCACGATTGGTGCTGGTCTTGAAGTGCAGGTTGCCGAAACCGCCGTCGCCGCCCTTGCAGATCAGCACCTTTTCATCCGGCTCCAGCAGCTCGGCGATCACGACGCCGGTCTCGAAATCGCGAATGATGGTACCCACGGGCACGCGCAGGATGATGTCTTCGGCGGCCGCGCCAAAGCAGTCGGAACCGCGGCCAGCCTCGCCATTGCGCGCCTCGTGGCGGCGCGCATAGCGGTAGTCGATCAAGGTGTTCAGGTTGCGGTCGCCGACGGCATAGACGCTGCCGCCCCGGCCGCCATCGCCGCCGTCCGGACCGCCGAAGGGAATGAATTTTTCGCGGCGAAAGCTCGCACAGCCGGCACCACCATTGCCGGCCACAACATCGATAGTGGCTTCGTCTACGAATTTCATGTTTTCGCTCTTCTCAAGCCCGGTCAGGACTATGGTACGGCAAGGCCTCGCAAACCCTGCCTGATCTCATTCAGTGCAGCCGCGGAAAAAACAAAGCCCCGGACGTGCCGGGGCTGTGGACTGGCGGTGCGGCCGGCTGCTGCCACCGCACCGCCAACGAGTCTGAGATGACTCAGGCTGCCGTCACGACAACCGTCGAGCGGTTGTTTTCACCCTTGACGGTGAAGGACACGGTGCCGTCGATCAGCGCGAACAGGGTGTGGTCCTTGCCCATGCCGACATTGGTGCCAGCGTGGAACTTGGTACCGCGCTGACGCACGATGATGGAACCTGCAGAGATGGTCTGGCCGCCATAGACCTTCACACCCAGCATCTTCGGTTTGGAGTCGCGGCCGTTTCGTGTGGAACCGCCGCCCTTTTTCTGTGCCATGGAATTGCTCCTTGAACTGTTGGCTTAGAAAGAATCAGTCGCCTGATCAGCCGTTCACCGCGCTGATTTCCAGCTCGGTATACGTCTGGCGATGGCCTTGACTCTTCTTGTAGTGCTTGCGACGACGCAGCTTGAAGATACGCACCTTGTCGTGCTTACCTTGCGCCACAACCGTGGCCTTCACACTTGCGCCAGCAACCAAGGGAGTGCCAACCTTCAATTCAGCGCCG
>JAFALA010000028.1 GCA_019234815.1 Burkholderiaceae bacterium | reverse complement strand
AGCGGCTCGACGCCGTGCGCGCCTTCCAGGCGCTGCCCGAAGCCGCCTCGCTGGCCGCGGCCAACAAGCGCATCGGCAACATCCTCAAGAAGGCCGAAGGCACGGTCGAGGCGCGCGTCGATCCGGCGCTGCTCAAGGAGCCGGCCGAAGCGAGCCTCGCGGCGGCGCTGCACGCCGCGCAGCCGCGCGCCGATGCGCTGTTCGGCCAGGGCGAGTACGCCGCCTCGCTGCGCGAGCTGGCGGCGCTCAAAGCCCCGGTCGATGCCTTCTTCGACGACGTGATGGTCAATGCCGAGGACGCCGCCCTGCGTGCCAACCGGCTCGGCCTGCTCAAGAGCCTGTTCGATGCCATGAACCGCGTCGCCGAGCTGGCGCGCCTGGCCGCCTGATCGACAACCCGCGAGGAACGCCGCCATGCCCAAGAGCACCGATTCAGGCCACAGCACCAAGCTGGTCATCCTCGGGCGCGATGGCACGATCAACCACTACCGCGACGACCACGTGAAGTCGCCCGAGGAGCTCGAGCCGCTGCCCGGCGCGCTCGAGGCGATCGCGCGGCTCAACCACGCGGGCTGGCACACGGTCATGGCGACGAACCAGGCCGGCATCGGCCGCGGCCTGATCGACATGGCGGCGCTCAACGCCGTGCACACGGCGCTCAACCACATGCTGGCAGAGAAGGGCGGCCGACTCGACGCGGCCTTCTTCTGCCCGCACACGCCCGAAGAAGGCTGTGAATGCCGCAAGCCGCTGCCGGGGCTGATCCGCCAGATCGGCGAGCGCTTCGGCGCGGACCTGGCGCAGGTGCACATGGTCGGCGCGTCGCTGCGCGACCTGGAGACGGCGCGCAACGCTGGCTGCATTCCGCACCTGGTCAAGAGCGACCGCCTCGGCGGCCTCGACGCCGCGCAGCTCGCGGCGTTGGCCGCGCAGGTGCCGGGCAGCCAGGTGCACGAGAACCTCGCCGCCTTCGCCGAGCACCTGATCCAACATGAACGCCGAGCCCGCGCCACTGCGCGCGGCGAGGCCCTGACGCCCGATACCGAGGCCGGAGATTTGCATTGATGTTGTTCGCCGCGCTGCGTTCGGTCCTGTTCATCGTCTGGATGGCCATCACGGTCGTCCCCGTCGCCATTGCCGCGATCCTGCTGTCCATCTTCGTGCGCGGCCGGGCGGTCTACTGGACCTGCGTGTTCTGGCTGCGCCTGTCGATCTGGGGCGCGCGCTTCATCTGCGGCGTGCGCCACCGCGTGCAGGGCATGGAGCACCTGCCGAGCGCCGACAGCGGCGAGGCCGTGATCCTGCTGTCCAAGCACCAGAGCACCTGGGAAACCTTCGCCTACCCGACACTCATGAGCCACCCGCTGGCCTATGTGTTCAAGCGCGAGCTGCTCTACATCCCCTTCTTCGGTTGGGCAATGTCGCGCATGGACATGATCCACATCGACCGCAGCAAGCGCAGCGAGGCGTGGAGCAAGGTCGCGGCGCAGGGCAAGCGGCTGGCGGCCCAGGGCATCTGGGTCATCATGTTCCCGGAAGGCACGCGCATCGCGCGCGGCAAGAAGGGCGACTACAAGACCGGCGGCACGCGCCTGGCCGTCGAGACCGGTGTGCCGGTGGTGCCGATCGCCTGCGCGACGGCGAGCTGCTGGCCGCGCAAGAGTTTTCTGCTGCGCCCGGGCGTGATCGAGCTGTCGATCGGCAAGCCGATCCCGTCGGTCGGCCGCGAGCCCGGCGAGCTGATGCGCGAGGTCGAGGCCTGGATCGAAGCCGAGATGCGCCGCCTCGACCCCGCGGCCTACGCCGCGCAAGAGGCCTGATCACGATGGGCGCCCGAAAGCTGCTGGCCGCGCTGTTCGATGGCCGCCAGCTTTCGCTGTTCGGCCCCGAGCCCGTCGTAGCGCCACCCCTGTCGACGCCGCCGCAGGCGCCGAACCCGACGCCGAATCCCGCGGCGCGCGGCGAGCGCAGCGTCCTGCTCGACGGCAGTCATCGCGTGGCCTATACGCTCCGGCGCGCGCGTCGGCGGACCATCGGTTTCGCTGTCGGCCCCGAAGGCCTGGCGGTGAGCGCGCCGCGCTGGGTCCTGCTCGCGGACATCGAGTCGGCCCTGCAGGAGAAGTCGGGCTGGATCCTGCGCAAGCTCGTCGAGCAGCGCGAGCGCGCCGAACGACTGCAGGCCTCGCGCATCGAATGGCGCGACGGCGCGGAACTGCCCTACCTCGGCGGCCACCTGCGCATGCGGCTCGATGCGTCGAGGTCTGGCGCGGTGCTCGATGCCGCCACCGGCGTGCTGCACGTCGGCCTGTCGCCGTTGGCAGAGCCGGCGCAGCTGCGCGACGTCGTCCAGGCGTGGCTGCAACGGCAGGCGCGTGCGCATTTCGAACCGCGCTGCCGCGAGTTTGCCGTGCGCCTGGGCGTGCAGATGAAACAGCTGCGGCTGTCCAGCGCACAGACGCGCTGGGGCAGCGCCAGCGCCGACGGCACGATCCGCCTGAACTGGCGACTGGTCCACTACGCGCCGGCCATCATTGACTACGTCGTCGTCCACGAGCTGGCCCACCTGCGCGAGATGAATCACAGCCCCCGTTTCTGGGACGTGGTTCGCTCCGTCATGCCCGATTTCGAGACAGCGCGCGGCTTGTTGCGAGAAGAGTCACTGTTCCAGCCTGAGACGTGATTGTTGCCGGCAACGAGGGCATCACACTTTAGGGGGGATTGTCCGGCCGGCAAACCGCAAGCACACTCGCGCCAACGCTGTCATTGCCAGTGGCAAACGAGTGATCCGACAAGTACTTGGATCACCAAAGTAGTTTGAAGAGGCCACTCCGCCATCGCCAGTCACCGGACTGACGATGGCGGCAAGGTCCAGGCGGGTTCCGAGGGTTTGCTAGTCGCTTCTACGCGCTACAGCCGGTTTCCCAGCCCACGTACTTCCCCTTTCAGACCTTCGTGAAACGGTAGACGCCGTCTTCGCCACGCTCGCGCCGGAGCTCCCCGGCCAGCCACAGTGCGTGCAGGTGGGCGATCGACTCGCCCATGGCGAAGGTCGTCTGGTGCAGGTCCAGCTTGCGCTTGAACAACAGCTCCAGCAGATCGGCCGCGTGGCATGGGCGCGCGGCGCAGGCGGCGCGCACTTCATCCAGGCGCTCGTCGTGATGTTCTCGCAGCTGGTCGATGCGCGCGTGCAGGCCCTGGAAAGGTTTTCCGTGTGCGGGCAGCACGAGCGTGTCCTCGGGCAGCGGCGTCAGCGTTTCCAGCGAATCGAGATAAAGCCGCAGCGGATCGGCCTCGGGCTCGACGTCCACGACCGAGACATTGGTCGAGATCCGCGGCAGCACCATGTCGCCCGAGATCAGCACGCCCGCGCCGAAGAGGCTGATGTGCTCCGGCGCATGGCCGAAACCGGCAATGCACTGCCAGGGCTGGCCGGCAATCGTCAGCGTCATGCCGTGCTGCAGGCGCCGGAAGGCCGGCGGCACGGCCGGGACCATGCTCGGGTAATAGCTGCTGCGGGCGCGGATCTTGGCCAGCGATTCCTCGTCCAGGAGGCCGTGGCTCGCGAAGAACGCCGCCGCCGCGTCGCCGCCCATGCCGACCGTCGAGCCGCTGGCGACGCGCGCGAGGTGGTAGTCGGTGGCGCTGATCCAGAGCCGGCAGTTCCAGCGCTCGCAGTGCCAGTAGGCCAGCCCCATGTGGTCGGGGTGGAAATGCGTGACGACGACGCGCAGCACCGGCAGGCCGTCGAGATGCTTGGCGTAGACCTGCTCCCAGGCCGCGCGCGTCGCGTCGTTGGCGATGCCGCAGTCCACCAGCGTCCAGCCGCGCACGCCGTCGATCTCGTCGCGCAGCAGCCAGAGATTGATGTGATCCAGCGCAAACGGCAGCTGCATGCGTACCCAGCGGATGCCGGGCGCGATGTCGAGCACCTCGCCGACGGCGGGCAGGGCCTCGCCCAGGGGGTAGTGGAGTTCGGATTCGCGCGGATTGGCCATGACTGGTCTTAGACTTACGTTTACGTCAACGTCAAACCTGCATTAGGCCAGATTCCCGATGAGCGCTGTCACGGATACGAGCAAGCCGGCCGAAGCTGCGGGCCGCCGCTACACCATCACCGAATTGGCCGCGGAGTTCGACATCACGCCGCGCGCCATCCGCTTCTACGAGGACGTCGGCCTGATCGAGCCGGACCGCGAGGGGCGCAACCGCGTCTACAACCAGCGCGACCGCACGCGCCTGAAGCTCACCCTGCGCGGCAAGCGCCTGGGCCTGTCGCTGCAGGAGATCAAGGAGCTGGTCGACATGTACGACAGCGAAGGCGACAACGCCGCGCAGGCGCGCGCCTTCCTGGAGGTGCTGCGCCAGCACCGCCGCCAGCTCGAGCAGCAGCTCGATGACATCGAAGTGACGCTGGCCGAGATCAGCCAGCACGAGGAGCGCTGCGTGGCGCTGCTGGCGGACGCCGGCGCCGAAGCGCCCAAGCGCTGACGCGCCGCGCTGGAAATTTCCCGGGGGTTGCGCTGGACACCTAGGCATTCCGCGCGCCCATGGCTAGCATCATTGCGCTGAGCCATGGAGTTAGCATGAATCGCTGCCATGTCCGGCCGGAGCGCTGCCTGCGGCGGCGCCCGGCGTCGAGCTCCCTGCGAAACGCCCGCCTGGCTCTGCTGGCCGGCCTGCTGTGCACGCCCGCAAGCTTCGCGCAGACCACCTCCGGCAACTGGTTCAGCGACCTGCTCAACCACGCCGGCGATGCCATGCGCGGCCAGCCCGCGCCGGGCGTCAATCCGGCGCTGCAGCAGCAGTTCGGCATCGAAACGCAGATCCCGCCCGAGCTCGCACCGCTGTTCGCCAAGGGCACCGTCAACGGCGCCGAGCTGATCGGCACGCTGCGCGAGATCCAGCGCCTCGCCGGCGAGCGCCGCGCGGCGCTTCAACTGGCCACATTGGTTGGCGCGGCGGACCAGTCCATGCAGGCCATCACGGCCGGCAACTTCGACGTGCTGAGCTACCTGCAGGACCGTGCGATCCAGGCGGCCTTCAGCCTTGCCGGGCAGGTCGCTGCCAACGCCGCGACGGACGCGCTCGACGAGCACATGCACGCCATGCTGGATGACCCCAATGCGCTCGCGGCCGAGACTGTCACGCTGCCCTCGCCCGTGGGCCTGCAGGCGCGCCAGGCGCGGCGCACCGTCGTCATGGCGGCGCTGGTTGTGGGTGCGCGCGTATCCCAGAAGATGCTCGAACACGCGCAGAAGGACGTCGAGAGCCTGCGCAAGGACTACGGCTCGCTGATCGAGCAGCGCGAGAAGGCCGCCACGCTACTGTTCGCGGCCATCGCCGAGCGCAACAAGCTGCAGGGCGGCGCCGCGACCGGGGCGCTGCGCGAGAGCCTCAGCGACGAGGACCTCAAGTTCATCGATCAGGATCTCGGCAAGCTCGGCGTGCGCGACTTCGCCAAGGACATGTCGGCGCAGAACCTGGCGCTCAACTACCTGCGCAAGACCCAGCCCGCCGCCTTTGCCAGCTACCGCACGCAGGCCGACGACGTCGTGCTGCGCACCAAGGCCTATCTGCGCACCATGACCGGCATCGCGGCCTTCGGTGCGCTCATGGCCAACTTCACCCAGAACGTCGGCGACATGGCGCGCGACAAGCGCCTCATCGAGTTCATCAAGGCGATGCCGCTGATCTTCGACTTCCTGCGCGCCGCCGCCCCGCTGATGACGGTGACCGTGCAGACCGCGACGGCCGGGATCTCGCTGGGCACCGAGAACACGATGCTCGGCAACCTGTTCTCGCGCAAGCGCAACTTCGTCTACGCGCAAGGCGACAAGAGCACCGAGGAGTCCAGCGCCAAGGACGTGTTCGCCGAGCTGGCGCACAACGGCGAAGCCATCGGCCTCTTCAAGGGCGCGCTGTTCCGCAGCGACGGGCCGGGCCTGCTGCAGCGCGTGGGCGAGTGCGACCGTGGCGAGGCCGGTCGCATGCTCGATGCCACGACGAGCCGTGACGAGCGCGAGGAGTTCGCCAACCATTACTTCGATGAGCCCGCGATGGCCGAGCACTTCAGCTTCTACGCCGCGCTCGAGGCGCCCGGCCCGAGCGAGCGCGAGCAGCTGCTGGCCGCGCAACTGCTCGCCAACGACTATCGCGACCGTGCCACGGTCGATGCCAAGCCGATCTCCAAGGTCCAGCAACGCGTCAGCGACAAGTACGCGGACTGGAGTGACGCGCAGCTGATGCGGCTGATCTTCGCCAACAAGGAGACGCCGGCGCGCTACGCCACGCTTTACGTCGGCGAGGTGCGCATCAAGCCGCTGGCCAATGCCGACGCGCTCTATGCCTACGAGACCTCGGCCGAATCGTGCAAGAAGCTGCTCATGGCCATCAGCCGCCCGGCGGCGGCCGCCAAAACGGATGCGAAGGCGGCGAGCAAGCCCGCCGCCAAGCCCGCGGCCAAGCCGCCCGCCAAGAAGGAGAGCAAATGAGGCCGATCCTGAACATGCGTGACCTGCTGCTCGCCTTGTTGCTGCTCGCCGGCCTGCTGCTGGCCGCCACGGCGCCCGCGCAGAAGGTCGACACCGTGCCCAGCCTGGCCATGCCCTCGGGCGCCGACTACGAGCGCCTGCGCCTGCTCAAGGAAGGGCGCATGACCAAGGTCTACGTGGACATGCTGCGCATCGACGACAGCAAAGACAGCCAGCATTTCCCGCCCGAGATGGCGCGGCTTGTCGACATCACGCCGGCCGGGCTTACGCGCCTGTTCACCGACACCATCCTCAAGAGCCGGCGCTTCGAGGTCTACGACCTGCGCTCGACCGTGACCGCCGAACAGGCCGACATCGTCATCGACGCGCAGATCATTGCGGCCACGCAGGAGTTCAAGCCACTGGAGGCCGGCATGCAGGCGGCGTTCACGGGCGTGCTGCTGTCCGTACAGATGAAGGACGTGTACACCGGCAAGTACCTGTTCGGCACGGCCGTGCAGGTCGAGGGCAAGACCGGCCTGGTCAGCGGCGATCGCACCGTGCTCGCGCCCGGCGAAAGCCCCGACGACCCCGGCGTGCGCGCCCGCCTTGCCGTCGACTACCAGCACGCGCTGCGTCGCGCCTTCGTGCTCGCGGGTCAGCGCATCGAGTCCATCCTGCGTCCGCAGGCCACCATCCTCAGCGTCGACGGCAACGACATCGGCATCGTCGGCGGTCAGGTACAGGGCTTCCAGGGCGACGACGAGCTCGTCGTGTTCCGGCCCAAGATCGCCAAGCTCGGGCAGCGCGAGGTCTTCGCGAGCACCAAGCCGGTGGCGCTGATCCACTGCGCCAGCATCGCGACCGACACGAGCCAGTGCAGCGTGGTCAGCCGCGTGGCCGACTTCCAGATCCAGGAAGGCGATTTCGCCATCATCACCGACGGTTCGCTGCGCAAGACGCGCTGGGAGTGAGGCCATGGCCCGACGCTCATCGATGACCCGCCGCCACAGCCTGCAGACGCTGGGCGCGGCGGCGCTGCTGCCCCTCCTGCCAGCGGCTCCGGCGCGTGCTGACATGGGCCCGCCACGCACCGACCTCATCACGGTGCTCTACCGGCGCGAGAACGCCGACGCGCCGTCGCGCCTCGACCCGAGCGTCGCGGCCGCCACGCGCGCGCTCGAAGCCGAATTCCTCAAGCAGGGCCTGCGCGTGCTGCAGCCCGACGCGCGCAGCTACCAGCTGTTCGACGCCGCGCCAGCGGTGATCGTGACCTTCGCCCCCGACGCCGGCTTCTCGCTCGTCTTCAGCCTCTACGGCAATGTGCGGCCGCGGCCCGGCAGCGACATGGTGATGGCCGAGGTCCACCTCGAAGCGCGCGCCTTCGTCGGCCGCAGCATCCTCGCCGCCGAGACCGGCATGGGCCGCATGGCTGCCACGATCACGGCGCAGACGCGCGAGTTCGGCGAGCGCCGCTCGCTCGAGCTCGCCGCCGAACGCGCGGCGGCCGACCTGGCCGGCCGCATCGGCAGCCAGCTCAAGGCGCTCACGCCCGATCGTCTCGTGGCCCTGATGCAGGCGCCGCCGCCGCTGGTACAAGGCGCCAAGCCCGTGCAGTTGCCGGCCGAACCGCCGCCGCCTCGGCCCGATACGCCCATGGCGCCGCCGCGCCGCAAGCATGCGCTGCTGGTCGGCGTGTCCGACTACAGCGCGCTGCGCCAGCGCCAGCCGGACTGGTCCGTGAACGACCTCAAGGGCGTGCGCGACGACGTCGCCAACATGGGCCAGGCGCTGCGCGGCATGGGCTTCGACGGTGGCGACGTCACGGTGCTGCTCGACGCCCAGGCCACCAGCGGCTCGGTACGCCGCGAGCTCATGAAGCTCGCGGCACGCAGCACCGAGGACGACCTCGTGCTGATCGCCATGTCCTGCCACGGCGGCGACAAGGATCTCTGCCCGTCCGGCTTCGGCCTGCCGGTGCTCAGCGACTTCATCGGCCCGGACGACCCCAACGCGCTCGACTTCTGGCAGCTGCAAAGCCTGGTCGCCAACCTGCCGGCGCGCCGCGTCGTGCTGATCGTCGACACCTGCCACTCGGGCGGCGTGGCCAAGCTGATGCCGAGCTGCGTCATCACCGCCGACGGCGTGCAGGCCGGCAAGGGCAAGGCCTCGCCGGAGCCCGCCGCGCTGGCCGCCGCGGCCCAGGCCAACGCCGCGCTGGCGACGCGCCACATCGCCATCCTGGCCGCTTCCAAGCCCGAGGAGCTTTCGCTCGAAGATCCACCCAACGGCGGCCTGTTCACCTCGCGCCTGCTGCGCGCGCTCAGCGCCACCAAGGGGCAGCAGCCGCTGGAGCAGGTCTTTGTCGAGCATGTCGAGCCCGAGGTCGTCGCGACCTCCAAGCCGCTGTGCAAGCGCATCGGCGAATGCCAGGTGCAGACGCCGATGTTCGCCTACGCGGGGCGCGGCAACATGATCCGTCTTTGAGGCTGCGCCGCCTCAGCCGCCCTCGCAACGGCTCAGCGCCGCGGCCATGGCGTCGATGAACAGGCGCGTGCGCAGCGGCATCAGCTTGCGCTCGGGGAAGACGGCCCAGGCGCTCGTCTCGGGCTGGTGCCAGTCGGGCAGCACGCGCACGAGTTCGCCGCGCGCCACCGCGTCGGCCGCGAAATGCGGGCTGGCCGCCGCCACGCCGACACCCGCGCGCGCCATGCGCAGCAGCATGTCGGGCGCGTTGACCAGGGTGCGCTGCGCCGGCACGCCGCGCCAGACCTCCTGGCCGCGCACCAGCTCCCAGGGCACCGGATCGCCGTTGCGCGCCAGGATCATGAGCCCGTGCATGTCGGCCAGGGCCGAAGGCAGCTGCGGCTCGCCGTGGCGCTGCAGATAGTCCGGCGAGGCGTAGAGCACCGTGCCCATGCGGGCCAGCAGGCGCGCCGAGAGCGAGGCGTCGTTGCCGAGTTCGCCCATGCGCACTGCGATGTCGAAGCCCTCGCCGATCAGGTCGACGCGGCGCGGCGAGAGGTCCAGCTCCAGCAGCACGTCCGGGTAGTCGCGCGCGAAGCGGGGCAGCATCTCGCCCAGCGCGAGGTGGGCAAAGTCGGCCGGCATCGACACCCGCATGCGCCCGCGCGGATGGTCTTGCCGATGCAGCGCCAGCGCCAGCGCGCCGTCGACCTCGGCGGCCAGCGCGCGCGCATGTTCGAGCACGCGCTGGCCGAACTCCGTCAGCGCGAGCCGGCGGGTGCTGCGCTGGAGCAGCTTCTCGCCCAGGCGCCGCTCCAGCGCCGAGAGCCGGCGCGACACCGTGGACTTGGGCAGGTGCAGGCGCTCGGCGGCGCGGCTGAAGGAGCCGGCCTCCATGACGCGGGCAAACAGCAGCAGATCGTCGGCGTCCAGGCTCATGGCGGGCTTTATTGTTCCTTTGGTGGAACAATCTTATCCATTCCAGCGGCTTCTGCTTGTGATTGGTGACGCATAGAGTTCAGTCATCCCATCCACCTGCCCAGGAGCCCGCCATGAACATCCTCCAGATCAACTCCAGCGCCCGCCGTGTCCAGGACGGCCAGGGTTCGTTCTCGACCCGCCTCGCCACCGAGCTGAGCCGGGCCATCGCCGCCCGCACTGCCGGCGCCGCCGTCACCGTGCGTGACCTCGGCCAACAGCCGCACCCCGCCATGGACGAAACCATGCTCGGCGCGCTGTTCACGCCGGCCGACAAGCGCAGCGCCGAGCAGGCCGCGCTCGTCGCCGCCAACGACGCGCTGATCAACGAACTGCAAACCCACGACGTCATCGTCATCGGCGCCCCGATGATCAACTTCGGCGTGCCCTCGCAGCTCAAGAACTGGATCGACGCCGTCGCCCGCGCCGGCACCACCTTCCGCTACACCGCGACCGGCCCCGAAGGCCTGGTCAAGGGCAAGAAGGTCTTCGTTGTCAGCGCCCGCGGCGGCGTGCACGTGGGCCAGCCCACCGACGAAGGCGTGACCGGCTATCTGCGCACCGTGCTGGGCTTCCTCGGCATGACGGACATCCAGTTCGTCTACGCCGAAGGCCTGAACATGGGCCCGGACGCCGAAGCGGCCGGTGTGGCGAACGCACGTTCGCGCATCGCCGAACTCGTGGCCTAACGCACAATCCCGACGCATCAGGAGAACGATCATGAGCAGCCCCACCCCCGTCCGCCAACCGCGTGCCGTCGAACGGCTCGTCGTGGGCCAGCCCACCAGCGATGGGGCCGGGGTCAAGCTCACGCGCGTGCTGACGCAGCCGCTGCAGCGCCGCCTCGATCCCTTCCTGATGCTCGACGCCTTCGGCTCGGACCAGGCCGACGACTACATCGCCGGCTTCCCCGACCATCCGCATCGCGGCTTCGAGACCGTGACCTACATGCTCGAAGGCCGCATGCGCCATCGCGATTCGGCCGGCAACGAAGGCTTGCTCGACAACGGCGGTGTGCAATGGATGACGGCCGGCCGCGGCGTGATCCACAGCGAGTTGCCCGAGCAGGAGCAGGGGCGCATGGAGGGCTTCCAGCTCTGGCTGAACCTGCCCGCGCGCGACAAGATGCGTCCGGCCTGGTATCGAGACATCCCGTCCGCCGAGATCCCCGAGTTCGAGCTGGATGGCGTGACGGTGCGCGTGATCGCAGGCGAAAGCCACGGCGTGAAGGGCGCGATGCAGCGCGAGCTCACCGAGCCGGTCTACCTGGACCTGCACATGGCGCCGGGCGCGCGCTTCGAGCAGCACTTGCCGGCGACGCACAACGCTTTCGTCTACGTCTACCGTGGCGCCTTGAAGTTCGACACCGGTTGCAGGGTGCCGCGCGAGCGCATGGCCATCCTGGCCAACACGCCGGGCAGCGATGGCGTGGCGCTGCAGGCGGGCGACGAGCCCACCCGCGTCATCCTGGTGGCCGGCAAACCCTTGAACGAGCCCATCGCGCAGTACGGCCCCTTCGTGATGAACACGCAGGCCGAGCTGATCCAGGCCGTGCGCGACTTCCAGGAAGGCAAGCTCGCCTGAGCCTGGAGTCTTGGGGCGGCGCCGCCCCGCATCAGGGCGTGCGCAGCGCCGGCACTTCGGGCGAAAGCAGGCGCTCGGCCCCGCCGCTGCTGCTGGTGTAGCCGGGCACGGCCGCGTCCGCAAAATCGCCGCTGAGCGAATTCCATTGCTGCGCAAAGCCAGCGATTTCTTCGCCCGTGCGGCCAACGAAGTTCCACCACAGCAGCGGCGTCTGCGCCAGGGGTTCGCCGCCGAGCAACAGCGCACGGGCCGGGGCATCGGCGCGCAAGCGCAGGCGCTGGAAGCCCGGCTCCAGCGCCAGCAGGCTGCCGGGCGCGAGCCTTTCGGCAGGCTGTTCATCGGCCTCGACTTCCAGCGCGCCTTCCAGCACCATCAAGCCGTGCTCGAAGCCGGCTTGCAGCGGCAGCACGGAGTCGGCGGCGCCGGCGCAGGCGAGGTCAGCGCCCAGCAGCGGCGAATGCACAGTCACCGGAGAGCGGGCGCCCAGCAGCTCGCCGACCAGCAGCGTGAGCGAGAAGCCGCCGCGGTCCATCACCGGCAGCACGGGGAAGTGCTCGAAGGCCGGCGCACAGAAGCGTTGTTCGTCGGGCAGCGCAATCCACAGCTGCGCCAGGTGCAGCCGGTCGCCGAGCGACTGCTCGGAATGCGCGATGCCGCGGCCCGCCGTCATCAGGTTGACCTGTCCAGGGCGCAGCACCTGCTCGTGTCCCAGGCTGTCGCGGTGCAGCACCTCGCCGTCTATCATCCAGCTGAAGGTCTGCAGTCCGGTGTGCGGGTGCGGCGGCACGTCCATGCCATGTCCTTGCAGCAGGGCTGGCCCGGCATGGTCGAGAAAGCACCAGGCGCCTATGGTGCGGCGTTCCCGATGGGGCAGCGCCCGCACGATGGGCAGCCCGCCGACATCGCCGGCGCGGCCCGCCAGGCGGATCCAGCGCGGCGCGCTCATTGGACCCTGACCCGCAGATGGGCCACGAAGCCGGCCATGAAGCCGCGCACTTGCTCGGTCAGCGCGGCATCCACGAGCGTGCCCTGCTCGTCGAAGAGCTTGTGGATCTGCGAGACCGTGAGCCGGCCGCCCCACCAGGGGTCGGCGCCAAAGGTACGCAGCACCGGCAGCAGCGCGTTCTGGCCCAGCAGCGTGCCGCCGTTGCCCGGCGTGCCGCCCATCACGGCGACGGGCTTGCCGCCGAAGGTTTTCGTGCCTTCGCCGGAGGGGCGCGAAAGCCAGTCCAGCCCGTTCTTGAGCACACCCGAAAACGAGTTGTTGTATTCCGGGCAGCCGATCAGCACGCCGTCGGCAGCCTTGATGGCCGCGCGCAGCTCGGTCACCGCCTCGGGCACGCCGCGTGCTTCGTCGTCGCCGTCATACACCGGTATGCCGTGCAGGGTGCGCACGTCCACGGTCACGCCGGCGGGCGCCAGGCTGGCGGCGGCGCGCAGCAGCGCCGTGTTGAAAGAGGCCCGGCGCAGGCTGCCGGAGAGGGCGATCAAGGTGCTCATGGGGGTGTGCTCCTGTAGTGGTGCGCCCATCGTAGCCGCTTGCAAACCGGGCCATGCGAATATGGCGATGCAAGCTCAAGGCGCGCATTGACGTCTTATTGATGGGCCGGGCCTCAATCTCGCCGCCGCCTTGACGGGCGCCGTTTTAAATTGATCGCCAGGATGAATCAGGACATGCGGTCGGATGAAGGACGCGCCGCAGGGTCCGCCAAGCAGGCAGGAGTACCTCATGGTGATCAAACGTCGTCAGCTTCTCGCGCCGAATCCAGTCCCGGCGGTGCAAGCGCCCAAGCCCCGTCGCGATGTGGATTCGGGTGGAGCCAAGGAGGGCGCGGGCATTTGGCAGTCCCGGCGGGTTGCCTCCGGGTCCGACTGGATGCTGGCGTGGATGGGCAAGCCTGCGCGCAAGTGAAGTCACGAAATCACATTTTGGACCAGGCATCACGGCGGCATGCCGAAGTGATAGCCGTCCTTGCCGCGCTGCTTGACGCGGTACATGAATGCATCGGCGGCCAGCAGCAGGGCGCGCGCGTCCTGGCCATGTTCGGGATAGCTGGCAATGCCGATGCTGGCGGTCACGGTGATCGCGATGTCGCCAAACAAATAGGGCTGTCGCACTGAAGACAGGATGCGCTTGGCCATCAATTCGGCGATGGGCTGACCCACTTCGTCGGCCAGCACGACCACGAATTCGTCGCCGCTGACGCGAAACACCTTGTCCTGTTTTCGTACCGCGTCGTGCAACCGGTCTGCGGCTTGCTTGAGCAGCGCGTCGCCGACCAGATGCCCGTGCGTGTCATTCACGGCCTTGAAGCCGTCCAGGTCGAGGAACAGCACGAAGAGGGCGTTGTCGTCCTTGCTCGCGGTGGCGAGCGTGTCTTCGAGATGGTGCGCGAGCGCTTCGCGGTTCGGCAATCCTGTCAGCGCATCCGTGAACGCCTTGCGCGTCAACTCCATGGTTCGCCGCATGAGTTGGGTGCGCTCCCGTTCGCGTACTTTTCGCTGCTTGGTCACGTCGCGGCACACGATGGTGGTTCTCAGCCCGCGAGAGGTCCGCAGCTGCGTCACGGAGACTTCCAAATGAAGCGGGTGCCCATCCGCGTGCATGCCGGTCAGCTCGTGGAGTGAGTCGGTCCGCGCGGCATCTGGCGACTCCAATGCAATGGACAAGTCCTCGCTGATGAAGCGGTCTACCTGCGACCCCAGGGCCTCGACGTTCGCGGTCCCGAAAATCAGTTCTGCGGCCCGGTTGAACAGGACCACCTTGTGCTCGCTGTCCACGGTGATGACGGCCTCTCCCATGGCGTTCAACAGCCCGGCCAATTCGGCTTCGCGATGGCGTTGCGCGCGCAAGGTGTTGCGGATGAATCGGCTTCCGACGATGGCCAGCAAGGTCGACATGCCCAGATTCAGCCCCAGCAAGAGCCCGCGCACAAGACGCGACGCCCTTCCCAACTCCTCTGAAAAATCTCGCTCCAGCGTGGTGAGGCGCGCATTGCGGTCGGGCATGAGCGTCTCCAGCCTTTGCACGGCCGGCGCTTGCGAGTCGCCGGCAAGAATGCTCTGGCGCGCGGCATCGACGAGGCCGCGCAGCTCGGCAATGGCGGCATCGCCCTGTGTCCAGATCTGGATGGCCCGCGCCATGAAGGGCACTTTGTGGGCCAGCACGAACAGGCGAATCAGCCCGGCAATATCGTCGGCATCGTTTTGGCCGGCCAGAAAGCCTTCACGCGCCGCAGCCCGGTCCGGCGGCTGCTGCTGCAGGGCCCGGCGCGCCCGGGCATCTCCCTCGGGAACCGCCAGGGCCTGCGTGAAGCCCAGGTAGTCGGCGTCGCGATGGCTTTGGACATAGGCCTGCAGCCGAAGCAGCGCATCCTTCTGGCCCTTGGAGTACAGGCTCTCGCCCGCCACATAGGCGCGCACCGAGGACAGCAATTCGATGCTGAACGCCGCCAGGGCCAGCTGAAATGCGACGATGGCGATGAACACGCCGGCGACCGACTTCAAGCGGCTCGACACATGGAGCAGTCCCCTGCGGACGCGGCCCAGCCACGGCGGCATTCGTCCTGGCCGCGTCTGATCTTCCGCGGCGTTCCAGTCATTCGAAGACTTCATCGTCATGCGGGTTCCGCGCTGAGTTTGTCAAACTGAGTTTGCCAATCTTCCAGGGCCGCTGCGTCCATCAGTGCAGCACCCTATCATACGCACCTCGCGTTTCCAGCAGTCCGGCGATCACGAGGCCGTGCTGGCCAGAGTGTTTGAAAGCGGCGGGCCTGGCGAGGCCAGTCCCGCCATCGATTTTTGCAATGCCTCAAAACAGTCGGGATCCAGCGCCGTGCCGACCGTCTTGCGCATCATGGCTAGCGTCTGGTCCACAGGCACGGCGGCACGGTAGGGGCGTTCCGCCGTGATCGCGTCAAAGATATCGGCGGTCGTGATAATGCGGGTTTCCAGCGCGATGTCCGCGGCGGCCAGCCCTCGGGGGTAGCCTGTTCCGTCCAGCCGTTCGTGGTGGGCGCCTGCGATGCGCGCCAATTCGCTGAACGCAGCGATGCGCGACAGGATCGATTCGGTCAGGGCCGCGTGCCGGCGGACCTCCGCCCATTCCGCGGCGTCCAGGGAGCCTGCCTTGTCCAGCACGCTGTTGCTGACGCCGAGTTTGCCCAGGTCGTGCAGCAGCGCGCCACGCTTGAGCCAGCGCCGCCGGGTGAGGTCCATGCCCAAAGACTCCGCGATCAGGTCGGTGTACAGCGCCACCCGCGTGCTGTGGCCGCTGGTATACGGACTCTTGGAGTCCACCACCTGGCCGAAGGCGGCCGCGATGTCGTCCAGGTAGTCCTCGTCCAGCGGCACTTCGTATTGCGGCGGCTCCAGGGCCCAGACCGCCTCATCGAGGTTTGTCGCGGTCAGTGTGTCCCAGAACGCCGTTTGCGCATCGACGCGCCGAAACGCGTCGACCAGCCTGGGGTCGAACCAGTGACCGCTGCGGGCGTCGATCTCGGCCAATGCGGCATCCCGGCTCCCGCTGGTGAAGAAGACATCGATCACCTGCGACAGCAGCGCAATGCGCGAATAAATGGGAATGGCATCGCCCGCCAGACCCGCAGGCTTGCCGCTGCCGATCCAATGCTCGTCGAGGTTGTAAATGCCCTGGGCGATGCCCTCCGGGAAGCGCAGCAGACGGGCAATTTCAGCGCCACGCTGGCACCGGGTCTGAATGAGCTGGCGAGAGAACTCGGGGCCGTTCTTGAAAATATTCAGGACGCTCCTGAACCGTTCCGCCAGGCCGGCCTTGAGCCCCGTGTGCTGCAGGACAAAACGCACGACCTGCGGCAGGCTGTCGCCGACGAATTTGAAATCGCGCTTGAACCCCAGGTCGTCGGTCAAATACAGCTCGCAGATGCGCGCGGCATTGCTGCTGCATCCGAGGTCCTTGAGCAGCAGGGTGTAGTAGAGCTCAGAGAGTTGCAATTCGGTCAGGCCGATTTCGCGGCCGATGTGCATGCCGATCCAGCAGCAGCGCACGCAATGCCCCACCGGCTGGCCCTCGGTGATGTCCAAGGCATGGCTGAGCGCGCTGATCAATTCCGAACGCTTGATCGCCTTGGCCTGGGGCGCAATGGAATGAGCGGGATGAATCTGCATGATGCGGCGCCTGCAACGGACCGCACAGTTTGCATCAAAACCCGAGCCGGCACGAATCCAGTTGCATCCAAATGATTCGAGCGCGGGGTTCGGTGCCAGCGAACAGGCCGCGACCCGTTCGATCAAACTTTAGGGAGGGGGCGTTGCGTCCATTACCATGCGCGCGCGCCTCGCGTACCGGTGATGGAGGTGACGGGGTCGTTCGACAAGGAATTGACAGGAGGATGACATGCAAGATCAGCGTATTACTGCCCACTTCGCTGCCCACGTCGCTGCCCGCTTTGCCATGGCCATGGCCCTGGCCGCCACCGTCGCACCGCCGGCCTTCGCGGCATCGAGCGGCTACGATGTGCCGCCCAAGGCCATTCTCGACACCATGCTGGCGCCCGGCCTGCCGTGGCCCAACCTCAGCCCGACGCACGACAAACTGCTGCTTGTCGCCTGGCAGGCCTATCCATCCATAGCCCGCGTGGCGACACCCTACCTGCGATTGGCGGGCGTGCGCCTGGAGTCCGGCAACCACAGCCGGCATGACACGCCCGGCGGCTACGGCATCACGCAATGCGCGGCCAGCTACGGCCTGGTGAAGGTGGCCGACGGCCATGAGACGCCATTGGCGATGCCGCAGGGCGGCTGCCTGAGCGACGCGGTCTGGTCTGCCGACGGCAGGCGTTTCGCCTTCACCAACGCGGTGGCGGATGCCGTGGAGCTGTGGGTGGGCGACGCCGAGACCGGCAAGCTCAAACGCATGCCCGGCGTGCGCCTGAACCCGATGTTCGACGAGGCCCTGCAATGGATGGCCGACCAGAAGACGCTGCTGGTCAAGACGGTGCCCGCCCACCTGGGCCATGCGCCGGTGGCCGAAGCAGCGGCGCAGGGTCCGAGCATCCAGGAAACCGGGGGCGAGAAGGGCCAGAGCAGCACCTACGAAGCCCGCGACACGCTGAACAACAAGCACGACGAAGCCCTGTTCGACCACTACGGCAGCACGCAGCTGGCCGTGGTCGACGTGGCCAGCGGCGCGGTGAAACCGGTCGGTCAGCCGGCGATCTTCGATGTCGTGAACGCCGCGCCGGACGGACGCCACGTCCTGGTGAGCCTGATCCGCCGCCCGTATTCCTACGTGACCACCTACGACCGCTTCCCGCATGACGTGGAGGTCTGGGACATCGCGAAGCCTTCGGCCGTGGTCGTGCACAAGGCCGCTTCGCTGCCCTTGGCCGACCGCGTGCCCATCCACGGCGTTCCGACCGGCCCGCGCGATTTTCATTGGCGCCAGAACGAGCCGGCCACGCTGGTGTGGGCCGAGGCGCTGGACGGCGGCGACTGGCTGAAGGAGGTGCCGGAGCGCGACAAGGTGCTGATGCAGCGCGCGCCGTTCACCATCCCCGCCATTGAGGTTGCACGCACCCAGCAGCGCTTCATCGGCTTTGCCTGGGGCGAACGCAGGGACATGACGCTGCTTGGCGAATATGACGAGAACAGGCACTGGCGCAAGACCTACATCATGGATGTGGACAAGCCCGACGCGCCCAAGCGCCTGCTTTGGGACCTCTCCTCCGACGAAAAGTACAAGGCGCCCGGCGCCACCGTGCGGCGCGTGCTGCCCAACGGCGCCGAGTTGGTGCAGCAGGAGGGCGATGCCATCTACCTGGCCGGCAACGGCGCGTCGACCGACGGCGACCGTCCTTTCCTCGACCGGCTGGACCTGAAGACGCTCAAGGCCGAACGCCTGTTCCGCAGCGACAAGTCGGCGCTGGAGCGTTTCCTGGCGCTGGACAGCGCGGACGCCCATGCCTTCCTGACCTGGCGTCAGACACCCAATGACCCGCCGAACGCCTTTCTGCGCACGCTGGGCAAGCCCGCGGCAGCGGTACAGGGCGAAGCCGCCTTCGATTCGGCCGCCACGGCCGTGACCCATGTGCCCGATCCGACGCCGCTGGTGCGCCAGATCAAGAAGCGGCTGGTGAAGTACAAGCGCGCCGACGGGCTGGACCTGTCGTTCACGCTCTACACGCCGCCGGGCTATGTGGAGGGCACGCGCGTGCCGACCATCCTCTATGCCTACCCGCTGGACTACGCGGATTCCGCCGCGGCGGGCCAGGTCACCGGCTCCCAGCAGACCTTCACGCGGCTCCGCGAGTACCAGCTGCTGCTGCTGGCCGGCTATGCCATCATCGACCGCGCCTCCTTCCCGGTCGTGGGCGATCCGAAGCGGGCCTATGACACCTACATGGATCAGCTGGTGGCCGACGCCAAGGCCGCGGTGGACGAAGCCGTGCGCCTGGGCGTGGCCGATCCCCAGCGCATCGGAGTGACCGGCCACAGCCATGGCGCGCTGATGACGGCCAATCTGGTGGCTCACACCGACCTGTTCAAGGCCGGCGTGGCGACGAGCGGCTCCTACAACAAGACGCTGACCCCCTTCGGTTTCCAGAACGAGCGCCGCTCGGTGTGGGAGGCCCCGGAGGTCTACACCCAGGTGTCGCCGTTCTTCTACGCCGACAAGCTCAAGACGCCGCTGTTGATCGTGCACGGCGCCGACGATGCCAATCCCGGTACCACGCCGCTGCAAGGCCAGAAGTTGTTCGAGGCCATCCGCGGCAACGGCGGTACCACCCGCCTCGTCATGCTGCCGCACGAGCCGCATTGGTACACGGCGCTGGAGTCGAACGAACAGCTGCTGTATGAAATGGTGCGTTGGTTCGACAAGTATGTGAAGAACGCGCCGCCGGCCGAGGTGGCGGCCGCGCAGTGAGCGTGCAAGGCCGGCCCCCCGCCGCCGTTGTCTCCCTCGTCTTGGGGATACTGGTTTGAGCGGGAATGCATACACTCGCGGCGGCCGATGCTGCGGGTTAGGCATTGCGGAATCTGCGGCCCGATCAACAACCTTTGGAAAGCTGCAACGATGCCTGTAACGATGCGTATTGCATTTCTGACTGCCTTGACCATCGCCCATCGGCGGCAGCAGCATCCCGGTGACGAAGTGCCGCGCGGCTGACGACGACACGCCTTCGTTGAGGGACGACGGTTTCGGACCAGGGCCCCGCCTCATGGGTGGCGGCAACACCAATGGGCGGGCCTCCCGCTATTGAGGCCCGACCCTCAATGTGCCGCCACCTTGAACACGCTGATCACCTGCGCCAGTGTGGCGGCCTGGTCTTGCATGGACTTTGACAAGGTGGACGCTTCACCGACCAGCGTGGCGTTGCGCTGCGTGACCAGGTCCATGGCGCTGATGGCCTGGTGCACCTGAGCGATCCCGTCCGTCTGCTCCTGCGAGGCCACGCTGATTTCGCCCATGAGGTCGGTGACATGGCTGATGCTGGCCACGATCTCGTTCATCGTTGTGACCGCGTGATCCACCTGCACGCCGCCGGTGGCTACTTTCTCGACCGAATCGTCGATCAGCGCCTTGATCTCCCGGGCGGCGGCGGCACTGCGCTGCGCGAGGCTGCGCACCTCGGCGGCGACCACGGCGAAGCCGCGGCCCTGGTCGCCGGCACGCGCCGCCTCGACCGCGGCGTTGAGCGCCAGGATATTGGTCTGGAACGCAATACTGTCGATCACCGCCGTGATGTCGACGATGCGCTTGGACGATTCGTTGATCGACTGCATGGTGTCGACCACTTTCGAGACGGCGGCGCCGCCCTTGCCAGCCAGGGCCGATGCCGTCGCCGCAAGCTGGTTGGCGCGCTGCGCGTTGTCGGAGTTCTGCTGCACCGTCGAGCTCAACTCTTCCATCGACGCCGCAGTCTGCTGCAGCGCGCCGGCCTGCTGCTGGGTGCGGGCCGACAGGTCGCGGTTGTCGGCGGCGATCTTGCTTGAGGCCGAGGCGATTGTCTGGGTGCCGCTTCGGACCTCGCGCACGATCCTGGCCAGCCCGCTGTTCATCTGGGACAGCGCCGCGAGCAGCTGGCCGGTTTCGTCCATCGAGCGCGGCTGCAGGTCGTGATCGAGGTCGCCCGACGCGATCGCATGGGCGGCCTTGACGGCGTGCGCCAGCGGCCGGGCCACCATGCGGCGCAGGCCCAGCCAAAGAAAGGTCGCCAGCAGCAGGCCCGCCGCCAGCGTGCCGCCGAGCAGGATGCGCCGCAGTTCGATCGCCGCGCCTGAAAATTCGTCGACCCAGGTGCCCGCGGCCACCACCCAGCCCCAACCCTTGTACTCACGCGACACCACGATCTTTTCGCGCAGGGGCGTGCCCGGGTCTGCGCTGTACATGTAGCGGTATACCCCCTCGGGATGGCCGGCCAGGTAGCGGACGCTGCTGCTGCTGTTCTTGTTCTCGTCGGCGAGCATGTTCCTGCCTTCCATGCTCGGGTGGATCGTCATCAGCCCGCGCCGTTCTCCCGGCGCGTTGTCAAAGGCGAACACATAGCCGGTATCGCCAATCTTGATCTTCTTGATGCTGTCTTTGAGGCCCTGCAGGCCGGCCGACAGATCGAAGCCGATGTAGAGGATGCCGATCACGCGGCCTTGGGCGTCCTTCAGCGGACGGTATTCGGTCATGGTGTCCTTGCCGAACAGATTGACCTTGCCGGCCCATGTGTCGCCGCGCATCATGGCCGCATAGGCCGGATGCGAATGGCCGAGCAGGGTTCCGACGGCGCGCGTGCCGTCGTCCTTGACGACCGACGTCGAGATGCGAATGAAATCGTCGCCGGTCCGCGCGAAGATCGTGGCATTGCCGCCGGTCGCTTTCGTGAAGCGGTCGACCGCGCCGTAATCGAGATCGAGCACCGCCTTGCCGCTGCGCATCACCGGCGCCTCGGTTCCGCTCACCGGCATGGTGCTTGCGGCGTCGAGCACAAATTCGTCGGGAAAATAGCCGGAAAACGCCGACGCGATGCGGTCCGCTGCATCGTGCAGGCTTTGATCGTAGGCCGCGATCATGTCGACCACCAATTCGGTCTGCTTGGTCAGGTCGGCGACGGCGCGCGCGTCGAGCGTGTGGCCGATGCGCGAGGCGACGAAGATCGCCAGCGCGCTCAGCATCACAACGATCAGGAGCAGGCTGCTAACGGCGATGCGCGTCGCCAGGCTACGTTGTTTCATGGATTGGCGGAGGATTTCAATGGACCCAATCGAGTTTATAGGGTTCTGTTGCGGCCAGGGTGTCAGGCTGCCCGATGGCCGGCGATTTGAAGGGTTACCAATATTGAAGGATTACCAACATGTCGGTCCATCAGGGGGGCACGGCGGGTCCTTTTTGCGTGTCTTTTGCTTGCGGTTCCATGCCGTTCTAATATTCGCTGCCCCCAACATGTTTATAACTGGGAGATCGCCCATGGCCAGCAAGAACACGGTGTGTCTTTGGTTTGACGGAGCCGCCCTCGAAGCCGCGCAGTTTTACGCCGAAACTTTTCCGGACAGTTCGGTCGGCACGGTTCATCGCGCGCCGGGCGACTACCCTGCGGGCAAGCAAGGCGATGTTTTGACGGTGGAGTTCACCGTGATCGGCATTCCCTGTCTGGGGCTGAACGGCGGCCCGGGCGCCCAGCACAGCCATGCCTTCTCGTTTCAGGTCGCCACCGACGACCAGGCGGAGACGGATCGCCTTTGGAATGCCGTGGTCGGCAATGGCGGGCGAGCCAGCCAATGCGGTTGGTGCCAGGACCGGTGGGGCTTGTCGTGGCAGATCACGCCGCGTGCCTTGATCGAGGCCATCGCCGACCCCGATCCAGCCGCGGCAAAGCGGGCTTTCGAAGCGATGATGGGGATGACGAAAATCGACATTGCCGCGATCGAAGCCGCGCGCCGCGGCTGACCTCTTCAAATCATCCTGATCTGTCGGCGAGTGGATCTGCCTGGAGGCGCGCACCCATTTGTCGTCGCAAGGCAGTGGCCTGGCTGAATCAGCCCTTTACGATGAAGCGGGGCTTATCGGGCGATCAACACAGAGCTTGTTTGTCAGAAAACGAGAGTAGGGCGCCACCGGACTCAATGCTGCCGAGCCGCCCGCTGAAAGTAGGCAATTCGCTCGTCATTCGCGGGATGCGAGGCCAGGGCAATGCCCAGTTGTCCAGCCTGCGCTTGCCCTTGCCCGGCGTGCATGGCTTCAACGGCGCGAAAGAAGCCCACCATCGCATCGGGTGAAATGCCGTTGGCCAGCATCAGCTGAACAGACTCGGCGTCGGCCTCACGCTCGGCGTCCCGGCTGTAGGCGGCTTGCCCGAGCCAGACGGGCGCCAAGGCCATCAGGCTGCTGAAGTCGCCCCAGAGTGCGCCGCTCGCGGCCGTCAGAATGCCAGCCTGGACCAGCATGCGCATGCCATGCCGATGCTGCAGGTGGCCGAGTTCGTGACCCAGCACGCCGACGATGACAGCGCGCTCGCCCTTGACGCACTCCACCAGTTCGTCGGTCAGGACGATGGCGCCGCCCGGCAAGGCGAATGCGTTGGGACCGATTTTCCCGCTGCGGAACTCGAGCCGATAGCGAGGCGCCGTGCCGGCGGGCAGGCGGGCCACAGCCGCATCGAACGCCTCGCGGATGCCCCGCCGCTGGGCCGGCGGCAGGTGTGAAGGCGCGACGAGCGCCCGCGCATCGATCGATGCCAGCGTGGCCTCGCCGACCGTCTGGTCCACGGAGGCGGGCAGGGTCGCGACGATGGCCGACGCCAGCCATGGTACCCCCCAGACATAGGCCGAGGCCAGTATTGCGAGCAGCGCCGAGAGGCTGGCCAACACCAGGCCCCATCGCTGCTGCGTGCGCACGACCCAGCCATCGCTTCGTCCGCCTTCGGTCGCCGACCACTGGTCCCAGGCTGCGCTGTCGCTGCATTGGATCGAACTGCCATCCGCCAGATGCAGCATGCGCATGCCATGCCGCGTCCGCTCGGGCCATTGCACCTCGGCCAACGCGACGGTGCGCTGGATCGCCTCGCCTTCGATGTGCAATCGTCCGTCGCGGATGTGCAGCCGCACAGGATGCGCGCTGGCATGTTCGCCGTCGAAGAAGTTGGCGGCCAGTTCGCCGGGCAGCGCGTGCTCGTTCATGCCGGCATTTCCCGTCGCAGCGGACGAACCGAATTCGGCGCGTGCATCGTGACCGTCATTGGTGCCGGATTCACAGACCGATGTCGATGCCGAACAAGTCCCCGGCGAAATCGCCGCTGGCATCCGTCACGGCGGCTTGCCGTGGATCGCGCAAGTGGTCGAGGTCGCCGCGCAACTGCGGCGTGACCGATTCCACCTTGAGGCGATACATGGCGACGGCGGCAAACGGCCAGTACAAACCGAGTGTCACCGCCATCAGCAGCCAGTTCTGGACGGTCAGGCCAAACAGGGGCCAGAAACCGAGCCGGCTCTCGAAGCTCACTTCGGCGCATTCGGTATGGTCCCAGATCATGTTTTGCGCGCGCGAAATGGCGAAGGGCATGGGCACCAGCAAGATCAGCAGCCAGACCAGCGCGCCGACAGCGAAGGTGATGGCCAGGGTTGCGGCCGCACTGCGAGGGCCTTCGGACAGTCCATGGAGCGCCATGCCCAGCTTGGCGCCGAGCACGGCCATGAGCACGCCGAACAGAAAGGCCGACAGCAACATCACGCCGATCAGCTTCAGGCCCAGCGCGTAGACCGGCATCGGACCGAGCTTCAGCGTCGTCCGCCAGGGCCCGAGTCCCATGTGGCCGTGCTGGTAGCGCTTCAATCCCCACCAGATCAGCGGCGCCAGCACGAGCGTGATCAGGGTCACGCCACCGGAAGCCTTGAAGAACCACGGCGGCGGATGCAGCGGGTCCGTCACGCCGAGCCCGATGGCAAGAAATGCTGCACCCGGGATGAAAGCGGGAATCAGGGCCCGGTATGCGCCGGCCAGGTCGCCATGAAACCGGAAACGCAGGCCGCGCCAGCTCGTATTGCCGAGCCGGAATTGAAATGCCGCCCGCATCAAGGCCGGCGCCAATGCCGCCAGCGCCAGCAAGGCAACCAGGCTGGCCATTGGCGACCCGCGTCGGGCAAAGGAATACACCACCAGCATGGCGCCCACCAGCAGCAAGCCGCGCAACATCTTGAGCGGGTCGCCATGGAAATCGAAGGCGTGGTCGTCGAGCACGGTGTTGCCGTAGAAATAGCGCAGGCGCCTGACCTTGGCCCAAGGTCTGTACAAGCCCAGCGTCACGATGGTCAACAACAGGTTGACCGCCCAGATGCGGAAATACTCGCTGCCCGAGCCAGTGAACGACAGTTGGAGCGCGCGCGCCATGGGCGGCGTGGCGTCTGAAACCATGACTGGATCAAGGCGTTCGCCCGCTTCTTCCATCGGCTCCAACGAGCCGTTCTGCGCTGAAATCATCTCTATTCGCCGCCGCTTTGGGGCGCCTCCCAATGGGTTAGAACCTGGCCCTCTATTTGTGCGACGCGATTCTCTTTATTCGATGGGTTCGTGTCACTCCGCAGGACTACCAGGATGGTACTGAAGCGCGGGCCATGCTCAGCGGCGGATCTTCACCCCCTTAAGGAGGGGTGGAGGGTTGACCGGCGTGGAGCCGCCATGCCTAAAGGTACATCCTGGCGATTGAAAATCGACTGCACAATCTGCGCATCCGAATCGATAGCGGCCGGGCAATCGAATCGCGGACACGCTGCGCAATATCCTGGCCAATCCGCGCGTCGGCCTGCTTTTTGTCGTCCCGGGCGTCACCGACACCTTCCGGGTCAATGGCCGCGCGACCCTGCTCGCGCCCAGTGAGGTCGAAGGCAAATGTCTCTTGATGGGCATCCTGGTGGACATCGACGAAGCCTACACGCAATGCTCCAAGGCCTTTCTGCGTTCGCACTTCTGGGACCCTGCCCGATTCATTGCCCCATCAACCATGCCGACCGGCGGGCAGGTGCTCCGCGCCATTCAAGGCGATGCCTTCGATGCGGAGCGTTATGACCAGGAGCGGGCCGAGCGCTACAAGCGGCGGGTCGGGTTTTATTGAGGCGGAGGTGGGTTTCGTGGGTTTCGATTGATGTTCGTCAGGTTTCTTCGTCCACTGGATCCCGGTGATCTCGTTGCCGTTGTAGCGCCGTCTGGCGCGGGTCCTGAATGGGTTGCACATGGCCGGATGGTTCGAAGGCACAAGTGGCGTGCTGATCGGCCGTGACGCGATGCAGCAAGATGCCCCGGGCTGCGAGTTCGACTCGCGAGACGCTGTCGAAGCGGCGCTGAATGAATTGTCCTGCCCAATCATTGCCGACGTCGACATAGGACATACTGGTCCGCAATGGACGCTTGTTCAGGGTGCGCTTGCGTGCATCGAATGGGCGGATGGTTGCTGCTCGGTGGTGCAAGAACTGCGATAAGTCGAATACCGCAAACGCTCCGGTACGTCGACTTAAAAATTCCAACCCGCTTGTACAGTTGCCATGCTCACATCGGCCTTGGTCAAATAGTCAAGGGTCAGGCCGATGTGAAAGGTCTTGCTCATCCGCCATTGAATGCCGCCGCTGAGGATTGGATCTGTTTCCTTCTGGTCTGGATGATTTCCTGCGGCGCTTGTCGACAGCGTCGACTGTCCGACCCCGAGTCCACCCAGCAGCTCCCACGAGTCGTTGAGTGGGAGATACCCCAGCGCTCGAACGCCAACGAAAGAGCTTAAGCTGTAGACGGGTTGGCCGAGATTGAGCGGAAGATTGTTGCTATTCAAGTCTCCCATGGCATAGACCTGTACCGCCAAGTTATTATCGAATCGATAGCCTAGATCGCCAGCCAACACGAGGCCATGCACATTGCCTTGATTCGACCCGTGTGAAAGCGAGCCACCCAATGCCAGATCGGCTTGAACGCTTTGTGACCAGGCATTTGCGGCAGCCAGGCTGAACACGGCTGCGGTGGCAAATTTGACAGGTTTCATCCGTGGATCTTTCTTGAGTTGCGAGCCAATATCAAAATCTTTTTCAGCGCGCAACTGTATGGCGATGCAATTGGAGAACCTATCCCCCTTTGGGGTGCGTGCTTGAAGACGGGAATGGAGTGAAGACTGGTTGAATCCGCCGCCATAAGTTGTCATTCGGGCGCAGCAGCTTTGGGGATGCCGCCCCTTCCTACCAATTTACTTGTCGTCAGCAAGGGCCTCAGAAAAGTCCATTTTCAAAACTTGCCTTGGTCAACCAGCCTCAGAACTTCATCAGAATATCGGCGGCGAATTGAAGTTGCGAACGCTTCGTTCCATTGTCAAATGCCGTCGCATCAAATGAATGATCGCACCGAATTTCCGGTCGCACTTCGATCTGGTCCGTGAGCCAGTGGGTCCAGCCAAACGTGGATTCGGCATATCGGGTCGCGAACCCGGTTCGTTGGCCGCGTTGATCGTCAAAGAATTCGCTGCGCACACCCACGTAGTCCTTTTCCGTCAATCGATACATAACGTAGAGGGAGGCTGCACTTGCCGCCGCCGAACACTGCTTTAAGCCAGCAGGGCAAGACGCGGGATTTGCACCTGGAATGGTTGCCTGCCCCTGCGCCGGCACGTGGGTTTGAAATTCGTAGTAATCCTCGGTCGCGATCCACAGGCGGTCAGTAAATTTGTGGTAGTACATGAATTGGTACAAATTTACATTGTTAAATCCGTAATGCGCGTCATTCGTGCCGTTGGCGCAAAGATAAACATTGTCACTGGAGCTGTCGGAGCTGTATTGAACGCAGGCCGTTACTGTCGGTCGCGCATCTTTTTCCCAGGGCGCAACGTCGTTGCCAGCATTCAGGCCAATTTGCGCCATCCAGTTCTTGCTCAGCCGTGTCGACAGGACGGCACCAAACTGGGTGAATGGATCGTAGGTGTAGTACATTGAGTGCGTATCGAAGGGATTCTGCAAATTCAGATCTGCCTCGATATCACCGAGAGTCGTATAGCGCCCGACCCGAAGGTTGCTGCCTTGGCCGATCGAGGGGTCGTAGACATCGAAGTACAAGTTCGGCAGGGTATAGCCATATCTCGCATTTTGCGATGTCAGTTGATTGCTGAATATGCCCTCCATGGTCACTTCCCGGTAATCGGTTCCATACAGACCGCTGACGCGGAATCCCCAGTCCATGTGGTCCTTCTGCACGGTGTCAGGCACCCGCTCGATGTAAAGCACTGCCTGGTTGAGCTGGACTGCATTGGCGTCGAAGTCATAACCGGCTGGGTAGTTACCGTTCGCGCCGCGTGAGGTGCTTAGGTTGAAGCCGGCGTCGACCCAGCCCCATATTTCAACGTTATGGTCCTTCAGGCGGTTGCCGAATGGCGTACCGTCCAGTTGCTTCATCAGAACGCCGCCGGAAGAATTCGGCGTTGCGCCGCCGATCAATGCGGTGCCCCCAAATGGCCAATCCGCCCAAGGCCACGGGGGAGCGTCGAGTGGCGCTGGCGGAATTGGCAGGTCAATTCGGCTTGGGTGTTCGTCGGTGGCCGGGGTCGGTACCGCGGCTTGTGCAAGCACTGCTGCAGAAGACATCAAAATAGAAACTAATGCGCTGGCGCGCATACATCGGCTCACGTTGAGAGTATCGATAAATTTCGATTTCATTACAGTAACAAAAAATTTTGTCAATAAGATTCTGGGATTTTTTGGCGAATTCATATGGAAAGTAGCCGCAGCTTTGATTTTGGGTGCCTCGTCATGCGCGCTAATTGCGTGACTTGGAATCTAGCGGCAGGCTTGCAAACATTATGTAAATCAATAATTATTTTTATAAATTCCGCAACAAGTTCTGCTTCATCCTGAAGTTCAATTTAGAACAGCAGGGATCAAGGCCATGGCCAGATTCAATCGCTGTACGTCAATAGGACGTCAATACGGGCCGCACTTGTCCGTCGGCCTGCTTGCGCCCGCTCCAGCGCGTAATTGAGCGCCATCACGTTGACGCGCGGTTCGCCGAACATCCACAGGTCGCGGCCTGTGGTGTGCTGCGCAATCATGGCGTCAAGCTGAGCGACCGACATGCCGCGCGCCTTGGCCACCGAAACGGCCTGCAGCTTGGCATTGGCCGGCGTGATGTCGGGGTCAAGCCCTGACCCCGAAGCGGTCAGCATGTCGGAGGGCAGAAGTCGGCCCGTCGTTTCGGGTGCATTGGCCTCCAGCGCCTTGCGGTCGCCCAGCAGCCGGTCGTTCAGGGCCTGGCTGGTGGGGCCATAGTTCGAGCTGCTCGAATTGGCCGCGTTGTAGGGCGCGGGAATGGTCTTGCTCGGGTCCTTGGGATCAGTGTCGGTGGTCGCCGAGGGACGGCCATGGAACCACTGTGGGCCCTCCCACAGCTGCCCCACCAGGCGCGAACCGGCCACGCCGCCGTCTGCGCGCATGACCAGGCTCCCATTCGCCTGATCCGGAAAGACCACGCGCGCCATGCCGGTGACCAGCAGCGGATACAGAAAGCCGCACAGTACCCAGGTCACCGCCGAGATGCGCAGCGCGGCAAGCAGCATGTTCCACATGAGTGTCTCCTACAGGAGCGGCGCCAAGACCAAGTCAATCAGCTTGATGCCGATGAAGGGCGTGATCAGGCCGCCGACGCCGTACACCATCAGGTTGCGATAGAACGTCGCCTCGGCGCTGGTGGGTTCGAAGCCCACGCCGCGCAGGGCCAGCGGGATCAGCAGCGGGATGATGAGTGCGTTGAAGATCAGCGCCGACAGGATGGCGCTGTGCGGCGCGGCGAGCTGCATCACGTTGAGCGCCGACAGCCCCGGCAGCGCCGTGATGAACAGCGCAGGCAGGATGGCGAAGTACTTGGCCACGTCGTTGGCGATCGAGAAGGTTGTCAGCGCGCCCCGTGTAATCAGCATCTTCTTGCCTATGGTCACGAGGTCAAGCAGCTTGGTCGGGTCGGAATCGAGGTCGATGACGTTGGCGGCTTCCTTCGCCGGCATGGTGCCCGAGTACATGGCCAGGCCGACATCGGCCTGCGCCAGCGCCGGAGCGTCGTTGGTGCCGTCGCCCGTCATCGCGATCAGCCGTCCCTGCGCCTGCTCGGCGCGGATCAGGCGCAACTTTTCCTCGGGCCTGACCTGGGCCACGAACTCGTTGACGCCGGCTTGCGCGGCAATGACGCGGGCCGTGGTTGGGTTGTCGCCGGTCACCATCACCGTGCGTATGCCCATGGCGTGCAACTGCATGGCGCGCTCGCGGATGCCAGGCTTGAGCACGTCGGACAGGGCGATCAGGCCCAGAATGTTGCCGTCCATGGCCACGGCCAGCGGCGTGGCACCCTGCGAGGCGATGCGTTCGGCCGCGGCGTCTAGCCCGGTGGGCGCACCCGAACCGAATTGAGTCTGCACGTGCCGGACAACGGCGTCGACCGCACCCTTGCGCAGCTGCGCGCCGCTGGGCAGGTTGGTGCCGCTCATGCGCGTTTCGGCCGAAAAGTCTGTCCCCGACGCCTGGTCCAGCGCCGCGTCCTGTATCGCGCCCAGCGTTCGTGCGCGCGCCACGATCGAGCGGCCCTCGGGCGTCGTGTCGAACCACGAGGCCAGGAAGGCGGCCTGCACCAGCACCTGCTGCGAATGCCCGCCCAAGGGCACGAACTCGGTGGCCTGGCGGTTGCCCATGGTGATGGTGCCGGTCTTGTCCAGGATCAGCGTGTGCACGTCGCCGGCCACCTCCACCGCCTTGCCCGACATCGCCAGCAGGTTGAAACGCATCGCGCGATCTATGCCCGCGATGCCGATGGCCGACAGCAAGGCGCCTATGGTGGTGGGAATCAGCGCCACGATCAGCGCGATCAGGTCGGCGATGTTGATGCGCGCCTTCAAGTAGTCGGCCACCGGCGCCATGGCCGCGACCACGATCACGAAGATCAGCGTCAGCACCGACAGCAGCACCGTCAGCGCGATCTCGTTGGGCGTCTTCTGGCGTCGCGCGCTCTCGACCAGATGGATCATGCGGTCCAGGAAGGTCTCGCCAGGATTGGCCGTCACGCGCATCAGCAGGCTGTCGGAGATAACCCGCGTGCCGCCAGTCAGGCCTGACGACACGTCGGACCCGAGCTCCTTGAGCACTGGCGCCGATTCGCCGGTGATGACGGATTCGTCCACATAGGCCACGCCTTCGATGACCTCGCCGTCTATGGGCACCAGCTGGTCCTTGTCGACGCGCACCAGGTCGTCCTTGCGCAGGGCCGCCGCAGCTACCCATTCGGTCTTGCCATCGGGCCGCACCCGCTGGGCCTTCAGCTCGGCGCTGGTCTGGCGCAGCGCCGCGGCTTTGGCCTTGCCGCGCCCCTCGGCCAGCGCCTCGGCGAAATTGGCAAACCAGACGGTAAGGGCAAGAATGAGCGTCAGGGCACCGTTGTACATCCTGGAGGCGTTGCTGGGGCCGAACAGCGCCGGATCCGCGGTCAGGGCTGCCGTCACCCAGGCACCGATCCAGACCACGAACATGACCGGGTTGCGCACCTGCACGCGGGGGTCGAACTTCTTCAGCGAATCGACCCCGGCCTGGACAAACAGCGCCGTGCTGTAGCCGGCCGTACGCGGACCCCCGCGACGCCCCGCGGTGGACGGGCCGGCACCAAATGCTTGATCACGCTTCATGGCGATCTCCTAGAACAGCAGGCTGTGCGTCGCTGCGAAGTGCTCGGCGATCGGCCCCATCACCAGCGCCGGCAGGAAGGTCAGCGCGCCGACGATCAATATCGTCGCCAGCCACCAGGCGCCGAACATGGGCGTGTCGGTGCGAAGCGTGCCTGCCGTGGGTGCCACTGCAGGTTTGGCCGCCAATGAACCGGCCACAGCCATCAGGAAGATGATGGGTGGGTAGCGGCCAATCAGGATCACGACGGCGATGGCGATGTTGTACCAGGGCGTGTTGGCGTTGAGGCCCGCGAAGGCCGAGCCGTTGTTTGCAGCCGCCGAGGCAAACGCGTAGAGCACCTCCGAATAACCGTGCGGCCCCGTATTGTTCAGCGAGGACAGGCCGTAGGGAGCGACCATGCTCCAAGCCGAGGGCGCCAGGATTACCAGCGGGTGGATCAGCAGGGCCAGCGACACCAGGATGATCTCGGGTTTCTCGATCTTCTTGCCCATGAACTCAGGCGTGCGCCCCACCATCAGCCCGGCCACAAAAACGCCGATCAGGCCGTAGACCAAGAAGTTGAGGAAGCCCACGCCTTTACCGCCATACACGCATTGCAGCATCATCTGCATCAGCAGCGGCATGCCGCCGACGGGTGTGAAACTGTCGTGCGCCGAGTTGACGCTGCCGGTCGTGAACGCCGTCGTGTACGCCGCATACAGCGCGCTCTGCGTCACGCCGAAGCGCACCTCCTTGCCTTCCATGTTGCCGCCCGGCTGCGCCAGCAAGGCACCGTCGGTCGCCTGCATCTGTATGCCCGCATGTTCGAGCATGGGCGTGCCGGCTTGCTCGGGCGCGACCGTCATCGCCAGGAAGCCCAGCAGCAGCACGCCCATCACCGCGTAGATCACCACGGCCTGGCGAGTATTGCCTATCATGCGGCCGAACATCACCACCAGCGCCGCGGGCAGGCTGGCCATCAGGAGCAGCAGCAGGAGGTTGGTCAACGGCGTCGGATTCTGCAGTGGATGCGCCGCATTGACGTTGTAGAAGCCGCCGCCATTGGTGCCTAGATTTTCGATAGCTTCCTGCGAAGCCACGGGTCCGAGAACCAGGGTCTGGCTGCCGCCCTGCACGGGGTGCACGGCCACGCCGCCGTCCAGCGTCTGCGGCACGCCTTGCCAGACCAGGAACGTGGCGGCGACCAGGACCACCGGCAGTAAAACGCGCGTCGTGAAGCGGACCAGGTCGCGGTAGAAATTACCGAGGTTCTGGCCACCATCCTTGGCCAGCAGGCCGCGGATGAAGGCGATCGCCACGACGAATCCGGTGGCCGCCGAGGTGAACATCGGGAAGGTGATGGCCGCCATCTGGCTGAAATTGGACAGCGTGGACTCGCCGCCATAGCTCTGCCAGTTGGTGTTGGTGATGAAGCTGATCGCGGTGTTGAAGGCCAGCGTAGGCTCGACTGCAGGGAAGTTCAGAGGGTTCAGCGGCAGCCTGTCCTGGAACACCAGCACCAGGTAGATGATCAAGGCCATCACCAAGTTGGTGGCGAGCATATGTGCCGTGTAGGCCTTCCAGTCCATGGCCTGGCTGCAGATGCGCCTGCCGACGAGACGGTAGATGCCGTTGTCCACAGGATCGAAGACGGGGTCGACCCAGGTGGGGGCGCCAGTGACGACGCGCGCAAGATAGCGCCCCATCGTAACGCTCAACAGTAGCGTCACCAACAGGGGCAGAACGATGGAAAGCCAATGTTCAGCCATGATGATCTCCTGGCATGCAGGCGAATTGGCGGCGAGCGGTGCATGCCGCTCCAGCGCCTCAGGCAAGCGTCAGAACTTCTCAGGGTGGATGACTGCGTAGAACAGGTACGCGACCACGCCGGCCAGCAAGAACAAAAGCAGATCGACAGCCATGATCCATGCTCCCGTCACGGCAAGATGCGGGGAGGCTGCATCTCAGCTTCAGCCTCCGGCGCATCCGGGCGCCGGATCACCGATTCAGAGAAGCTCAGCAGCGCGCCAAACAGCAGGTAGAAGCCCACGATGAGCAAAAGAAGGAGGATGGACAACACGATGCGCCTCCCTTCAAGGGGTTGGGACGAGCCATGCAGGCGGCCTGGCGCCCAAACGAATCAATTCCGATCGATATCGACGAGCAGCGCGAATTGTCCGGGCTGCGCAGACCGTTGGGGAGCAGCCTCACCCGGCTGCAGCGCGGCCTGTCGGGGCTTTACCTGCAATTTCCCAATCCATGATTGAAATGTAAGTCTGACAAGATGCATAGGTGCACGTTTTGGTTCGAATCGCATGACTGCCACTTTTTCTTTTCCTGTAAATTCGATCTATGGACTCACACAAATGGTTCCAGTACATTAGTTTTGAACACGTTAATTCACCGTACAAAAATGGCCGTCTAGTGTCAATGTACCGTCAAGACCTCAGGCCAAATACTTTGCTCAATGTTTGGTTGACAGGATTTTTATAGCAATGGGCTCAACGTTGACCGTCATTTGACGTGGGACTGACTAAAACGATCAAACCGCAGCAACGCACAACGTATCGTGATTTTGCCTCTTATACGACCACTCAGGCGCTATGGCTTACTAGATGGCTTCCATCAATTGGGGGTCTTTCAGGGAATCCGAATCGACCGCAATTTAATGTTTCGCAGGCTCGTTTCCTCACTGAGTTGTATCGATGCCTGTTGGCACGCGCGATGTTGCGCGATCCGGGTTGAACGAACCTCAAGCATTTCCGTGAATGCTGCCCGTCTGAGCCTCGATCTGACGGAGTTGTACCAATGAGTCCGCGTCATTTGCTGGTGTATCTGGCGTTTCTCGGCGTGGTCACGCTGCTGGTCAAGCCAATGGGTATTTACTTGGCGCGCGTTTTTTCTGGAGAGAAAACCTTTCTTGATCGAGTGTTGCTGCCCATCGAGCGGGGGCTATATCGACTCGCGGGCATTGATCCTGCGCGTGAAATGGATTGGCGCCAGTACGCCACAGCCTTCATTTTGTTCGGTTTACTGGGTATTGTTTTCGTTTTTGTGCTGCTCTTGCTGCAACCCTTGGGGCAACCGGTTGATCCCAACTACCATCCCGCCCCCTTGAGCTTTTTGCTGGCGTTCAACACGGCCGTCAGCTTTGCCACTACTACCACCTGGCAAGCCTATAGCGGTGAATCAGCATTGAGCTATCTAAGCCAGGCTTTGGCCTTGAGCTCTCAGAACTTCTTGGCTGGCGCTGCCGGACTGGCGGTCGGAATAGCTTTCATCCGGGGCTTCGCGCGCTGCCACACTTCGACGGTCGGTAATTTTTGGGTAGACGTGACTCGATCCGTCTTATGGGTTTTGCTGCCCATTGCCCTGCTCGGCGCTCTGGCCTTGGTGGCGATGGGGGTACCGCAAAGCTGGAGCCCATATGTGCCGGCCCTGACGCTTGAAGGCGTCGTGCAAGTGTTGCCTCAAGGGCCCGTGGCTTCGCTCGAATTCATTAAGAACCTCGGCACCAATGGTGGGGGATTCTTTGGCGCAAACGGCGCCCATCCATTCGCCAATCCCTCGGGCCTGAGCAATTTACTTGGGAATTTCGCGATTGTCGTGATTCCCGCAGCACTGACTTGCACCTTTGGCCGCATGACGCAGCGCCCGGTTCACGGCTGGTTGCTCTATGGGGTGATGGCCGGTCTGTTCATGGGCGGACTGCTGGCATACGACGCCGCTGAACAGGCGGGCAACCCGCGTATTGCAGCGCTGGGCGTCGATATTCAAGGAAGTTCGCTGCAGGCTGGCGGAAACATGGAGGGCAAGGAGACGCGATTCGGAATCGCCGATTCGACTCTTACAGCCATTGCCACGTCCAATGGCGCCACTGGATCGTCCAATGCGGCACCTGATAGCAGCATGCCGTTGGGCGGCGGAGTGTTGCTCTTCAACATGATGCTGGGCGAATCACTGTTCGGTGGGCTGGGAACGGGCCTTTACAGCCTAGTGCTCACTGCGCTGATAGCGGTCATTGTGAGCGGTCTGATGATCGGGCGCACGCCAGAATACCTGGGGAAAACCGTTGGCCCGGCAGAGATGAAATGGATTGGACTTCACACGATCGTCGCACCAGCAATCATCCTGCCGCTTGCGGCGCTAGCGATGATGACCGCCGCAGGCAAGGCCGGTCTAAGCACCAACAACGGCAGTCATGGGTTCACCACGCTGTTGTTCGCCTATACCTCGTGTTTTGCCAACAACGGCCAGACCTTCGGCGGCCTCAGCGCCGACACTCCGTTCTTCCACGTTACCACGGTCGTCGCGATGCTCGCTGGGCGGTTTGGCTTGGCCATACCGGTCCTGGCTTTGGCAGGACGATTTGCCCAACAGGGCCGTCGGGTAGTTTCGGCCGGAACCTTGCCGACTGACGGATTGCTGTTTGGTGGCGTACTGACGGGAACGCTGCTCCTGGTCACAGGGCTGAGCTTTTTGCCTGCACTGGCCATGGGTCCGGTTCTCGAACATCTGCAACTCTGGCATTGAAGCCACGCGCCAGACCACGACGGAGCCGATCTCGACCGGGTTGTCGCGCTTGTCATTGACCTTGAGCGTGGCGACGTTGAGGTTGCGCGCACGCAGCGAGAGCTTTCGCCTGGCCTTGAAGGGCTTGGCCCAGCAGCAAGGGGTTACTCACTCGAAGGGATACCGCACGCCCGCCAAGGCGCGCAGGGCGTCGAGCTCCCCGGCGAGAGCCAGCGACTCGCGGTGCGGCATGAGCGGGCTTTCCAGCAGCCCGCCGCGAATGCAGCGCATGGCCTCCTCAATCTCGTATTCGAAGCCGTTGACGCGATGCGGCAGGCGCAGCCATTCATCCGCCTGTCCCGGCCGGCTCAGCACAGCCGCTTCGGCGCGCCAGAAGCGGTCCGGCACCCGGATGCAGCCTTTGTCGCCGTGCAGCTCCAGGGCATCGCCGGCCAGGCGGTCCAGGGCGCATACGAACTGGGCGCTGACCCGGTCGCCGAACTGCAGCTGCCCCGCCACGCTCATGTCCACGCCGGTCGGGGCCAGCGACGCCTGTACATGGCGGGCGCTGACCTCCAGGCCGGCGCCGTGGCCTTGCTCGACCGCCCATCGGGTCATGGCGACGTTGTAGATGCCGATGTCCAGCAGGGCGCCGCCGGCCAGCTCGGGATTGAACAGGCGGCTTTGCGCGTCGAAGGCGGCGGGGAAGCAGAACGCCGACTGCACTGAACGCAGCGGCCCGATCAGGCTTTGCCGCAGCCATTGGCCGATGTGCTGGTAGACCGGCAGGCATCGGGTCCAGAGGGCTTCCATCATGAACAGGCCCTGCGCACGGCTGAGCGCCAGCAGCGCCTGCGTGGCTTGGAGATTGGGCGTCAAGGGCTTTTCGCAGACCACGGGCTTGCCGGCGCGCAAGGCCTGCTCCGCAAAGACCGCGTGGGCCTGGTGGCTGGTGGCGATGTAGACGCAGTCCACCGAGTCCAGCGCCAGCATGTCGGACAGAGTGGCGCAAACGCAGCCGGTGCTCAGGCCTTGCTGCATGGCAAAGCGCCGGGCGCGGTCTATATCGCGCGCCCAGACCGCGGCCACGTGGGCGTCCGCCACGCCCGCCACCGCCTGGGCAAACTGGCCGGCAATGGCGCCGGGTCCGATGATGGCCCAGCCGAAATTGCGCGTGGATTCAAGGGGGCTGGTCAATTGCATGCTTGCTGTGCAGCCTCACGAAACGCCTTTGCGTGCGCCGGATTCATTGGGCTGCAGCCAGAGTTCCGGTCGCTGCAAGGGCGTGAGTGGCGAGAGGTCGGGATTCTTGAGCCGGAGGACGCGGCGTTCGTCGAGCTGGAACTCTGCCCACAGGTGGCCGAAATAACGCTTGAACAGCTTCTGCATGCTGCCGTCGGCAATGCTCGACTCCAGCCCTTGCCGGATCTGCTCGGCCAGCTCGGGGCGCTTGGGGCTGACGAAGAAGTAGGATGGCGCAGGGTAGTACAGCAGCAGGTCCGGCGCCACCATCAGGCCGTCGTCGGCATGCGCCTTCAATTCGGCGCCGATCTCGAGAATGGAGCGCGGAAACCCGTCGATCCGGCCGCGCAGCAGCATCCGGAACAGGCTGTTGTAGTCGCTGCTGGTGCCGACGCGCAGGCCGTTGGCTCGCAGGATCTCGGTATCCGGCCAGTCGTGGCCTTGCCCAAGCACCAGGGATTGCATGTCGGCGATCGAGGCGACGTGGCGCCAACGGTCGGCGTCGGCCTGGCGAATCAGCAGCAGCCGCCAGCCCAGCAGGCCGCGGTCGACGGGGATGCGGACCGGGATCATGGCCGATGTTTCGCGCTGCGGGTTGGTCATGGTCCACATCAGGTCCAGCGAAGTCTCGCCGCGCGCAATTTCCATGAAGGTGCGCTGCTGCGCCATTTCGACCGGCTGCGGCTTGACCTGAAAATTCTTGCCGGAATACCGCAGCGCCAGCCGCAACAAATCGGTCACATATTCCAGCTGCGGATCGTGCACGAACGAGTTGCTCGGGTAATTGACCGTCAGCGGCTCGCTGCGCGCCGGCATGGCCAGGGAGGACAAGGCCAGGATCAAGGCGCGTCGGGTGAATTGTGCTGTGTCCGAGGGCAAGACCATGGGTACCATGGTAACCCTTGCGGATGTCAGGCCACCGGCCTTGCAGCAGGGCAGGTGGCACAAAAGCAGTCGCCCGCGCAGTCCAATGGCTTTCAAGGATGTTTGGATGAATGCACCTTTGGTTCGGGAGATCACCGCGCTGCGCAGTCACCGGATGATGATGCTGTTCAAGGTGGTGATGTCGGCCCAGCTGGCGGCCGCCGCCAGCTACGCGCTGCTGGGGGCCTGGGACAGCCTGGTGGTGCTGGGCTGCAGCATCCTGGGCGTGAGCGTCGCGTGGTGGCTGGCGAGCCGCGGCAGGCACATCTCTGCCAGTTTCCTGTTCCTGGCCACCTTGACGTGCATGGTGGTCCGGTTTGTCTGGCGCAATGGCGGCTTGCGCGACCCCTCGATGCTGGCCATTCCAGGCATCCTGATGCTGGCCAGCCTGGTCGGCGGGCGGCGTGCCCTGTACGGCGCCCTGGCCGTCAACCTGGTCCTGGTGGCCATGGTCAGCTGGGGCAACCTGGGAGCCTGGCATCCCAATCAGCTGGGACCCATGAGCTGGCAGACCGTCATCACCGTCAGCATCATCCTGATCGCGACGACGGCCGTGGTGGCGCTGGTCAACAGCGATCTCCGGAGCCTGGTCTTGCGCCTGCAGGAGGAAAACGCCCGGGCGCAGGATTCCCGGCAGCGCGTCGAGTTCATGGCGCTGCATGATGCGTTGACCGGGCTGCCCAACCGCAGCCAGGCGCGGGAGCGCTTTGCGGACCTGACCGCCCGCAGCCGCCGCGGCGGCAAGAAAATGGCGGTGCTCTACATGGACCTGGACGACTTCAAGCCGGTCAATGACACGCACGGCCATGCCGTTGGCGACCAGTTGCTCAAGGCCGTGGCGGAGCGCTTGCGCGGCGCCGTGCGCGGGTCTGACATCGTCTGCCGGCTGGGCGGCGATGAATTCCTCTTGCTGCTGGACCAGCAGGCCGACGCCAGCGGCGTCGGCCAGGTGGCGCAAAAGCTCATCGAAGTGCTGGCGGCGCCCGTGGCGCTGGACCGCTGCGAACTCGAGACCGCCGCGTCGATCGGCATCGCCATGTATCCGGACGACGGCGACGATTTCGACGTGCTGGTACAGCGCGCCGATATCGCGATGTACAAGGCCAAGGACGCCGGCCGGGGGCAGTTCCGCTTCTTCGACGCGGAAATGAACGTGGAGGCCCAGCTGCAGGCGCAACTGGCGATGGCCCTGCGCACGGCGCTGGCGCGCGGCGAGCTGGAGCTGCACTACCAGCCGCAGTTCAGCCTGGCGAGCGGCGAGCTCCTCGGCGCCGAGGCCCTGCTGCGATGGCAGCATCCGACCCTGGGCTGGGTGCCGCCCTCGCAGTTCATTCCGATCGCGGAACGCAACGGGCTGATCGCCTCGCTGGGGCAATGGGTGCTGATGCAGGCCTGCCAGACCGGCAAGCAATGGCATGACGCAGGGCTGGGCGGCTTGGTCCTGGCGGTCAACGTGTCGCCGCTGCAACTGCGCCGCGGCGGCCTGGAGAAGACCGTGCAGGACGTGCTGCTGCGCACCGGCTTTCCTGCCCGGCAATTGGAGCTGGAGCTGACGGAGTCGGTGCTGCTCAACGATTCGCTCGAGGTCGGCAACAGCCTGATCGAATTGCGCCGCCTGGGCGTCGGCTTTGCCATCGACGACTTCGGCACCGGCTACTCGAACCTCAATTACCTGACCAAGTTCGAAGTCCACTGCATCAAGATCGACCAGTCCTTCGTCCGGCGCATGGCCAGGTCGGCCAGCGACGCGGCGCTGGTCCGGGCCATCATCCAGATGTCGAAGGCGCTCAGCCTGACCACCCTGGCCGAAGGCGTCGAAGACGAGGAGTGCCTCGCCCAGCTCAGGGTCATGGGGTGCGACGCCGCGCAGGGCTTCCTCTGGTCGCCGGCCATGTCGGCCGAGGCGTTTCTCGCGTTTGCGCAGACTGCGCCTAGGCTTAGAGGGTAGCGCCGCGCGCCTGGATCTGCGCGGTGCGGGCATGCTCCAGCCAGTGCTGGCGCCGCCAGCGCCGCAGCATGACCAGGCCGCGCAGCCACTCGTCGGCGATGAAGGCCGACCACACGCCCGGCAGGCCCCAGCCGGCCCAGGTGCCCAGCAGCCAGGCGCCGAAGGCCATGACCCCCCACTGCGACAGGATACCGGCCTTGACGGGGAAACGGGTGTCGCCAGCGGCGCGCAAGGCGTTGATCATGATCAGGTTGAAGCTGCGGCCCGGCTCCAGCAGCAGGCCCAACCGGATCAGGTCCGTACCTTGCGAAAGAATCGCCTCGTCCTGGGTGAAATGCGCCAGCAGCCAGGGGCCCAGCAGGGCCATCAGCGCCGCGATCGCGGTGGTCCAGACCAGGCCCAGCTTCATGTGCTGCAGGCACATCTGGTGGGCCCTTTCGAATTGGCCGGCGCCCACCAGGCGACCCACCAGGATCTCGTTGCCCAGGCCCACGGAGATGCTGAACAGCATGGACAGGCTGGCGACCTGCAGCACATAGGTCTGCGTGCTCAGGGCCGTGGCGCCCATGCGCGCGGTCATGGCGGTGACGAACATGAAGGCGCTGAACCAGCCCAGGTTCTCGCCCACGGCCGGCAGGCCGTAGGACAGCAGGCGCTTGAGATCGGCCGCCGGAATGCGCAGCAGGTTGGCGGGGCGCCAGTGCAGGCCGATGTCGTGCCGCGCCAGGATCCAGAGCGCCAGGCAGGCCAGCAGGCGGCTGAAGACCGTCGCCAGCGCCACGCCGGTCGCGCCCAACTGCGGCGCGCCCAGCCAGCCGAACACGAAGCAGGCCGTGAGCGCGCCATTGACGATGTTTTGCGCCAGCATCACCCACATCACGCTGCGCGTGTGGCCATGCGCGCGCAGCACCGCGGCCAGGGCGTAGTTCATCGACTCGAGGAACAGCGTGCCGCCCATCCAGCGCAGGAAGGGCAGACCGTACGCCATCAACGCGGGCGGCAGCTGGACCCAGCGCAGCAAGGTGGGGGCGGCCCAGGCCAGCACGAGGCTGAAGCCGAAACCCAGCCAGAGGTTGGTGCTGATGGCACCGACCGCCATGCGCAGCGCGCCGGCCCGGTCGGCCTGGCCGAGGTGGTGCGTGCAGACGATGGACGCGCCCACCGCCAGCACGTTGAAGCACATCATGAACAGGAAGATGATCTGCCAGGCGCTGCCGATGCCGGCCACCGCCTGGTCGGAAATCTGGCTGACCATCAGGGTGTCGACCACCCCGGTCAGGACGTGCAGCGATTGCTCGGCGAAGATGGGCCAGGTCAGCCTCAGCAGGCTGGGGTTGCCGTTGTCTTGGTTCAAGGCTTCAAGGAGACGAAGACGAGGGGGGCGGAATCCGTTCGGAGGTCAGCGGCTGTGCGAGGTCAGCCGCGACAAGGGGGCGGCCAGGCTCACGCCGGGCGCGGTCTGGGCCGCGCCGCGGATGTTCTGGTTGCGGGCGGCACTCGAGTCCAGCGCCGCCTGCTCGTCCTCGTCCAGCGCCTGCATCATCTCGGGGTTGCGGCGCATGGCGACGCCCACGGCCAGGATGTCGATCGTGAGCAGGTGCAGGATGCGGCTGACCATCGGCAGCTGGGCGTCGACGTCCTCGAGGTGGTCGACGATCAGCGTCACGTCGGCCTTGCGGGCCAGCGGGGTCTGGCTGGCGGTGATGGCCACCACGGTCGCGCCCCGTTCGTGGGCCCGGTCGACGACATTGAGCAGCTCCTGCATGCGGCCCGAGCTGCTGATGATCACGGCCACGTCGCCGGCCTTGAGCACGTTGGCGGCCAGCAGCTGCAGGCGCGGATCGGTGTAGGCCGCGCAGGGCAGGCCGAAGCGCAGGAACTTGAACTGCGCGTCCTGCGCCACCACGCCGTAGTGGCCCACGGCGTAGAAATCGACGCGCCCGGCGTTGATCAGCAGTTCGATGGCCCGGTCGATCATGTCGCGGTTGAGCTGGTTGCGCACCTGCAGGATCGCCGACGCGGTGTTGCCCAGCACCTTGGCGCCCAGCTCCACCATCGAATCGTCCAGCTTGACCTGGCTGTGGGTGACCGGCATGGTGCCGGTCAGGCCTGAGGCCAGCCGCAGCTTGAAGTCCGACAGGCCTTCGCAGCCGAGCGAGCGGCAGAAGCGGATCACCGTGGGCTGGCTGACCTGGGCCGCCTTGGCGATCTCGGCAATCGGGGCATTCAGGGTGTCGCGCGGGTGGGTCAGCACATGCTCGGCCACGCGCAATTCGGCCGGCGAGAGCTCGCTGCGGGCGCGGCGGATCTGCCCCAGGATGGCCGAGCCCGAACTGTCCTGCAGGCTCTTGAGCTGCGCGTCGAGGATGGCCGACACGCCCTTGAACGTGGCGTTCTCGGCCGTGATCACGTAGGTCGGGATGTGGGCCAGGTAGGCGCTGAAGCGCCCCTTGTCCTCGAAGCGGCGGCGGAACGGCGAGCGCTCGAAATAGTCGCCCAGGCGCGGCACGATGCTGCCGCCGATGTAGATGCCGCCCGAGGCGCCCAGGGTCACGGCCAGGTTGGCGGCGGCGGTGCCCAGCATAGCGCAGAACACCTCCAGGGTCTGCTCGCAAACCGCGTCCCTGTGCTCCAGCGCCGCCTGGGTGATGTCGGTGGCCTGCAGCGGCTTGGCGCTCTGGCCAAGGAATTCGGCGAGCGCCTGGTACATCAATTCAAGGCCGCGGGCGGACAGCAGGCGCTCGAACGAGACGTGGTCGAACTGTTTCCAGGCAAAACGCAGCACGGCGATTTCCCGCTCGTCGCGCGGCGAGAAGCTGGTGTGGCCGCCTTCCGAGCCCAGCGAGATCCAGCCGTCGCCGGACGGAATCAACCCCGACACGCCCAACCCCGAGCCGGCTCCCAGCAGGCCGATCACGCTGTTCTTGTGCCCGTCCCCTGTGCCGATCTGGCGCGTCTCGTGCTTGCTCAGGCGCGGCAGCGCCATCGCCAGCGCGGTGAAATCGTTCACCACCACCAGCGTGTCCAGGCCCAGGCGCAGGCGCATTTCCTCAATGGAGAACTGCCAGTGGTAGTTCGTCATGCGGACCTGGTCGCCCTCCACCGGATTGGCGATGGCGATGGCGGCGTGCTCGACGCGAATGCCTTCCAGGCTGTCCAGGTAGGCGTTGATTGCGGCATGGAAGTCGCTGAAATCGGCGCAGCGGAGGGAGCTGATCCGGACAAATTGGCCGGGCGCGGTTTCCAGGGCAAAGCGGGCAAAGGTGCTGCCGATATCGGCAATCAGGCGAGGGGAGTCAAACAAGAGCATGGTTGGCAAACCTTGGTGGCGGCGCAATCGCTTGGAGGCTTTTGGGTATTCCGGGCGCGGCCATTATGCGGCCCTTCCAGGCCGGTTTCATGGCGAAGGCGTAGGAACTTGTAGTCCGACTACAGTTTGGGCCGCTGCAATTCCATGGCTACGAAGGGTGTCTGGTGACGAAAATGCCGTAAGAAAAAAACTTACGCGCAAGCTTGCCATAAAAATGTAGTTTTGTTACCGTTCGAGTCGAGCATCCAATGCATGAAACTACATTTGGCAAGGCCAAGCCCTGCTGGGAGGTCGCAACTTGGAGGCCATTGGGGGTTGCGAAACGCCGGGCTTGGAAGAAGGGATTGCAGTGAATTTGAATGTGAATGAAACACCGCCAGAGTCGCCGGCGTGGCCTCGTCTGGTGGCCGATATCGGCGGCAGCAATGCGCGTTTCGGCTGGATTCGCGCGGTCGGGCACGCCATTGAACACGTCAGAACCCTGTCGGTCGCCGCCCATGCCAGTCCGGTCGAGGCGGCGCGCGCCTATCTGCAGGATTGCGCCGCCCAACTCGGCGCCGCCTACCGGCCGCCTCGACATGCCGCGTTCGCCGTGGCCACGGCGGTGCAGGACGATTGCATCGAATTCACCAACAGCAACTGGCGCTTTTCGCGCCAGGCCGCTTTGGCCGCGCTGGGCCTGCAAAGCCTGCTGGTCTTGAACGATTTCGAGGCGCTGGCCCTGTCGGTGCCCGGCCTGAAGGCCAGCCAGCTGCGGGGCTTCGGACCGCCGGCGGCGGCGGAAGGCTGCTGCGCCGTGATCGGCCCGGGCACCGGGCTGGGCGTGGCCACCGTGCTGCAGACGCGGCAAGGCTGGGTCGCGATGGCGGGGGAGGGCGGGCATGCCACCCTGGCGCCCACCAATGCGCTGGAAAGCGACATCCTGGCGGCCGTGCGCACCCGTTACGAGCATGTGTCGGCCGAGCGCCTGCTGTCTGGCATAGGCCTGCCCGAGCTGCACTGGGCCGTCAACACGGTCCAGGCCCGGCCCACCGAACCCGTGCGCACCGAAGACATCGTGCAACGCGGCCTGCGGGGCGACGACCCGTCCTGCAGCCAGACGCTGGACATCTTTTGCGCCATGCTGGGCAGCTTTGCCGGCAGCGTGGCCCTGACCGTGGGCGCGCGCGGCGGTGTCTACATTGGCGGCGGCATCGTGCCGCGCCTGGGCGACCGCTTCTTCAGCTCCCAGTTCCGCGCCAGCTTCGTCGCCAAGGGGCGTTTCCGCGCCTATCTGGAGGGCATTCCCTGCGCCGTGATCCTGGATACCCTGGCGGCCCTGGAAGGCGCGGCCTACGCCGTCGAGCAGTCGTTGAATTGAATCGGCTGTGGTGTCAATGTTTGCGTAAGTGATGTAGTTTGGCTACAAAAATTCTAGGTACATACGCTAGGTTTCTTTGAATCACACTCGAAAATACCGTATTTACCCTGATAAAAATGCTGTAAAGCATCAAATTGAGTTCAGTCGATGTAATTTTGTGAAAATATCGGCTTGGCAGTTAATCTAGTTTTAGTACAAAATTGATCCAAGCCTGTGAACGAGAAGAGCTTCGGTGCCTGGCGCTCGCGGAGATCTTCGAGGGCATGAGTGAAAGTCAGTTATGACCGTGTTGTAAAAATCGGCAGGAGACATCGATGAAGGTTGCAAAACATAAGAGTGAGTTGTTCAAGCCCAGTCCCGTGGTGGCTGCTTGCGCATTGCTGGTCTGGGCCGGTGCTGCCCAGGCGCAAAGCCAGACGCCGCCGGCGGATCAGCAGCTCGACACGGTGGTGGTGTCCGGGATCCGCAAGGGGATCGAGGCGGCCATCGCGATGAAGAAGAACAGCGACCTGATCATTGAAGCGGTCAGCGCCGAAGACATCGGCAAGCTGCCCGACATCGACATCGCCGACTCCCTGGCCCGCCTGCCCGGCGTGACCGCCCAGCGCGACCAGTACGGCCGCGCCACCCAGATCAGCATCCGCGGCATGGGCCCGGACTTTGTCGGCACCACGCTGAACGGCCGCGAGCAGACCTCCACGACGGACACCCGGGCCGTCGACTACTCCAGCTACCCCTCCGAGCTCGTCAATGCGGCCGTGGTCTACAAGACCCCCGACGCCAGCCTGATCGGCCAGGGCATTGCCGGCACCGTGGATATCCGCACCGTCAATCCGCTGGACTTCTCCAAGCGCCAGATCGCCATCAACTACCGCACTGAGAAGCTGGGCGAGGGACTGCCCAAGGCCGGCAGCGGCAATCGCGCGAGCTTCTCCTACATCGACCAATTTGCCGACCGCACCATTGGCGTCGCCTTCGGCATCGCGCGCCTGAACGACACGGGCGGCACCACCGACGACAGCGGCACCTGGGGCACCGGCACCATCAAGTACAACGGCAGCACCGTCAACCTGCCCTACGGCGGCCTGAACGAGAACAGCGACCAGGACACGCAGACGCGCACCGGCGCCGTGGCCGTGCTGGAGTTCAAGCCGAACGCCAACTTCCACAGCAAGATGGACTTCTTCTACTCGAAGTTCAAGGACGACGACCGCGCCTGGAACTTCCAGATGAACCTGACCGGCGCGGTCAGCACCTGCTATGGCAGCGCCGCGCCCTGCAATGCCAGCAACCCGAACTATGTGATCCGCCAGCCGCAGCCCACCCTGGTGAATCCGGTGTTTGCGGCCGGCTCCACGACCAACGTGATCAGCGGCACGCTGGACGGCATCCGTCCGGTGATCCAGAACATCGCGATCGGCAGCAACCAGGAGTTGAAGTCCTTCGGCTGGAACAATACGCTCAAGGTCAACGACCGCTGGACCGTTTCGGGCGACCTGAACGTCAACACGGCGAGCAACCAGCAGTTCGACATCGAATCGTATGCCAGCACGCCCACCGTCACCGGCGGCGCCACGCCCAACACCACCAACATCTCGTTCAATTCCAACACCCTGGCCATCGGCTCGAGCCTGAACTTCGCCAACCGGACCAACACCAACTTCACCGACGTGCTGGGATGGAGCTGCTGCCAGCAGGAGCAGCCGGGCTACATCAAGTACCCGCTGACCCAGGACACCATGGATGCCGTGCACCTGAAGGCGCACTACGACTTCCAGGAAAACAACTGGTTCTCGGGCGCTGACCTGGGTCTGAACTACAGCAGCCGCGGCAAGGCCAACAGCACCGACGAAGGCTATCTGTGGGTCAAGGGCAGCAATGGCGCGCTCTACAGCAACGGCACCAACATTCCGGGTTCGGGCCTGTCCTATGCCGGCGAGTCGGGTCTGCAGATCCCGACCTATGACGTGGCCAACCAGTGGCAGAACCATTTCGACATCGGCGCCCGCATCACGCCGAACATCCTGGCCAAGACCTGGAACGTCGACGAGTACATGACCACGGCTTACGGCAAGCTGGACCTCGAAACCCATCTGTTCGGCCTGCCGGTGCACGGCAACATGGGCGTGCAGGTGGTGACCGCCAAGCAGAGCTCGACCGCTTACGCCACCAACCAGCAGAGCTCGGGCACCGACCAATTGGCCGGCCCCAATGCCTACAGCCTGGTCACCCACGGCTTGACCGATACCGAGGCCCTGCCCAGCATCAACCTGGTGGGCGACCTGGGTCGCGACCAGCTGCTGCGCGTTTCGCTGGGCCGCCAGATGCAGCGTCCGAACATGGCTGACATGAACGCGTCGACGGCGGTGTCCGTGACCAGCGGCTCCATCGTGATGCCCAATGGCACGATCACCAACGGCACCATCCTGTCGGCCTCGGGCGGCAACCCCTACCTGCGTCCGTTCCTGGCCGATGCCTTCGACATCTCGTACGAGAAGTATTTCGGCACCAAGGCCTATTTCAGCGCGGCCGGCTTCTACAAGCACCTGGACTCGTTCATCGTCAACACGACCAGCACGGTCGACCTGTCCAGCTACCTGACCGCGGGCTTCGGCGCCGGCATCCCGACGGTGGGCCTGCTCAACACCAATGTGAACGGATCGGGCGGCACCATCGAAGGCGTGGAACTGGCCGGCTCGCTGCCCTTGAAGATGGTCAGCCATTGGCTGGACGGCTTCGGTGCGGAAGGCAGCTTCTCGCTGACCAACAGCACCATCGTGGCCCCCAACACCGTCAACGGCAATGGCGGCACCACCAGCCTGCCGGGATTGTCCAAGGATGTCTGGCAGTTCACCGCCTACTACGCCAACAACGGCTTCGAAGCGCGGATCTCGGAACGCGGCCGCAGCGACTACGTCGGTTCGCTGATCACGAACTTCGGCATTCCCGGCGCCACCTACATCAAGGGTGAATCGACGGTCGATGCGCAGATTTCCTATGAAATCCAGCAGGGTCCGGCCAAGGGTCTGCAGTTCCTGGTGCAGGGCCTGAACCTGTCCAACACGCCGTTCCGCACCTACACCACGGTGACCGGCGGCGTGACGAACCGCTACTTCGGCAGCACCTACCTGATCGGCCTGAACTACAAGATGTAAAACTGCAAGCCTGAGTTTTGCTTGAAACGACAGGCCGAGAGCCTCCGGTTGCGAAAGCAGGCGGAGGCTCGCTTGCATTGGAAAGGTTGTACATCTGATGAGCACGCAGAATCTCAAGACCATCGTCATCGCCGGCGGGGGCACGGCGGGCTGGATGACCGCCGCCGCCCTGGCCAAGACCCTGGGGCGCCGCTACGACATCCGCCTGGTGGAGTCCGACGAGATCGGCACCATAGGCGTGGGGGAAGCCACGATCCCGATGATCCAGCGCTTCAACGCAGTGCTGGAGATCGACGAGAACGAATTCATCCGCGAGACGCAGGGCACCTTCAAGCTCGGCATCGAGTTCGTCGACTGGGGCGCCAAGGGCGAGTCCTACATGCATGGCTTTGGCCGCATCGGCCAGGACCTGGGCCTGCTGAGCTTCGACAAGTACTGGCAAAAGCTCTCGCGCCAGGGGCGCGCGGCGCCGCTGGGCGCCTATACCATGTCCACCAGCGCCGCTTATGCGGGCCGCTTCATGCGACCGCGGCCGGACATGCCCAACTCCCCGCTCAAGGACATCACCTACGCCTACCAGTTCGACGCCGGCCTGTACGCACGCTACCTGCGCCGCTATGCCGAACGGCTTGGCGTGCAGCGCATCGAGGGCCGCATCACCGACGTGCGCCTGAACGGCGAGAGCGGCTTTGTCGAGAGCGTGCGGCTGGCCAATGAGGAGCATGTGCCGGGCGACCTGTTCATCGACTGCTCGGGCTTTCGCGGCCTGCTGATCGAGCAGACGCTGGAGGCCGGTTTCGAGGACTGGTCGCACTGGCTGCCCTGCGACCGCGCCGTGGCCGTGCCTTCCGCCAATGCGGGTGCGCCGTCTCCGTTCACCCGCGCGACCGCCCGCAGCGCCGGCTGGCAATGGCGCATTCCGCTGCAGCACCGCACCGGCAACGGCCATGTGTATTGCAGCCGGTACATGAGCGACGACGAGGCCTGCGCGGTCCTGCTGGCCAACCTGGAAGGCGAGCGCCTGGCCGAGCCGCGCATGCTGCGCTTCCAGGCGGGCGTGCGCCGCGAGTCCTGGCGCAGGAACGTGGTGGCCATCGGCCTGTCCAGCGGCTTCATGGAGCCGCTGGAGTCGACCAGCATCCACCTGATCCAGACGGCTATTGCCCGCCTGGTCGAATTCCTGCCCGACGCCGGATTCGACGCGCGCGACATCGCCGCCTACAACCGGCTGGCGCGCCAGGAATACGAATGGATACGCGACTTCCTGATCCTGCATTACAAGCAGAACCGGCGCGACGACAGCCCGTTCTGGCGCGATTGCGCGGCGATGGAGATTCCGGCGTCGCTGCGCCAGCGCATGGACCTGTACCAGGCGCATGGCCGCATCCTGCGCGAGGGCACCGAGCTGTTCACCGAGGTCAGCTGGCTGCAGGTGATGAACGGGCAGGGGCTGGTGCCGCAGGGCCACCATCCATTGGTCGACCAGTTGAGCGACGCGGCCTTGTTCGACTACCTGGAAGACGTCCGCAAGGTGATTGCGCAGTGCGTCAACGTGATGCCCACGCAGGCCGACTACATCGCGCGGCATTGCCGCGCGCCGGCGCCCTGAATGAATCTTTGGTTGAATCTTTGATCTGGAGTGATGGCATGCAGTTGGATTCGCAGATCCGCAAGGTCGTGATCGTCGGCGGCGGCACCGCCGGATGGATGGCCGCCAATGCGCTCGTACAGTTCGTGCCGCCGGGATGCAGCATCCGGCTGGTGGAGTCCGAAGAGACCGGCATCGTGGGCGTCGGCGAAGCGACGATTCCCACCATCAATGCCTTCAATGCCGCGCTGGGCCTCGACGAGGACGAGGTGCTGCGGCGCAGCCAGGGCACCTTCAAGCTGGGCATCGAATTCCGCAACTGGGGGCAGGTCGGCGAGTCCTACATCCACGGCTTCGGCGTGATCGGGCGCCCGCACGGCCTGCTGCCTTTCTACCAGTTCTGGCTCAAGGCCTGGATGCGCGGCGAGGCCGCGCCGCTGGAGGATTATTCGATCAACACGGCAGCCTGCCTGCAGAACCGCTTCGCGCGCGCCGACGCCGGCATGGCCAATTCGCCGCTGGGCGAGGTCGCGCATGCCTACCATTTCGACGCGGCGCTCTATGCCGACTACCTGCGCGAGCGGGCGGTCAAGCTGGGGGTCGTGCGCACCGAGGGCAAGATCGTCGAGGTGCGGCAGCGCGCCGGCGACGGTTTCATTGAGTCGCTGCGGCTGGAGGGCGGCGAGTCGGTCGAGGGCGAGCTGTTTCTCGATTGCTCGGGCTTCCGGGGCCTCTTGATCGAGCAGACCCTGAAGACGGGCTATGAGGACTGGTCGCACTGGCTGCCCTGCGATCGCGCCGTGGCCGTGCCTTGCGCCTCGGCGCCCGCGCTGACGCCCTATACCCGCGCGACGGCGCATTCGGCTGGCTGGCAGTGGCGCATTCCCCTGCAGCACCGCATCGGCAACGGGCATGTCTATTGCAGCGAGTACATGAGCGACGACGAGGCGGCCAGCATCCTGCTCGCCAACCTCGACGGCGAAGCCCTGGCCGAGCCGCGCCCCCTGCGCTTCGTGACCGGGCGCCGCAAGAAGAGCTGGAACAAGAACGTCGTGGCCCTGGGCCTGTCCAGCGGTTTCATGGAGCCGCTGGAGTCGACCAGCATCCACATGGTCCAGTCGCAGATCATGCGCCTGCTGGCGCAGTTCCCCGACAAGCGTTTTGCACAGGCCGACATCGATGAATTCAACCGCCAGGCCGACCAGGAGGTCGAGCGCATCCGCGACTTCCTGATCCTGCATTACAAGCTGACGCAACGCATGGATGCGCCGTTCTGGCGCCGCTGCCGCGAGATGGACATTCCCGACACCCTGCGCGCCAAGATGGACCTGTACCAGAGCAGCGGCCGCATCTATCGCGAAGCCTCAGAGCTGTTCTCGCACGTGAGCTGGCTGCAGGTCATGCACGGCCAGGGCCTGCGCCCGCAGGCCTACCACCCGATGGTCGACCACCTGCCCGACGCGGTGCTGCGAGACTTCGTCGGCAACGTCAGGAACGTGATCGGCAGCTGCGTGAACGCCATGCCCTTGCACGCCGACTTTGTCCGCCAGCACTGCGCGGCGCCGGGCTCCGTCAGCCCCTGAGCGCCAACTCTTCGACGCCTTGTTGATCGGCGGCGGATGCCGCCGGCGTGCGACCCAGCAGGCGCGCCAGCTTGGGCGCAACCACCGGCACCGTCAGCATAGTGCTGCCTACTGCCATCAGCAGCAGGGCCGTGAAGGTCTCGCTGGTGATGACCTGCTTGTCCAGCAGCACGTTGGCGAAGATGATCATGATCAGCGCCTTGGTCTGCAGCAGCCAGCCGATCAGCGAGCGCTCGGCGCGCGGCCAGCCCAGCACGCGGCCTGCCAGTTCGGTGCCGAGCAGCTTGCCGCCCACCGATGCCAGCAGCAGCAGCGCGGCGCCGCCGAACACGGCCCAGCCGCCGACCTGCCAATTGGTGCGCAGGCCTGTGCTCAGGAAGAACACCGGCATCAGCACCAGCAGCACGTGGTGGCGCAGTTGGTCGAGGCGCTGCTGGTCGAACCAGTGCGCGTCCATCACCGCGCCGGCCAGGAAGGCGCCGACCATGAAATGCAGGCCCGACCAGTCGGCGCCGAAGGCGCACAGCGCCAGCCAGATCAGCGCCGCGTACCAGCGGTCGTCGGCCGGGATGCGGCGCATCAGGGCGCGGAAAGCCATTGAGCACAGGCCGAACGCGATCAGGAAGCCGAGTTGGCGGCCCATGCGTTCCCAGTCCAGCAGGATCAGCGCGAGCACGCCCCAGATGGCGACGTCGTCGAGGCTCGCGTAGCGCAGGATGCGCTGGCCCAGCGGGCTGCGCAGCATGGCGAGCTTTTCCATCAGCAGGATCAGGATGGGCAGCGCCGTCACGGCACACGACATGCCGATGCCCAGCACGAACTGCCAGGACTGCGCGCGTGGCCCCATCCAGCCCGGCAGGCTCAACAGGCTCAGGGCGGCCAGGCTGCCGAACAGCAAGGGCACGCCCAGCGCCAGGCCTGCCGTGATGCTGCTTTCGCGCCGGTGCTTCCAGGTCTGCGCCAGGTCGAGCTCGACGCCGGCAATGCAGACGAACAGCATGACGCCCCACCAGGCCACGCCGCTGAGCGACTGGATCACGGCCGGCGTGAAGACGAAGTGGTAGTAGCCTGGCAAGGCCGCGCCCAGCACGCCCGGGCCGAGGACGATGCCGCCGATGATTTGCACCACCACCAGCGGCGCCCAGTAGTCGGTCCGGCCCAGCCGCCACACCAGGTAGGGCAGTGAGTAGATGATCAGCATGGCGATCAGGAAGACTTCGGTGGTGCTCATGGTGGCCTCGCGGGGGCGTGGGGTCAATCAGATGACGCCTTCGGCGCCAGGGCAGTTTTCCTGCCAGGCGCGGCGCAGGGTCCGCAGCGTGGCCTCGGGCAGGGGGCCCAGTGCCAGGGCCCCGGCGTTGTCGCGCAGGGCCTGGGCGCGCGTGCTGCCGACCAGGCAGGCCGACACGCCGCTCTGGAACGCGGCAAAGCGCAGCGAGAGATCGGTCCAGGCGCCGGAGCCCGGCAGCGCCCGTTCCAGCCCCATGGCCTGCCAGCGGTCCCAATACAGGCCCAGCGCAAAGTCGTCCGGGCGCTGGGCATGGCGCCAGGCCAGGCTGGCCAACGGCCTCTTGACGAGCACGCCCATGCCGGCTTCCTGTGCCCGGCGCAGGCGATCAAAGTCGAGGTTGCCCTGGTCGACCAGGTTCAGCGAGGTCTGCACAGACTGGAACTGTCCGCAGGCGATGGCGAAGTCCAGCGCCTCATTTTCGCCCGAGTAGGCGGCCACGCGCAGCTTGCCCTGTTCGCGGCAGCGCGCCAGCGCCTCGACCACCTCGCCGCGCTGCAGCGTCTCCAGCGGGCAGGAGTGCAGGTGCACGATGTCGATCACGTCGGTGTGCATCACGCGCAGGGCGCGCTCGACGCCCTGGACGATGCATTCGGCGGTCCAGTCGGCTACGCCGTCCACGCCGTAGCCGAGCTTGGTGGACAGCACGAACTCGCCGCGTCGCTGCCGCAGGTGGCGGCCTATGCGTTCTTCGGACAGCTGGTAGCTGCGCGCCGTGTCCAGCAGGGTGATGCCCATGTCGAGCGCTTCATGCAGCAGGCGGCCGGCTGCGGCCTCGTCGATGCCGGGGTCGCCGGCCTGCATGACGCCGAAGCCGAGTTGGGAGATGCGCAGGCCGGTGCGGCCGAGTTCCTGGGTGATCATGTTCGGAAGGGGGGTGGAAGGAAACCTGGGCGCCGCTCAGAGCACCCGCTTGTAGTTGCTGTAGCCCTGGCGCGGACTCAGGTCCGGGCTCAGGAACATGGCGCTGCGTGGCGGCACGCTGAGGCTCAGCCAGGCCGAGTGCAAGGTCTGGTCCGGTCCGCCGAGCAGGTCGACCAGCCGCGTGCCGTCCATCAGCTTGGAATCCGGCACCAGCAGGGTCTCCTGCCGGACCGTGTCGCTGAGGTTGAACACGGCGACCACGCTGTCGCCGGCGCGCTCGGTGTAGCGCTCGAAGGCGAGCAACTGCTCGGATTCGATGGGCCGGAAATTGCCCAGGCGCAGCGCGCGGTGCTGGCGCCGCAGCTCGATCAGGCGCCGCGTGGCGTTCAGGGCGGCGTTGCTGTCGCTGACCCAGTCCCAGCGCATCGGCGCGCGCATCTCCGGGTCGTTGCCGCCGCTCATGCCGAGCTCGCTGCCGTAGTAGAGGTTGGGCGCGCCGGGCAGGCTGAACTGCAGCAGCTGGGCCAGGCGGCGCTGCGCCGGGTCGGGCAGCGCGGTGGCGAGGCGCTCGGTGTCGTGGTTGTCGAGGTAGATCCAGGAGCGCATCAGGTTCTCGACGCCGCAGTCCTGCACGAGCCGGGCGAGCAGGGCCTGGCCGCGGCGGGCGTCGAGCTGGCCTGAGGCCAGCTTCAGCATCAGGCCGCGCAGCGTGAAGCCCAGCACGCCGTCCACGGACGGCGTCCACTCGGCTGGGTAGTTGGCGATTTCGCCGACCACCAGCGAACCCGGCTTTTCGGCATGCGCGGCCTCGGTCAGTTCGCGCAGGAAGGCAAAGCCGATGTCGAAGGCCACGTCCAGCCGCCAGCCGTCTATGCCTTCCTCGCGCAGGTAGCGGCGCACCACGGAGTTGCGGTCGCCGTAGACGTGGCGCCGCACCTCGGGATTTTCCAGATTGAGCTCGGGCAGGTTTTGCGAGCCCCACCAGGCGCGCGCCCCGCCGGGGAACTGCGGGCCGAAGTTGAACCAGTCCTTGGGGTCCGCGGCCTGCGCCGCCTCGCTGCTCAAGCCTTGCGCCTGCAGGTGGCGCACGCGCTCCTGGTAGTCGGCCTCGGCGGCCTGGAAGCGTGGCGAGTGGCGGCCCATGTGGTTGAACACGCCGTCGAGCACCAGGCGCATGCCGCGCCGGTGCAGCTCGTCGGCCAGTTTTTTCACGTCGGCGCGGGTGCCGAATTCGGGCGAGACCGCCTCGTAGTCGAGCGCGTCGTACTTGTGGTTGGTGTAGGCGAGGTGGATGGGGTTGAGGTAGAGCACCTCGGCGCCCAGGCCTTGCACATAGTCCAGCCGCGTCATCAGGCTGTCGAGGTCGCCGCCCCAGAAGTCGATCTCGTGCTGCCAGACCCCCTGGCTTTCCACATAAGGGCCCGAGGTGGGCGTCTCGCTCCAGTCGCGCAGCCGCTTGGGCGCCGGGTAGAGCGCGCGCTTGGCTTCCAGATGCCGGCTGGGCACGAAGCGGTCGACCATGACCTGGTAGCTGATCGCACCGATGCGCCAGTCGCGTTCGCGCGCCGCTATCACCGGGGCGAGCGCGCGGTCCGTCTCGTTGGCGAACTGGCTGCGGTCCTGGGCAAGCGCCCAGGCGGGCAGGGTTGCGGCGGTGGCTGCTGCGGCGGCGATGTGCCTGCCGAAGCGGCGGCGGTTGATGGTGCTGCTCATCCCTTCACTCCTCCGGCCGTCAGGCCCGAAACAATCCAGCGCTGCGCGACCAGGAAGACCACGGTGATGGGCAGGCCCGACAGCACGGCCGCGGCGGCGAAGTCGCCCCACAGGAAGCGCTGGTCATGCAGGAAATACTTGGAGCCGACCGCCAGGGTCAGGTGGGCCTCCTCGCGCAGCAGCACCGAGGCGACCGGGTATTCGATGATGCAGCCGATGAAGGCCAGCACGAACACCACCATCAGGATGGGCAGCGCCATCGGCAGCAGCACGCGGCTGAAGGCCTGCCAGCTGGTCGCGCCGTCGACCTTGGCGTTCTCCTCGATCTCGGCGGGGATGGTGTCGAAATAGCCCTTGATGGTCCAGATGTGCGTGGCGACGCCGCCCAGGTAGGCCAGCACCAGGCCGGCATGCGTCTCCAGGCCCAGGGCCGGCACGAAGCGGCCCAGGCCCTCGAAGATGGCGTAGATGGCGACCAGGGCCAGCACCGGCGGGAACATCTGTAGCAGCAGCATGCTGTTGAGCAGGCCGTGGCGGAAGCGGAACTGCAGGCGCGAGAAGGCATAGGCCGCCGTGGTCGAGATTGCGACGATGGCGGCGGCCGACAGGGTCGCCACCTTGATCGAGTTCCACAGCCAGGTCAGCACCGGGAAGGGCGGCTGTACCAGCGCGCCGTCCGCGCCTTGGTAGGGGATGCCCAGCGCCAGCTGCCAGTGCTCCAGGCTGATCTCGCGCGGGATCAGGCTGCCGGTGGCGAAGTTGCCCGGCCGTAGCGAGATCGACACGATGGCCAGCAGCGGGAACAGGGTCAGGGCCAGGAAGACCCAGAGCAGGGCGTGGGCGGCGGCGACGCGCCGGCGGTTCTGGGTGCCGCGGACAATGGCCATGGTCGGGTTTCCTTAGGCTTGCGCCTTTTTCATGAGGCGCAGGTTGATCAGCGACATGGCCGCCACGAGCACGAAGATCAACGTGGAGATGGCCGCGGCAAGGCCGAAGTCCGAGCCCGAATCGCGGAAGGCGATGCGGTAGGTGTAGGAGACCAGGATGTCGGTCTGGCCCGCCGGCAGCTTGCTCGACAGGAAGTCGGGCCGGCCGTCGGTCAGCAGCGCGATCAGCACGAAGTTGTTGAAGTTGAACGCGAAAGCGCTGACCAGCAGCGGCGCCAGCGGCCGGATGATCAGCGGCGCGGTGATGTGGCGGAAGTTGGTCCAGGGTCCGGCGCCGGCCAGCGCCGAGGCCTCGTAGAGGTCGACCGGAATCGCCTTCAGCAGGCCCGAGCACAGGATCATGATGTAGGGGTAGCCGAGCCAGACGTTGACGATCACCAGCATCAGCTTGGCCAGCAGGGGGTTGGCGAACCAGGCCGGCTTGACGCCGAACAGCGCGTCGAGGATGGCGTTGATCTCGCCGAAGTTCTGGTTGAACAGGCCCTTGAAGACCAGGATGGAAATGAAGCCCGGCACCGCGTAGGGCAGGAACAGCAGCGTGCGGTAGACGCCGCGGCCGCGCAGGTCCTCCCAGTTCATCAGCACGGCCAGCAGCATGCCGATGGCCGTGGCGCAGGCCACCGTGGCCAGCGAGAACACCACCGTCCACACGAAGATCGACAGGAAGGGGCCGCGGAACTCGGCGTCGAACAGCATGCGCGCGTAGTTGCGCAGGCCCACCATCACGCGAAAGCCCGGCTGCAGGGCCTCGCCCGTGGCCGAGCGGAACACGCCGTCGCTGCGGTCCGGCGCGAAGCGCTCGCCGTCGGCCAGGCGCAGCAGGCTGCCGTCGGGCTGGGCCGCGAAGTGTGGGCGCACCGGGCCGAACTCGCGCAGGCCCAGGTAGTGCAGCTCCTGCGCGGAGGCCTGGTCTTGCGCGGTGGGGGCGGGGAGGTGCAGCACCAGCTGCGCCAGCGCCTGGCGGTGCTGGATCAGCTCGCGCAGGCCGAGCTCGGGCATCAGCCCGGCGCTTTCCAGCGGCAGGGCCTCGCCATGCGCGTCCAGCATCGGCACCTGCACCGGCGCGCGGCTGGCACGCAGCGCCAGCGCCGGCGAGACGAAGCGCACGGCACCCTGGGCATCGCGCAGCGCCAGGCGGAATTGCGGGCCGTCGGCATGCACCGTGAAGCCCAGGGTGTGGGCCTCGTCGACCTCGTGCTGCTCGAGCAGGAAGCCGCGCACGCGCTGCTCGTCGAGCAGGTGCGCCGAGGAGTAGTTGCTGAAGCCGATCACGGCCGTGTAGACCAGCGGCAGGGCGATGAACACGGCCATGCCCATCACGCCCGGATACAGGTAGCGATAGGGCAGGCTGCCGCGCATGAACAGGTAGAAGCTGCCCGCCAGCATCGCCAGCAGCAGCGCCGCCGCGACCGTCTGGCCCGAGACGTAGATGGTGAAGACGAGGTAGAGGCCGACCAGCGCCGCGGCGCCGATCAGCGGCCAGCGCAGCAGGGCGCCGGCGCGCTCCCATGCGGTCGGCGGACGCAGGCCGTGGCGCGAGGCACGCGAGCCCGGCTCGCGAGTGGGAAGGGCGGATGTCGAGGGGCCGTCGGCCGCCAGGGTGGTGGGATCCATCATGGTTGCTTGAGCAGCATGCGCGCGGCCGCGCCGTCGAGCGCGTCCTTGGGCGATTGCAGGCCGTTGGTGATCGCCTCCAGCGCCGCGTCCATGGCGGTCCAGAAGCGCCCCACCTCGGGGATGTTGGGAATCGGTTCGCCGATGCGCGCGTTGTCCATGCTGGCGCGGATCAGCGGGTTGACCGACAGCTCGGCGTAGAAGGCCTTATTGGCCGGCACGCCCAGCGGCACGTCGGCGTCCAGCGTCTTCAGGGCTTCGGGACGCAGCAGTTGGTTCTCGAGGAACTCGCGCGCGATGTCCTTGTTCTGCGAGGGCGCCGCGATCATGCAGCCCAGCACGCCCACGAACGGACGCGAGGGGCGGCCTGGCAGCACGCCCGGAATCGGCGCCACGCCGAAGTCGATCCTGGCCTTGCGGGCGTTGTCCCAGGCCCAGGGCCCGGAGATCATCATGGCGATCTCGCCGCGCGCGAAGGCGCTTTCCATCTCGGCGTAGCGGGCGCCGCGCGGCATGTGGCCTTCGCGGATCATGCGCTCGAGCATCTTCGCGCCCGCCAGCGCTCCGGCGTTGTTGACGCCGACCTGGCGCGCATCGAGCTCGCCGCGGGCATCGCGCGCGTAGATCTGCCCCCCCGCGCCGGCCAGCAGCGACCAGCTGAAGAAGCTCTTGTTGTAGTCCCACAGGATGGCGTGACGCCCCTGGGCGGCGAGCTTGCGGTCCAGCGCGATCACGCCGTCGAAGTCGCTGGGCGGCGTCTTGACCAGGGCCTTGTTGTAGATCAGTCCGGTGGTCTCGATGGCGATGGGGTAGCCCCAGGTGCGGCCCTGGTACTCGAAGGCGCGCCAAGCGGTGTCCTCGATGCCCGCGCGCACAGCGGGCGAAGGACGCAGCGGCGTCAGCAGGCCGGCCTTGGCCCACTCGCCGACGCGGTCATGCGGCCAGCAGAAGATGTCCGGCCCGGTGCCGGCGCCCGCGGCCTGCTGGAACTTGTCGGTGGCGTCGACCGGGTGTTCGACGATGACCTTCACGCCCGAGGCGCGCTCGAAGGCGTTGCCGACCTGCTGCAGGCCGTTGTAGGCCTTGTCGCCGTTGATCCAGACCAGCAGGCGCGGCGCCGTGTCGGCCCGTGCGGGTGCCGTGCCGCTTGCGGCGAGCAGGGCAGCTAGGCCCAGCTTGATGGACTTGAGATGCCAGGCCCTCATGCGCCGGCTCCGAGCCGCTTGAAGGCCAGCCCTTCGGCGTCGAACAAATAGCAGGACTCGGCCGGAAAACGCAGGCGCAGGTTGTCGCCCGCATGGACACGGGTGCGGCCGTCGAATTCGCAGCTCAGCGCATCCTCGACGCCGGGGAAGGCGCAGTAGGCATGCGTGGTGCCGCCCAGCGATTCGACGAAGGTGACGGTGCTGGCCACCACGTTGTCGTTGCCGCCATCACGGCCGCCGCCACCGTCGCCAGCGGCCAGGTCGATGTGCTCGGGACGGATGCCGAGCTTGACCGCGTCGCCGGCGCGCGCGCGCGCCGCATTGACGCGCGCCTGCACGCGGTCGCCGCTGGCCAGGCGCAGCAGCGCGCCCTGGGCCGAGCCTTCCACCAGTTCCGCGTCGATGAAGTTCATGCGCGGCGAGCCTATGAATCCGGCGACGAACAGGTTGTCCGGCTGCTCGTACAGCTCCAGCGGCGTGCCGACCTGCTCGAGCCGGCCGGCCTGCAGCACGACGATGCGGTCGGCCAGCGTCATGGCCTCGACCTGGTCGTGCGTCACATAGACCATGGTGGTCTTGAGTTCCTCGTGCAGCTTGGCGAACTCGTAGCGCATGCGCACCCGCAGCGCCGCATCGAGGTTGGACAGTGGCTCGTCGAACAGGAAGACCTCGGGCTGGCGCACGATGGCGCGGCCGATGGCGACGCGCTGGCGCTGGCCGCCTGACAGGTCCTTGGGCTTGCGCTCCAGCAGGTGCTCGATGTGCAGGATGCGCGCCGCGTTGCGTACCGCGGCATCGATCTCGGCCTGCGGCACCTTGGCCAGCTTCAGGCCGAAAGCCATGTTGTCGAACAGGTTCATGTGCGGGTACAGCGCGTAGGACTGGAACACCATGGCGATGCCGCGTTCGGCCGGCGGCAGCTCGTTGACGCGCCGCTCGCCGATGCTCAGCTCGCCGCCGGTGATTTCCTCCAGGCCCGCGATGGAGCGCAGCAGGGTCGACTTGCCGCAGCCCGAGGGGCCGAGCAGGCACACGAACTCGCCGACGGCTATCTCCAGGCTTATCCCGGCGAGCGCCACGGTACGGCGGCCGCCACGGCGGAACGTCTTGCCCACGGACTCGATGACGACATGCGCGGCGCCCCGGGCGCTGGCGAGATCACCCCGGGCGCCCGTGCTGTCCGCAGGTCCGGTTTCTCCTTTCCCGAGGGCAGGAGCCACCGGTTTCCCCTCGGCGGGAGCCACCGGCTCGGCGCCGGGCACGGCGCGGGTGTCAGCA
>JAFALA010000034.1 GCA_019234815.1 Burkholderiaceae bacterium | reverse complement strand
TGGCCACCAAGAAGCTTCACGGTGCCGACGTGGACATCCGTGTCTCGGTGGACCGCGAGACGGGCGAATACGACACCTACCGCCGCTGGCACGTCGTGCCCAACGAGGCCGGCCTACAGATCCCCGACGCCGAGATCCTGCTGTTCGAGGCGCAGGAACAGATCCCCGACATCGAGGTCGACGACTACATCGAGGAGCCGATCGACTCGGTGCCGATCTGCCGCATCGGCGCGCAGGCCGCCAAGCAGGTCATCCTGCAGAAGATCCGCGACGCCGAGCGCGAGCAGCTGCTCAACGACTTCCTCTCGCGCGGCGAGCGCATCTTCGTCGGCACCGTCAAGCGCCTGGACAAGGGCGACATCATTGCCGAGTCCGGCCGCGTCGAGGGCCGCCTCAAGCGCAGCGAGATGATCAACAAGGAAAACCTGCGCACCGGCGACCGCGTGCGTGCGGTGATCCTGGGCGTGGACCCCACGCAGCGCGGCCCGCAGATCATGCTGTCGCGCTCCGCGCCCGAGTTCATGAAAGAGCTGTTCGCGCAGGAAGTGCCTGAAATCGAACAGGGTCTGCTGGAGATCAAGAGCTGTGCCCGCGACTCCGGCTCGCGCGCCAAGATCGCCGTCGTCTCGCACGACAAGCGTGTCGATCCCATCGGCACCTGCGTCGGCGTGCGCGGTTCGCGCGTCAACGGCGTGACCAATGAGCTGGCCGGCGAGCGCGTCGACATCGTGCTGTGGTCGGAAGATCCGGCGCAATTCGTGATCGGCGCCCTGGCCCCGGCCAATGTGCAATCCATCGTGGTGGACGAAGAGCGCCACGCCATGGACGTGGTGGTCGACGAGGAAAACCTCGCCATCGCCATCGGCCGCGGCGGCCAGAACGTGCGCCTGGCTTCGGAACTCACGGGCTGGCGCATCAACATCATGACGGCCGAGGAGTCGGCCGCCAAGCAGGCTCAGGAATCCGAGTCGGTCCGCAAGCTGTTCGTCGATAAGCTCGACGTGGACGAGGAAGTGGCCGACATCCTGATTGCCGAAGGGTTCACCAGCTTGGAAGAAGTGGCCTACGTGCCGATGCAGGAAATGCTGGAGATCGAGGCCTTCGACGAAGACACGGTCAACGAGCTGCGCACCCGCGCCAAGGACGCTTTGCTGACCATGGAAATTGCCCGCGAGGAGCAGGTCGAGGAAGTGTCGCAAGACCTGCGCGACCTGGAAGGCATGACGCCCGAGCTCGTGGCCAAGCTGGCCGAAGGCAATATCCACACCCGTGACGACCTGGCTGACCTGGCCGTCGATGAACTCGTTGAAGTGGCCGGCATGGACGAGGCGCAAGCCCGCGCCATGATCATGAAGGCCCGCGAACATTGGTTTACCGCCTGATCGAAGGCGTCACCCCAAACGTTCGCCCAGCAGATTAAGCAATTAAGGATTCCACAATGGCTGTGACTACCGTCGCCCAGTTCGCCGCAGAGCTGCAAAGGCCTGCCGGCACGCTGCTTGAGCAGCTGCAAGCTGCTGGCGTCAAGAAGGCGTCTGCCGATGACGCCCTGACTGAGGCCGACAAAGAGCGCTTGCTGGACTATTTGCGCGTGGCGCATGGAACCGGTGCTGCCGATCGCAAGAAGATCACCCTGACGCGCAAATCCACCAGCGAGATCAAGCAGGCGGATGCCAGCGGCAAGGCGCGCACCATCCAGGTCGAAGTGCGCAAGAAGCGCGTCTTCGTCAAGCGCGATGATGCCAGCGGTGCCGACGAGGCCAGCGCGCAAGCGGCGGAGGAAGCCGACCTGCAGCGCCGCGAGGAAGAAGCCCAGGCGCAAGCCGAGGCCCTGCGACGCCAGGAAGAAGAGCTGGCAGCGCGCGTGCGTGAGCGCGAAGAAGCCGAGGCCCGTGCACGCGAGGCTGAAGAACAGCGTCGCCGCGAGGCAGAAGCGCGTGCTGCTGAAGAGGCCGCCGCCAAGGCCGCCGCAGACGACGCCGCCAAGGTGGCTGCGGAAGCTGCCGCGAAGTCGGCCAAGGCTGACGCCAAGGCCGGTGCCAAGGCTGAGGCTGAGGCTGCTGCCAAGGCCATCAACGATGCCCGCCGCGCGTCGGCCGCCAAGGCCGCGCCTGCAGTTGCTCCAGCGGCCGAGGTCGCCGCGCCCGCTGTTGCGGCAGTCGCAACACCCGCGCCAGCAGCTCCCGCAGTCGAAGCCCCCAAGCCCGCCATCCGCGTGGTCAAGGCGGTCGACGTGGGTGCCGAGGAGAAGCAGAAGCAAGCCGAACTCGAGCGTCGCCGCAAGGCCGCCGAGGCCGAGGCCGCTGCCATTCGCGCCATGATGAACGCGCCCAAGAAGGTGCTGGTTGCGAAGAAGGAAGAGCCCAAGGCCGAGCCTGCCAAGGAAATCAAGGGCACCATCCACAAGAAGGCTGGCGCGCCCAATGCGCCGGCCACCGCCGGTGCAGCCGCGCCGTCCGCCAAGCCCGGCGACAAGAAGTCGGTCAAAAGCGAAAAGCTGTCCAGCAGCTGGGCCGACGATCCCAAGAAGCGCGGCGCCGTCAAGGGCCGCAGCGACGGTCCCGGTGCCGGCAGCCGTCCGGGCGCTCCCGGTGCCGGCGCTGGCTGGCGCGCGCCCAAGGGCGGCGGTCGCCGTGGCGACCGCAACGACCGCGGCCAGCAGTCGACATCCACGTTCGTCGCACCGACGGAACCGGTGGTGCAAGAGGTTCATGTGCCTGAGACCATCTCGGTGGCCGATCTGGCGCACAAGATGTCGATCAAGGCGTCCGAACTCATCAAGCAACTGATGAAGCTGGGCCAGATGGTCACCATCAACCAGCAGCTGGATCAGGAAACCGCCATGATCCTGGTGGAGGAAATGGGCCACAAGGCCTTCGCCGCCAAGCTCGACGATCCCGATGCCTTCCTGGAAGAAGAGGGCGCCTCGGCCGACCAGGCGCACGAAGTGCTGCCGCGCGCGCCGGTGGTCACCGTCATGGGCCACGTCGACCACGGCAAGACCTCGCTGCTGGACTACATCCGCCGTGCCCGTGTGGCGGCGGGCGAAGCCGGCGGCATCACGCAGCACATCGGCGCCTATCACGTCGATACGCCGCGCGGCACGATCACCTTCCTCGACACCCCGGGTCACGAGGCCTTCACGGCCATGCGTGCGCGCGGTGCCAAGGCCACCGACATCGTCATCCTGGTGGTGGCTGCCGACGACGGCGTGATGCCGCAGACCAAGGAAGCCATCCACCATGCCAAGGCGGCCGGCGTGCCCCTGGTCGTGGCCGTGACCAAGATCGACAAGCCCGACGCCAACATGGAGCGCGTCAAGAGCGAGTTGGTGGCTGAGGAGGTGGTGCCGGAAGAGTTCGGCGGCGACTCGCCGTTTGTCGGCGTGTCGGCCAAGACCGGCCAGGGCATCGACGACCTGCTTGAGCAGGTGCTGCTGCAGGCCGAGGTGCTGGAGTTGAAGGCGCCCGAAGACTCGATGGCCAAGGGCCTCGTCATCGAAGCGCAGCTCGACAAGGGCCGCGGTCCGGTCGCGACCGTGCTGGTGCAGTCCGGCACGCTCAAGCGCGGCGACGTGGTGCTGGCCGGTTCGACCTATGGCCGCGTGCGCGCCATGCTGGACGAAGATGGCAAGGCCACGCAGTCGGCCGGCCCGTCCATCCCGGTGGAGATCCAGGGCCTGACCGAAGTGCCGCAGGCCGGCGACGAATTCATGGTGCTGGCCGACGAGCGCCGCGCCCGTGAAATCGCCACCTTCCGTTCCGGCAAGTACCGCGACGTCAAGCTGGCCAAGCAGCAGGCCGCCAAGCTGGAGAATATGTTCGAGAACATGTCCGCCGGCGATGTGCAGAATCTGCCCTTGATCATCAAGGCCGACGTGCAGGGGTCGCAGGAAGCGCTGGCGGCGTCGCTGCTCAAGCTCTCGACCGACGAGGTCAAGGTGCAGATCGTGCACGCGGCGGTCGGCGGCATCAGCGAGTCGGACGTCAACCTGGCAATCGCCTCCAAGGCCGTCATCATCGGCTTCAACGTGCGTGCCGATGCCGGCGCGCGCAAGCTGGCCGAGCACAACGCCGTCGATCTGCGCTACTACAACATCATTTACGACGCGGTGGACGAGATCAAGGCCGCGATGGCCGGCATGCTGGCGCCCGAGCAGAAGGAAGAAGTCATCGGCATGGCGGAGATCCGCACCGTGTTCGTGGCCTCCAAGATCGGCACGGTGGCAGGTTGCATGATCACCGACGGTCACGTCACCCGCAGCTCGCGCTTCCGCCTGCTGCGCGACAACGTCGTGGTCTATACCGGCGAGATCGATTCGCTCAAGCGCATGAAGGACGACGTCAAGGAAGTGCGCGAAGGTTTCGAGTGCGGTATCAAGCTCAAGAACTACAACGACATTGCCGAGGGCGATCAGTTGGAATTCTTCGAGATCAAGGAAGTGGCTCGGACGCTGTAAAGCCAGGGCCTTGGGCGCGCGCGAAGGCGTGCGCCGCTTTGTGCAACCCCCGCGTCTCAGTCATCTCACTGAGGGCGGGGTTTGTACTTGGACGCTCAGGAAGCGTCATTCAGGCAAGGCGACACGACAGATATGCGACACAAGCGTTCCATTCCCAACCGCGGTTTCCGCGTGGCCGACCAGATCCAGCGCGATCTGTCGGAGCTGATCCGCGAGCTCAAGGACCCGCGCATCCAGATGCCGACCCTCAATGCCGTGGAGGTGACGCCCGACTACGCGCACGCCAAGGTGTATTTCTCGGTGCTGGTCGGCGAGCCCGAGGCCACCGAGGCGGCGCTCAACGAGGCCGCCGGCTTCCTGCGCAACGGCCTGTTCAAGCGTCTGCAGATCCACACCGTCCCGACCCTGCACTTCCACTTCGACCGCACCATTGAACGCGCCGCCGAGCTGAGCGCCCTGATCTCCAAGGCCAATGCCCAGCGCGCCCTGGATGACGACGACCGTAACGACTAAGAACTTGTCATGACCGCAAGACCGCAGCGCCAACGCATCACACGCCGTCCCGTGCACGGCGTGCTGCTGCTGGACAAGCCTCTGGGCCTGTCCAGCAACGATGCCTTGCAGAAGGTCAAGTGGCTGCTGCGCGCCGAGAAGGCGGGCCATACGGGCACCCTCGATCCGCTGGCCACCGGCCTGCTGCCCTTGTGCTTCGGCGCCGCGACCAAGTTCAGCCAGGTCAGCCTGGAGGCCGACAAGCGTTACGAGGCCACGCTGCAGCTGGGCGTGCGCACCAGCACCGGCGATGGCGAGGGCGAGGTGCTGGAGCGCCTGCCCGTGGCGGTGACGCGCGAGCAGGTCGAGGCGGCCTGCGCTGCGTTCACCGGCGCGATCGACCAGATTCCCCCCATGCATTCGGCGCTCAAGCACGAAGGCCGGGCCTTGTACGACTACGCGCGCCAGGGCATCGAGATCGAGCGCGCGCCGCGGCGTGTCACGATTCATGCCATTGACATTCTTGAGTGGTCTGATGAGGACCTGAAGATCGCCGTACGCTGCTCCAAGGGCACTTACATCCGCACCTTGGGTGAGGACATCGGGCGCAAGCTGGGCTGCGGCGCGCACCTGAGCGCCTTGCGCCGCACTGGCAGTGGCCCCTTGGATGTGGCGCAGGCCATCAGCCTGGACGCGCTGGCCGCCATGACCGAGGCGGAGCGCGAGTCCATGCTGCGGCCGCCGGACGCGCTGCTGGCCGACTGGCCCGCGCTGCGCCTGGAGGGCAGTGAAGCGGGCCGGTTTCTCTCGGGCCTGCGGCGCCGGGTGAACCAGGCCGACATGCCGCAGGTCCGGGTCTACGGTCCCGATCCCAAGGCGCTGCTCGGCAGCGCGCATGTGAAGGCAGGCGAGTTGATCGCCGACCGCCTGCTCAGTCCGCAGGAGGTCGAGTCCCTGATTCAGCCCCGGCCCATGGCGCAGGCGGCGCCGCAAGAGATTCCGTCAAGCGCCGCGGCAGCTTGACACACCAGTTCAGAAGCGAGTTTGTTATGAGTACCCAAATCCGAAATATCGCCATCATCGCCCACGTCGACCATGGCAAGACCACCCTGGTGGACCAGTTGCTGCGCCAGAGCGGCACCTTCCGTGAGAACGAGAAGGTGTCCGAGCGCGTGATGGACAACAACGACATCGAAAAGGAACGTGGCATCACGATCCTGTCGAAGAACTGCGCCGTGTCCTGGAAGGGCACGCACGTCAACATCGTCGACACCCCCGGACACGCCGACTTCGGCGGCGAGGTCGAGCGCGTGCTGTCGATGGTGGACTCGGTGCTGCTGCTGGTCGATGCCGTCGAAGGCCCGATGCCGCAAACGCGCTTCGTCACCAAGAAGGCGCTGGCGCTGGGCCTGCGTCCCATCGTCGTGGTCAACAAGGTCGACCGTCCGGGCGCCCGTCCCGACTACGTCATCAACGCCACTTTCGATTTGTTCGACAAGCTGGGCGCGACCGAAGAGCAGCTGGACTTCCCGGTCGTCTACGCCTCGGGCCTGAACGGCTGGGCGACGCTGAAGGAAGGCGAGGTCGGCACCGACCTGGCGCCGTTGTTCGACACCGTGCTGAGCCATGTGCCCGCGCACGAAGGCGACGCCAGCGGCCCGCTGCAGCTGCAGATCTGCTCGCTGGACTACTCGACCTTTGTCGGCCGCATCGGCATCGGCCGCATCACCAGCGGCAGCCTCAAGCCCATGCAGGACGTGCTGATGTACGCCGGCCCCGACAGCACGCCCAAGAAATGTCGCGTCAACCAGGTGCTGAAGTTTGAAGGCCTGGAGCGTGTCCAGGCCGAGCTGGCCACGGCCGGCGACATCGTGCTGGTCAACGGCATTGAAGAAATCGGCATCGGCGTGACGCTGACCTCGCCCGACAATCCTGTGCCGCTTCCGATGCTCAAGATCGACGAGCCCACGCTGACGATGAACTTCTGCGTCAACAACAGCCCGCTGGCCGGCCGCGAAGGCAAGTTCGTCACCAGCCGCCAGATCTGGGACCGCCTGCAGCGCGAGCTGCAGTCGAACGTGGCCCTGCGCGTCAAGGAGACTGACGAAGACGGCATCTTCGAAGTCTCGGGCCGCGGCGAACTGCACCTCACCATCCTGCTGGAAAACATGCGCCGCGAAGGCTACGAACTGGCCGTGTCCAAGCCCCGCGTGGTGTTTCAGGACATCGATGGCGTGCGTTGCGAGCCGATCGAAATGGTCACCGCCGACGTGGAAGAACAGCACCAGGGCGGTGTGATGCAGGCTTTGGGCCTGCGCAAGGGCGAGCTGGTCAACATGGAGCCGGACGGCATGGGGCGCGTGCGCCTCGAGTACCGCATTCCGGCGCGCGGCCTGATCGGCTTCCAGAACGAGTTCCTGAACCTGACGCGCGGCACCGGCCTGATCTCCAACATCTTCGACGGCTATGAAGCCCACCGCGGCGACATCGAAGGCCGCAAGAACGGCGTGCTGATCAGCCAGGACACCGGCGAAATCGTCACCTACGCCCTGGGCAAGCTCGACGACCGCGGCCGCATGTTCGTCAAGCCCGGCGATCCGGTGTACGAAGGCATGATCGTCGGCATCCACAGCCGCGACAACGACCTGGTCGTCAACCCGGTGCGCGCCAAGCAGCTGACCAACTTCCGCGTCTCGGGCAAGGAAGACGCGATCAAGATCACCCCGCCGATCGAGCTCTCGCTCGAGTACGCGGTGGAATTCATCGCCGACGACGAGCTGGTGGAAATCACGCCCAAGAGCATCCGCCTGCGCAAGCGTCACCTGATCGAGCACGAGCGCAAACGCGCTTCGCGTGAAGCTGCGGCTTCCTGAGGACGCTTTCCCTGCCCCTCCTGGAGGGGCCAGTCAGAAATTGAATTGCGCGCGCCGAAAGGCGCGCTTTACTTCATGACCCATAGACGAGCCGTCGTACTGATGGTGTTGATCACCCTGATGTGGAGTACGGCGGGGGTGGTGACGCGGCAGCTGGAGCATGCGCGCAGCTTCGAGGTGACGTTCTGGCGCAGCGGCTTCAATGCGCTGTGCCTGTGCGCGGTCCTGTGCGCCATGCGGGGGCCGGCGCTGTGGGGTCAGGTCTTGCGGGCCTCGCGGCGCGTGTGGGCCTCGGGCCTGTGCTGGTGCGTGATGTTCACTGCCTTCATGGTGGCACTGACCTTGACCACCGTAGCGCAGGTGCTGGTGACCATGGCGCTGGGGCCCTTGATGACGGCGCTGTTTGCGCGCTTGTTCCTGCACCACCGCCTGCCGGCGCGCACCTGGGCCGCCATCGTGCTCGGCAGCGCCGGCATTGCCTGGATGTTTGGCCAGCAGATGCAGGGCGGCGTTCAAGGCCTGCGGGGCATGCTGGTGGCCTTGTGCGTGCCCTTGGCGGCGGCCAGCAATTGGACGCTGCTGCAGCATCACAGCCGGCCTGCTGCAAGCCGGACGCAGCAGGACGCGCCGGACGACATGCTGCTGGCGGTGCTGCTCGGCGCGCTGCTGTCGGCCTTGATCTGCCTGCCCCTGGCCTGGCCCTTGGCGGCCACGCACCGGGATCTGCTGCTGCTGGCCGGCATGGGTTGCTTCCAGTTGGCCTTGCCTTGTTTGCTGGTGGTGCATCTGGCCCGCGTGCTGGCGGCGCCGGAAATCGCGCTGCTGGGTTTGCTGGAGGTGGTGTTCGGCGTCCTGTGGGCCTGGCTGGGCGCCGGCGAGGTGCCGGCCGGCGCGACGCTCACTGGCGGTGCTATGGTACTGGCTGCCCTGGTGGGCAATGAATGGCTGGGATGGCGCGCGGGCGCGGCGGCCCAGGCTTTTTGACGATTGGATTGGATTGGATGGAGTTGGACATGAATGTCGCAGTGATCCCCGAACTTTGCGCTGAAGGCCAGATCCTGGCCGAAGTCAATGGCTGTGTGGGCCTGATCACGCTGAATCGCGCAACTGCCTTGAACGCACTGTCGCTGGCCATGATCCGCGACATCACCACCTTGCTGAACGCGTGGAAGCACGATGCGGCGATCCAGGCCGTGGTCCTGCTGGGCGCCGGCCGCGAGGGCAAGCCGGCCGCGTTCTGCGCTGGCGGCGACATCCGTTTCTTCCACCAGGCCGCTCTCGCGGGCGACAGCGCGCTCGACGATTTCTTCACCGAGGAATACCGGCTCAACCACCTGATCCACAACTATCCCAAGCCGACCCTGGCGCTGATGGACGGCGTGGTGATGGGCGGCGGCATGGGTATCAGCCAGGGCGCCAAGCTGCGCGTGTTGACCGAGCATTCCAAGTTGGCCATGCCCGAGACCAACATCGGCCTCTTCCCTGACGTGGGCGGCGGGCATTTCCTGGGCCAGTGCCCCGGCCATGTCGGCGAATGGCTGGCGCTGACGGGCCAGGTGCTGGGCGCGGGCGATGCCATCGCCCTGAACCTCGGCGACGTGTTTGTGCGCAGCGAACACTTGCCCTGCCTGATTGAGGCCTTGCGCCATGGTGAGCAGACCAGCGCCGAGCACGTCGTGGCCACGGTGATGGAGCGCGCCGACCTGGCGCCGGTTAGTCACTTTGCGGACCAGTGCGACAGCGTCAGCCGGCATTTCTCGCAGCCTGACGTGGCGGGCATCATGGCCTCGCTGGCCGCCGCGCCCGATGCCTGGTCGCAGGAAACCCTGGCCGCGCTGCGCAAGCGCTCGCCGCTGATGATGGCCGTGACCCTGGAGCAGGTCCGCCGCGCCCGCCGCATGAGCCTGGCCGAGGACCTGCGCATGGAGCGCGACATGGTGCACGCCTGTTTCCACCTGCGCCCCGGGGCCGCCAGCGAAACGGTCGAAGGCGTGCGCGCCCTGGCCGTCGACAAGGACCACGCGCCGCGCTGGAACCCGGCCCGCATCGAAGACGTCACGCCCGAGATGGTGCAGGCCTTCTTCAAGAGCCCCTGGACCGCGCAGACACATCCCTTGCGCGACCTGGCCTGAGCGGAGCCGCGCATGCCGACCGACATCGAGATCGCCCAGGCTGCACAACTGCAGCAGATCTTGCCCTTGGCGCAGGCGCGCCTGGGCCTGCCGCAGGAGGCCTTGAGTCCCTACGGCCACTTCAAGGCCAAGCTGAGCCTGGACCACATCGCCACGCTGGCGGATCGGCCCGACGGGCATCTGGTGCTGGTCACCGCCATCACGCCCACGCCGCCCGGCGAGGGCAAGACCACCACGACCGTGGGCCTGGGCGATGGCCTCAACCACATCGGCAAGCGCGCCATGATCTGCCTGCGCGAGCCCTCACTGGGCCCATGCTTCGGCATGAAGGGCGGGGCAGCCGGTGGCGGCCATGCGCAGGTAGTGCCCATGGAGGACATCAACCTTCACTTCACCGGCGACTTCCACGCCATCGCGCTGGCCCACAACCTGCTGGCCGCCATGCTGGACAACCACATCCACCACGGCAACGCCCTGGGCCTGGACGTGCGCCGCATCACTTGGCGCCGCGTCGTCGACATGAACGACAGGGCGCTGCGCCACATCATGGTGGCCCTGGGCGGGTCGGGCAACGGCTATCCGCGCGAGGATGGCTTCGACATCGTCGTGGCTTCCGAAGTGATGGCCATCCTGTGCCTGTCCGCCTCGCTGTCGGACCTGAAGGAGCGGCTGGGCCGCATCGTGGTCGGCTATACGGCGGCCAGGCAGCCCGTCACGGCGCGCGACCTCAAGGCCGATGGCGCCATGGCGGCCCTGCTCAAAGACGCGCTGGCGCCGAACTTGGTGCAGACGCTGGAAGGCAATCCGGCCTTTGTGCACGGCGGCCCGTTCGCCAACATTGCGCACGGTTGCAATTCCGTCATTGCCACGCGCACCGCCTTGAAGCTGGCCGATTACGTCGTGACCGAAGCGGGCTTCGGCGCCGACCTGGGCGCCGAGAAATTCATGGACATCAAGTGCCGCAAGGCCAGCCTCAAGCCCGCCTGCGCGGTGCTGGTCGCGACGGTGCGCGCGCTCAAGCACCATGGCGGACGCCTGCAGGGCCTGGCCGCGCTGGAGGCGGGCATGGTGAACCTGCAGCGCCACGTCGAGAACCTGAGCCAGCATCACGGGTTGCCCGTTATCGTCGCCATCAACCGCTTCGATGCCGACACCGACGAAGAACTGGCCCTGCTGGCGCGCCAGTGCGCCGCCTGGGGCGTTGAATGCGTGCTGGCCACGCACTGGGGCGAGGGCGGCGCCGGCGCGGCCGATCTGGCGCGCGCCGTGGTCAAGTGCTGCGAAACGGCCAGTTCGCAGGCGCGCGGCCTGTACGACGATGCGTTGCCGCTGGACCAGAAGATCCGCACCGTCGCCAGCAAGATCTATCGCGCAGCGATGGTGAGTTTCGAGCCGCGCGCCCAGCAGCAGTTGCACGAATTCCAGGCCCAGGGCTACGACCGTCTGCCGGTCTGCATCGCCAAGACGCAATACTCGTTCAGCGCCGACCCATCGCAACTGGGTGCGCCCGAAGGGCATGTGCTGCGCGTCCGCGAACTGCGCCTGAACGCCGGCGCCGAGTTCGTCACCGCCATCTGCGGCGACATCATGACCATGCCGGGCCTGCCCAAGCACCCAGCGGCGGAGCGCATCGACGTGGATGCGGCAGGGCGCATCAGCGGTTTGTTTTGAAGGTTTTTCCGGGTGGCGCAGAAGGTGATTTGGGATAATTCCGCGGTGCAAGCATCACCTTCGTCCTCACCCTCGCTTTCGCCCTGGCGCCTGTCCGTCGCCCCCATGCTCGATTGGACCGACAGGCATTGCCGCTATTTCCATCGGCTGCTGACTCGCCATACGCTGCTTTACACCGAGATGGTCACCACCGGTGCGCTGCTGTTCGGCGACCAGGGGCGGCATCTGGACTTCAACGCCGAGGAGCGCCCGGTCGCCTTGCAGCTGGGCGGCAGCGAGCCGGCCGATCTGGCTGCCTGCGCCAAGCTGGCCGAGCGTTGGGGCTATGACGAGGTCAACCTCAATTGCGGCTGCCCCAGCGAGCGGGTGCAGAAGGGCGCGTTCGGTGCCTGCCTGATGGACGCGCCCGGCCTGGTGGCCGACGGCGTCAAGGCCATGCGGGACGCCGTCACCATTCCCGTCACGGTCAAGCACCGCATCGGCATCGATCGGGTCGAGCGCTACGAGTTCGTGCGCGATTTCGTCGGGCAGGTGGCGGAGGCCGGTTGCGAGGTCTTCATCGTGCATGCGCGCAATGCCTGGCTGCAAGGCCTGAGCCCCAAGGACAACCGCGAGATCCCGCCGTTGCGCTATGAGCTGGTGCACCGGCTCAAGGCGGAGTTTCCGCAGCTGACCATCGCGCTGAACGGCGGCATCAAGTCCGACGACGAGATCGCCGTGCAGCTGGACCATGTCGACGGCGTGATGGTGGGCCGCCAGGCCTACCACGAACCCTGGCAGATGGCGCAGTGGGACGAGCGTTTCTGGGGCCGGAGGGGCCCGGCGCAGTCGCGCGAACAGGTCGAGGAGGACTGGATGGTCTACCTCGATCGTTGCGTGGCCGCTGGACGACCCTGGCCGCAGGCCATGCGCCATGCTTTAGGCCTGTGGAACGGCCAGCCCGGCGCGCGGCGTTGGCGCCAGGTGTGGTCGGACCACAAGCTGAAAAATGAGGCGCCGCGCACCGTGCAGGCGCTGGCGACCCAGGCGCGGCTGGCCGCGCTGGAGAAGGCTGCCGAGCCGGCGGCGCTTTAAGCCGCAGCCTTTTCGATCAGCGAGCCCGTGAGCGCCGCCTGCGTGAAATCGTGCTCGCCGCCCAGGCCATGGATCAGGTCCGGAATCAGCTGCGAGAGCTCCAGCGTGGCGATGGCGGCGTCGGCATCGAAGGCCTCGTCCTTGGCCGGCTTGTCCTTGCCTTCGAACACCAGGTCGAGAAAGCTGATCTTCTTGACCGTGAAGGTGTCGGTCAGCATCAGCGACACGCGGTCGCGCCAGGTCAGCGCCAGCTTGGTGGGGCGCTTGCCCGACGTCAGGTGCTGGCGGATTTCCTCGGTGTCCAGCGGATGGCGGGCGTAGCGCACCACCGACTTCATCTGGTCTTCGGACTTCAGCTCCAACTCGCGGTCGATGCTGAAGCCCTCGGGCGGCACGCCGTCCATCAGCCAGGCGGCCATGCAGGAGGCCGGGCTTTCCGCCGTCTGAAGCAGCAGCACCGAGAAGCCGTCCAGGGTCTTGGTCAGCAGTGTGACGACTTCGTCGGCCTTGGTGATCGAGCCCGCATCCAGCATCAGCAGCCGGTCGTGCGGGTTGATCCACACGCGCACGCTGCTCTGCTTGGTGAAGGCCTGGGGCAGCAGCTCCAGCGTGATCTGGTCCTTCAGGTCCTGCTTGGCCTTCTTGCCGGGCTTGCGGCCGGTTTCCTGCTCGATGCGCTCGGCCATCTCGTCCAGGCGCTTGCGCACCACCGAGCCCGGCAGCACGCGCTGCTCGACCATCAGCTTGAGCAGCCAGTGCCCGCCCACGTCCTCGATCAGCGGGCCGTGCGCGATGCCGCGGGGCTCGGTCCAGCCCATGGACAGCGCCTGCGTGGCGCCGCACTCCACAAAACGCGCCGTCTGCAGGCGCTCTTCAATCGCTTCGACCGTGGACTGCCATTCGGCGCCGATCCGGTACACCATCAGGTTCTTGAACACTGAAAACCCTGTTCCAAAAAATCAATGCGCCCGGGGTTGGGCGCTGTGGGTCGTATTGTCGCAAGGAAAAGGCTGCTGAAGTTTCGGCAGCGTTGTCGGCAACTTCGCCAGCCCCTCAGTTGTTGATGACCCGCAGGGCGAAGCGCTCCAGGTAGTCCATCAGGCGCTTGGCGCCTTCGACCGCGGCCGCTTCATTGCCGCTGGCGATGCCCTGGGCCAGGGCCAGGTGGGCGCTTGCGCCTTCGACGATGTCGCCTTCGTGCTGGTAGGCATACCAGAAGCGCCTGCACATGACGACCAGCGGCACCACGCATTTGACGGCCGAGAGGTTGCGGCTGGCCTGGTGGTTGACGAGGTCGAGTTCGTGGTCGGCCTGCATGTAGCCGTCCAGGTTGCCGCGCTGGGCCGACCGCATCATCTTCTCGGCGCACTGCACAATGTTCTTGCGCTGGGCGGTCGTGGCGCGCCGGACCGAGCAGCTGGCGATCAGGTATTCGAGCACGCGGCGCGTCTGGATCACGTCCAGATGCTCGGCCAGGTCGATGTTCGAGACCAGCAGGCCGCGGCGCGGCTGCTGAACGATCAGGCCGATCGAGACCATGCGCAGCAAGGCCTCGCGCACGGGGGTGCGGCCCAGGCCGATCTGCTCGGCGATTTCGGCTTCGACGACAGGTTGTCCCGGCTCCAGCGCCAGCGTTGAAATCAGCGATTCGATCCTGTCGTAGGCCAGGTCCGCGGCGCGGCGCTTGCTCGGGGGCTTGGTCGCTTCGGCCGATGCGTTGGCGCCTGGTGTGGGGGCTGGGTGCTGCAATTGGTAAAACCGGTCGGGTGAGGCAATTCAGGGGCAATTCATGGGCCATTCAATGGCGCTAGCGTAGCACCGTCTCTAGGGTGGATCGTCCGGGTCGAACTGCCCGGCCAGCGTGGACAGGCGTGCGGGCACCAGGGGCCAGCGCGGCGTCGGCGGCGTCCAGCCGTAGAGGAATTGCGCGGCCGTGCCGCAGATACGGCCCTGGCAGGCGCCCATGCCGCAGCGCGTGTGCATCTTGGCCATTGTCCAGTCGGCGTGGGCCTGCATCTGCGCATGCGGCACATCCTCGCAGCGGCATACCAGCGTGCCGGCCTCAGGCAAGGACTTGAGATGCGGGTCCATGGAGAAATGGCGGTGGAGCAGGGCCGCGAAGCGCTCCCAGCGCCTGCGCTCCGGCGCCTGGCGCCCGGCTGCGCTCATTTGGCCGACCGCGACATGGCCTGCGATGCGGCCTTGCGCCTGAGCGCGTTCGCCGCCGCCGAAGCCCGTGCATTCGCCGGCCGCCAGGATGCCGGGCAGCGAGGTGCGTTGCCATTGATCGGTGTTCAGCACCTGTTCGCCATGGGCGTTCACGCCGACCTCGCAGCCCAGCATCTGCCCCAGCGCGACGTTGGGCACCAGCCCGAAGCCGCAGGCCAGGCGCTCGCAATCGAGCTGGATCTGCCGGCCATTGCGCTGCAGCGTGACGGCGCTCAGCTGGTCCTGTCCATGCGCCGCAATGACATGGCTGCTGGTGCACAGGCGCGGCTCCAGCAGGGTCAGCGCCTGCCAGGCCTTGCCAGGCCAGCGTGGCAAATGAGCAGCGAAGGCGGCCAGCGATTTCAACGGTGCCTGCTCGGCCACGCACACGATCTGCGCGCCATGTGCGCGGGCCGTGGCTGCCGCGGCCAGCAGCAGCGGGCCGCTGCCGGCGATGACGATGCGCTGTCCGCGGACAGGCAAACCGCCCTTGATCAGCGCTTGCAGGCCGCCGGCGCCGGTCACGCCGGGCAGGGTCCAGCCAGGAAAAGGCAGCAGGCGTTCGCGCGCGCCCGTGCACAGGATCAGCGTCTTGAAATGCTGCGTCCAGCCACGTTCCGGGTTCTCGAGCAACAGGGCCTGCGCGCCGCCCTCGCCGGCAACCGGGCCCAGGACGCGCGTCGCGCCTTGGATGCCGACATTGGCCTGGCCTTCCAAAGCCTTCAGCATGCGTTCGGCCGCTTGGGGAGGCCGTGCGCACGGTCCATGGCGCCACAGCTGGCCGCCGGGGCGCGGATTGTCGTCCAGCACCACGATGCGTGCGCCGCTAGGGGCTGCAGCCAGTGCCGCCGCCAGGCCGGCTGGGCCGGCACCGACGATCAGCACGTCACAGGTGGCAGCGCTGGATTCGGGGGGTGTCATGTCGCAGCCTCCGTGCCCGTATCCACGCGCATGTCGTTCGCGCACAGGGTCTGGCAGGCCAGTTGGCGCCGGCCGTTGATCAACACGCTACATTCGTGGCAAATGCCCATGCCGCAGAACGGCGCACGCTTCTCGCCGCTCACCGAAACCCGGCTGCACCCCGGCGGGCGTTGCGCCAAGGCCGCCGCCACGGTGATGCCGGCGGGCACCTGCAAGGTCTGGCCGTCCAGGATCAGGGCCAGGGTGTCTGCACGGTTCATGGCAGTTCCTCGAAGCGTTGTGCAAGATAGGGTCGGGCGTCGAAGGGTGGGGCAGCGCCGGTGATCTGCGCCGCCAGCAGCCGCGCCGTGCCTGGCGCAGTGGTCACGCCCAGGCCTTCATGACCGACGGCCAGCCACAGGCCTGGGTGCGTCGGATGCGGTCCGATGATGGGCAGGCTGTCGGGCGTGGCGGCGCGAAAGCCGGTCCAGCAGCGGATCACGTTGAGGTCCGCCAGGCCTGGCAAGTAGGACAGGCTGCGCCGCAGCATGCGCTGCAGCATGGGCCACTCGACCGCGGGGTCGGTGGTGTCGAACTGGCGCGACGAGCCCAGCAGCAGCTGTCCCGTGGGGCGCGGCTGGGCATTGAAGGCCACCGAGGCTTCTTGCGCATGGTGGGCGCTGCTGATGTAGCCCAGCTCGACCAACTGGTGGCGCACCGTGCCGGGATAACGGTCCGTGATGGCCAGATGGCCTTTCTTGGCACGGATCGGCAGTTCCGGGCAGAAGTCGGTGGCCTGCAGTCCGGCCGCCAGCACCACGGCCGGTGCGCGGCGTTGGCTGCCGCCATGGAGCACAACGCCGTGCTCTTCGATGGCGCGGACTTGGGCCGTTTCGAGCCGAATGCCAGGCTGCTGCAGCATCCACCTGGCCGCGTTGGGGGCATAGACGATGGCATCGCTCGGCACCTTCAGGGCGCCGGCCAGGTCCGCGCGCAAGGCCGGCTCGGTATCCCTCAGCTCGGCGGCATTCAGCAGGGCACTGTCGAATCCATGTTCGCGCAGGCCGGCTTGCTTGCGCCCGGCCTCCGCCATTTCCGCCTCGTTGGCAGCGATCCACAGCGTGCCGCAAGGGGTGTAGGCGCAATCCTCGGGCATCTCCGGGGCCAGTGCGCGCCACTGCTGCAAGGAGTCGCGGCACAGCGCCAGTTCGGCCGGGTTGTCGTCCATCAGCACCAGATGGCCCATGCCGGCATGCGTGGCGCCGCGGTAGGCGCTCGGGCCGGCATCCAGCACCAGCACGCGCCTGCCCGCCCGGGCCAGCTCGCGCGCGCAGGCGGCGCCGACGATGCCGGCGCCGATCACGATCACGTCGGCATCCATGTCCGCCACGTTCAGTGCGTGCGCCCGGTGCGATGCATCACAGTCTGATGCCCCATGCGAACGGATCCTTGTCGTCAATCAATAGCGTGGCTTCGGCACACACATGGGCGCGTCCGCGTATCGTCGGGATGATCTTGCCGTCTTGCACCTCGTAGCGGGCGATGAATTCGCTGCCGATGACGCTGGCCTGCCGCCAGGGCGCTCCCGGTTGCAGCTTGCAGTCGGCGGCCAGGCAGGCGATCTTGGCGCTGGTGCCGGTGCCGCAGGGCGAGCGGTCGTAGGCCTTGCCGGGGCAGAGCACGAAGCTGCGGCTGTCGGCGCCTTTGTCGTCATCGGCGAACAGCTCGATGTGGTCGATCTCGGCGCCGGCTGCCCCGGTGATGCCCTGGGCGCCCAGGGCCTCGCGCACCGCCCAGGCGTAGGCGGTCAGGGCCTCGACGTTGTCGCCGGCGACGCGCTGGCCGTGTTCGCTGACGAGGAAGAACCAGTTGCCGCCCCAGGCTACGTCGCCGCGCACCGTGCCCTGGCCGGGCACGCGGACTTCGACCTGGCGGAGATGGCGGTAGGCCGGCACGTTGCGCACGCTGACCGAGCCATCGTCGTGCAGCACGGCGCTGACATGGCCGGCCGGCGTCTCGATGCCATGCGTGCCGGGGCCGATGCGGCCCAGATGGGCCAGCGAGGCGACCAGGCCTATGGTGCCGTGCCCGCACATGCCGAGGTAGCCGGCGTTGTTGAAAAAGATCACGCCGCAGGCATTGGCCGGATCCACCGGCTCGCACAGCAGCGCACCGACCACCACATCGCTGCCGCGCGGCTCCAGCACGGTGGCGGCACGCCAGCCGTCATGCTCCAGGGCCAGGCGCTGCAGGCGCTCGGCCATGCTGCCGCTGCCCAGATTGGGGAAACCGTCGATGACCAGGCGCGTGGGTTCGCCGCCGGTGTGCGAGTCGATGACCTTGATTCTCTTCATGGGACGTGCTCCAGGCGGTCTCAATGGGTGGACTTGAGGAATTCGGCCGTTTCGGGCCGGGATGGGTTGCCCATCACCTGATCGGGCGTGCCGATCTCGTGGATCACGCCCTTGCGGAAGAACGCCACCCGGTCGGATACGTCGCGTGCAAAGCGGATCTCGTGCGTCACCAGGATCATAGTCATGCCTTCGTCGGACAGCATGCGCATGGTGTCCAGCACTTCGCCGACGAGTTGCGGATCGAGTGCCGAGGTCACTTCGTCAAACAGCATGTACTCGGGCGACATGGCCAGGGCGCGGGCAATCGCCATGCGCTGCTGCTGGCCGCCGGACAGCTTGCCCGGGAAGGTCTTGAGTTTTTCCCGCAGGCCTACGTGGGTCAGCTGGCGCACCGCGATCTCCTCGGCCTCGGCCTTGCTTTTGCCCAGCACCTTGCGCGGCGCCAGCATCACGTTTTCTATCACGGTCAGGTGCGGGAATGCGTTCCACTGCTGGAACACGATGCCGATGCGCTTGCGCAGTTCGTTCAGGTTGGTGCTCCTGGCGTGCACGTCGATGCCATCCACCCGGATGGCGCCGCCTTGTATCGGCTCCAGCCCGTTGATGCACATCAGCAGGGTGGATTTGCCCGAACCCGATCCGCCGATGATGGACAGGACCTCTCCCTTTTCCACTGTCATGCTCACGCCTTTGACGACCTCGACCTTGCCGAAGGACTTGTGTACCTTGTCGATCTCAATCATTTTCGTTCCACTTTCTTTCCACCTTGGCGCTGAGCGCTGCGACGCCCCAGCTCATGACGTAGTACACGGTGCCGGCGATGCACAGCACCAGCAGCGGCTCCTGGATGCGCGTGATGATGGTTTGCGAGGCGCGCAGCAGTTCGACGATGCCTATCCACATCACCAGCGAGGTGTCCTTCATCACGCTCAAGGCCAGGTTGATCCAGCCTGAGAAAGCGACCCGCGCGGCCATGGGCAGGGTCACGTGCGTCAGTGCCTGGATGTAGCTCATGCCCAGCGAGCGCGCCGCGTGGATGACGTTGGGAGGCACGGCCAGGATGCCGCTGCGCACGATCTCGGTGCAGTACGCGGCAGTGTAGATTGCCAGCACGAGCGCGCCGACCTCGAACGCGCTCCAGTCCAGGTTGACGATGCTCTTGGCCGAGTTGAAGAGCACGAACTGGATCAGCAGCGGCACGCTGCGGAACAGGTCCAGCAGCCAACCCAGCGGAAGGCTCAGATGTGGCAGCGTGGCGCGCAGCAGGCCGAACACAAGGCCCGCCACGGTGCCCAGCAGCATGGCCCACAGTGTCAATTTCAATGTGACGCCGGCACCTGCAAGCATGAACTGGAAATCGGAAGCCGTGAAACTGGTCTCGAACATGGCTGCTACCTCAGTAACGGAACAGGCGCCAGCCCAGCAGGCGCGAGCTCAGGACCATCGACTTGGCCATGACGTAGTACAGGGCGGCGGCGATGGCAAAGAACTCGAAGGTGCGGAAGGTCCGCACGTTGTAGTCCTGCGTGACGCCGGTCAGATCGTCGTTCAGGCCGACCACCACGCCCAGCGATGTCATCAGAATTGCCCACACCATCTGGTTGGTCAGCGGGTAGAACACGATGTGCAGCAGCTGCGGCACGACGATCAGGCGGTAGGTCTGGAACGCCGTCATGCCCAGCGACCTGGCTGCGCGGATCTGCGTGTGCGGCACGGCCTTGAGTCCGCCGCGAAAGTTTTCGGCCAGGTAGCCCGCGTTGTTGAAGCTGATGCCCGCCAGCAGCGCCGCCCATGAGCTGATGTGCACACTGAACGAGCCCAATCCGAAATACAGCAGATAGATCTGGAACAGCGAGGGGGTATTGCGCGCCACCGACACCCAGGCATTGCCGAACCAGCGCAGCGGCATGAGCTTGCTGGCGCGCATCGGGGTCAGCGCCAAGGCGATCAGCACGCCGAGACACATGGACAGCATCGCAGTCTCCACGGTGACCCAGGCGCCTGCCAGCATGTCGGGCCAGGCCTTGAGCGCCTGTGCCCATTGAAAGGTGTAATCGAATTCGTCCATCTGACCGTGTCTCCCGCGGTGCCAAGGCCGGGCCCGAATGCGCAGGCCCCGCTTCTTTTAGTAATAGACGTTCGGGATGATCAGCTCGGGCGCCTTGCCGCCGACCCATTTTTCATACAACTCGTGGTAGCGCCCGGTGCGCACCTGTTGGTTGACGAACAGGTTCAGGTAGTTGATCAGGCCGTACTCGCTGCGTTTGACGGCGAGCGAGACGTAGTCGATCACGTAGGGCGCGTTGCCGACCACCTTGAGGCCTTTGTACTTGCCGGACTTGATCGACGATTGAGCGACGGTGTTGCTCACGACCGTGGCGTCGATATGGCCCTGAGAGACGGCCAGGAGGGTGTCGGCCTGGTTCTGGTAGGCGCGAAAGCTTCCCTTGGCGTTGTTCCAGGCCTTGACGTCTTTCTCCAACGCGATCGCCTCGTAGGTGCTGGAGGTGTTGCCGACCGGGTGGCCTTTCAGATCGGCGTAGTTCTTGATGCTGCTGCCATCGCGCGTCAGCACCACCTGCTGAAACGCAAAATAGGGAATGCTCAAGCCCACCGTCTTGGCACGCTCCAGGGTGTCGGAGGTCGAGCCCACGATCACGTCGACGCGGTTCGAGGTCAGGGCGGGAATGCGGTCGGCAAACGGGGTGTCGACGATTTCGGCCTTCACGCCCAGGACCTTGGCCAGGTCGTTGCAGTAGTCGACGTCGAAGCCGACGGGGTTGTTGCTGGCGTCGCGCGAGCCCATGGGCGGAAAGTCCAGCACCACGGCGCAGCGCAGCTTGCCGGATTCGATGATGCTGTCGAGCTTGTCGCCGGCAAATGCGGTTTGAGCGATGAGCAGGCTGCAAACGGCACCAGCGGCGATCAGATACGGGTTCAGTTTCATTGGAATTCCGGCGGATGATGGAACAAGGAACGGCACGGGGACTGGCCGTGCCGGCGCGCAAATCAGTGGCGTGACTGGTATTTCGCGGGGCGCGTGGCCAGTGCCTGGCCCACAACACGCTCGATGAAGGCGCGCTCTTCGCCGACCACGGGCAGGCGCGGACGGCGCATGTGCTCGGTGCCGACGCCGAACAAGGCGTCGATCAGCTTCAGGTTCTGGACCAGCTTGTTGGAAACGTCCAGGTGCAGCATGGGCACCATCCAGCGGTACAACTCCAGCGCTTCGGCGAACTTGCCGGCCTTCATCAAGTCGTACAGGGCCACGGTTTCGCGGGGGATGGCGCAGCCCACGCCGGCGACCATGCCGTCGCAGCCCACGGCCAAGCCCTCGAAGGCGAGGTCGTCCACGCCCATGAAGATTTGGTAGCGTTCGCCCACGGTGTTGCGCAGGTCGGTGACGCGGCGGATGTCGCCGGTACTTTCCTTGACCGAGGTCAGCCATTCGCAATCGGCCAGTTCGGCCATGTGCTCGGGCTTGAGGTCGACGCGGTAGGCGACCGGGTTGTTGTAGACCATGCAGGGTTTTTGCGCGGCATGGGCCATGACGCGCACATTGGCCATGGCTTCGCGGGCATCGGCCACGTAGATGACCGAGGGCATGAGCATGTAACCGGCCACGCCCAGCTTGTTGGCGCCCTCGATATAGCGCAGCGCCTCGCGCGTGCTGGTCTCGGACACATTGGCGAGCACCGGCACGCGGCCGCCCGAGGCGTCCAGTGCGATGCGGGCGACGTCGAGTTTTTCCTCCAGCGTCAGGGTGCTGGCTTCGCCGAGCGAGCCGCAGGTGATCACGCCATGGATGCCATTGCGGATCTGGAAATCGATGTGCTTGGCGGTGCCTTCGGCATCGATGCGCTCGTCGGCGTGGAACTTGGTGGTGACGGCGGGGAAGATGCCAGTCCAGTGGGTGATGGTCATGAGGATGTCCTTTCTTGCTGCGTCGAGGGGGGGGCTGACAGCTTCGTTCGCGGTGGCCTCGGTATGTATTTAAATATATTTATAAGATATTTTCAATGTATTTAAATTGGTGGCGCAGCGAAACCATGCGCTGATTGATGACAAGCGCACGGAGCTGCGGCGCGTGGTCCTGTGTTGCAGCCAAAGCGGGCTGCAGGGGAACGATGGAAGGGGGCGGAGGGGCGCGCTCGTCAGAGCCCCAAGGTGTAGACATCGGCGCCAGCGCGCTCGACGGCGCTGTGGCCTTGCAGCGCGCGGTCCCAGGCCGGATCGGTGGCGCTCTTGGCGGCCGTCAGTCCGATGGTCATTTGGGTCACTTCTTCCGTGCTGGCATCGAGCTCGGCGACCTGCTCGCCGTTGTCCAGAAAAAGCCGCGCGACCATGTAGCCGCCCGAATCGATCACGACCAGATAGCGCGCAGGCTTGCGCAGCGATTGCTTGCTGTGTGCGTGGGGAACTTCGCAGCCAAAGCCTTGGTTCATGGCGCTATCTTGCCATGTTGCGCTAGTTTGGGCGAGTGCTGGATCCGGTGGCCGCAGAAGTGTCAGGTCAGGCCTCAGACCTGACACTGGGGCCTGCAAACGCGGCTTTGATCGATCAACTGCTGCGCGCGCGCCGGTACTGGGCGCAGGCCTGGCCAAAGGCCGTGAGCATGGCCATGGAGGCCGGGTTGTGCTCGGCTCGCCACTCGGGGTGCCATTGCAGGCACAGGGTGAAGCCGGGGGCCTGGTCGACGCTGAAGGCCTCGACCAGGCCATCGGGCGCCGTGGCCTCGATGCGCAGCCCGGGGGCCAGGTCCTTGACGCCTTGTCCATGCAGGGAGTTGACGCTCAGGCGCTCCTGCCCCAGCAGCGCGTCCAGCCGGCCGCCGGGCAGGACATTGACCTCATGCTGGTCGGCGTAGGACTCCTCAGGCGGGCGGCCCGAGGGTGCGCGGTGGTCCAGCTTGCCTTCCAGCTCCTGCACGGCCTGGTGCAGTGTGCCGCCCAGCGCCACATTGGTTTCCTGGAATCCGCGGCAGATGGCGAACAGCGGCAGGCCGATGTTCACGGCGCGGCGGACCAGCGGCAGGGTCCAGGCGTCGCGCGTCGGGTCCAACGGCAGTGCCGGGTTGTGGACTTCCTCGTCGAAATGGCTGGGATGCACGTTCGAGGGCGATCCGGTCAGGAACACGCCATCCGCCAGCGCCAGGAGCTCGTCCAGTTCGGCCTCGGTGGCCGAGGGCACGATCAAGGGCAGGCATCCCGCCAATCTCACCGCATCGATGTACTTCTTGCCGGCAATGTGAAAAGGATGCTCGCGCACCTCTTCGTTGCAGGCGGGGATCAAGACCACGGGGCGTGGCTTCGATGCGGGGTCAGCTTTCAGGGTCACGTCGTACACCTCTCAGTGGGGTTGGAGCGGGTTGGTGCAGGAAAGGAACGAAATTTGAGCAGCGGTAAAAAAGGCGCATCGGGTTGCGATGCGCCAAAGGAGACAAGGATAAAGCCTGTTGGGGAAAAATGTTTAGGCGGCGCGCTTCAGGGCAGCCCTCAGCGTGTCAACAATGTGGTCAATTTGCTCGCGCTCGACGATCAGGGGCGGGCTCAACGCGATGGTGTCGCCGGTCGTGCGGATCAGCACGCCCTTGTCATAGCAGTCGAGGAACACATTGAAGGCCCGCTTGGCAGGCTCGCCCGGCAGCGGCGCGAGCTCGATGCCGCCCACCAGACCGATGTTGCGGACGTCGATCACATTGGGAGCGTCGCGCAGGCTGTGCACGGCTTCGGCGAAGTAGCCCTGCAGTTCGCTGGCGCGGGTCAGCAGATTTTCTTCGGCGTAGGTTTGCAAGGTCCCGAGCGCGGCCGCGCAGGCCAGCGGATGGGCCGAGTAGGTGTAGCCGTGGAAGAACTCGATCAGGTGCTCCGGTCCCGACATGAAAGTGTCGTAGATGGACTGCTTGGCAAATACGGCGCCCATCGGCACGCAGCCATTCGTCAGCCCCTTGGCGACCGTCATGATGTCGGGGGTGACGCCGAAGGTCTGTGCCGCGAAGGGCTGGCCGGTGCGACCAAAGCCGGTGATGATCTCGTCGAAGATCAGCAGGATGCCGTGCTTGTCGCAGATTTCGCGCAGACGCTGCAGATAGCCCTGCGGCGGAATCAGCACGCCCGTGGAACCAGCCACCGGTTCGACGATCACGGCGGCAATGGTCGATGCGTCGTGCAGCGCGACCAGGCGTTCGAGGTCTTCGGCGAGGTCGGCGCCGTGGGCCGGCTGGCCGACGCTGAAGGCATTGCGGGCCGCATCATGCGTGTGGCGGATGTGGTCGACGCCGCTGAGCATGGTGCCGAACATCTTGCGGTTGGCCACCATGCCGCCCACCGAGATGCCGCCGAAGTTGACGCCGTGGTAGCCGCGTTCGCGGCCGATCAGGCGGGTGCGCGAGCCTTCGCCGCGGATGCGGTGGTAGGCCAGGGCCATTTTCAGCGCCGTTTCAACCGATTCGGAGCCCGAATTGGTATAGAACACCTTGTTCAGGCCCGCAGGGGTCAGCTCCACCAGCTTCTCGGCCAGCTCGAAGGCTTTGGGGTGGGCCATCTGGAACGGCGGCGCGTAGTCGAGTTCGGCGGCTTGTTCCTGGATGGCGCGCACGATGTGCGAACGGTTGTGTCCGGCGTTCACGCACCACAGGCCGGCCACACCGTCCAGGATCTGCCGATTCTTGTCGTCCCGGAAGTACATGCCCTCGGCGCGTGTCAGCACGCGCGGCGCCTTCTTGAACTGGCGATTGGCCGTGAAAGGCATCCAGTACGCGTCCATGGCGCCCGGTGTGGTGGATTGACTCATTGCGATCTCCTGAATGTGCTTGCACGCTGCAATGGCGCCAGTTTATTGACAGTGCTGCGCAATTTGGCGCCTGAAATGGGTCACTGTGGATGGGGTTGCGCAATTGAATTCGCGATAAATTGAATTTATTCGAATTAAAATCCAACGATGAGCAACGACGTGCAACTGGATGCGATTGATCGCACTATCCTGAACGAACTGCAGCGCGACGGCCGGCTTTCCAACCTGGAGCTGGCGCAGCGCGTGCACTTGTCCGCGTCAGCCTGTCTGCGGCGGGTGAAGCGCTTGGAAGACAGCGGCGTGATTGCGCAATACGTGGCCTTGCTCAATCCCAAGATGATCGGGCGCCAGGGCACCAGCTACACTATCGTCAATCTGGAACGCATGACGCCTGCGGCGCTGGCCGCTTTTGAGCAGGCGGTGCGCGACATGCCGGAAATCCTGGATTGCTTCTACGTGGCCGGCACCCATGACTACCTGATTCGCTTCGCCTACAAGGATGCCGAAGACCTTGAGCGCATGCATTCCCATGTGCTGATGCAGCTGCCCGAGGTGGCGCGGTCCAATTCGATGCTGGTGCTGCGCACGGTCAAGAAAACCACGGCGTTCGAGCTTTGAGCGTTGTGCGGGAGTTGTGCGGGGAATAGGTAGATCCCTCTTCTTGGGGCATGTGATTGCATCGTGAATGATTTAAACTTCACGATTGTTTACATGATAGTTACGTACATATGCAATCCGAGGAGCGACACCGGTCTTGGGCACCGCAGCAATGGCCGAGCGCGCGTGCCATGTTTGCTGGCGCCTATACCGTGGGTCTGGCCCGCCAAATCAAATACAGCGTCCGCACGGCCCTGAATGGCGCCGTGCTTGATCAACTGATGGTGGAAGTGGGGCATTCGAAGTGCCTGCAGGCCATGCTGCGCCAGCAGCCCAGGGCTTTGTACCCCATCATCAATGACCTGTTGGATCGCCGATGGAGCAGCGCCAAACGTTTCCAGGTGACGCGCATCAGCTTGCGATTCATGGAAACCGTGCTTGGGACAACGGCCTGCCTGCGCTTGATAGAAGGGCAGGCGCTGGTCTTGACGAGCCTGCCCGACGGCACGCAGGTGACCTTGGAAATGAACGGCGTCAGCTACCACGAAGGCCTGTGGGCGTTGAATCTGGTCGGACAGGACGGCGAGCGCCTGTATTCCCTGACCTTTGGCCTGACGAATTTCAGGGAGATCTTGATCGGTTCGGTGCAAGGCCCTTCATGCCACCTTGATGGGGCGGAGCGGATTCGCGCATTGACCCATGCCGCCGAGGGCCTGCGGCCCGGCTATCTGCTGGTGTACCTGCTGCGGGCCTTGGCCCAGCACCTGGGCGTGAGGCGGCTGAAGGCCATCGATCCCCTGCACCACGTCAAGGGCCGCTGGAATCATCGAGGCTCGCGTCTGAAGTTCGACTATCGGGAGTTTTGGGCCGATTTGGGCGGCAGTGTCAACGAGGATGCCAACTGGACCTTGCCCTTGTCCGTTCCGCAGCGCCCGCTCACGGAGGTACCCAGCAAGCGGCGCGCAATGTATCGACGTCGCTACAGCATGCTGGATGCCATGGTCAAGGGCATGCTGGAGCGAGTCAGCCAACAGATCGAGGACCAGAGCGCGTGCGACGCAAACCTGGCCTCGCCGCCATCCCTTGCACCCAAGCGCGATTCGGTGGCTTTGAGGGCGGCTTGAGTCAGGCCGCCCCCTATACGTTCGGCACGCCCGGCACACTTCTAAGGCTTGTACAAGGTATCGCGCCACAGTGCGGGCGCCATGCCTTGCCATTCGCGGAACGCATTTGAAAAGGCCGCGCTGTCGTTGAAGCCCAGCAGGTGCGCCAGTTCCCCAATGCTGATCGGCGTGTTCTGCAGGTAGTGCTGGGCCAGCGCGTGTCGGGTGCGGTCCAGCAGGTCCTGAAAACTGATGCCGGCCTCGTTCAGGCGGCGCTGCAAGGTACGCGCCGACACATGCAGGTCTTGCGCTATGCGTTCGAGGCGCACGGCGCCGCTGTGCCCCAGATGGCTCAGGATGGCCCGACGTACCTGGCCGACGACGGCGTGCTCTTCGACGGATTCGCGCGCCCGCAGCAGCGCTTCGGCATGTGCCTGCAGCATGGGCAGCAGGCTGGTGTTGTTCTGCGGCAGCTTGATGGCCAGCAGCTCGGACGGGAAGCTGCAGACGAATTGATCACTGGCGTCCCAATGGGCGGACTGCCGCATACCCCAACGGATCTGCGCCCTTGCGCCCGGCCATTCAGCGGTGCCTGAATAGGCGCCGGATCCCCGTGGTTCCGGTTCCGCCAACTCAAGCTGCAAGCCATGCATGGCCTGGCCGGCCAGCCACTCGGCGCAACTCAGCACGCCGGCGAACACCGATTCGCTCAGTGCAGCCGAGGCCGCGTGGTCGGCGCAATGGCTGCGCCAGCGGTAGGTGACGCGCTCGCCCTGGGATTGAAGGCTGGAGCGGCCGAGGTCGTGGACCAGGGACTCGAAACGCAGCACCTGTGCCAGCGCCGCACCCAGGTCGGGGCAGGCCAGCAGGAGGATGCCGTTGACACCGTAGGTGGTGGGCTTGACGCTGCGGCCCAGGCGCCAGCCAAAGCCAGGCGCGGTGCGATCAACCGCCAGTTTCAGTAGCGCCAGGTAACGCTCGCGGGGCATGTCGTCTTCGCCAGGCGCGTCGCATTGTGCGATGTCTTGTACCTCTTGCAGCGTCCGCCCCTCTAGCAAAGCCTGGTCCCACAGGGTTTGCGCATAGGGTCCGATCACCCGCGGCGCCTGGCTTGTCGCCATGGCGTTCTGGGCGTCAGGCCAATGGGCCAGAGCGGCGGGGGACGTCGAAACAGGCATGGACTTTGGGACTGCGGATCATTCGTGCCGGCACAGCTTGTCGTGAATGCGCAAGGCATTGGCAGCTTGGCGCAGCGACAATAGAGCGCTGCCGGAACAAACTGCGCGAAGGACGCCGTGGGGTGTCAAAAAATCATAGCAAAGCATGCGACGCTGGAATGGCTGGGGCGAGGAAGGGATTTCACTGACGCTGAACGACGCGGCACGCGCCATGCTGGCGCAAAAGCTCGGCGAGGCGCAAGCGCCGCAGGATGCATTGCGGGAGCAGTTGTTGGCGCGTGTGCCGGCATCGCGGTTGCCCGAGCATTCCGCCATCGCGCGCGATGCCGACGCCCGCCTGCAGGTGGCCTACGGCGAGAGCTATGCCGACTGGCTGCGCAAGCGCATGGGCGCCTTGCCCGTGGTGCCGGACGGCGTGGCCTGGCCGGAGAGCAGCGCGGACGTGCGCGCGCTGCTGGACCTGGCGCAGCGCGAGGGCTGGATCGTGCTGCCTTTTGCGGGGGGCACCAGTGTGGCCGGCCATCTGGACTGCCCGCGCAGCGAGCGTCCTGTGCTGTGCCTGCGGCTCGGGCGCATGAACAAGCTGCTGCACCTGGACGCGCAGAGCCAACTGGCCACCTTCGGCGCCGGCACGCCGGGGCCTTTGGTGGAAGCACAGCTGCGCGCGCTGGGCTACACGCTGGGGCATTTTCCGCAGTCATTCGAGTATTCGACGCTGGGCGGCTGGGTGGTGACGCGCAGCTCGGGCCAGCAGTCGCTGCGCTACGGACGGATCGAACAGCTGTTTGCGGGCGGACGCCTGGAAGCGCCGGCCGGGCGCCTGGACATTCCCACCTTTCCGGCATCGAGCGCCGGGCCCGATCTGCGCGAGCTGGTGATGGGCTCGGAAGGGCGTCTGGGCGTGCTGACCGAGGCCGTGGTGCGCGTCAGCAAGGCGCCTGCGCACGAGAGCTTCCATGCCGTCTTTTTCCCCGACTGGGACATCGCCGAGGCCGCCGTGCGCAGCTTGGTGCAACGCCGTTTGCCTTTGTCCATGCTGAGGCTCTCGAACGCCGAGGAAACCGCCAGCAACCTGGTGCTCGCGGGCCACGCCGGCATGATCGCGATGCTGGAGCGCTACCTGGGCTGGCGCGGCTGCGGCCAGGGCAAGTGCCTGCTGATGCTGGGCGTCACCGGCGAGGCGCGGGCGGCAAGGCAGACGCTCAAGGAGGCGCGCCGCCATGTGCGCCCGTTCGGCGCGGTCTATATCGGCACCGCCATGGGCAGCAAATGGCAGGCGAACCGTTTCATGGGGCCGTACCTGCGCAACACCTTGTGGGAAAGCGGCTACGCGGCCGACACCATCGAGACCGCCGCCGATTGGCCGCGCGTGAAGGACTGCATGCTGGCCATGGAACAGGCGGCCGCGCAGGCCTTTGCGGATTTCGGCGAGCGCGTGCATGCGTTCACGCACCTGTCGCATGTCTACCCTCAAGGCAGCAGCGTGTATTCGACCTTCATCTACCGGGTTGCGCCAGGCGGGCTGGAGCCCAATCTGGCGCGTTGGCAGCATTTCAAGCGCAAGGTGTCCGAGGCGATTGTCGCAGCCGGCGGCACCATCAGCCACCAGCACGGGGTCGGGCGCGACCATGCCCCCTACCTGGCCGCAGAAAAAAGCGCGCTGGGCGTGGCCGCGCTGGCCGCGCTGTGCCGACAGTTCGATCCGCAGGGCCTCATGAATCCTGGGGCGCTGCTGCAGACCGCGGAAGCAGCGGGGAGCGAGGCTTGAGTTCGTCGCTGGCGCAACGTGCCGCGCGGTGGCAGCAGATCCAGCAGAAGCCCCTGGACCTGCTGGTGGTGGGCGGCGGCATCAGCGGCGCGGGCGTGCTGCGCGAGGCGGCGCGGCGCGGCTGGCATAGCCTGTTGATCGAGCAGCAGGACTTCGCCTGGGGCAGTTCCAGCCGCTCGTCCAAGCTCGTGCACGGCGGATTGCGCTATCTGGCGCAAGGAGACTTGCGCACCACCTGGCAGTCGGTACGGGAGCGGCAGCGCCTGATGCAGGAGGCGCCGGCCTTGATCACCGCGCAGAGCTTCATGTTCGCGATGGTGCCGGGCCGCAAGCCGGGTCGGCACACGATGAAAGCCGGCCTGGCCCTGTACGACTGGATGGCGGGCGAACACGGCCGTGCCGAGCTGTCTCTGGCCGAGGCACGCCAGCTGGCGCCCGGCCTGGCGCCCCAGGGCATGATCGGCGCGCTGCTGTACCGGGACGCCAAGACCGACGATGCCCGCCTGGTCATGCGCGTGCTGCAGGAGGCGCGACAGGACGGCGGCCTGATGCTCAACTATGTGCGCGCCGAGGCGCCGGTGCTGCAGCAGGGGCAGGTGGTGGGCCTGCAGGTGCGCGACGCCTTGACGGGTCAATCTGTGGAGCTGAAGGCCAGCGCCGTGATCAACGCCACGGGGGTCTGGGCCGACGGCCTGCGCGCGCCCTTGCAGCGCGCGCCGCTGCTGCGCCCCTTGCGCGGCAGCCACCTGATCGTGCCATTCTGGCGCTTGCCGGTGGCGCAGTCCATCAGCCTGATGCATCCGCAGGACGGGCGGCCCGTGTTCTTCTATCCCTGGGAAGGCTGCACTTTGATCGGCACTACCGACCTCGACCACCAGGCGGATCTGTCGCAGGAGGCCAGCATCACGCCTGCCGAGGTTGACTACCTGCTGGCCGCCGTGAACGACCAGTTCCCTGATGCGTGCCTGTGCGTGGCCGATGTCTTGTCGTGTTATGCCGGCGTACGTCCGGTGGTGGACGACGGCCAGGCCGCACCGTCGGCGGTGGGGCGCGACCATGTCGTCATGAGCGAGCAGGGCCTGATCACGTTGACGGGCGGCAAGCTCACGACCTTCAGGCGCATGGCGCTGGACGCCCTGGCTCTGGCGGCGCGCCAGCGGGGCTTGGCCATGCACGACGACGGCGCCGCGGTGTTCAGGCCCGAGGCCGCGTTGCCGCCCAGCCTGGACGCATGCGTTCGGCAGCGCCTGAAGGCGCGCTACGGCGCGCGGGCGCTGGCGGTGCTGCAAGACTCCCAGCCCGGCGATCTGGAGCCTGTGGCGGGCACCGATACCCTGTGGCTGGAGCTGCGCCAGGCCCTACGGGCCGAAGACGTGGTGCACCTGGACGACCTGCTGCTGCGCCGCGTGCGCTTGGGCCTGCTGTTGCCGCAAGGCGGGCTGGGCCTGCCCGGGTTTATCGATCGCGTGAAGGCCTTGTGCCAACAATACTTGGGCTGGAGCGAGGACGATTGGGATCTGGCCTTGGGCCGTTATCGCGACATCATTCGCAGACATTACGCCTTGCCGGGGAGCATGACATGAGCGGCGACTACTTGCTGGCCATCGACAACGGCACCCAGAGCGTGCGGGCCTTGGTCTTCGACGGCCGCGGCCATCTGGTCGACAAGGCGCAGGTCGCGATCGACAGCTATGTCTCGCCGCAGCCCGGTTGGGTCGAATGCGACCCGCAGGCCTTCTGGCAGGCCTTGTGCACCGCCTGCCAGCGCCTGTGGGCCAGCAGCGCGGTGCCGCCCAGTGCGATCCGCTCGGTGGTGATCACGACGCAGCGGGCCACGGTGGTGAACCTCGATGCTCAGGGGCGGCCGCTGCGGCCGGCCATCATCTGGCTGGACCAGCGCCGCGCCGACGGCGGGCCGGTCTTGCCTATATGGTGGCGTGCCGCGCTCGGGGCCATTGGCATGAGCGGCGCCATCGCTTATTTCCAGCGCGAGGCCGAGGCCAACTGGATTGCCCGGCACCAGCCCGACATCTGGGCGCGCACGCACAAGTACCTGCTGCTGTCGGGCTACCTGAATTACCGCATGACGGGCGGCCGCTTTGTCGATTCGATCGGCAGCCAGGTCGGCTACGTGCCGTTTGACTACAAGCGCGGCTGCTGGGCGCCGTCATGGGACTGGAAATGGGCTGGCCTGCCGATCACGCCCGACATGCTGCCCGAGCTGGTGGCGCCTGGCACGCAGATCGGAGCTGTGGGCGCCGAGGTGTCGGCGCAAACAGGACTGCCTGTGGGCCTGCCGATCCTGGCCGGTGCGGCTGACAAGGCCTGCGAGGTGCTGGGCGCCGGCTGCATCTCGCCGGAGGTGGCCTGCCTGTCGTACGGCACGGCGGCGACGGTCAACATCGCCAATCCGCGCTACGTGGAGGGCGTGCCCTTCATCCCGCCCTACCAGGCGGCTGTGCCGGGCCTGTACAACACCGAAGGCCAGGTCACGCGCGGCTTCTGGATGGTGAGCTGGTTCAAGCAGCAGTTCGGCCTCAAGGAGCAACTGCTCGCCGCCGAGCGCGGCGTGTCGCCCGAGGCCCTGTTCGACGAACTGGTCGAGGCCGTGCCGCCGGGCGCGGACGGGCTGATGCTGCAGCCGTTCTGGAATCCGGGCATCAAGATGCCAGGGCCGGAGGCCCGGGGCGCGGTGATCGGCTTTGGCGATGCGCACACGCGCGCCCATCTGTACCGGGCCATCCTGGAGGGTCTGGCCTACGCGCTGCGCGAATGCATGGAACGCATCGAGAAGCGCAGCGGCGTGCCGGTCACCAAGGTGAGGGTGTCGGGCGGCGGCTCGCAAAGCGATGCGGCCATGCAGATCACTGCCGACGTGTTCGGCCTTCCCTCGGAGCGCCCCCATGTGTACGAGACCAGCGGCCTGGGGGCGGCGATGATAGGCGCCGTGGGCAGCGGCCTGCACCCGGACTTCGCCACCGCCTTGCGCGAGATGACGCGCGTGGGCCGGGTGTTCGAGCCCAGTCCGGGCCATGTGCAGACCTACGAGCAACTCTATCGGCGCGTCTACCTGCGCATGTACGAGCGGCTCAAGCCTTTGTACGAGGACTTGCGCGACATCACCGGCGGGACCTGAGGCCTTTCAGGTTTCGCGCATGTGCAGCCGCCGGTTGGCTTCGGAGGCGAATTCCTCCAGCTCCGGGTCCATCGCATTGCGCGAGGATACGATGCCCACCGGCTTGCCGTCGATGACCACCGGCGCGTGCCGGAAACCGTGCTCCTGCATCATGAACAGCGCGTGGCCGTAGCTGCGCGCGGGGGCCACGGTCATGGGGTCGCGCGTCATCACCGCGGCCAGCGGCGTCTGCTGCGCATCCAGGCCCCTGGCGATGACGCGGAACAGCGCATCGCGTTCGGTGAAGATGCCGACCAGGCGGCCTTGCTCCACCACCATCGCGGCACCGGTGTTCTTTTCCGCCATCTGCCGCGCAGCCTGCGCCACGCTGAGATCGGGCGCCAGGTACAGAGCGGTCTCGTTGGCCATGACGTCGGTGACCAGCAGATTGAACATGTCGCGTCTCCCCCAAGTCCGCAATGGACTCAATGTAGGGAGACGGCTGCGTGGCTGCATTGATTCAGCACAAACAGCAAACGCATGAAAAAAAGGAGCCGCAAGGGCTCCCTTTGTTTCAGCTCGAATGCCGTTCAGTCCCGGCCAAGCTCGTTGTGATAGCGCGTGACGCGCTCGACCTCGTTCTTCGAACCCAACACCACCGCGACGCGTTCGTGCAACTGGCCGGGCTGGAGGTCGAGAATGCGCTGGCGCGCATTGGTCGCCGCGCCGCCGGCCTGCTCGACCAGCAGGGCCATGGGGTTGGCTTCGTACATCAGGCGCAGCTTGCCGGCCTTGTGGGGCTCGCGCTGGTCCCAGGGGTACATGAAGATGCCGCCGCGGGTCAGGATGCGGTGCACGTCGGCCACCATGGAGGCGATCCAGCGCATGTTGAAGTCCTTGCCGCGCACGCCGGTGCTGCCGGCCAGGCATTCGTCGACGTAGCGCTTGATGGGGGCGTCCCAGTGGCGCATGTTCGACATGTTGATCGCGAACTCCTTGGTGTCTTCTGGGATCTGCACGTCTTCCTGCGTCAGCACGAAGGAGCCTTGCTCGCGGTCCAGCGTGAACATGGCCACGCCGTTGCCTGTCGTCAACACCAGCGTGGTCTGCGGACCGTAGACGCAGTAGCCGGCGGCGGCCTGCTGCGAGCCGGCCTGCAGGAAGTCTTCTTCGCTCACGCCCTTGCCGTTCTCGGGCTTCTTCAGCACCGAGAAGATGGTGCCGATGCTGACGTTGACGTCGATGTTGCTGGAGCCGTCGAGCGGGTCGAACATCAACAGGTATTCGCCTTGCGGGTAGCGGTTGGGCACCAGGTAGATGCCTTCCATTTCCTCGCTGGCCATGGCGGCCAGGTGGCCGCCCCATTCGTTGGCTTCGATCAGCACCTCGTTGGCGATGATGTCGAGCTTCTTCTGGACTTCGCCCTGCACGTTCTCGCTGCCGGCGGTGCCCAGCACGTCGCCCAGGGCGCCCTTGTTGACGCTGATGGCGATGCGCTTGCAGGCGCGCGCCACCACTTCGATCAGCAGGCGCAGCTCCTGCGGGAGCCGGCCGTGCTGGCGTTGCTGTTCGATCAGGTATTGGGTCAGGCTGATGCGTCGTGACATGGTGGCGCTTTTCAAGGTCGTCTGAAGGTGGGTTTACTCGGTGGCCGGCAGCAGCAGCTCGGCGCTGCCCGAGGCCAATGCGCGCTCGATGATCTCGCGCACGTCGCCGGACAGGTCCGGCTTGGCGGCCACGCGGGCGATCGCCTCGCGGGCGGCGCTGCGGTAGGGCTCGGCCAGCACGCTCCAGCGGTCCATGGCGCGCGCCAATCGGCCGGCTACCTGCGGGTTGATGGCGTCCAGCGCCAGCACCTGCTCGGCCCAGAACACATAGCCCGCCGCGTCGACGCGGTGGAAGGCGGCCGGGTTGAACATGCACAGCGAGAAGATCAGGCTGCGCGCCCGGTTCGGGTTCTTCAGCGTGAAATCGGGATGCTGCATCAGCTGCTTGACGCGCGCGAAGCTCTTGCCCAGTCGCTCCGGCGTGCGGCCTTGCAGCGCGAACCATTTGTCGATCACCAGCGCCTCGTGCTTGAACAGCGCGTGGAAGCGGGCCAGCGCCGCATCGGCCAATTCGGCGTGCGCGTTGACCAGGGCGGCGAGGGCGCCGAGGCGGTCGGTCATGTTGCCGGCGTCCTTGAAGCGCTGGTAGGCGCGGCCCGGCCACACGGTATCGCCGCCGTGGGTGGCGCTCAGCACCAGCATGGCCAGCGCGCGGTTGGCCAGGGCGCGCTTGCCGGCCGAGGCGGCGTCAGGGGTATAGCCGCCCTGAACCTGGTGGGCTTCGAAAGCGATCTCCCAGTCGGCTTGCAAGGCCTGCGCCAGTTGGAGCTCGGCGGCCTCGACGGCGGCGTGGATGGCCTGCGGGTCGACCACGTCCAGCTGCTCGGCGATGTAGGCCTCGCCAGGGAAGGTCAGGGCCAGGTCCTTGAAGGCCGCGTCGAGCTCGGGGTGACGCAGCACGGCGCGCATGGCATCGAGGAAGGCGGCGTCCAGCACCAGCGGCTGCTTGGCGCGCACGGCCACAAGAATGCGGCTCAGCGCCAGGCGCTGGCCGGCTTCCCAGCGGTTGAAGGCGTCGCTGTCGTGCTGCAGCAGCGTCAGCAGCTCGGCGTCGCCGAGGCCGTCGTCGAGCACCACCGGGGCGGAGAAATCGCGCAACAGCGAAGGCACGGGCTGGCTGGCGACGTTGACGAACACGAAATGCTGTTCGGCCTGGTCCAGCACCAGCACGCGGCTGGTTCCTGCGGCCTGCGCCTCGCCTTGCAGCTGCAGCGCGATGGCCTGGCCGTCCTGCGCCAGCAGGCCCATGGCGACCGGGATCACCTGCGGCAGCTTGTCGGGCTGGCCCGGCGTGGCAGGCGTGTGCTGGCTCAAGCTCAGCGTGTAGGTCTGCGCGGCAGCGTCGTACAGGCCGCGCGCCTTCAGGCGCGGCGTGCCGGCCTGCGCGTACCAGCGCTTGAAGGTGTCCAGGCGGCTCGCCAGGGCCGAGCCGGGGTTGGCGTCGGCGATGGCCTGGGCGAAGTCGTCGCAGGTGACGGCCTGGCCGTCGTGGCGCTCGAAGTACAGGCCCATGCCTTTCTCGAAGCCGGCGCGGCCGACCAGGGTCTGGTACATGCGTACGACCTCGGCGCCTTTTTCGTAGACGGTGGAGGTGTAGAAATTGTTGATCTCGGCGTACTGGTCGGGGCGCACCGGATGCGCCATGGCGCCGGAGTCTTCAGGGAACTGCACGGCGCGAAGCGCGCGCACGTCCTGGATGCGGCAGACGGCTCTGCTGCTTGCGTCGCCGGCCATGTCCATGCTGAATTCCTGGTCGCGGAACACGGTCAGCCCTTCCTTCAGGCTGAGCTGGAACCAGTCGCGGCAGGTCACCCGGTTGCCGGTCCAGTTGTGAAAATATTCGTGCGCAATCACCGTCTCGATGTTCTGGAAATCGGTATCGGTCGCGGTCTCGGGCTTGGCCAGCACATAACGGGTATTGAAAATGTTGAGGCCCTTGTTCTCCATCGCCCCCATGTTGAAGTCGCTGACCGCGACGATATTGAAGACATCGAGATCGTATTCGAGTCCGAACACCTCCTCGTCCCAGCGCATTGCCTTTTTGAGCGATGCCATCGCGTGGCTGCATTTGTCTTCGTCGCCGCGGCGCACCCAGATTGCAAGCGCTACCGCTTTGCCGGAACGCGTCGTGAAGCGGTCCTCGACCGCAACCAGATCACCGGCGACGAGCGCGAACAGATAAGACGGCTTCGGGTGTGGATCGACCCATTTCGCCCAATGCCGGCCGTCGCCGCTCTCGCCGCGCTCGACTGGGTTGCCGTTCGACAGCAGCACCGGGAAACGTGCTTTGTCGGCGACGATCGTCGTCGTGTAGCGCGCCATAACATCGGGGCGGTCGATGAAATAGGTGATCCGGCGAAAGCCTTCGGGCTCACACTGAGTGCAGAAATTGCCGCCCGACATATAAAGGCCCGAGAGCTGCGTATTGGTTTCGGGTGCAATGCGGGTTTCGACATCGAGGGCAAAGGCATCCGGCACACCGGCGAGCGACAGACCGCCTTCGGCTGCGATCTGGTAGCGATTGGCGCCGAGCGGCGTGCCGTCTAGCGCGAGCGAGAGGAGTTCGAGCTCCTCCCCGTCGAGGTGCAGCGCCGCCGCGCGATCGGGAGCCTCCGGATTGCGCCGAATGCCGAGCCGCGATCTCACACGAGTATCGCCGTCGCGCAAATCAAAGACGAGGTCGACCGTATCGATCAGGAAGGCAGGGGGCCGGTAATCAGCAAGACGCACCGGCTGGAGCGGAGCGATATCGAGCGAAGCATCGGGCATGGCAGCCTGCAAACACCTCAAAAAGGCAGCCAGCGTAGCGTTTTGGCCTCTCCATGAAAATCCCTCTGACCGTTACTGAACTCGATACTAAGCTTCGCTTCGGATCATGATCGCCATTACCGGGCTCGGCCGGCTCGGCCCGAAGACACACGAACGGTTTCGTTAATGCGTCGATGGCCGCATCGAGCAAGGCATGAGGTGGATGAGGGTGGATGTGATGGATGAAGCCGTCGATGATGCTCAGGGAGCTGCGCGGATCGGATTGCCGGCGATGTATTGGGCATTTTTCTGGCTGGGCATCACGAGCTTTGGCGGCGGCACCGCAGGGTGGCTCTACCGTCAGATCGTCCAGAGACGGCAGTGGATCGGCGATGCCGATTTCCTCGCTGGCGCCGGCTTGGGCCGTCTCGCGCCCGGCTCCGGAGGCGTCAATCTCACAGTTCAGGTCGGGCAGAAGCTGCGCGGCGCCCCCGGCGCGGTTGCCGCCGTGTTCGGGTTGTTGTCGGGCCCCTTCGTGATCGTGCTGGCGCTCGCCTCGGGACTAGGCAGGATCGGCCAGAACGCGACATTACACGCCGTCCTGGACGGCGTCGCGGCGACTGCCATTGGGCTGACCTTCG
>JAFALA010000109.1 GCA_019234815.1 Burkholderiaceae bacterium | reverse complement strand
CGCATGCTGCAAGGCACCGAGCAGCCGGACAGCGGCACCGTCAAGATCGGCAAGACGGCCAAGATGGCCTTCGTCGACCAGAGCCGCGCCAGCCTCGAGGCCGACAAGACCGTGTGGGAAGACGTCTCGGGCGGCCTGGACAACATTGTCGTCGGCAAGTTCGTGATGCCCAGCCGCGCCTATATCGGCCGATTCAACTTCAAGGGCAACGACCAGCAGAAGATGGTCGGCCAGCTCTCCGGCGGTGAGCGCGGCCGCCTGCACCTGGCCAAGACCCTGGCCCAGGGCGGCAATGTACTGATGCTCGACGAACCATCCAACGACCTTGACGTCGAAACCCTGCGTGCGCTCGAAGAGGCGCTGCTTGAATTCGGCGGCTCGGCCATGGTGATCTCGCACGACCGCTGGTTCCTCGACCGCATCTGCACGCACATCCTGGCCTGCGAGGGTGATTCGCAGTGGTACTTCTTCGACGGCAATTTCCACGAGTACGAAGCCGACAAGCGCAAGCGTCTTGGCGAAGAAGGCGCCCGGCCCAAGCGCATGCGCTTCAAGCCGATCAAGTAAAGCGGCGAGTTCTGATCCAAAGGGCCTGGTCAGGCCCTTTTCCTTTGGCTTCATTCACAGATCTTTACCGCTGGCCAATGACGCGGTTACGGTGCTCGCGCAAGATCCCCCCATCGATCTTGATTGGAGACCACAGATGAAGCCTCAAGCAACATCCCGCTGGCTGATGGGCGCCACGGCCGCCTTGGCCATGCTGGGCGCGAGCGTGCAGGTGTTTGCAGACGATCAGGCTGCGGCGGCCTCGGATCCCATGGCGCATCACGGCATGCCTGGTCGTGAAGGGGGCTGGCAGCATCGCGACCATCATGAACATATGGCGTTTTTGCTCGATGCGGTGGATGCCACCGATGCGCAGCGTGCCCAACTCAAGCAGATTCATGAAGCCGCCCACAAGGACATGATGGCGCAGCACGAAAGCGCCAAGAAACTGCACGAGCAGATCGGTGAGTTGCTGGCTGCGCCGACCGTGGACGCTGCCGCCATCGAGAAGGTCCGGCAGCAATTGCAGGCCTTGCACGAAGCGCAGTCCAAGCGCATGACGCAATCCCTGATCGATGCGGCCAAGGTGCTGAATCCGGCCCAGCGCGCCAAGATGCACAGCCTGATCAAGAAGCAGCATGAGCGCATGGCCGAGCACGTGCACGGGCGTGAAGCTCAACATGAGGCGCATTGAGGGCGTATGCTTCAATCTTTGCAACCGAACCCTGCCGCGGGCCCGGCGCCAGCGGCCCACGTGCACGGCGCGCAGTCCCTACACCGCATGAATTCAAGACTTTTGCTCATCGACGACGACACCCGCCTGACCGGCATGCTGGGCGACTACCTGAGCGCGGCGGGTTTTGAAGTGACGCAGGCGGCGTCGCTGGGACTGGCCCGGCAATGCCTGGACTCGGCGCTGTTCGACCTGCTGGTGCTGGACGTGATGCTGCCGGATGGCGACGGCCTCGATTTTTGCCGGGAACTGCGCCGCGATTCGCGCTTCAAGCGCCTGCCGGTGCTGATGCTGTCGGCGCGTGGCGAGCCCATGGACCGGATTCTGGGCCTGGAGCTCGGAGCCGACGACTACCTTGCCAAACCGTTCGAGCCGCGCGAGTTGCAGGCGCGCGTCAAAGCCATGCTGCGTCGCGTGGAGCCCGAACTGCAGGGTGACGAGGTGCTTCGCTTCGGCCGCTTGGAAGTCGACTTGGCCGCGCGCATGGCGCGCCTGGACGGCAAGCCTTGCGATCTGACCAGCCATCAGTTCGACCTGCTGGCCGTGATGGCGCAAAGCCCGGGTCGGGTGCTGTCGCGCGATCAGATCATGGATTCGCTCAAAGGCCATCCGCTGGACGCGTTTGACCGCTCCATCGACGTCCATATTTCCCGTATCCGGGCCGTCATCGAAGACGATCCCAAGGCGCCGCGGCGGGTGCTGACCGTGCGCGGTGCCGGTTATGTGTTTGCCCGCAAGCAGGACGCGGAGAGTCGTTCGGCGTGAGATCACTGTATTGGCGGATCTATCTGACGCTGGTGCTGCTGCTGGCGGCGTTCGCGTTCGGCTCGGCCTGGCTGTTCCAGCATCAGATCGAGCAGGAGCGTGGCGGCTTTGACGCGGTGAGTCGCGAGCGGCTCACCGCCATGGCGCTGCTGCTGCAGCGTGCGCTTCCGTCCGCGGATGCGCCGCGCGAAGTGCAGGCTGCCGCCATCGGGGAGTGGGGGCAGCATTTACGCATGGCCTTCGAGTTGCTCGACGCGCAGGGCAATCGCATCGGCGCGTCCAGCCTGTTTGACCGTCGCCAGGACATCCTGGGCGCGCGCAATGTCGAGATTCCATTGCAGGACGGCCGGCGTATCGAATTCCTGCGGGTGCTCAGACCCCCGCCGGGCTTTGCCCGTGCCGGTCAGCCGCCGCCGCCGGGCAACCCTGCGGTGGGAGAACCGCCGGTCGGGCGTCCTGGCGGCCCTGGAGGCCCAGGGGGGGCGGGCGGTCGCTTCGGTGGCCAGGAAGGGGAGGACTGGGAGCGCATGGCCCGGCTCAGCGATTCCGCGCTGCCGCGCTGGCTGCCCGTGCCGGGCGGACCCTTGCACGGCACCTCGTTGATCCTGGTGCTGCTGGTCTTGTTCCTCGGTGTGGCGCTGGGCGCTTTTCCCGTCGTACGGCGCCTGACCCGACGCCTGGAGGTGCTCAAGGCCGGCGTGCTGGAGTTTGGCGCCGGACAGTTTTCACACCGTGTCGATGACAGCGGCAAGGACGAAGTGGCCGACCTGGCGCGCAGTTTCAACCGCGCAGCCGGACAGATCGAGACCTTGCTCCGCTCGCATCAAAGCCTGCTGGCCAATGCCAGTCACGAGCTGCGGTCGCCGCTGGCCCGCCTGAAGATGGCGTTCTCGATGCTGGATGCGGCCGATGGTGTGCAGCGCCAGCGTCTGCAGGACGAGATCCACACCAATATCGCGGAGCTGGATGCGCTGGTCGAAGAAGTCCTGCTCGCCAGCCGCCTGGACTCGGTGCAACGCAACAATCTGGATACCGATGTGGACTTGCTGCCGCTGGCGGCCGAGGAAGCGGCGCGGGCAGGGGCGGAGCTGGATGTGCCCGAGGGCTTGTCCAGCGTCAGGATCCATGCCGAAGAGCGCTTGCTGCGGCGCGCGCTTCGCAATCTGCTGGACAACGCGCGCCGCTATGGCGGGCCGGACATCAGCGTGGAGATGACGCGCCCGGCGGGGTGGGTCGAGCTCGCCGTGTGCGATCGCGGGCCCGGTGTTCCGGAAAACATGCGTGAGCGCGTGTTCGAGGCCTTTTTCCGTTTGCCCGGACATGCCGAACAGGCCGGCGGCGTGGGCCTGGGGCTCAGCCTTGTCCGGCAGATTGCCGAGCGCTACCACGGTCGCGTGCGCTGCGAGGCTCGGCCGGGCGGCGGCAGCAGGTTCGTGCTGAGCCTGCCGGAACGGTTGAATCAGGCCGTCTCGGCGTAGAGGCCGCGTGCCTCTATGCGGTGCACGCGGGCCAGGTAGGCGCTGAGCATCAGGGCTGCTGTGAGCAGCCCGGCCGTGGCGGCGAACCAGAAGCCGCTGGCGCCCTGCAGCAAGGTTGGCACGGTCTGGCGCGGGCCGAATGCCAGCAGGTAGCCGCCGCCCAGGCCGATGCCCCACAGTGCGACGGCGTAGATCACCAGCGGCGCGCTGGCGATGTGGTGGGCCCTGAGCACGAAGGCGGCCAGGGTCTGGCCTGCATCGCCGACATGGAACAGCCAGACCCACAGCAGCAGCGGCATGGCGGCGGCGATCACGCTGGCATCGTGCGTGTACAGGTTCAGCACCTGTTCGCGCAGTCCGAACACCAGGCCGCCGCTGAGCAAGGCCAAACCGATGGACAGCTCCAGCCCATGCCAGCCCAGGCGCCGGGCATCGGCGGCATCCTGCGCGCCGACCCGCTGCGCCACCAGCGTGCCGGTGGCGCTGGCCAAGGCCAGCGGCATCATGTACATCAAGGCGATCAGGTTCGAAGCAAGCTGATGCCCAGCCACGGCCGTGGTGCCCAGCCGGGCGATGAAAATGGCCATGAAGGTGAAGCCGGTGACCTCGATCAGAAAGGTGCCGCCCATGGGGATACCGAGCTTGAGCAAGCCGCGAATGGCGTTTTTTGACGGACGGTGCGGGGCGCCATGTTGCAGGCCGAATCGGTCATAGAAGGGGTCGCGCCGCATCAGCACAACGGCCGCGAAGCTGTGCCCACATCACGATGCTGGTGGCGACGGCGCATCCAGCGGCGCCCAGGGCCGGCACGTGAACAGGGCCGAACGGCCAGGGCAGGTCAAAGCCCCGGATCATCAGGTTGTTGAGCGGGATCTTGAGCAGCAGGCCGGCAACCTGCAGCAGCATCACGAGCTTGGGGCGGGAGACGGCCGTGTTGAAACCGCGCAGGGCGGTGAAGGCCAGCGAGGCCGGCAGCGAATACACCAGGGCATGCAGGTAGGCACGCACCCGAGTCTCGACCTCTGGCGCCGTCTTTGCCATGGCAAGAAATGGTTCGGGCCACAGCAGCACCAGCTCCCCTAGCATCGACAGGCCCAGGGCCATCCAGACGGCTTGATGCAGGGTGTCGCCGACCTCCTTCATCTTGCCTGCGCCAAACAGCTGGCCGACGATGGGCGAAACCGCCAGCACCACCCCCATCAAGCCGATGAACACCGTCATGAAGACGGCGCCGCCGACTGCCAGTGCAGCCAGGTCGACGGCGGAATACCGCGCCACCATCAGGGTGTCGACGGTGGAGAAGGCGAGCACGGCCAGCTGTCCGACCAGCACCGGCCAGGCCAGCGGAGCGATGCGCTTGAGGCTGCTCCAGTGCGTCGCCTTCACGTGCCCGCTCCGGGCTGGGGCGAGGCGACGGGCGTCATTTCCCGCGCGCGTTCGGCATAGCGGTTGAAGCGCCAGGCCGTGGCTTCCTGGGTGATGCGGCGCCAGGTCGCGCGCTTCTCCGTGGGTGTCATCCGGGGCCAGTTCTGTACTTCGTCGAAATAGCGGCCACAGCCTTTGCAAACCGCGTCACCCTGGCTGGTGGAGCAGATGGCGATGCATGGCGCGTCGGGGGTGCTGCGGTACCAGTCCATCCAGGCGATCAGTGCCGCTTCGGGCATGCTGGTGGGGTCGCACTCGGCTTCGCGGTAGTACACCAGCAGCGCGTAGACCTCGGCCAGCGCCAGCACGGCGGGGCAGGCGCGCATGCCGTCCGACGAGGGCGCGCGCTCACGCCACCAGTTGATGGCGGCCTCGATGTCGGTGATGTGTATGCCTGCCACGACGCGACCTTTGCAGCGATCTCAGTACACCAGGCCCATGGCCACGCGCACTTCCTTGAGTGTCTTGCGCGCCACGGCGCGGGCCCGCTCGGTGCCCAGCTCGACGATCCAGTGCACCTGCTTGGGGTTGGCCAGGATCTCGGCGGCGCGCTCGCGCCATGGTGCCTGCTCGCGCTGAATGGCGTCTATGACTGGTTGCTTGCAGTCCAGGCAGCCGATGCCGGCCGATTTGCAGCCGGTCTCGGCCCAGGCCCGGGTGGCGTCGTCGGAATACAGCTCGTGGAAGGCCCAGACCGGGCAGCGCGCCGGGTCGCCGGGGTCGCTGCGCCGCACGCGCTGCGGGTCGGTGGGCATGCGGCGGATCTTGTCCTCCACCACGGCCGGCTCGTCGCGCATGGCGATGGCGTTGCCGGCGCTCTTGCTCATCTTGAATCCGTCGAGGCCCTGCAGCTTGGAGGTTTCCGTCAGCAAGGCCTGCGGTTCGGGCAGGATCCGGGCGGAATCGTCCGTCTTGCCGCCGTAGATGCGGTTGAAGCGCCGCGCGACTTCGCGCGTCACTTCCACGTGGGCGGCCTGGTCTTCGCCGACCGGCACCAGCGCGGCTTTGTAGATCAGGATGTCGGCAGCCTGAAGCAGCGGATAGCCCAGAAAGCCGAAGGTCGCGAGTTCGCGGTTTTTTTCGACCTGGTCCTTGTAGCTGGGCATGCGCTCCAGCCAACTCGAGGGCGTGCTCATGGCCAGCAGGGTGAAAAGCTCTGCGTGCTCTGGCATGCGGCTCTGGATGAAGATCGTGGCCTGCTCGGGGTCCAGTCCGGCGGCCAGCCAGTCGACCACCATGTCGTAGACATTACTTTCGATGGCGCTGCGATCCTGGTAGTGCGTGGTCAGGGCGTGCCAGTCGGCCACGAAGAAGAAGCAATCGTGCGTCGCCTGCAGCCTGACCCAGTTCTTCAGCGCGCCGTGGTAATGGCCCAGGTGCAAGGTGCCGGTCGGACGCATGCCGGAAAGCACGCGCGGGCGCGGCGGGGGAAGGGGGGGGGGTGCGTCAGGCATGGGGGGAGATTCGGGTGGCGTCTTCTCGGCGGGCCTGCGATTGTAGAGACCTGGGAAAATTGCGCGCGCTACACTGCCGCCCCATGAAAAACATTGTGATCCTGATCTCGGGGCGGGGCTCCAACATGGAGGCCATGGTCAAGGCCTGCGCCGCCGAGCAGTGGCCGGCGCGCATCGCCGCCGTCGTCAGCAATCGGCCCCAGGCGGCCGGGCTGGCATTCGCCGCCCAGCATGGCATCGCCACGGCCGTGGTCGATCACAAGGCCTATCCGGACCGCGACAGCTTCGACGCCGAACTGGCGCGCGTCATCGACGGCTTCGCGCCTGATCTGGTGGTGCTGGCCGGATTCATGCGCATCCTGACGCCAGGTTTCACGCAGCGCTACGGGGGGCGGATGTTGAACATCCATCCGTCGCTGCTGCCGGCCTTTCCTGGCTTGCACACGCACCAGCGCGCGATCGACGCAGGCTGCCACGTCGCGGGCGCGACCGTGCACTTCGTGACGGCCGAGCTCGATCATGGCCCGATGGTGGCCCAGGCTGTGGTGCCGGTCTTGCCGGGCGACGACGAGGCCAGCCTGTCAGCCCGCGTGCTGGCGCAGGAGCATCGCATGTACCCGCGCGCCGTGCGCTGGTTCGTCGAGGGCCGGCTCCGCGTTGACGGCGCGCGGGTGCAGCAACTGGGCGGCGAAGCCCAGGTCTTTACGGCTCCATAGGCGCAAAGCGCCGCACCGGCACGCCGTCGATCTCCAGCGAGCCGAAGAACATCATGTGCGGCCTGACCCACAGGCCCGATCCGGGCGCATACAGCGGCTTGTAGACCACCAGCGGCTCCAGTGTCTCGCTGTGGCGGGCGCAGCCCAGCACCTCGTATTCGCCGCCTTTGTAGTGGCGGTAGCGACCCAGTGGCGTGGCAGGCAGGGGCGGCAGGTCTGAGGCGTCATTCATGGCACAGGGATATTCGCTGGGATAATTGGCGCATGCATCCTAATGCCCTTCTCGACATGAGCTGCGAATTGCTGCGCAGCGTCCTCAAATTCGATGCGCCGGCCGACGGCGTGGTTTCGGCTTACTTCCGCAAGAATAAGGCGCTGGGCCAGCGCGAGCGCCACACGCTGGCAGAGACGGTCTATGCCGTGCTGCGCCAGCGGCTGGTGTTGCAGCACCTGGCCCAATCCGGCAGCGGCCCCCTGGAGCGCCGCCTGTGCCTGCTGGCCTGGGCCGGCAGCGACAGCTTCCTGCGCAGCGCCATCAGCCCGGCCGAGCAGCAGTGGCTGGCCGAGGTCAGCAAGATTGATCGCGCCAGCTTGGCCCCCAAGCTGCGGCACAACCTGCCTGAATGGCTGTCCGAGCCCCTGATGGCGCGTCTCGGCGAGCAGGCGTTCTGGCAGCTCGCCGACGCCATGAACGAAGGCGCGGCGCTGGATTTGCGCGTCAATTTGCTCAAGTCCAAGCCTGAGGAGGCGCTTGCCACGCTGAAGGCGGCGGGCATCGAGGCGCAAGCCATGCCGTATTCCCCCTGGGGCTTGCGCGTGCAGGGCAAGCCCGCACTGAACAAGCTCGAGGTGTTCACCTCGGGCGCCGTGGAAGTACAGGACGAAGGCAGCCAGCTGCTGGCCCTGCTGGTGGATGTCAAGCGCGGCGAGATGGTGGTCGACTTTTGCGCAGGCGCGGGCGGCAAGACGCTGGCGCTCGGCGCGGCGATGCGCAACACCGGACGCCTCTATGCCTTTGACGTGTCGGGCCACCGGCTCGATTCGCTCAAGCCGCGCCTGGCGCGCAGCGGCTTGTCGAATGTGTATCCGGCGCAGATCTCGCATGAGCGCGATGAACGCGTCAAGCGCCTGGCCGGCAAGATCGACCGCGTGCTGGTCGATGCGCCTTGCTCGGGTTTGGGAACCCTGCGGCGCAATCCGGATCTCAAATGGCGCCAGTCGCCAAAGGCGGTGCAGGAACTGCAGGCCAAGCAGACCGCCATCCTCGACAGCGCCGCGCGCATGGTCAAGGCCGGCGGGCGGCTGGTCTATGCCACCTGCAGCCTCCTGAGTGCGGAGAACGAAGAGATCGCGCAGGCCTTCAGCGCTGCGCATCCTGACTTCGAATGGCTGAATGCCGCCGAGGTCCTGGACAAGGCGCACGTGAAGTCATCGGAGTCGCTCTGTGAAGACGGGTTCATCCGCCTCTGGCCGCACCGCCACCACACCGACGGCTTCTTTGCCGCGGTCTGGCAGCGCAAGAGCTGAGGTTTGCGGCGCAAATCGGGATGAACTGTGCGCTATTGGCGCTTGGCTTGATTTGCGACAAGCCGGGGCGGACGTGACCGGCTAGGTGATTTAGACCCGCGCATCTACAATTGAAGGCTTACTTTTCATCAAAACGAAGCCCATTTTTGAAGTGGGTTGGTTTGCAAGGTTGGGACTGAATGAACGAATTGATGACCATGCTGGACGCGGTGGTGACCTGGCTGAGCCAGGGATTGACGGGTGCGAGCGTCTGGCAGATTGTGGTGTATGCCTTGGTGGTGACGCACATCACGATCGCCGCCGTGACGATCTTCCTGCACCGCGCGCAAGCGCACCGGGCGCTTGACCTGGGGGCCATCCCCTCGCATTTCTTCCGTTTCTGGCTGTGGCTGACTACCGGCATGGTGACGCGCGAATGGGTAGCCATCCACCGCAAGCACCACGCCAAATGCGAGACCGAAGAGGATCCGCACAGCCCGGTCACTCGCGGCATCGATACCGTGCTGTTGCGTGGCGCCGAGCTGTACCGTGCCGAAGCCAAGAACCAGGAAACCATCCAGAAGTACAGCCACGGCGTGCCGAATGACTGGATCGAGCGCAATCTCTACTCGCGCTTCAGCTGGCAAGGCGTGGGCTTGATGCTGATCATCAACATGGCGCTGTTCGGCGCCCTGGGCGCCACGATCTGGGCCGTGCAGATGCTGTGGATTCCGATCTGGGCCGCGGGCGTGGTCAATGGCATCGGCCATTTCTGGGGCTACCGCAACTTCGAGGCGCAGGACGCTTCCACCAACATCTCGCCCTGGGGCCTGATCATCGGTGGCGAAGAGTTGCACAACAACCACCACACCTATCCGACCTCCGCCAAGTTCTCGGTCAAGCCCTTCGAATTCGACATCGGCTGGGGCTATATCCGCGCCATGGAAATGCTGGGCTGGGCCAAGGTGCGCAAGATCGCGCCGCAGTTGCAGACCGGCGAGCTGAAGGCCGAGGCCGACAAGGATACGCTGGAAGCCATCATCGCCAACCGCTACGAGATCATGGCCAACTACGGCCGCAACCTGAAAATCGCCTGTGCGCTGGAATTGGTGCATCTGAAGCAGCAAGGCGCGCAACATACGGCGCAATGGCGCCAGTTCAAGATTGCGCAGCGTTGGGTGCATCGCGATGCCGATCGCATCCCGGCTGCTTTGCGGCAAGACATTGCGGGCGCGCGTGCGTACAGCCCCGTGATCGACAAGCTGCTGGTCATGCGCGAAGAATTGCGCCAACTGTGGACCCGCACCAACGTCTCGGCCGAGCAGCACGTCAAGGACCTGCAGGCCTGGTGCAAGAAGGCGGAAGAAAGCGGCATTGCGGAGTTGCGCAACTTCTCCCTGCGCCTGCGCGCTGCCAAGCCGGCCTGAGTTTCAATCATTCTTCCTGCTGAAAGCGCGGCCTCTGTGCCGCGCTTTTTTGTCGCGATATTTTTTGTCGAGATATGGCGATTCGCGGTCCGGCTGTCCAGGCGATCTGGGCTGTCTTGTCATGAAAATGAGCCGGGCCAGGGTATGAAAAAAGCCACCGGCGCGAATCGCGCGGGTGGCTTTCTCGGACCTGAAACCTGCTGAATTACTTCAGCTTGGTTTCCTTGTACAAGACGTGCTTGCGGGCCTTGGGGTCGAACTTCATGAATTCGAGCTTTTCGGGCGTCGTCTTCTTATTCTTGTTCGTGGTGTAGAAATGACCGGTACCTGCGGTCGATTCCAGCTTGATTTTTTCGCGTGCGCCTTTAGCCATGCTAGTGCTCCTTGGTCTTCAGTGGGCGATCAGAGTTCGCCCTTGGCGCGCAGATCGGCGACGACCTGGTCGATACCGACCTTGTCAATCAGACGCAGGGCGGCATTGCTGATACGCAGACGCACCCAACGGTTTTCAGTTTCCAGCCAGAAACGACGGTACTGCAGATTGGGCAGGAAGCGACGCTTCGTTTTGTTGTTGGCGTGGGAGACATTGTTTCCCACCATGGGCTTCTTGCCCGTGACTTGACAGACGCGTGCCATGACGCTTCTCCGGTTCGATTGCTCTATTCACCAGACGCTGCGAGTTGTTCATCAATGAGCAACTGCGCGTCCCATTGACCGCTCTATGCCTGCTAAACCTTTTGCAGTTTTAAATTGCACCAGGGGCGGTCCATCTGGCAGGCAAGCCAAAGAGTATAGCGTAAAAAGCAAAAACTGCGAAATGGCGGCATTCCGCCGCCTTTCACCGTCAGCTACCCGATTGTTCCAGGAAGCGCTGCGCATCGAGCGCGGCCATGCAGCCCGTGCCGGCACTGGTGATGGCCTGGCGGTACACGTGGTCCTGCACGTCGCCGGCGGCAAACACGCCAGGCACGCTGGTCATGGTGGCGAAGCCATTGAGGCCGCCGCGGGTGATGATGTAGCCGTCCTTCATCTCCAGCTGCCCCTTGAAGATGTCGGTGTTGGGCTGGTGGCCGATGGCGATGAAGCAACCCTGCAGGGCCAGCTCCTTGCTGCTGCCGTCCTGGTGTTTCAGGCGCACGCCTGTCACGCCGCTGGCGTCGCCCAGTACTTCGTCGAGAGTCTGGTGGAGGTGCAGCTCGATCTTGCTGGCCGCCACTTTCTCCATCAGCTTGTCGATCAGGATGGGCTCGGCGCGGAACTTGTCGCGGCGGTGCACCAGGTGCACCTTGCTGGCGATGTTGGACAGGTAGAGCGCTTCTTCCACCGCCGTGTTGCCGCCGCCGACGACGCTGACCACCTGGTCGCGGTAGAAAAAGCCGTCGCAGGTCGCGCAGCCGCTCACCCCGCGCCCCATGAAGGCCTCTTCGGAGGGCAGGCCCAGGTACTTGGCCGAGGCGCCGGTGGCGATGATCAGGGCATCGCAGGTGTAGCTGCCGCTGTCGCCCTTGAGCTTGAACGGACGGGTGGAGAGGTCGACCTCGTTGATGTGGTCGAACACCATCTGCGTTTGGAAGCGCTCGGCATGGGCCTGGAAACGCTGCATCAAGTCCGGCCCTTGCACGCCCATCACGTCGGCGGGCCAGTTGTCGACATCGGTGGTCGTCATCAGCTGGCCGCCTTGCGCCATGCCGGTCAGCAGCGTGGGCTTGAGGTTGGCGCGCGCAGCGTAAATGGCAGCGGTGTAGCCGGCCGGGCCTGAGCCCAGGATCAGTAGTTGAATGTGTTGGGTGTTTTCGCTCATGGGGCAGATATTAGGTTGCATGCGCGACACAGAGTGCGCGTGGGGTCATTCTTTACGGTCAAGACCCTATGGCGGGCCGTGACTTAGTTGGCACAATGCTCGCATTCTAGGCAAGCGGCCGTTCAGCAAGCTGACGCGTCCCGTTTGACCCCAAATTCCGATTTCCAACCTGCATTCAAATCCAAAGGAGTTCGTACATGGCGATGCTGTCCAATCTCGATCTGATCCGCAGGGTGCCCTTGTTCTCCCTGCTCACCACAGATCAGGCGCAGTCCATCGCTGACAGCGTGGTGAAGCGTCGCTTCAAGCGCGGCGAACTGATTGTCGAGCAGGGCACCAAGTCGAACGCGTTGTTCATCCTGCTTAACGGCCGTGCGCGGGTCTTGACCGCCGACACGCGCGGACGCGAAGTCATCCTGGCCGTGCTTGAGCCGGGCGACTACGTGGGTGAAATGAGCCTGATCGACAACGAGCCGCATTCGGCCACGGTGCGCGCCGAAGTGCAGACCGACATGCTGGTGCTGGGCCGCAACGAGTTTGCCCGCTGCCTGCCTGACAGCAGCAGCCTGTCGTATGCGATCTTGCGCGGCCTGGTGGCGCGCCTGCGCAATGCGGACCGGCAGATCGAGTCCCTGGCACTGCTGGACGTCTACGGTCGCGTCGCACGCACACTGCTCGACATGGCGGAGGACGACAAGGGCGTCAAGATCATCAAGGGCAAGGTCTCGCGCCAGGACATGGCCAAGGTCGTCGGCGCCTCGCGCGAGATGGTCAGCCGCGTCATGAAGGATCTGGAAGACCGCGGCGTGATCGAGACGCTGGAGAGCGGTTCGGTTGTCATCAAGGACCGCCTGCCGACCTGACGCGTTCCTGGGTCACAATGTCGGCATGAGTTTCCCTCTCGGTTCATTGCTGGGTGGAGACGGCGCCGCCGCCTCCGACAAGACCTACAAGCGTCAATCCAAGAAAGCGGCCCCGGCCGCGTCCGCGCCGGCCAGCGTCTTGCGCTCGCCGTTCTGGCTGGGCGTAGGGGCCCTGGTCTGGGTGCTGTGGCTGCTGGCCATGGTGACGCACGATGCCACCGATGCCGCTTTTTCCATTGCCACCGACAAGATCGGCTACGGCAACCGCGTGGGCGCCCTGGGCGCCTGGGTTTCGGACCTGTGCCTGTTCCTGTTCGGCTATTCGAGCTGGTGGCTGCTGCTGGTGTGGCTGAGGTCCTGGCTGGGGCACCTTGCGGATGCCTTGCGCATCGACGAGTCCCAGGTCCAGGTCTCGCGCTGGCCGTCGCGCGCCTTGTGGGCCGGGGGCTTGCTGCTGTTGATGCTGGCGAGCACCACCCTGGAGTGGACCCGCATGTATGGATGGGAGGCGCGCCTCCCGGGCGGGCACGCAGGCGGCGTGCTGGGCTACGCGCTGGGCGCCTGGTCCATGCGCGTATTTGGGTTCGCCGGGTCGGGCGTGCTGGCCATTGCGGGCCTGCTGCTGGGCAGCTCGCTGGCCCTGCGCTTTTCATGGATGCGGCTGGCCGAGCATCTCGGCACCTGGATCGACGAGCGCCGCGAGCGTCGCGTCGAGCGGCGCGAGATCGAAGAGGACGAGCGCGTCGGCAAGGTCGCCAAGCGCGAGCGCGAGCAGGTGGTCGAGGTCGAGCGGCAGGTCGTCGAGGAGCATGTGCCCATCGTGATCGAGGCGCCGGTGATCGATGTGCCCAAGTCCACCCGCGTGGCCAAAGAGCGCCAGTCGACGCTGTTCACCGATCTGGCCGACACCAAGCTGCCGCAGGTTGATCTGCTCGACGCGGCGCCGCCGCGCATCGAATCGGTCACGCCCGAGTCGCTGGAGATGACCAGCCGCCTGATCGAAAAGAAGCTGCGCGACTTCGGCGTCGAGGTGCGGGTCGTCGCCGCCTCGCCGGGTCCGGTGATCACGCGCTATGAAATCGAACCCGCCACCGGCGTCAAGGGCTCGCAGATCGTCAATCTGGCCAAGGATCTGGCCCGGTCCTTGAGCCTCATCAGCATCCGCGTGGTCGAAACGATCCCCGGCAAGAACTACATGGCGCTGGAGCTGCCCAATGCGCGCCGCCAGATGATCCGTCTGTCCGAAATCCTCGGTTCGCAGGTCTACGCCGACGCCAGCTCGCAGCTGACCATGGGCCTGGGCAAGGACATCGTCGGCCTGCCCGTGGTGGCCGACCTGGCCAAGATGCCGCACTGCCTGGTGGCCGGCACCACCGGGTCGGGCAAGTCGGTCGGCATCAACGCGATGATCCTCAGCCTGCTCTACAAGGCCGAGGCCCGCGATGTGCGCCTGATCCTGATCGATCCCAAGATGCTGGAAATGAGCGTCTACGAGGGCATTCCGCATCTGCTGGCCCCCGTGGTCACGGACATGAAGCAGGCCTCCAACGCGCTGAACTGGTGCGTTGGCGAAATGGAGCGCCGCTACAAGCTCATGAGCAAGATGGGCGTGCGCAACCTGGCCGGCTACAACAAGAAGATCGACGAGGCCAAGGAGCGCGGCGAGAGCCTGGGCAACCCCTTCAGCCTGACGCCAGAGGCGCCCGAGCCGCTGGAACGCCTGCCCCATATCGTGGTCGTGATCGACGAACTGGCCGACCTGATGATGGTGGTCGGCAAGAAGATCGAAGAGCTGATCGCCCGGCTGGCGCAAAAGGCGCGCGCCGCCGGCATCCACCTGATCCTGGCCACGCAGCGTCCCAGCGTCGATGTGATCACAGGCCTGATCAAGGCCAACATCCCGACCCGCCTGTCCTTCCAGGTGTCCAGCAAGATCGACAGCCGGACCATCCTCGACCAGATGGGCGCCGAGGCGCTGCTGGGCATGGGCGACATGCTCTACATGCCCTCGGGCACCGGGTTGCCGATCCGCGTGCACGGCTGCTTCGTCAGCGACGACGAGGTGCACCGCGTGGTGTCCTACTTGAAAGAGCAGGGCGGCGAGCCCAATTACATCGAGGGCATCCTGGAAGGCGGCGTGCTCGATGGCGATGCCGGCGAGCCCGGCGCACCGGGCGAGGCCAATGGCGAGGCCGATCCCATGTACGACCAGGCCGTGGCCATCGTGCTGCAGCACCGCCGTGCGTCAATCTCGCTGGTGCAGCGCCATCTGCGCATCGGCTACAACCGGGCGGCGCGCCTGCTCGAGCAGATGGAGAAGTCCGGACTGGTCTCTGCCATGGGCAGCAACGGCAACCGCGACCTGATCGTGCCGAAACGTGACGAATGAGCGCGACGAATGATGAAGAACTTGCGATTTCTCTTGGCGCCGGCCCTGCTCGCAGCGACCGGTCTTGCCCACGCCGATGCCCTGACGGCCCTGAACGACTTTGTGCAGAACGCCCATAGCGGCCGAGCCAGTTTCACGCAGACCGTGGTGTCGCCCGACGGCGCACGCAAGAAACAGTCCTCCGGCACCTTCGAGTTCCAGCGCCCGAACCAGTTCCGCTTTGCCTATCAGAAGCCGTTCGAGCAACTGATCGTCGGCGACGGGCAGAAGGTCTGGATGTTCGACCCCGACCTCAATCAGGCCAGCTCGCGCCGCATGTCGCAGGCCCTGGGCGCCACGCCCGCGGCCTTGCTGGCCGGCGGCAACCTGAGCCGCGATTTCGAGCTCAGCGTTCAGCCCAGCGCGCAAGGCCTGGACTGGGTGCAGGCCACGCCGCGCCACAGCGAGGGCAACATCCAGAGCCTGCGCATTGCCTTCAAGGGCAAGGACTTGGCGCAACTGGAGGTGGTCGACGGCTTTGGCCAGCATTCCACCCTGGTGTTCGGCGGCTTGCAGGTCAACGTGCCGATCGCCGCCGAGCGCTTCCGCTTCGATCTGCCCAAGGGGGCCGATCTGCTGGAGCAGTGAGCGCCAGGTTGGCAGGCCATGTCTGATCTGTTCTCCCAGGAGCCCGCACCGCCGCTGGCCGAAGCGCTGCGGCCCAAGGTGCTCGATGAAGTCATCGGGCAGTCGCATCTGCTCGGCGAAGGCAAGCCGCTGAAGCTGGCGTTCCAGTCGGGCAAGCCGCATTCGATGATTTTGTGGGGGCCGCCCGGTGTGGGCAAGACCACCCTGGCGCGGCTGACGGCGCAAGCCTTCCATTGCGAATTCATCGCGCTGTCGGCCGTTTTCTCTGGCGTGAAGGACATCCGTGCCGCGATGGAGCAGGCCCAGCACAACCTGGCCCTGGGCAAGCACACCATCCTGTTTGTCGACGAGATCCACCGCTTCAACAAGGCCCAGCAGGATGCTTTGCTGCCCTATGCGGAAAGCGGTCTGGTCACCTTCATCGGCGCGACCACCGAAAACCCGTCATTCGAGGTGAACTCGGCGCTGCTGTCGCGGGCCCAGGTCTATGTGCTCAAGTCGCTGACCGACGATGAATTGAAGTTGCTGCTCAAGCGCGCGCAAGGCGCTGCGCTCGGCTCGCTCGATTTCGACGACCTGGCCGTCGATACGCTCATCGGCTATGCCGATGGCGATGCCCGCCGCTTCCTGAACCTGCTCGAACAATGCAAGACGGCAGCCGGCGCGGCAGGTGTTGCCAAGGTCGACGCCGAGTTTGTCCAGAACGCGCTGACCCTCAACAGCCGGCGCTTCGACAAGGGTGGCGACAACTTCTACGACCAGATTTCGGCCCTGCACAAGTCGGTTCGCGGCTCGCATCCCGATGCCGCGCTGTACTGGCTGACCCGCATGCTGGACGGCGGCGCCGACCCCCGCTACCTGGCCCGGCGCATCGTGCGCATGGCCTGGGAAGACATCGGCCTGGCCGACCCCCGGGCCATGCAGATCGCCAACGACGCGGCGCTGACCTTCGAGCGCCTGGGCAGCCCCGAAGGCGAACTGGCCCTGGGCCAGGCCGTGATCTACCTGGCTGTGGCGGCCAAGAGCAATGCCGGCTACACGGCCTACAACCAGGCGCGGGCCTTCGTGAAGCAGGACAAGAGCCGCGAGGTGCCGGTCCACCTGCGCAATGCGCCGACCAAGCTGATGAAGGAGCTCGGCTATGGACACGAGTACCGCTACGCCCATGACGAGCCCCATGCCTATGCGGCGGGCGAGACCTATCTGCCGGACGGCATGGCGGAGCCCGGCTGGTACCGGCCCGTGCCGCGGGGCCTTGAAACCAAGATCGGCGAGAAGCTGGCTTTTCTGCAAAAACTGGATGACGAAGCCGGCGCCTGAGTGTCGTGCCGGCGGTCCGTGGTGTATTTGACGATTGCGCCCGAGCCTTGCGCGGTGTACACCGCATACCAGACCGCCGCCGAAGGGGAATACCCCTGACTTGAGGCCCGGGCGGCACTCCTAGAATCGCGCCCCAAAGGCGGCCCTCTGCATGAGCCGAGCCTGTTTCTTTGAACCGGAGAATAACCGCATGGAAACCTTGATCCAGCAGATCATCAACGGCCTGGTGCTGGGCAGCATGTACGCGCTGGTGGCGCTGGGCTACACGATGGTGTACGGGATCATCAACCTGATCAACTTCGCGCACGGCGAGGTGCTGATGGTCGGGGCGATGGTGAGTTGGACG
>JAFALA010000001.1 GCA_019234815.1 Burkholderiaceae bacterium | reverse complement strand
GGTCTTGGGGAAGGCAATGACGTCGCGGATGGATTCGGCCCCGGTCATGAGCGTGACGATGCGGTCCAGGCCGAAGGCGATGCCGCCGTGCGGCGGGGCGCCGTACTGCAGCGCGTCCAGCAGGAAGCCGAACTTGGTCTGCGCCTCTTCGGCGCCGATCTTGAGCGCGCGGAACACCTTGCTCTGTACGTCGGCGCGGTGGATACGCACCGAGCCGCCGCCCAGTTCCCAGCCGTTCAAGACCATGTCGTACGCCTTGGCGACGCACTTGCCCGGATCGGTCTCCAGCATGTCTTCGTGGCCGTCCTTCGGTGCCGTGAACGGATGGTGCACGGCGTTCCAGCGGTCACCTTCGTCGTCGCGTTCGAACATCGGGAAGTCGACCACCCACAGCGGCGCCCAGCGGTCTTCGAACAGGCCGTTGGCCTTGGCGAACTCGCTGTGGCCGACCTTCAGGCGCAGGCCGCCGATGGCGTCGTTGACGACCTTGGCCTTGTCGGCGCCGAAGAACAGGATGTCGCCATCCTGCGCGCCGGTGCGGGCCAGGATGTCGGCCACGGCCTTGTCGTGCAGGTTCTTGACGATGGGGGACTGCAGGCCTTCGCGACCCTTGGCCACTTCATTGACCTTGATCCAGGCCAGGCCCTTGGCACCGTAGATCTTCACGAACTCGGTGTAGCTGTCGATCTCGCCGCGGCTCATGACGGCGCCGCCCGGCACGCGCAGGGCCACCACGCGGCCACCGGGCGTGGTGGCTGGCGTCGAGAAGACCTTGAAGTCCACGTCGCCCATCACGTCGGTCAGCTCCGTGAACTGCAGCTTGACGCGCAGGTCCGGCTTGTCCGAGCCGTACAGGTGCATCGCGTCGGCATACTTCATGACCGGATAGACACCCAGGTCCACGTCCAGGGCCTTCTTGAACACGTGACGGATCATGCCCTCGAACATGTCGCGGATCTCCTGCTCGGTCAGGAAGCTCGTCTCGATATCGATCTGGGTGAATTCAGGCTGGCGGTCGGCGCGCAGGTCTTCGTCGCGGAAGCACTTGGTGATCTGGTAGTAGCGGTCGAAACCGGCCACCATCAGCAGTTGCTTGAACAGCTGGGGCGACTGCGGCAGCGCGAAGAACATGCCGTCGTGCACGCGGCTGGGCACGAGATAGTCGCGCGCGCCCTCGGGGGTGCTCTTGGTCAGCATCGGGGTTTCGATGTCGACGAAACCGTGCTCATCGAGGAACTTGCGCACTTCCATGGCCACGCGGTAGCGCAGCATCAGGTTGTTTTGCATGTATGGGCGACGCAGGTCCAGCACGCGATGAGTCAAGCGCGTGGTTTCAGACAAGTTCTCGTCGTCGAGCTGGAACGGTGGCGTGACGCTGGGGTTCAGCACCTCCAGCTCATAGGCCAGCACCTCGACCTTGCCGCTCACCAGGTTGGCGTTCTCGGTGCCGGACGGACGTGCGCGCACCTTGCCGACGACCTTGATGCAGAACTCGTTGCGCACGTTTTCCGCAATGGCGAACATCTCCGGGCGGTCCGGGTCGCAGACAACCTGCACCAGGCCCTCGCGGTCGCGCAAGTCCACAAAGATCACGCCGCCATGGTCGCGGCGGCGATGGGCCCAGCCCATCAGGGTCACGGTCTGGTCGAGCAGTTTCTCGCTGACTTGTCCGGCATAGCAGGTACGCATGGTTCTTCTCCGAATTCTGGATGGCCCGCCTCCAAGAGGCGAACTCGGTTGATAGGTGTCTGGACGGTCTTCAGGCCTGGCAACAGGCCTTCAGGACTGAGCGCCTGCCGCTGCGCTCAGTCCGGTGGATTTCGCTGCAACTCCACCCCGCCCTGCCCAGCGGGGGATGAGTGGGGCGCCACCACGCCCATGGAAATGATGTACTTCAAAGCTTCGTCCACCGACATGGCCAGCGAACGGACTTTGGACTTGGGCATCATGAGAAAAAATCCCGAAGTGGGATTGGGCGTGGTCGGAACGTACAGGCTCAGGCACTCCGACTCCAGATGCCCCGCCACCTCGCCGCTGGGTTGGCCGGTGACAAAAGCGATAGTCCAGGAGTCCTGATGCGGATACTGCACCAGAACAGCCTCGCGAAAGGCATTGCCGCTGCTGGAAAACAAGGTGTCCGACACCTGCTTCACCGAGCTGTAGATACTCTTGACGATGGGAATATGCCCCATCAGCTTGTCCCATTGCCGCAGCCACCACTGGCCAAACATGTTCGCGACGAACATGCCCGTCAGCAACAGGCCGCCGACCAGGATCAGCACGCCCAGCCCCGGCACATTGCGCAAGCTGTCAATGCCATCCGCCAGAGACGCCGGCGCCAGCACTTTCAAGCCATTCAGCAGCGAGAAGAAAACGCCGTTGATGGTGCCCAGCACCTGCTGCAGCACCCAGATGGTGATGGCCAGCGGCAACCAGACCAGCAAGCCGGCGATGATGTACTTTCTCACGGAAGTCCTTGCGCGGTGTGGGGGGGCAATTGGAGAAGGAGAGTCAAGTGCCAGCCGTCAATGGCAGGCACACGAGCCGCCGCAAGGCGTGGATGCGGCAGACGCCGTTGATGCATTTCCGTCCGGCGCCGCCGTTGATTCTGTGGCGGCGCCCGTGGAGGCCGTCGCCGAGGTGCCGCTACCGCCCTTGAAGTCCGTGGCATACCAGCCCGAACCCTTGAGCTGGAAGCCTGCCGCCGTGATCTGCTTCTGGAACGCCTCGGCGCCACACGCCGGGCATGTGTTCAAAGGCGCGTCGGAAAGCTTTTGCAGCACGTCTTTGGCGTGACCGCACTCGCTGCAGCGGTAGGCGTAGATCGGCATGATGTAAACCGTTGACGAAAAAGGCGAATTATAGAGCGCCCAAGCTGGCCGTTTGCCGTCAGGCGGCCGCTTCGTCCGGCAGTCCGGTGACGTGCCGCTTATGTTCTTTGCGGTCCTTCATCCACTGCGGCGCCAGGCTGCCCAGCACCATGGCCAGCATGGCCGCCAGCAAACCAGCCAGCTGCCCCGGAAAAACCTCGCCAAGCGTACTGACCTGCGGCAGCATGGCAATCCACACCCCCAGGCCTGCCACCAGCGAACACACGGCCCCCTGCGTGGTGGCGCGCTCCCAGTACAGGCCCATCACCAGCGGCACGAACGCCCCTACCAGCGTGACCTGGTAGGCCGAGGACACGAGCTCGTAGATCGAGGTGCCGCGCATCGCAATGGCATAGCTGAGCACCAGCCCCGCAAACAGGATGATGGTCCAACGCATGGCCAGCAACTGCTGGCGGTCACCCATGTGCGGGCGCAGATTCTTCACGATGTTCTCGACAAAGCTGGTCGACGGTGCCAGCAGCGTGGCCGACGACGTGCTCTTGATGGCCGACAACAAGGCGCCGAAGAACAGGATCTGCATGATCAAGGGCATCTTGGTCAGCACGTACATCGGCAGCAGCTTCTGGTAATCGTCGCGCGCAATGTCCAGCGCCTGCTGGCCCAGCACGACCACGGCGCTCAGCACGATGAACATGGGGACGGCCGCAAACAGGATGTAGCTCATGCCGCCGATCATCGCGCCGCGGCGGGCGGTCTTTTCGTCCTTGGCCGACATGACGCGCTGGAACACGTCCTGCTGCGGAATGCTGCCCAGCATCATGGTCACGCTGGCGCCGACAAACATCGCCAGATCGGTAAAATTTGCCGGCGGCAGGAAATGGAACAGGTCCTTGCTCTGGGCCAGGGCCAGCACCTTGTCCGCGCCGCCGGCCAGGCCCGCCGAGAAGAATGCGATGACCGACAAGCCCACCACCAGCACGATCATCTGGATGAAGTCGGTCCAGGCCACGGCCAGGAAGCCGCCGATCACGACGTAGATCAGCACGGCCAGCGTGCCGACGATCATCCCCGCCGTCTGCGACATGGCGCCCTGGGTCAGCACCGAAAACACCAGGCCCAGCGCGGTGATCTGCGCCGCCACCCAACCCAGGTAGCTGAGGATGATGGCGCCCGAACAGAACACCTCGATGCCTTTGCCGAAGCGCTGGCGATAGAAATCGCCAATGGTCAGCAGGTTTTGCCGATAAAGCTTGGTGGCGAAAAACAGACCCACCAGGATCAGGCAGGTGCCGGCACCAAAGGGATCTTCAACGATGGCATTCAAGCCGCCTTGCACAAACTTGGCCGGAATCCCCATCACGGTCTCCGCGCCAAACCAGGTCGCGAAGGTGGTGGTGACCACCATCGCCAGCGGCAGGCTGCGTCCGGCAATTGCAAAGTCGCTGGTGTTCTTGATTCGCGTTCCCGCCCAGACCCCAATACCCAAGGTGCCCAACAGATAGAGCACCACAAAGACAATCAGCGTGATATTCATGACAAGAACACTGGCGCAACGCGCGTGCCGGGAGCAAAAAAGGTAAACAAGAAGCCTACACGGCTTGCGCAAACCAAGGGCGCCGGATTATCCCCAATACCCCAGCACAAAGCGAGCCGCCAGCAGGCCGACGACAAAACCCATGGCACCATAGAGCAAGGCCTGCAGCAAGCGATTGGTACGGCGCTGTTCGCGCAACAAGGCCGCCAAATTTTGAGCCTCCTGCTGCGAACCTTGATGATGCAAACGGAGCTGCAAGGTGTCGTGCAAAAGACGCGGCAATTCGGGAAAGATCTGCGCAAAACGCGGCGCTTCCTTCTTGAGTTGATGGATCAGCGCGCGCCAGCCCACCTGCTCGTTCATCCACCGCTCCAGGAATGGCTTGGCCGTGGCCCAGAGATCCAACTCCGGGTCCAATTGCCGCCCCAGCCCCTCGACATTCAACAGGGTTTTTTGCAGCAGCACCAGTTGCGGCTGGATCTCCACATTGAAGCGGCGTGAGGTCTGGAACAGGCGCATCAGCACCTGGCCCAACGAAATATCCTTCAGCGGACGATCGAAGTGCGGCTCGCAAACGGCTCGCACGGCGCTTTCCAGCTCGTCGACGCGCGTGTGGGCCGGTACCCATCCGGACTCGATATGCAACTGCGCCACGCGCTTGTAGTCGCGCTGGAAAAAGGCGATGAAGTTCTGCGCCAGATATTCCTTGTCGCCATCGCTCAGCGTGCCGATGATGCCGAAGTCCAGCGCGATATAGCGTCCGAAGGTCATCGGATCCAGGCTGACCTGGATATTGCCAGGGTGCATGTCGGCATGGAAAAAGCCGTCCCGGAACACCTGCGTGAAAAAGATGGTCACACCATCCCGCGCAAGCTTTGGAATGTCAACACCAGCGTCCTTGAGGCGCTGCACCTGCGAGATCGGCACCCCACGCATGCGCTCCATCACGATGACTTCGCTGGTGCAGAGCTCCCACACCATCTCCGGCACCATCACCAGATCCAGCCCTTCCATATTGCGGCGCAGCTGTGCCGCGTTGGCGGCCTCGCGGACCAGATCGAGCTCGTCATGCAAATAGGTGTCAAACTCCTCGACCACTTCGCGCGGCTTGAGCCGGCGCCCGTCGGCCGACCAGCGGTCCACCCAGCCGGCCATGGTGGTCAAGAGCGCCAGGTCATCCTCAATAACATCCAGCATGCCGGGCCGCAAAACCTTGACCGCCACTTGCCGACCATCTTTGAGCACACCGAAATGCACCTGCGCGATCGACGCGCTTGCCACCGGCTCGGCGTCAAAGCTGGCAAAGATATCCTCGATCGGGCGCTTGAATGCGCGCTCAACCAGCGATCTGGCCAAGGCGGCTGGAAAGGGCGGCACCCGGTCCTGGAGCTTGGACAACTCATCCACCATGTCGTCAGGCAGCAGGTCTCGCCGGGTCGACAAGACCTGGCCGAACTTGACGAAGATGGGGCCCAGATGCTCGAGCGCGAGCCGCAGTCGAACGGCTCTTGGCTGATCCCAGCGACGGCCGGCCGACACCACGCGGCGCAACACTCGGAAGCGCCTGCGGCGCAAGCTTGAGAGCGCCAAATCATCCAGGCCAAAACGGAACACCGTCCACAGGATGACCAGCAGGCGTGCGATATACCTCATGCCTTGGCGCCGGGCATCAACTTCGCCAAACCGCGCGCCAGCGCCGCGCAAGCTTGCGCAGCCGACTGAGCCCACACCGTCAGCTGGCGCGCAGGCACCGCGCCCACCAGCTTGGCGAGATCGTCCTCAATGTCCCAGCGCAGGTTGTCCATCAGCCAACTGATTTCGCCAGCCAGCGCGGCGTCGCCCTGAACCTGCACCGAGGGCTTTTGCCCGAGCAAGGCGCCCAGCGCCAATCCGGCCGGATTGGAAGCGTCCAGCGCCAGGCTCAAGGCATCTTCAGGCACATGCTCAAGACGCTCCAGCAAGCCCGCGGGCGTGATGCCGAGCAACAAATCGGGAGGCGCAGGCAGCAGGCCAGGCCAGCCCCTCGCTTGAACGCGTATCGCACAACCTTGATGTACCGCAAGCCGCGTCATCGCCACGGGTTCGCGAGATATGACGTGGTTCAGCAGCAAAACCAGGCGTTCCTGCGCTGCCGGCGCCAAAAGATGGGACCATTCTTGAATCATGTGCGGATTGTAGGCATGCCGATCAAGCCTCACCCTAGACGCGGGGGCGCCTGTGAGTCAGCATTTCGCCACAATAAATAAGAGAGAATTGGCTCGGGTGTGCGCAAGCAGTCAAACGTACCCTCCTACCGCATGTCGATGCGGAGTCAATTGAATTTTTAGAACAAGGACGTGGCCGCGGGCCATCGGAGCCGCCTGCCCATGTTTGAGGATCGCAGCTACAAGAGGACGTTTTACAGCGCGCCGCAATCTGTCCAATCCCTGATCGCTGCCTTGCTGGAGCCCAGCCTGATCGTGCTGGCCTATCTCGCCGCCTGCATGTACGCGAATGAGCCGCTGTTCAGGCCCAGCTACATACTCTGTCTGCTGATTTACGCCCTGACTTTTCCGGGGCGCGACCGCTTCCGGATCCATCCGGTCAGCGCCTTTGTGGACATCGTCAGCGCCTGGCTCACCTTGCTGGCGGTGCTGTACCTGTTCGGCTATGCCACCAACAGCCTGCACTACTTTGAAGACCGCGTGCTGCTGATCTGGCTGATCGCCACTCCGCTGGCGCAGTCGCTGGCGGTCGAGCTGGGGCGACGCTGGCTCAATTGGCGCGCGCGGCAACCGGCTGCCCGACGCAGCGCAGTGATCGTGGGCGGCAGCGACCTGGGCATCAAGGTCGCACGTGCGCTGGAGACCGGCGACATGAACGGCAGCGACATTCTGGGCTACTTTGACGACCGGGCCGCGCCCAGACTGCATGCCCAGGCAGCCGGGCGCCTGCTGGGCCGGCTGTCCGATCTGGGCGACTATGTACGGCAACACAACATCCGCGAGGTCTACATCACCTTGCCGCTGGGTTCGCAACCCCGCATCGTGCAACTGCTGGAGCAGATTCAAGGCACCACGGCCTCGCTGTTCTTCGTACCGGACGTATTCGGCGTCAACATCATCCAAGGGCGCATACAAGACAAGAACGGCGTGCCGGTCGTCGGCATCTGCGAGACACCGTTCACAGGCATCAACGCCCTGACCAAGCGCCTCAGCGACATTGTGCTGTCCCTGCTGATCCTGATTTTGATTTCACCCGTCCTGCTGCTGGTTGCCGTCGGCGTCAGGTTGAGCTCAGCTGGCCCCATCATCTTCAGGCAGCGCCGCAACGGCCTGGATGGCGAAGAGATCATTGTCTACAAATTCCGCTCGATGCGTTCGCTGGACAACGGTCATATCGTCCGGCAAGCCACCAAGACCGACCCCCGAATCACCGTGTTCGGCGCCTTCATTCGTCGCACTTCGCTGGACGAACTGCCGCAGTTCATCAACGTCCTGCAGGGGCGCATGAGCATCGTCGGACCGCGCCCGCACGCTGTGGCGCACAACGAGGAATACCGCACGCTGATCAAGGCCTATATGGTCAGGCACAAGGTCAAACCCGGCATCACGGGCTGGGCCCAGATCAACGGACTGCGCGGCGAAACGGAAACCCTGGAAAAAATGGCTCTGCGGGTCGAATACGACCTGGAATACCTGCGGAACTGGTCGCTGGGCCTGGACCTGCAAATCATCATCCGAACCGTGCGCTTGATGCTGTTTGATCGAAACGCGTACTGATCGTCATGGATCACCCTCCATGACATCCATTTCATCCTTGCCTCAACCTGCCATGCAGGCTGGCATCCACCGCGCGAGAGACCACAGCCATGAACAAGCTCACCCCATTTTTTGCCTTCACCGCCACGGCCACGGCCTTCACTGCAGTTTGCATGAGCAGCGCCTGTGCACAGACTTCACAAGACCCTAACGCGTCGTCTTCTCCGTACTATTACGGCGCCTCGCTGGGCCTCACACATTTGTCCAACGTGTATCAGACGGGCCAAGGCAACCCCAGCAATTCCGACTGGGTGGCCACCGAAATGCTGCTGGCAGGCCTCGATCAGCACTACGGGCGCCAGCGCTTCTACTTGAACGCTTCGGTCCAGGAAAACCAGTACCAGCACAACGGCAGCCTCAACAACTCCGGCTACAACATCAACGGCGGCCTCGACTGGGCGGCCATGGACAAGCTCTCTGGCAGCATCAATGCCAGCGCCACCCGCAATCTGGCGCCCTTCAATCCCGGCTATCTGCCCAACAGCACGGTCAAGAACATTGAAGACCTCGACCAGATCAATGCGTCCGTTCACTACGGCCTGGCCGGCCCGCTGAGCCTGGAAGGCCGCGCGGGCTACCTCAGCGACAACTACAGCGCCGCCCTTTATCAGCCCTACATCTACCATCAAACCTACGAATCGCTGGGCGTCAACTATCGCATCAGCGGAGCGCTACTGGTGGGCATGGATGCGCGGCACACCAACATCGATTACCCCAACTACGTGGATGCCATCACCGGCAAGGCCTCTGGTGACCGCGTCAACCGCAACGATTTCGACCTGCTCGCCGAATGGACGGCCACCGGTGCCAGCTTCATCAACGGCCGCCTCAGCGTGGGGCGGGCCGTGCACAGCGACGCCACGGCCAGCAACTTCTCAGGCGTGACCGGTACCGTCGCATGGCGCTGGCAGCCGACCAGCAAATTGCAAGCCACCACCACCCTCACCCGGGACACCGGCTTGAACACCGGGTTCAATGGCATCGGCGTCCCTCCTGCCGAATTGAACTCCGTATCAACCTCGGCGTCGATCAACAGCATCTATGCGCTGACGGGGAAAATCAGTCTGACTGGCCTGATCGCCGTCACACGGCGCGAACTGGCGAACAACAATGCTGGTATCGTCTCAGGCGCAGCATCCGACACCACCTACACGCTGCGAGTGGGTGAAAAATGGGCCATCGATCGAACCTTCAGCCTGATCTGCCAGATTGAATACGATCAGCGCGTCGGACAAGCCACCATCTACTCCACCCCCTTCACCTCCAACACCATTGGCTGCACCGGCCAAGCCCTGTTCCACTGAACTGACACATCCATGAGCAAGATCCTCCTGACCGGCGCAACGGGCTACATCGCCTCGCACACCTGGCTGGCCCTGTTGGCTGCCGGCCATGAGGTGGTGGGCGTGGACAATTTCAGCAACAGCTCGCCCGAAGTCCTCAAACGCCTGCAGACGCTGTCTGGCCAAACACCGATGTTCGAGCGTGCCGACGTCTGCGATGCAGGCGCCATGAATGCAATTTTCGAGCGGCACCGGCCTGATGCAGCAGTTCATTTCGCTGCGTTCAAGGCGGTGGGTGAGTCGACCGCGAAGCCCCTGGCCTATTACCGCAACAACCTCGACAGCCTGCTGACACTGTGCGAGTTGATGCAAGGCCACAACTGCCGCCGAATCGTGTTCAGCTCCAGCGCAACCGTTTACGGCTCACCACAACAGCTGCCCCTGACGGAAGACGCACCGCTTTGTGCCATGAGCCCCTACGGGCAGACCAAGCTGATGGGAGAGACCGTGCTGCGTGATCTGGCCGCGTCAGACCCACGCTGGCAGACCGCGTGCCTGCGCTATTTCAACCCGGTGGGCGCCCATGAAAGCGGCCTGATCGGCGAAGACCCGCGCGGCACGCCCAACAATCTGATGCCCTATGTGGCCCAGGTCGCGGTGGGACGCCGCGCCCGGCTGCAGGTGTTCGGCAACGACTATGACACCCCCGACGGCACCGGCCTGCGCGACTACATCCACGTGCAGGACCTGGCCGAAGGCCATGTGGCTGCCCTGCGCTTCCTGCTGGGCGGCCGCGAGTCGCTGACCGTCAACCTAGGCACGGGCCGCGGCTACAGCGTCCTGGAGCTGGTCAGGGCCTACGAGCAGGCCAGCAACCGGCCCGTCCCCTTCGACATCGTGGCTCGCCGCCCCGGCGACGTGGCCGCCTGCTATGCCGACCCCACGCGTGCCCGCGAGCTATTGGGCTGGACTGCGCACTATGATCTAGCCCGCATGTGCGCCGACAGCTGGCGCTGGCAGCAACTGAATCCTGACGGATATGAGGCGCCTGCGTGCTGAAGCCCTAAAATTAGTACCGCATTTTTCGAATCAATTCATGAGCAATACCCAGCTGCAAGTTCAACCTGTCATCATGGCAGGCGGCAGCGGCACACGGCTTTGGCCGCTGTCGCGCGCAGGCTTTCCCAAGCAGTTCCTGATCCTGTCGGGCAACAGCAGTTTGTTCCAGCAGGCCGTCGAGCGCCTCAACGACCTGGCCGACGCACAGACCGAGTTGCTGCCGACGCTGGTGGTCGGCAATGAAGAGCACCGCTTCCTGGTGCTGGACCAGTTGCGCGAGGTACACACCGAACCCGGCGCCGTGCTGCTCGAACCCATGGGACGCAACACCGCGCCAGCGGTCACGCTGGCAGCCCTGCAAGCCCTGAGCACAGGACAGGACCCGGTACTGGTGATCACACCGGCCGACCAGACCGTCGTGCAACCCGAGGCCTTCCAAGCGGCCCTGCGGCAAGCGGTGCAACAAGCCGCGCAAGGTGCCATCGTGGTGCTGGGCATCACGCCTGACCGGGCCGAAACCGGCTACGGCTACATCCGGGCTGAGCAGCAAGACAAAGTCTTGACGGTTGAGCAATTCGTTGAAAAGCCTGATGCCGACACCGCTGCCAGCTACCTGGCAGACGGACGTTATTTCTGGAATGGCGGCATGTTCGTGCTGCGCGCCAGCCAATGGATGAAGGCCTTGGAAAGTTTCCGCCCTGACATTGCCACAGCTACCCGCAAGGCCTTCGACGCGCGCAAGATTGACAACCAGTTCGTGCGCCCCGGCAAGGACGAATTCGCGCAAGTGCCGGCCGAATCGGTCGACTACGCCGTGATGGAAAAATGCCCCGGCAGCGCCTTCACGCTGCAGATGGTGCCACTGAACGCCGGCTGGAACGACCTTGGGGCCTGGGAAGCCGTCTGGCAAGTGGCAGAGAAGGACGCGCAGGGCAATGCCTTCAAGGGTGATGCGCTGATCGAAGACAGCCGCAACACCCTCGTGCATGCGACCAGCCGGCTGGTCAGCGTGGTCGGCATGAGCGATGTGGTCGTGGTGGAGACGCCCGACGCCGTGCTGGTGACCGATCGTACGCGCAGCCAGGATGTCAAGCACATCGTCAATCGCCTCGGCGCCACGCAGCGAGATGAGCAAAATCTGCACCGCAAGGTGCATCGACCTTGGGGCTGGTACGACAGCATCGACATGGGCCCGCGCTTCCAGGTCAAGCGCATCATGGTCAAGCCCGGCGCCTCATTGAGCCTGCAGATGCACCACCACCGCGCCGAACACTGGATCGTCGTGTCGGGCACCGCAGAAGTGACCAACGGCGATCAGGTGATCCTGCTGGCTGAAAATCAGAGCACCTACATTCCCCTGGGGCAAACGCACCGCCTGGCCAACCCGGGAAAGGTGCCGCTGGAGATCATCGAGATCCAGTCCGGCTCCTACCTCGGCGAAGACGACATCGTCCGCTTCGAGGACACCTACGGACGCCAATGACGGCCTGACCCAACCCTTCGGAAATACAGCATGACCCTACTTGTCACCGGCGGCGCCGGCTTCATCGGCAGCAATTTCGTCCTCGACTGGCTCAAGCAGAGCGAGGAGCCTGTCGTCACGCTCGATGCGCTCACCTACGCCGGCAATCTCGAAAACCTGCAGGCCCTGCACGACGATGGGCGCCACACCTTCGTGCAAGGCGACATCTGCGATCGCGCATTGGTCGATCGCCTGCTGGCTGAGCACCGCCCCCGGGCGCTGGTGCATTTCGCCGCCGAAAGCCATGTCGATCGGTCCATTTCCGGCCCCGGTGCCTTCATGCGCACCAATATCGAGGGCACCTACACGCTGCTGGAAGCCACTCGCGCCTACTGGAGCGCGCTGGACGACGACGCCAAGCGCGAATTCCGCTTCCACCACGTGTCCACCGACGAGGTCTACGGCACGCTCAGGGCTGACGATCCGCCCTTTGCCGAAACCAACTCCTACGAACCCAACAGCCCCTACTCGGCCAGCAAAGCCGCCAGCGACCACCTTGTGCGCGCCTGGCACCACACCTACGGCCTGCCGGTGCTGACCACCAACTGCTCGAACAATTACGGCCCCTACCACTTTCCCGAAAAACTGATCCCCCTGATGATCGTCAACGCGCTGGCTGGCAAACCCCTGCCTGTCTATGGCGACGGCCAGCAGATCCGCGACTGGCTCTTTGTGAGCGACCACTGCGCCGGCATTCGCGCCGTGCTGGCCGGTGGCCGCCTGGGCGAGACCTACAACATCGGCGGCTGGAACGAAAAGGCCAACATCGACATCGTCAAGACGGTCTGCGCCCTGCTCGACGAGTTGCGCCCCGACCCCGCCGGCCCCTACAGCCGCCTGATCACCTACGTCAAGGACCGTCCCGGACACGATCGCCGTTACGCGATCGATGCCCGCAAGATCGAACGCGAATTGGGCTGGAGGCCCGCTGAAACCTTCGAAACAGGCATTCGCAAGACGGTGCAGTGGTACCTCGCCAACCCGGACTGGGTGGCTCGCGTCCAAAGCGGTGCCTACCGCGAATGGGTGCAACAACAGTACGACCAAGCGGCGCAATCATGAAGATCCTGCTGCTGGGCAAGAACGGGCAACTCGGCTGGGAGTTGCAACGCGCGCTGGCGCCGCTGGGCGAGCTGCTTGCATTGGACAGGCATGAAGGCGGCGACCTGGGGCAAATCGAGACCCTGCGTGCCACGGTACGGTCCGTCAAGCCACGTTTGATCGTCAACGCCGCGGCCTACACGGCCGTCGACAAGGCCGAAAGCGATATCGCCCAGGCCCATCTGATCAATGGTCAGGCGCCGGGCGCACTGGCCGAAGAGGCCCAGGCCTTGGGCGCCCTGCTCGTCCACTACAGCAGCGACTACGTGTTCGACGGCAGCGGCGACCAGGCACGCACCGAGGACGCCCCAATCGCGCCCTTGAGCGTCTATGGCGCCAGCAAGGCGGCCGGCGAAGCCGCCATTCGTGAAACTGGCTGCCAGCATCTGATCCTGCGCACCAGCTGGGTCTATGCGCGGCGGGGCGGCAACTTCGCCAAGACCATGCTCAAGCTGGCGGTGGAGCGCGAGCAGTTGAAAGTGATCGCCGACCAGATCGGCGTGCCCACCGGCGCAGACTTGCTGGCCGACCTCAGCGCCCACATGGCGCGCGCCACGCTGGCCGACACCACGCTGTGCGGCACCTACCACGCGGTACCCTCCGGTGAAACCAGTTGGCACGCCTACGCCCGGTATGTGATCGAGACCGCGAGAGCCCACGGCAAGTCCATCAAAGTCGCTGCGAACCAGGTCCAGGCCATTCCAACGACCGAATATCCAACACCGGCCCGCCGCCCCCTGAACTCGCGCCTCAACACCGACAAGCTGCGAGCCCGCTTCGGCCTGCACCTGCCCACCTGGCAAAGCGGTGTGGACCGTTTCTTGGCCGAAATTCTCTGATTGCACGCGTCCGGCCCAGGTACAAACTTGTCCATAGACTGGGCAAAGACGCAGTAAAGGAAACGATCCATGGCACAACCCCAAAAGCACCGCAAAGGTATCATCCTCGCGGGAGGTTCCGGTACTCGCCTGCACCCGGCGACACTGGCGATGAGCAAGCAGTTGCTGCCCATCTACGACAAACCCATGGTGTATTACCCGCTGAGCACCCTGATGCTCGCAGGCATGCGCGACATCCTCCTGATCAGCACGCCGCTCGATATCCCGCGCTTCGAAGCGCTGCTCGGCGACGGCAGCCGCTGGGGCCTGAATATCAGCTACTGTGTGCAGCCCAGCCCCGACGGGCTGGCGCAGGCCTTCATTCTGGGCAAGGACTTCGTCGACGGCGCACCCAGCGCCCTGGTGCTGGGTGACAACATCTTCTACGGCCACGACTTCCAAGGCCTGCTGCACAATGCCACGGCCCGCCAAGATGGCGCCAGCGTATTTGCCTACCACGTGACTGATCCGGAACGCTACGGCGTGGTCGAATTCGACGCGGCACAGCGTGCGCTCAGCATCGAAGAAAAACCAGCAAAGCCCAAGAGCAGCTACGCCGTCACCGGGCTTTACTTCTACGACGAACAGGTTTGCGACATCGCGGCCCAGATCAAGCCCAGCGCCCGCGGCGAGCTCGAGATCACCGACGTCAATGCGCAATATCTGCGCCAGGGTCAGCTGAACGTCGAAATCATGGGTCGCGGCTACGCCTGGCTGGACACCGGCACCCACGACAGCCTGCTGGAAGCCGGCCAATTCATCGCAACGCTGGAAAAACGCCAAGGCCTCAAAGTGGCTTGCCCAGAAGAAATCGCTTATCGCCAGGGCTGGATCAATGCCGAGCAGCTTGAAGCGCTGGCCAGGCCCATGCTGAAAAACGGCTACGGCCAATACTTGATGAAACTGCTGAGCGACAAGGCCTACTGATGCAAGTCACCCCGACCCAATTGCCCGAAGTGATGGTGATCGAACCCCGCGTGTTCGGCGACGCGCGCGGCTTTTTCACCGAAAGCTGGAACGAGAAGGCGTTCAACGAGGCCACTGGCAACACCTTGCCCTTTGTGCAGGACAACCACTCCCGTTCGGCGCGCGGCGTTTTGCGTGGTCTGCATTTTCAGCTGCCTCCACACGCCCAGGCCAAGCTTGTGCGTGTGGTCAGCGGAGCTGTTTTCGATGTGGCCGTCGACCTGCGTCGCAGCAGCCCCAATTTCGGCCGCTGGGTTGGCGTGGAATTGAGTGCCGACAACCACAAGCAACTGTGGATTCCGCCCGGCTTTGCTCACGGATTTCTGGTGCTGTCCGACACGGCGGACTTCCTCTACAAAACAACCGACTACTACGCCCCCCATGCTGAGGGATCTCTGCGCTGGGATGATCCGGACGTGGCCATTGACTGGCCCGATACTGGAGTGCCTCCGCTGCTAGCAGAAAAGGACCGGCAAGCACCGCTGCTGAAAAACCTGCTGCGAAGCTTCGACTGACGTGATTGCAGCAATACACATCGACTCAATCTGTGCATATTCGCTCAAGCCTCGACTCCTACTGAATCAACACTGGTGACAATCCGATACCAATTGTGCTGTGCGGTCTTGTTGAAGCGACCATGCCATTGATAGCTTGAACTGTGTTTGCTTGCCACCCACCCGGAATGACGAAATTCATATTTGATTTCGGGTTCCAGACGATGTGCGACGTACCCCCGGCCGGCAAACTCAAGGTGACGATCCAATTGCCTGAGACATCAACACTCAATTCGCTCATGATGTTTCCAAGCAACCACTTGCGAATCCAATAGTATGCATTGCCGGCTGGCGTGACGCCATAATCCTGAAGCGTCAAGACTCCCAGCCCATGCATTTCATCCCAAGCATAAAAATAGTACCTGGAATTGCCCGCAGCCCAATTCAATATATAGGCCCGAGCCAAATAAGCTGCCTGCAAGCCAGCGCCAAGAGGGACGCTTCCTGTCAACCACCCACCCTCAGTGTTCCATACGGGAATCGGGTACGACGAATTGTTGACCACTGCAGCGACATTTGCCACCCAGTACTGATAGATCAGTTCTGGTGCCCCGTTTGCAAAAAAATGAAATACCAACACATCGGCATACGATGTGCCGCCAATACCGACGTAACATGAAAGATAGTCAAGCGAATCAATTGCCGGCGTAAATATTTTATTTTCAGGATTGATTGATTTCAAAGTCATAAAGGCCGCCTTCTGCAAATCAAACAAGGTCTGGGGTGTTCCTGTGTAAAATTTATTCCCTGGATTGATTTGATTTTCATGGCTACTAGGTGGCATGCCAGGAAATGTTGGTTCATTCCATATTTCCCAATATTTTATTTTCCCGTTGTACCGGATTCCAACCTCATTCACCCATGCCTGCCATATCTGCATGCTGGCCGGCTCCGCAGATTGTCCATACCCAAGTGGTGACGGCTCGTTTGGACGGGCTGAGGCCCATTGGGGCGAAGACCCCAAATTCATGATCAAATCGTACCCCGCTGAGGCGGCATGGGCCACGATGGCATCCAGAACTACCCAGTTATATTGCGGCGCAGTTGTGCAACCTCCGCTCGGACAAGTTGCAATCGTCGCCCAGGTGGCACCCGGCGTACCCCAAAGTCGCCTTGCTCCATATGGAATTTTGGATACGCCTCCAAACGGCAATCTTGCATAGGGAACAACGCCCTCGGCAGAATGAATATGAAGCCCAAAATAGGAGTTTGCAATGGGTACGGCTGGCGTTGCAGCCTGAGCGATGGGTTGACCAGACACACTGGCGTCATCGATCCATATTGATCCAGCTTGCAGCGGACTGAGGAACAATCTTGCGCTTGTCCCGTCCGGAGACTGTGACGTAAATCCGTTGAGTATGAATTGCGTCCATACATCTGTCACATTGGCACGAATCGATGAGAAAACGGTGGCTCCATCAGACGTATTCAATCCAATTTGGACCTGGATTCCGGAACTGCTATTGGACTTGAGCCAAACACTGGCAGTATATTGAACACCCGATTGAAATTTAAAATTCCCGTATTGCTGCACGTACAACGCGCCACCATTCAAGGATTTTATATTCACAAGCTGCGACACCGCACCGGAATGCGCAACCGTGGAGTCCAATGAAAATGTTGCTGCGACGCCAGAATTACTCCCCCAGCATGACCAGCCATTGGCAATGGTGCCAGCTATCGTAGTACTGCCACTATTGCACGATGCAGTATTCGCGGCAGGAGCTTCAAAACTCGGATTGCGCAGCAACTCGGTATTGCTCAAGACACTGGCATCATCCACCCAGAATGTACCGGGCGTAGACGTTTGCACCAACAACCAGGACTGTTGATTTTGAGCCGGAGCCACGAAGTTATACCGAGTCCAAACCTTGCTCAAGGTAACGGACTGAGTGCCGTAAACCACATATGGCGCGTTGGTTTGCGCAAGCGTAATGCTCACTTGCATTGCAGAGTCGGAACGCATCCATAGGCTGACATTGTAGGCCGTATTGGTGCTCAATATATTCGTCGGATAGGAGGCAAATTGAACCGAGCCAGATTCCAGCGTGATCCTTTGCGATGAATTTCCTTTGTGAGGGTTGTTTGTGTCCAACGCGTAATTGATTCTTGTACCCGCTCCCGTCCAGCAACTATTGTCAACCCAACCGGTCGCCACGATCCCGTTGATATGTTGATGTGCTGATCCACATCTGTTGGCGGCCACCCCGCCGCCTTCAAACCCAGGATTTTCAAGCAATTGGATTGCAAAACAAGGGGCAAACCCAATAATGATGACCGAGAATAATACATATCTCAAAACGAAATACACATTGCGCACCATCGACACACCTCTGCGGAAATACTGCCGGGAGAAAAATCACACCGACCCGATGGACAGGGAATGACAGCATGTCTCATGAATCAACGAGACACGTCAGCAAACCCGTAACCAGGATTCGTTTTAGGTCAGGCGCGAGGCAAATGCCTAGACACTATCGCAATACAGCCCAAAATGTCCAATACTAAGCCCTGAATCACTGCTCCATTGACCTGTAATGCGCCCAGGCATTCAAAGCAAGACGCCGAGCCGATGGATTCGATGCGGTCGATATACCATCGACGAATTTCCTTTGATTTTTTGGGCACGCCAGCGAGATATGCATCGAATCCGCGGAATGCAGCTCGACGTTTCAACTTCCGCACGGCGCCGAGGACACTCGACAGCCCGGAGTTCTCCTGCAAAGATTCAAATCGATCTGCGCTTCAGACCTTGAAGTAGTCTCGATACCAGGCGACGAAGCGCTCCACCCCTTGCGGCACGGGCATGGCGGGACTGAAGCCCGTCCAGGCAGCCAGTTCCTGCACGTCTGCCGAGGTGGCCGGCACATCGCCGTCCTGCAGGGGCATGAACTCCTTGATGGCCTCGCGCCCGACGGACTGCTCGATGGCGGCAATGAAGTCCATCAAAGGCACCGGATTCTGATTACCGATATTGAACACACGGTATGGCGCATTGGAGCGCGCCGGATCGCCCCGTTCGGCGTCATATGCGGAGTCGGGGGTGGCCGGCCTGTCCAGCACCCGCACCACGCCCTCCGCAATGTCGTCAATGTAGGTGAAGTCGCGCACCATCCGACCCTGGTTGAACACCTTGATCGGGGCGCCATCCAGAATCGCCTTGGTGAACAGGAACAAGGCCATGTCGGGTCGACCCCAAGGCCCATACACCGTGAAAAAGCGCAATCCTGTGGTCGGCAGACTGAACAGATGGCTGTAGGTGTGCGCCATCAGCTCATTGGCCTTCTTGGTGGCGGCGTACAGGCTGACCGGGTGGTCGACGCCATGGTGCTCGGAAAAAGGCATGCGCGTGTTGCCGCCATACACGCTTGAACTCGATGCATACACGAGGTGTTGCACGCCATTGTGGCGGCACCCCTCCAGCACGTGGTTGAAACCGACGATATTGCTGTCGATGTAGGCGTTCGGATTCTCGATCGAATAGCGGACGCCAGCCTGCGCTGCCAGATGCACGACGCGGTCAAAGCGCTGGGCCGCGAACAGATCCGCCATGCCCGCGCGGTTCACGATATCCATGTGCACGAATTCAAAACCGGCTTTGTCCGTCAATCGCACAAGGCGGTCACGCTTGAGCTGCGGATCGTAGTAGTCATTCAAGTTGTCCAAGCCGACCACTTGGTCACCGCGCGCCAGCAGCAACTGGCTGACGTGCATGCCAATAAAACCGGCCGCACCGGTCACAAGAATCTTCAAGAAAATCCCCTTTTTGATGGATGCATCCTCAAACCATGACCAGAGTCGCCACGGCGATGCCAGCCCTCCCCCGGAACAGGGTGTAGGCGCGCATTTTGCCTTGGAAACCGCACACGGTTGAGTCGGCGGATCTGTTGCAGCGGCTATGCTTGAACGTTGTCCCCTCCTTATCCACTGCTCATCCAACTGGCCCATGTCCAGCCCTGCCGCCATCGACGTGCCGCCGCACCGCGACTCCATGATTGAAACTTCGCTGTTTGGCATTCGCCTGACGGCGGGCACCCTGCGCGGCGCAGTGCACCACATCATGGATCTCGCTCGCGCCAGGCGTGGCGGCATGGTGTGCGTGGCCAATGTCGACATGCTCACCCGGGCAAAACGGACACCTCACCTGGCGCAGTTGATGAAAAGCGCATCGCTGGCCGTCACGGATGGCATGCCCTTGGTTTGGGCCTTGCGCCGCCTGCAAGGAATGGAAGGCATTAAGCGCGTCGACGGTCCTCATCTCACGCGAGCGCTTTGCATGCAGGCACAAGTCGACAATGCTGGCGTGTTCCTGTACGGCGGAAGCGCCGACGAGCTGGCAGGCATGCAAGCTCAATTGAACCGGCAATTTCCGGCCCTGCGAATTTGCGGTGCAATATCGCCGCCACAGCTGCCTTCGAAACCGCTCCCTGACCCCCATACCGTCGCAATCATCAATGCCTCCGGCGCACAACTGGTGTTCGTGGGGCTGGGATGCCCCAAGCAGGAATATTGGATGCAAGCGCAGCAAGGCGAATTGAGCGCCGTGGCGCTGGGAGTGGGATTCGCCTTCGCCCTCATTGCGGGATCCAAAAAGGAGGCGCCGCGCTGGATGCAGCGCCGCGGTTTGGAATGGTTGTTTCGATTGGTGCAAGAGCCGCGTCGGCTGTGGAAACGGTATTTGCTGGGTAACTCATTGTTCGTCGCGCTTTTTCTTGCGGAACTCTTCAAACGCGCCCTGCGCTCCCCCCTGAACTCTGGAGCGAAAGCACCATGATGGACCTTTGGTACGCCTACGGCCTGCCTGTTGTTTATTTCATGGCCGCCATTGGTGGCGCACTTGCCGTACCTGTCGTCGCCAGTTTGTCTTTCAGCGTGGCCCATCGCTGGTCGGCCGGCGCCAAGATCAGCACCATGCTGGCCGCCATATTGCTAGGAAACGCCTTGAGCGTGGCACTGTCTGGCCGCCATCTGTTCAGCGCCGAGGAACTGCAGCTTCACCCGCTTCTGGCCATGGACAACCCGGATCAAAACGCCGTGACTTGGATCGGTCGCCTCACGGTGGCCGCGGTCCTGACAGTCTGTGCCGGAGAGCTGCTGCCCTGGATCATGGGCCGTGTGCGCTTGCATCCCTCGGCCGTGCCGCTCTGGTGGACGTTCATGCTCTTCTATCTCTGCATGAACTATTTGTCCCTGGCGTTTGGTTCGGGCAATTCCGAAAATTTCAGGATGACGTGGCTGTATCCGCCGCTGGCCATGACCACGCTGATGCTGCTGGCGCCTCAAGGCATGCTGCGATCACTGCCGCATTTGCGCCGGGTCATATTCATTGTTCTGGCCGGCAGCCTGCTGGGCGCGCTGGTTCAACCGCAAGTCACCGTCGAGAAGAACTACCTGTCCCTGCTGCCCGGCATTCATTTTCGCTTGCACGGCTATGCCGAGCATGCCAATACGCTCGGTGCATTGGCGGCAACGGGCTTGATTCTGGAGCTCTGCCCCATCGCCCGGAACCGAGCGAATTTCATTTTCTTGCTGACTGCATTGACGGCGCTTGTGCTGAGCCAGTCAAAGACCTCCTGGGTCTGGGGCGGATTGGGGGCCTTGGCCGTCCAGTATGAATCGATCAAAGTTCGCTTCCTGCCGGCGGATCCGCAGCGACAGGTCCTGAGCTCGTGGATCTTGCGTCTGCTGGGGCTGGCCATCACTTTGGTGTTCGCCGCATGGCTATTGCAAACCCGGGTTGTCACCGATCTGGCCAACCGCCAGGACATCACCACGCTCACCGGCCGGACCACCATCTGGGCCATCACCTGGGACCAATTCAAAGACAATCCTTTGTTCGGTTATGGGCCTGGATTGTGGGACCTGCGATTCCGTATTGAAAAGGGCTGGCCCGCGGTCGGGCACGCACACAACCAGCTGATGCAGGCGCTGGGCCAAGCCGGCCTGTTTGGCGCGGTGACCCTGCTGGCCTACATCACCACGCTTGGGCGCCGGTGCTTCCAAACCAGCAAGGCCAGTGCCGGTCTTGCTGGCACTTTCTTTCTGGTGCTCTTGCTTCGCAGCGTGTCCGAATGCCCGCTGGACCTGTTTTCCTTGGGAGGCATAGACGCGCTCACCCACTACCTGTGCGCGGGGCTGGCCTTGGCCGGGCTGACTGCCGCCGCGCCAAGCGCCGCTCATTCCTGGCGTTTACCGACTGTGCCGACCGTGCCGATCGCCAAGCCAGAACGGGAGAGCGCAGAGCCGTAGATGTCCGACAACATCTGCACATTGCGAGGTCCCGTGAAGCGGGCTTCGTAGTCCAGGCGAGCCGCCCGCCCCACGGCGCGAGACGCCTGGACCTGGCTCAGGATATGCGCCAATCGAGCCGCAAACGCGTCAGCATCACCCGGCGTTTCCAGCCAGCCTGTCACGCCCTCCTGGATGATGCCGGGCATGGCACCCAGGCGGCTGGACAACACCGGCAGACCACATGCAAATGCTTCCACCAAGGTGCGCGGAAAATTCTCATAGCAAATGCTAGGCAGGACCAAAGCACCGGAGCGCCGCATCCAATCATGGACTTGATCCTGAGGCTGGGACCCCAGGTAGTCGATCCCCGGGGCACCTGCCACAAGGGGACGCAACGGACCGTCACCGATCACGCGCAAACGCGCCCCGGCTGGCAGGCGTGCCGCCGTGGCCACCAGCGTCCGAATACCCTTCTCTTCGGACAATCGGCCCACGAACAAAGCGTGTTCGCGCGCGCACTCGATGGGCGCCGGCAGATCGATGAAATTAGGCTTCACATGCAGGCGCTCCGCAGGCACCCCGCCCTGAATAAATTTGTCGCGTGCAAAATCGTTCAGGGCGATATAGGCGGCCACCTTGTTCCGCCAGGTACCCAGTCCGCGGTGCAGCGCGACAGTTCCCGCCACCACCGCAGTCTGGATACGGCTTTGTCGATAGCATGCATGTTGGATGCCCGGCCAGGGAATGGCTTTGCCAACGCAGGACTCGCACGGCAGGTTGTCGCGCAGCAGCAGCGCCTGCGGGCACAGCAAACGAAAGTTGTGCAAGGTCTGCACGACGGGAACACCCGCCGCAGCCGCAGCCCAGTAGACCGACGGCGAAACCAGGGGCAGCGTGTTGTGGACATGCACCACGTCGGGCCTGTCATTGCGGAGCAATTGCGCCAATTCACGCACGGTTCTGGATGACCACAGGGTCTGCCTCAGCACTTGGCCGGCGCTCTGCCCTCGCAGTTCATCGTTGTGTCGCGAGTACAGGCGGACGGAATGGCCATGCGAAGCCAGCAGCTCAAGCTCTGCGTCCACCACCGCATCTTCCCCGCCCCGCTGCTGATAGGCGTTATGGACCACCAAGACCTTGAACTTCATGCCGGCCGTCCTTCGCCGAGCGCATGCGCAATGGCGTCCCGCATGCCCTGTGCCGACCGTTCGAACGTGAAGGCCTGCACTCGCCGTTCACTCCGCTCTGACATGCTCGCCCACGCCTGCGGATCGCGCAACAACACAGCCGCCGCCGCGGCCCAGGTCTCGATGTCGAGCGGCAAGACCCTGCCGTTGTCGCCCTCGACCACCAACTCACCCGCCGCGCCCCCTTCAGGCCCGATCAGAACGGGCAGCCCGCTGGCACAAGCTTCATTCGCCACCAGGCCCCAAGGCTCCCAGTCGCTGGGAAACAGGAACAACCTGGCATCGGCGTACGCGGCGGGCAGATCAGATTGCGCCAAATAACCGTCAAAGCTCACATCCACCAGCGCCCGCATGGACTGCGCCGCCTGACGCAATTCAGGCTCCAGTGCGCCGCGTCCGAGCATGCGCAAGCTGACCTTGCGCCCCAGCATTTCGGCGCAGCGACGGGCCACGTTCATGGCAAACAACGGGTTCTTGTGCGCGACAAAACGCCCCGAGAACAGGAAATCGACTTGCCGCGTTCTGGGTTGCGCCAGAAACCTGGCGTTGTCGATGCACAGCGCGGATTTGAAGACATGCGCATCCGCGATGCCGTAGGAGCGATAAATGTCCAAGGAACCCTCACTGGTCCCCAGGAACGCATCGGATCGCGCAAACACCCAGCGCCGCACCAGCCGGTGAAACACGCTCAGGCCTTGTTCGGAGCGCCTGGTGCCGTCCGTCATCGGCACATGCACGACGCCGTGCCGGCGCGCCCAGGCAAATGCCATCAGGTAAGTGGGCACAAAACCCGTCGTGATGAGCACCTGGGGTTGGGCGCGGCGCAAGGCCCGCCAGATACCGGTGTCGAGATGAATGAAGCGTTTGTCGAAATTCCAGTAGCGCCCCTTCAGGAATTCGACCCGGTAAGGCACGTCTGCCTGCGACAAGTTCGCATCGATATAGGCCCCCGTGCAGTACATCACCGTCAGGTCGATGCAGGGGTCCTGCCCCAGCAAGCTCAGCGCTGGCACGCGGTAAGGCACCGGCGTGTTGGTCAGCAGGGTCACCCTCGCGCGGCGGACTGGATCTCTCGTCACGGTCTTCATTCCCTCAGGAGCTCCGGCCCAGCCACAGCGCAAGATACGGCCACAGGAAATAGAGCGGCCAATTCCAGCCCATGTGCCGACGGGTGAGGCGCAACCAGGAGCGCCAGGGCAAACCCTTGCGATCCAGCATCAGGCGCCAGCGACGCAACTTGGGCAAACGGGCATCACGATAGCCTCCCCCCACGTCGTTGTCGGAACAACTGCCGTGAAAGCCCGGCGCCAGCCACACGGGAACGCCCAGCACGCGGCAGCGCAAGGCGTAGTCGGTGTCGCCCATGGCATGCTCGAAGCATGGGTCGAGCATGCCCACCCGGGCCCAAACGGCATGCGGCACCAAGACCAGGTTGCCTGTCATGGAATCGCAGCGCAGGGGCATGTCCGGATCGGGCTCGACCGGATCAAAGCGACTTTTTCTCCAGCCGCGGCGTTGCATTTCACCGCCATAGGAACGTTTCAAGGTCGCCGAATCAAAAGTACTGCCGACCACGACCGACGGAGGTTCCCCGCGCGCCTGCAGCGCCACAGCACAGGCCCGCAAACGCACCAAGGCATCGGGCAGAAGCAAGGTGTCGTCATTGAGCCAGACCACATGAGAGGGCTGCCGGGTCAATGCCAAGGTCCAGGCCTCGTGCATGCCGCGGGTCCAGTACAGCTGACCGTCCCCTGAGACAACCTGAACCCATGGGAAGGCTTCGCGCACCGCCTGCGCAGTGCCGTCCTGGCTGCCGTCATCGATCAGCACCACCGACAGCTGCACCCCTTCGTCCGCCAAGGCCGCACGATTGGGGGACAGGCTGTGCAGACAGGCCAAGGTCTTGTCACGCCGGTTGAAGCAGGTCATGAGCACCACCCAATGGGCCGGCGCGGACTCCGCATCCGGCACCATGTCGGATGAGCCGACATCCGCGCCCAAGTGCATGCTCATCGGCCCAATCAGGTCGGCTGGCTGGCGCTCGCTCATGGCCGCACGCCCCCTGCCGAAACCCAGCTGATGCGCACGGGCGACGCCCCCACGACCACGGAAACATGCCGGGCATCGACCATCCGGTATGAAGCGGCACCCTGGGTGCTCAGCACCGCCCCCAGGATGCGGTCCGGCGGACTGTCAAGCAACTGCGCGCGTGGCGCTACCTGTCCGCGCCAAAGCCACCATTGGAGCTCGCCCCCTTGGTGGGCCTCGCACAGCCTGATGTCGTCATCGACCAGTCGACAAGGGCCAAGTTGACTGCCACGCAGAGCACGATGTGCCCGCGCCATCAGCTCTGCCGCGGGTTTCTCACGGCCCTCCGCGTCCACGACCCCGGTCATGCCGTTGTCCCAGGCATAAAAATCAAATTGTGCAATCCCCGCGGCTGCGCCAAGAATCTCGAACTGCAGCAAACGTGCCGCCGCGGCGGATTCGCTCGGCGCAGAAAATTCCGAAGGCATGCGTCCAGGTGCCGGCGCGTCCACGCCGGTCTCCGTATTCCAAATGGGCAGGTGCCCCACGCCCGCCGCTTTCATCGCGGCACGAACACCCGCGATCTGCTCCACAAAATGGCGATCGTCATGTGCGTAGAAGTGATAGCAGACCGCATCCACATAGGGTGCGCCGCCAGACCGCAGGAACAAACTCAGGCGATCCAGGCCGCCCACAAATCCAGGGGTGCACAGCGCGGTGCCGGGCACCTGCGCATTCAACACCTCACGCGCAATTCGCGCCATCTCGACCAGGCTTTTCACGTCGCCGGTATAAAAGCCTGGCTGATTGCGGTCACGCGGCAGGTCACGCAAATTGGGCTCATTCCACAATTCGTAGGCCGAAATACGATGTCGATACCGCTGCGCCAAGGCCATCACATAGGCGCGCCAGTCCTCCAAGTGCAGAGGCTCCGCTGCACAAGCGTGGCCATAGGGACAGGGCTCGTCAGGCCTTGCCGACGCCCATTTCGGGGTCCCGCCCAGTGTCAATAAAACTTTCGCGTGATGCTGCTGCGCCGCATCCACAGACGCATCCAGCCGGTCAAAATGCCAGGCCCCTGGTGCATTTTGAATGTCAAACCATGCGGTCCCGGAATCCCACAACCTGAGCACGCCGAACCCGGCCGATTCCGGCCACGGGCTTGCGCGCTCGCCCGGCAATGGAACCAGGCGATGAATGTGCACGCCGAAATAACTGCCATCGAGTGGTGTCGTCGCGCTGTGGCCCACGGTCGCATCTTTGAAGGGATCCGCCAGCACCGTTTGGGTCAATGCCAACACCAGCAGTGCGCTGAAAAAATAACCTATGTTCCGAAACACGGATCCCAAGCCTGGCCTGGATCCAGCACCTTCTTGCATCACCCCGTCTCCTTGCATGTCAAGATCCAAGTCCTGCCGTTGAACACAAGGCCATGGCCTGCCGGTACAGGGTCTCGTAGGCGCTGACCACTTGCTCAGACTCGAAGCGTTGCGTGGCCGCCCGCCGGCCGGCATGGGAAAGCTCGGCGTAGCGCTCGGCTTGCAAGACTGAAAGCACCGCCTTGGCAATGGACGCCGGCGCTGCGACATCACACAAACCTGCGCCCGCGTCTCCAAGCACCCAGGGAACCGCACCACAGCCTTGTCCAGCGACGACCGGAAGGCCCAACGCCATGGCCTCCGCAATGGCCATGCCAAACGATTCTTCCAGCGAGGTGTGAACCAGCAGGTCCAGGGTTGACAAGGCCTGGATCAATTCTTCGTGGCGCAAGGGCCCGCGAAAGACCACTCGATGTGCCAAGCCGTGCGAACGCGCCCAGCGCTCGGCAAGCTCCCCCGGTCCAGCATCGGCGCCGAACAAATGAAGCTCCAAATCCGGTCGATGCCGGAGCATCAAGGCCCAGGCCCGCAGCACCGCGCGGGGATTTTTCCATGGCCCTTCCCAGCCATTGCAGACCATGGCCAGTTTCGGCGCATCCGGCAAGGTTCTGTCACGACCCAAGGTAATGGCCATTGGAGATACGGCATTGGGAACAACCTGCACGGGCGTCCGCGCCCACGACTGAATTTGATCCCGCATATAGGGCGACACGGCTGACAGCGAGCGCGCGTGCCGCAGCACCTGGCGGGCCATGAGCACCCTCAACCATCGATAAATGCTGCGCGTGGGCCGGGAACCGGAGTTCAGCCTGGCAATGCGCAAAGGAGCGTCGTGACAAGTGATCACATGAGGCAAGCCGGCGCCCAACGCGGCCCACGCGAATTCGTACACCCAATGCGCATGCACCACATCCGGTTTGACCGTTGCCATCGCCTGCTGCAGCGATTCACGCTCCATTCGATACAGGTCGACGATGCGGCCTGGCCAGCCCTGCCCGCCTCGCCAGGCTCTGCTGCGCATCGGACAGCAAATCAATTCGAAACCGCTGCCAGCATGCCCACCCACGCGCACCCAGGCATCGGGCTGATCAGGTAAATCGTTGGACAAGGTGAATGCCGTGACCCTGTGCCCTCGCGCCAACAGCGTCTCGATCAAGGTCACCAGCAAGGGTGCCCCGCCATAGCCATGCGGCAGACGCAAGTCCTTCGACTGGGGCTCAAGCAAATGGGCCAAGTCCGCCGTGGCCAAGGGCCCGACCAGGCCCACATGCAAGGGCACCGCCAATCTGTCACCCATGCCCAGCCTCTTGAACCACGCCATACCGCACCAGATCGAACGCAGCGCGGCGAGCCGTCCAGCGCTGCGTGAGCCGCTCGCATAAATGGGCAGGTACAGCGGCGTCCAGCCCCACGGACCATGCGTGTCCATGCATGTCGTGCCCGAGCTGCTGAGCCTGATGCGCCGCGGCCAGCGCGTTCAACGTCGCACTCCCAGCCTGCTGCTGCATGGGCTCGTGCCCCCAAATGGATCGCAAGCCTCCAGCATGGTGCTGCAATTGGGGCTCAAACCAGATGTACGGCGAATCGGATAAAAAAGCAGCCATTGCACTGAAGGAGGACACGGAACACACCAGCAAATCCATGTCGGCCAGGGCCAGCAGATCGGAGCAATCACCTGGGGCCAAGTCATCGGTATAGACCGCATCCAAACCCTCCAGCACGGGCGCCAACTGTTCGCGTGTCCCATCCGAAAACACCGCAAACTGCAGGGGGCGATCGAGTTGAGACTTCAAGTTCAAGGCCAGCTGCCGATACCACTGCAGAGGCAAACTCAAGTTGAACTGTCCGCGATATTCGTCCGCCAGGTGACGAGCGTGACCGAAATCGCCCAGGCGAATGTGCAAGCCGATGTGCACGGCATCCGGAGACAAGCGCTGCCGCAAGCGCAACAAATTCTGCGCAGCAAATCGGCTTCGATACAAGGTCGCGCGCACGAAATCGCGGGCCGCTGCTATATGCGCAAAACCTCCCCACAGACCGTCGGTATACAGCACATAGGCTTTGCGATGTTTCAGGCCGTGATGCTCGATGAATCCCTGCAAAGCGGTCACCGCGTCACCACCGTCCGTGCCGCCGCCAAATGCGCGGAATGCGGATTCATCGAAGTAATAGGCAGGCAAGGTCCTGAGCATGGCCCGATGCATCAGCCAGTCCCAAGCAGGCGTATCGAAATGGCGCCCATAACGCCGGGCATTCAAGCCAAAAGCGGGCGGCAAGAGTTTGGCGTTCAGCAAGGTGGCGGCCACAAACGCGCGCGCCCAAGGGATCAACTCGTTGCCCAGACCTGCACCGCGCCCCACCACACGTGGCATGACCCATTTGAGACTCATGTCATGGTTCTCTCGGCCGGCGCCAGATTCAGGAACCGGCAGAAGCGGCGCGCATACGGGGAGCGATGCCCCATTTCAAGCAGCCAGGGCGCCAATACCGGGCCCAGCAGCCACTGCGGCGCCGAGCGCAGCGCCACAAGACACCACAGGCATTGGCCCACGAACCCGAGCAAGACCCACCCATGCTGTGAAACCAAGGTCTGGTTGTACAGCGGCGCCATGGCTTCACCGATCAGAGCCACCCCTGCGCTCAACGACAGTCCTCCACGCATCAAGCCCAGCCAAACCCCCCCGGGTAAAGCCAATTGCCGCGTGATCAGGCCGCACAGCCACAGGCTTCGCAAGGCAAAGATGAACGGTACGCACCACACGGCAAGCGCCAGGGGGTATTCAGCCAGCGTCAACAATGCTGCCAACAAAGCCGCGACCGTAACCAATTGCACCATCAGCTCCTTGTGCACGGCCCCGACAGCCCACAGCAGCGGGCCATTGACACCCAGCATGATGTAGAAAGGCAAAGCGCAGCTGAAAGCCCGGAACAAGGCTGCCGACTCCTGCCACGCCGCGCCGTACAGCAGCCGGATCAGGCCGTCCGCATGGACCCACAACATCGTTGCAACCGGCAGACACATCAGCAGCACCAGGGCATTGACCGCGCAAAAGCCGCGCACCAGCCTGGAGCGATCCTCTTGGACTCTCGCAGCCGAGGCAAACACCACCGATTGCAAGGACTGAAGAATCAAATTCACGGGCGCCCGCGACAAATTGGAAGCTGCCGCGTAGGCGCCCAAAGACGCGCCACCCCAAATTCGGCCAATCAGCACACGATCAAGGTTATCAATGCCCCAGTTGCTGAGATTGACGCCTAGCACGTTGAGGCCAAACCGGGTCAAAGCCCCGTCGCCTCGCCAGCGCATGCGCCATGAATGGCGCACGGACAACCAAGCCCCGATGAAAACGATCAACGTTTGCACCGCAAACCCCGAAACCAGGCTCCAAATGCCTGCGCCCCGCAAGGCCAGCGTCACGGCCACGCCGCCATACCCCACCACATAAGCGGCCAGCTGCAAGAGCTGTAGACGCTTCATTTGCAGCTTCCGCTGCATGAGCGAGCTGCTCAAGTTCGACAAGGCCTGCAATACGATGATGGGGCCGCAACACCGAATCACGCCTGCCAAGGCGGGCTGCCCCAACCACAGCGACAAGGGCGCCGCACCCCAAGCCAGGGTCAAGGCCGCCAACGACGACGTCAGCATCAACCAGCCCAATGCCTGCGCAATATCTCCGGCATGGATTTCAGACTTTTGAATCAATGCGGAGCCCATGCCGGCGTCCGCAAGCAGCCAGCCCATGCCGATCACCACCAACACCAAGGCGTACTGGCCATAGACGTCGGGGCCCAGCAAACGAGCCAGGACGATCTGAAGCAGGAACTGCGCCGCCAGCTTGCCCGCGCTGGCGAGCACATTCCAGATCAGGGCGCTCAGGCTGCGTTCAGAAAGACTGGTGTTCATTTCAACGGCGCCCGCTCCTGCACGCCTGATTCCATCAAAGCAGGAGCATCTGGACGCACGGCATCAATGACTGGCCAGAAAGTCTTGATACGCCGCCTCAAGGCCCTGACGCAAGGGCGTCGGAGCCGTCCAGCCCATGCGATTCAAGAGGCTGGTGTCCATCAATTTGCGCGGCGTTCCATCGGGCTTGCTGGTGTCAAAGTTCAATTCACCGTCAAAGCCGGTAACTTCTTTCACCAACAAGGCCAGATCGCTGATGGAAATATCGTCACCCACGCCAATATTGACGATGGGGGGCGTGAACACGCCTGTCTTGGCCTCGTCGCTACCCAGCAATTCATCGTATCGGGCTTCCGGCAGGCTCATCAGAAAGACGCAGGCGCTGGCCATGTCTTCGCTGTACATGAATTCCCGGCGCGGGGTACCGGTACCCCACACCGTCACTTGCTTGTCGCCCCGGATCTTGGCCTCATGGAACTTGCGAATCAACGCCGGAATGACGTGGCTGTTTTCCAGGTGGTAATTGTCGCCGGGCCCATACAGATTGGTAGGCATCGCCGCCACGAAACGGGTCCCATACTGCCGGTTGTAGCTCCAGCACATCTCCACGCCTGCAATCTTGGCCAGTGCATAAGGCCGATTCGTTGCCTCCAGCGGGCCTGTCAGCAAACTCGGCTCCGTCATGGGTTGGGGAGCAAACTTCGGATAAATGCAGCTCGAGCCCAAAAACAAAAGCCGCTGCACGCCGGACCGGTAGGCAGCATCGATCACATGGGTCTGAATCAGCAAATTGTCGCGAATGAAATCCGCCGGATAGCTATTGTTCGCCACGATACCGCCGACTCGTGCCGCCGCCATGAACACGAAATCAGGCCGCTCTGCGTCGAAAAACGCTTGCACCTCGGCTTGGCGCGTCAAATCCAATTCAGCATGGGTACGGGTAATGAGCCGGGTGTACCCGGCAGCCTGCAAATGCTTGAGAATGGCCGACCCCACCAAACCTCGGTGTCCCGCCACGTAAATCTTGGCATTCAATTCCATCAGTACATCTTTCATTCGTTGTAGTCGTAGGCCTGGAAGCCGGCCAGCTTGACCAGGCTGTCGCGCCGCGCCGCCGTGTAGTCGGCCTGCACCATCTCGGCCACCAGCTCTTTCAGGCTGGTCTTGGGTGTCCAGCCCAGCTTCTCCTTGGCCTTAGCAGGGTCGCCCAGCAAGGTCTCCACCTCGGTGGGGCGGAAGTAGCGCGGGTCGACCTTGACGATCACGTCGCCGACCTTGCACTTGAGTTCCTTGTTGTTCACCGCCGTGATGCGCGCCGTCTCGGCCTCGCCCTCGCCCTCAAAGGCCAGCTCAATGCCCAGCTCGGCGGCCGCGAACTCGACGAACTGGCGCACGCTGTATTGCACGCCGGTGGCGATGACGAAGTCTTCCGGCTGGTCCTGCTGCAGCATCAGCCATTGCATCTCGACATAGTCCTTGGCATGG
>JAFALA010000069.1 GCA_019234815.1 Burkholderiaceae bacterium | reverse complement strand
GCGCGACATGCTGGGCGGCAACGGCATCTCCGACGAGTTCGGCATCGCGCGCCACCTGGTCAACCTGGAGGTGGTCAACACCTACGAGGGCACCCACGACATCCATGCGCTGATCCTGGGCCGGGCGCAGACGGGGATTGCGGCGTTCTGAGGGCCGCATGACGGGCAGTTCGGGGACAATACCGAATCTGCCCGAACGGGCTTTGATGACGGGCCAGTCAAGCCCGCCTGCCATGTCTGCATCCCATTCTTCCGCCGCCCGCCACTTCACCGTCAGCGATTTCGATTTTGATTTGCCGGCCGAGCTGATCGCCCAGCATCCGGCGCCCGAGCGCAGCGGCTCGCGCCTGCTGGATGGGCGCACCCTGCCGCCGGTGGACCGCGTGTTCCGCGAGCTGCCGGGCCTGCTGAACCCTGGCGACCTGCTGGTGTTCAACGACACCAAGGTGATCAAGGCGCGCCTGTTCGGCGCCAAGTCCAGCGGCGGCGCTGTCGAGGCCCTGATCGAGCGCGTGCTGCCGGGCACTTTCGAAGTCTGGGCCCATATGCGTGCCAGCAAGAGCCCCAAGGCGGGCGCCGTGGTCCGCTTCAACGACGCCTTCGACGCCGAGGTGCTGGGCCGATGCGGTCCTGACGACGGGCTGTTTCATTTGCGCTTTCCGTCCGACCCTTTCGAGCTGCTGGACCGGCATGGCCATGTGCCGCTGCCGCCTTACATCGAGCATGCCGATTCCAGCGACGACGTGCGCCGTTACCAGACCGTGTTCGCCCGCGAGCCCGGCGCCGTTGCCGCGCCCACGGCGGCGCTGCATTTCGACGAGGACGTGCTGGCGGCGCTGGCGGCGCGCGGCATTGAGCGCGCCAGCGTGACCCTGCACGTCGGTGCCGGCACCTTCCAGCCGGTGCGGGTCGAGTCCCTGGCCGAGCACAAGATGCACAGCGAATGGTTCCAGGTGCCGCAGGGCACGGTGGATGCCGTACTGGCCGCACGCCAACGCGGCGGCCGCGTGGTGGCCGTGGGCACGACGACCTTGCGGGCGCTGGAGTCGGCCGCATTGCCCGGTTCACTGCGCGCCGGCGCGCGCGAGACCGACATCTTCATCACGCCGGGTTTCGAGTTCCGGGTCGTCGATCGCCTGCTGACGAATTTCCATCTGCCCAAGAGCACGCTGATGATGCTGGTGAGCGCCTTTGCGGGGTACGAGCGGGTGATGGCCTTGTACCAGCACGCGATTGCACAGCGCTATCGCTTCTTCAGCTATGGGGACGCCATGTTGCTGGAACGTTGCCAGCTACTCTGCTGAGTTCGAACACCAATCTGTCGGATTTATTCGCCGCACGGCCAGGCCAATGCCTGCGCTAAGGTGGTGAATCCCCCTTGGCATCGCAAGGGGGCTCAATCCATCAGGGAGGTGAAATTGAAAACATCAACGCAGCGGCGCGTCGTCTGTGCCTGGGTAGGCGGTCTGGTCACTTTGGCGTTAGCGTCCGGCAGTCATGCCGAGGACGCCAGCTCGCAGGTCGAGAAATGCAGCCAGAAGCTGGGTGTGCTCGCGGTCGCCGAGCCGCAAATGGGCTGGGACCATTTGCAGAGTTACGGCCTGGGCTCCCCGGCCTCGCTGCTGCGCATGATGGTGCAGCAATCGGATTGCTTCGACGTCGTGGAGCGCGGCGTGGCCTTGCAGAATCTGCAGCAGGAACGTGCGCTGGCGCAAAGCGGCGACCTGCGCGAGGAGTCCAACGTCAACAAGGGCCAGATGCAGGCGGCCGACTTCGTGATGACGCCCAATGTGCAGGTGTCGGCCTCGGACACTGGCGGCATCGGCGGCTACGTGGCCGGCGCCCTGAGTCGATGGAGCTCGCTGTTCGGCAACCTGAAGTTCAAGGAGGCGAGCACGAGCATCCTGATTGCCGACGTGCGCTCCAGCATCCAGGTGGCCGCCGCCGAGGGCAAGGCCACCAAGACGGATTTCGGCGTGGGCGGCTGGACCTACGGCAGCGGCGCCTGGGGCGGCCTGGGCGGCTACACCAAGACGCCCGAGGGCAAGGTGGTGGCGGCCAGCCTGCTCGACAACTACAACGAGATCGTCAAGTCCATACGCAACCAGCCCCAGCTGATCCGCACGCACAGCGCCAGCGGCGACCGCAACGCCGCGCAGTCCACGCATGGCGAGGCCTTCAATGCGGGCCCTGCCGGCAATGCCGCAGCGAGCCACAACGAGGCGTCGCAGCCGGCGGGGCAGCTGCTGCAGCCCAAGATCGGCAACGTCAAGGTCTATGCCGAGGCTTCACGCACATCCAAGCTGCTGGGAACCCTGCAGCGCCAGGACGAGGTGGTGGCGTCCGGCGAGGTCAGCAACGGCTTTGCCTATGTGGACGGCGCCAACGCCAGCGGCTGGGTGCAGCGCAGCCTGATGGCGGCCGGCAGCCAGCCCGGCGCCAGTACACCTGTGCCGCTGACGACGGCCCTGGGCCCCATGATGCTGGGCGATTTCGCCGGCAACTACTACGGTGCGGACCAGGGCAGCTTCACCGTGGTCGTGATTGCCGATGGCAGCGTGCGCGGTCGCGGCCGCTCGGACCGGGCGGGCGACTTCGACCTCCAGGGCCGCATCGACGGCGCCGGCAATCTGAATCTGCGCACGGCCGGCGGCTTCGGCGGCGGTGTGACCGTCTTCACCGGGCGCATCGACGGCAGCAGCGGCCGATTGACCGGCGATTGGCGCTATGCCCCGGGCAGCGCCATGAACGGCACCGGCAACTTCAGCGGCGCCCGGCAGGCGCGCTGAAGCGCGGGCGACAAGTCGCCTGCTCAGGACTTGTCGCTGGTCAGCAGTGCAATGCTGCCGGTCTCAACGCCATGGCCCAGCAGCCCGGCGCGGCTGTAGACGCCGAGCTTGTCGCGCGTGTCGGCGATGTCGAGGTTGCGCATGGTCAGCTGGCCGATGCGGTCGATGGGCATGAAGGCGGCGTCTTCGACCTTTTCCATCGACAGGCGCTCGGGGTGGTAGGTCAGGTTGGGGCTGGCCGTGTCCATGATCGAGTAATCGTTGCCGCGGCGCAATTCCAGCGTCACTTCGCCGGTGATGGCGCGCGCCACCCAGCGCTGGGCGGTCTCGCGCAGCATCAGGCATTGCGGATCGAACCAGCGGCCCTGGTAGAGCAGGCGGCCCAGCTTCTTGCCGTTCATGCGGTACTGCTCGATGGTGTCCTCGTTGTGGATGCCGGTCACCAGGCGCTCGTAGGCGATGTGCAGCAGCGCCATGCCGGGGGCCTCATAGATGCCGCGGCTCTTGGCCTCGATGATGCGGTTCTCGATCTGGTCGCACATGCCCAGGCCGTGGCGGCCGCCGATGCGGTTGGCCTCCAGGAACAGCTCGACGGCATTGGCGAAAGTCTGGCCGTTCAGCGCCACCGGCACGCCTTCCTCGAAGCGCACCGTGACCGTTTCGGCCTTGACCGCGACGTCCTCGCGCCAGAAGGCCACGCCCATGATGGGCTTGACGATGTGCATGCCCGAGTTCAGGAACTCCAGGTCCTTGGCCTCGTGGGTGGCGCCCAGCATGTTGGAGTCGGTCGAATAGGCCTTCTCCACGCTCATCTTGTAGTCGAAGCCGTGCTTGATCAGGAACTCGCTCATCTCCTTGCGGCCGCCGAGCTCGTCGATGAAGGTCTGGTCCAACCAGGGCTTGTAGATCTTCAGCGCCGGATTGGCCAGCAGGCCGTAGCGGTAGAAGCGCTCGATGTCGTTGCCCTTGTAGGTGCTGCCGTCGCCCCAGATGTTGACGCCGTCGTCGCGCATCGCCACCACCAGCGCGGTGCCGGTCACGGCCCGGCCCAGCGGCGTGGTGTTGAAATAGGTGGCGCCGCCGGTGCTGATGTGGAAGGCGCCGCACTGGATGGCGGCAATGCCCTCGGCCGCCAGCTGCGCACGGCAGTCGATCAGGCGCGCGATCTCGGCGCCATAGGCCAGGGCTTTGCGCGGGATTTCTTCGTAGTCCGACTCGTCCGGCTGGCCCAGGTTGGCCGTGTAGGCGCAGGGCACGGCGCCCTTGGTGCGCATCCACTTGACCGCGGCGCTGGTGTCCAGGCCGCCGGAGAAGGCGATGCCGACGCGTTCGCCGACGGGGATGTTCTGAAGAATGGTTGCGGTCACGGCAGGCCCTTGTGTGATGCGTGGGAAGTGATGCGTGGGAAGCGAATCGGCGAATTTTAAGACTTGCGCCCGTGATCAAGCTTCTTCGCTGCGCAAGCCCAACTCTGGAGTCTCTGGATTGAGCCAGCCGATGCGCCCCTGGCCCGATTCGTTGAGCCGCGCCAGCAACGCCGGCGCCGCCGTCTCGGTCAGCGAGAACCGCATTTCCACCTGCGCGCCGTGGAGGACCTCGGTGAGCGTGGCCTGGGCCAGCTCGAGCTCGCGCCGCAGCAGGCCTTCGAGCGCATAGGGCAGGGTGCAGCGCAGGTGCTGCAGGCGCTGGATGGGCACCTTCTCGGCTTGAAGCAGCGCCTGCGCCACGCAATCGGTATAGGCCCGCACCAGGCCGCCCGCACCCAGCTTGACGCCGCCCCAGTAGCGCACCACCGTGGCCAGCACGCCTTCCAGGTCCTGATGGCGCAGCACCTCCAGCATGGGCCGGCCGGCGGTGCCGCTGGGCTCGCCGTCGTCCACGGCCGCCGACTGCCCGCCCGCCAGCAGGGCCCAGCAGACGTGCACCGCGCCCGGATGCTCGGCCTTCAGCGCCGCGACCCGCGCCGTTGCCGTGGCGCGATCGGCGCAAGGCGACACGCAGCCGATGAAGCGGCTCTTCTTGATGATCAGTTCGCTGTGGACGGGGGCGGCAAGGCTCAGGGGCATGGGCGAATTGTCGTCTCACCCGCGTCCATGCAGCCCTGCGACAATTCACCCATGCTGAATTTCGAACTGCTCAAGACCGAGGGCCGCGCCAGGCGCGGCCGGATGACCCTCAACCATGGCGTGGTGCAAACGCCGATCTTCATGCCGGTGGGCACCTACGGCACGGTCAAGGGCGTGATGCCGCGCTCGCTCGAAGAGATGGGCGCGCAGATCATCCTCGGCAACACCTTCCACCTGTGGCTGCGCCCGGGCCTGGACATCCTGCGCCAGTTCGGCGGCCTGCACCGTTTCGAGAACTGGCACAAGCCCATCCTGACCGACAGCGGCGGCTTCCAGGTCTGGTCGCTCGGCGAGATGCGCAAGATTTCGGAAGAGGGCGTCAAGTTCGCTTCGCCGGTGAACGGCGACAAGCTGTTCCTCACCCCCGAGATCAGCATGCAGATCCAGACCGTGCTGAACTCCGACATCGTGATGCAGTTCGACGAATGCACGCCCTACGAGACCAAGGGGCACATCACGACCGAGAAGGAGGCGCGCGCGTCCATGGCGCTCAGCCTGCGCTGGGCCAAGCGCTGCGCCGATGAATTCGGCCGGCTGGCCAACCCGAACGCGCTGTTCGGCATCGTGCAGGGCGGCATGTTCGAACACCTGCGCGACGAGTCGCTGGCGGGCCTTTCGGCGCTGGACCTGCCGGGCTATGCCATCGGCGGCCTGTCGGTCGGCGAGCCCAAGGAAGACATGCTGCGCGTGCTCGACCACATCGGCCACCAGCTGCCGCAGCACAAGCCGCGCTACCTGATGGGCGTGGGCACGCCCGAAGACCTGGTGGAAGGCGTGCGCCAGGGCATCGACATGTTCGACTGCGTGATGCCGACGCGCAATGCGCGCAACGGCCATCTGTTCACGCGCTTTGGCGACCTGCGTCTGCGCAATGCGCGCTACAAGACCGACGAGCGTCCCGTCGATGAAACCTGCAGCTGCTACACCTGCGCCAATTTCTCGCGCGCCTACCTGCACCACCTCGACCGCTGCGGCGAGATGCTGGGCCCGATGCTGACCAGCATCCACAACCTGCATTACTACCTGAACCTGATGCGCGAGGTGCGCGAGGCGCTCGACGAGCCGGCGGCGGGCGGCTTCGAAGTCTTCCGCCAGCGTTTCATCGCGGACCGCGCGCGCGGTGTTTGACGCCTGCCGTGGCAAAAGCGCGCATCATGTCCTCATGTTGAAGATCTTGTTCCTGACCGTGCTGGCGCCCTTGCGCTGGCTGGCCCGGCTGTTGTTCGCGCTGGTCATCCTGTTCGAGGAATGGGGCTGGGAGTGGTTCTCGGCCGCCATGGCCTGGATAGGCCGCCTGCCGGTGGTGCGGCATCTGGAGGCGCTGATACGGCGCCTGCCGCCTTACGGCGCGCTGGCGCTGTTCGTGCTGCCGACGCTGCTGTTGCTGCCGGTCAAGCTGCTGGCGCTGTGGTTCATCACGCGCGGGCGGGCCCTGATGGGCCTGGGCGTGATCCTGCTGGCCAAGGTGCTGGGCACGGCCTTGCTGGCGCGCATTTTCGTGCTGGTGCAGCCGGCCCTGATGCGCCTGCCCTGGTTCGAGCGCCTCTACGGACGATGGGTCGCCTGGAAGGAGGCCTTGCTGGCCTGGGTCCGCGCTTCGCCGGTATGGCTGCGGGCGCGCGCCTGGCGCGAGCGGGTCCGGCGCATGGTGCAGCGCTGGCGCGAGGCTATGCGGCGCGACTGACGTGCGCACGCGCTGCACCGCGCTGCACCTCCACGTCGCCTGTGGACAGGTCGATGCTGACCCGGCGCGCGACGTGCTCGCCCACATCGACGCGGTTGACATCGAAGCCGAAGCGCCGGACCTGTGTCCAGGCCTGTTCGACGTTGAGCTTGCCCACGTTGAACTTGGCGCTTGCGGACAGGGGCCAGGCCGGTGTGCGTGGCATGGGCTCGTGCAGCAGGTCTGCACCGCCAAACAGCTGGACGACATAGTCCCCGGCATGCGTACCGCAGCGCTGCAGCGCCTTGACCAGCAGTTCGATTACTTCGTCGCCGTAGCGGCCGCTCAGCGGACTGGTGAAGGGGCGGGCGGCGTCGGGCCGCCGCGTGGGCAGCAGGTAGTGGCACATGCCCCCGGCATGCAGGCGCGGGTGCCACAGCGTCATCGCCACGCAGGAACCCAGCAGCGTCTTGACGGTGGCGTTCTGGCCAAAGAACCACTCGCCCGGCATCAGGTGGACTTCAGCGTCCGGCACGCTGAATTGAAAAACGCCTTCAGATGCGAGAGGCAAAGGCTTGTTCATGGCGAATACGGTCTCGCTGGAGAACCCGGGTTGATGGATTAGCACCCAAGCAGGAGGCCGCGTCAACCTGCCTGCGGCCATCCTGCACCTTCAATCAGGGGGCTGCGCCATCGGGTGGATTCAGCGCCGCCAGCCCAGGGTGTCCGTGCTCCAGGTCCGGAATCGTTGCCCGTACTCGGGCTCCAGCACGAAGATGGTCCCGGCCATGGCCGCATTGAGCAGGCCCATGACCAGGAACAGCGCCGGCACGCTCAGGCCCATGCCCAGCAGCGCGCCGGCCAGCACCGAGCTGGCGATCATGTACAGGGCGTTCAGGATGTTGTTGGCCGCGATGATGCGGGCGCGGTGGCTGGGCGGCGTGCGCAACTGGATCTGCGCATACAGGGGCACGCTGTAAAGCCCGGCAAACAGCGCCAGCAGGCTCAGGTCGGCCAGCACCCGCCAGTGGGCCGATTCGGCGAGGAAGGCGCCCAGGCCCAGCCTTTGCACGGGCGCGGGCAGGCCGCGCGACGCGAAATACAGGTCGATGGCAAAGGCGCTCATGCCGGCGGCGCCCAGCGGCACCAGGCCGAGCTCCACATGCCGGTGCGAGAGCCTCTCGCACAGCAGCGAGCCTGTGCCGATGCCGACCGAGAAGGCCACCAGCAGCAGGGAGGCGACGTGCTCGTCGCCGTGCAGCACATCGCGGGCGAACACGGGGAAGTTGGCCAGGAACACGGCGCCGAAGAACCACATCCACGAGATGCCCAGCAGGGAGCGGTACACCGCCCGGTCCTGGTGCGCGAGCTGGAGGTTGCGCCAGGTTTCGGTGAAGGGATTCCAGTTCATGCGCAGCCCGGGGTCGCAGGGCGGGCCGCTGGGAATGGCCTGCGCGGCCACGCGTCCGAGCAGCGCCAGCGCCAGCGCCGCTGCAGCGACGAGCCGGACGCCCTGCACCGGCACGGCGATCAGCAGTCCGCCCGCCAGCTGGCCCAGCAGGATGGCGACGAAGGTGCCCATCTCGACCATGCCGTTGCCGCCGGTCAGCTCGGCCTCGGACAGCCGCTCGGGCAGGTAGGCGTACTTGACCGGGCCGAACAGCGTCGAATGCAGGCCCATCAGGAACACGCAGGCCAGCAGCAGCACCGGCCAGGTCTGCAGGAAACCCCAGGCCGCCAGGGCCATGATGCCGATTTCCAGCGTCTTGACGAGGCGCATCAGCCTGGCCTTGTCGTACTTGTCGGCCAGCTGCCCGCTGGTGGCGGAAAACAGCACATAGGGCAGGATGAACAGGGCGCCGATGAGCAGGCCCGCCAGCTTGGCCGGCAGCCACTGCAGCTCCAGCTGGTAGGTCACCAGCATGGCCAGGGCGAACTTGAACAGGTTGTCGTTGGCCGCGCCCAGGAACTGGGTCCAGAAGTAGGGCGCGAAGCGGCGCTGCCGCAGCAGGCTGAACTGGCTGGCGGGGGCGGGGCTGCGCATCGGCGTGGGCCTCAGACGGCGCGCTGTTCCAGCACGAAATTGGCGCCGTCGTACTGGCCCATGCGCTCCACCAGATAGGGCAAGCAGGCGGCGAGCTCGTCGTGCAGGGTGAAGGGCGGGTTGGCCACGAACATGCCGCTGCCCAGCATGCCGAAGCCCTTCTCGTCGGGCTGCTGCACGGTCAGGCGCACGTGCAGCCAGCCCTTCTTGGCGGCGGTGTCGGCGCTGGACTTCAGGCGCTGCGCCAGCTGGGTGGACTCCAGCAGCTGCAGCTGCGGGTACCAGATCATGAACACGCACTCGGGAAAGCGCTGCAGGCCTTCGCGCAGGGCCGCCAGCACCTTGGCGTAGTCGGTCTTGATTTCGTAGGGCGGGTCCATCAGCACCGCGCCGCGCCGCGAGGGCGGCGGCAGCTCGGACTTCAGCGAGACAAAGCCGTCCTTGTCGCTGACCTGCGTGTTGGGCCGGTCGGCCAGGTAGCTTTCGAGAATGCGGTGGTCGGTCGGATGCAGTTCGTAGACGCGCAGCCGGTCGGTCTCGCGCATCAGCATGTTGGCGATGGCCGGCGAGCCCGGGTACTGGCGCAGCTGCCCGTCCGGATTGAACTGCCTGACCAGGTCCACATAGCCCTGCAGCGGCACGGGCAGGTCCTGGCGGTCGTAGAGCCGGCTGATGCCGTGGCTGAACTCGCCGTTCTTCTGTGCGTAGCGGCCCTCGATGGAATAGCCGCCGGCGCCGGCATGGGTGTCGACCAGGGTGAAGGGTTTTTCTTTTTCCGCCATGTAGCGGAGCACCCGGTCCAGCACCAGGTGTTTGAGAACGTCGGCGTGGTTGCCGGCATGGAAGGCGTGTCGGTAGGCAAGCATGGGACGCACTGTAGCGCTTGCTTGATCCAATCGGACTTGCTCATACCGCATCCAGGAAAAAATGCAGGGCCAGGGCGACAAGCCCGTATTGAATCCAGGCTTGTCGCGCAGCCGACAGCGCCGGGCGGCCGCAGGCGCTAGGCTGTGACCCTGTTTCAACCTCGAGTTTCAACCTCCATTTCGCGAGAGCCCCCGCCATGTCCAGCTTGTTCGACCCCGTCCAGATGGGTGACCTTCACCTCGCCAACCGCATCGTCATGGCGCCCCTGACGCGCAGCCGCTCCAAGGGCCTCCTGCCCGGCGAGCTGGCGGTCGAGTACTACCGGCAGCGCGCCAGCGCCGGCCTGATCATCAGCGAGGGCACGCAGATCAGCGCCGACGGCCAGGGCTATCTCGACACCCCTGGCATCCACACGCCCGAGCAGGTGGCCGCCTGGAAGCGCGTGACCGACGCCGTGCACGCCGAGGGCGGCAAGATTGCCGTGCAGCTCTGGCACGTGGGCCGGATCTCGCATGTGGGCTTTCAGCCCGAAGGCCGCGCGCCGGTGTCGTCCACGGCCACCTCGGCCAAGGGCATGACCTTCACCGCCGAGGGCTTCGTTCCGGTGTCGGCACCGCGCTCGCTGCAGACCAGCGAGCTGCCCGGCGTGGTGGCGCAGTACGTGCATGCGGCGCGCTGCGCCATGGAGGCCGGTTTCGACGCGGTCGAGGTGCACGGCGCCAACGGCTATCTGCTCGACCAGTTCCTGCGCGACAGCATCAACGATCGCAGCGACGCCTACGGCGGTTCGATCGAGAACCGCGCGCGCCTGCTGATCGAGGTGATGACGGCCATCGCCGCCGCCATCGGCCCCGGCCGCACCGGCTTGCGCCTGAGCCCGGTCACGCCGGTCAACGATGCCGGGCAGGACAGCGATGCGCAAGCCCTGTTCAACTACGTGGCCGAGCAGCTGGCGCCGCTGCACCTGGCCTTCGTGCACGTCATCGAAGGCCAGACCGGCGGTGCGCGCGACGTGGCGCCGTTCGACTTCGCAGCGATGCGGGCGCGCTTCAAGGGGCCGTGGATCGTCAACAACGGCTACACCCGCCAGATGGCCATCGAGGCCGTGGCCGAGGGCCAGGCCGATGCGGTGGCCTTCGGGCGCGACTTCATCGCCAACCCCGACCTGGTGCGGCGCCTGAAGCTGAACGCGCCGCTGCAGCCGGTGGAGCGTGCCACGCTCTACGGCGGCGACGCCAAGGGCTACACCGACTATCCCGCCCTGGCCTGATCCGCAATCAGGCGCGCGCCTTGGCCCTGAAGATCTCCTGCACGCCGACCTCGCGCGGTCCGGGCTGCAGCTCGAAGCGCTGGCCAGCCGCCAGGCTGCCCGGTGTCCTGACGGCCAGGTAGAAGCCGCACCAGGCGCTTTGCACCATCATCTTGACGGCGTGCTTGAAGCCCAGCGCCGCATTGAGCTTGAAGCAGGGAAAGCGCGGCTCGCTGACCACCAGCTCGGCGTCCGGGAACTTCAGGACATCGCCGATCCAGACCTCCTGCTCCAGCAGGCCGGCCAGCGTCAGGTTCTCGCCCAGGGCACCGAAAGGCAGCGGCGCCTCGTGGCCGCTGGCGCGCGCCTGGCCGCGCACCGTCTGCCAGAACGCGTAATGCTCGCTCGGATAGGCGTAGACCGCCTTGGACAGGCCGCCGTGCACGCTCAGGTCGGCCTGCTCGTCGCCTTCCAGTCCCAGGGGCCGCAGCGCCACCGCGCCCTCGCGCGAGCGCTTGTGGATGGCGCTCAGCACGCCCCGTCCATCGATGTCCAGGGTGCGGGCGGTCGCGGTGTTGAGGCTGAGTACTTGCATGGCCCGGATTCTGCCGCAGCGCCATGGCGGTCCTGGCTATCATCGTCGCCACACCATCGCCGCGACATCCTGGAGGACTTCATGAGCGTCTACATCTTGCGATTGGGCGGCGAGCGCCTGCCGGACGAAGGCCTGCGGATCGGCACCGTGCGCCGCCCACCCCGGGGCGTGCCCAAGACCGAGTTCGCCGCGCAGAACTGGTACGACGTCTGGTTCCCGACCCTGGCGCCCAGCGCCGACACCATGAAGCTCGGCCAGGCCGCGCAAAGCGCGCAGGATTGGCAAGCCTTCGTCAAGCAGTACCGGCGCGAGATGGCCGAACCCGAGGCCAAGCATGCACTCGCGCTGCTGGCGGCCATGTCGCGCAACACGAATTTCTCGGTGGGTTGCTATTGCGAAGACGAGTCGCACTGCCATCGCGGCGTCTTGCGGGAACTGCTGCGCGAAGCCGGCGCCCAGGTCGCTGCGGCTCCGTAGCGCCAGGCAGATAGACTCATCAACCGTCAACTTCACCAGGAGGCTTCCATGCACTCATCGCTGTTTCCCGAACACGATCGCCAGGGTCTTGAGCGACGCGTCCTGCTGGCCCGCGGCCTGGGCCTGGCGGGCCTGCTGCTTGCCGCCCAACGCCAAGCCTGGGCGATCTCTCTGAGTGATTTGACCGAAGGCGATGCCGCTGGCGGCATCAGGGCTGCGTTGGAACGGGGCGTCGGCTTCGCGGTCCAGAGCCTGGGCCGGGACGGCGGCTTCCTGAACAACGAACGCGTGCGCATCACTCTGCCCGGCCACCTGGACCAGGCCGCCAGCGCGCTGCGCATGTTCGGCCAGGGCGCCAAGGTCGACGAACTGGTCGCCGCGATGAACCATGCGGCCGAGCAGGCCGTGCCCGTGGGCAAGGCCCAGCTGCTGAAGGCCGTGCACGCCATGACGGTCGAGGACGCCAAGAACATTCTCACCGGCGGCGAGGGCAGCGTCACCCGCTTCTTCGCCGACAAGACGCGCCAGCCGCTGACCGAACAGTTCCTGCCCATCGTCACCCACGCCACCGAGCATGTCGGCCTGGCCGAGAAGTACAACGCCGTCGCCAGCAAGGGCGTCGGCATCGGCCTGGTCAGCGGCAGGGACGCCAACATCCAGCAGTACGTGACCGACAAGACCATCGACGGGGTCTACACCCTGATCGGCGACGAGGAGAAGAAGATCCGCCAGGATCCGGTGGGCACGGGCTCGGCGCTGCTGGGCAAGGTGTTCGGCGCGCATTGAGCCGAATGTCGACCCGGGCCGTGCACTGGCATGCGGTGATGAATTTACACTGCCTCCAACGAAGTCCCCGACACAGCAAGCCCGAGCGATGAAAGCCCTGACATTTTCGGAATTTGGCGGCCCAGACGTACTGCGCTACCTCGACATTCCCGACCCTGTTCCCGGTCCCGACCAGGCCCTGGTGAAGCTGCAGGCCATAGGCCTGAACTTTGCCGATGTTTACCGGCGCCAGGGGCGCTACCACCTGCGCGGCGCGCCGCCCTATGTGGCGGGCTATGAGGGTGCCGGCGTGATCGTGTCGGCGCCGGCGGCCAGCGGCTTCAAGCCCGGCGACCGGGTCGGCTTTGCCGATTCGCCGTTTGCCAATGCCGAACTCGCGGCGGTCGATGTGGAGCGCCTGATCCGCCTGCCCGAGGCCATCGAGGCCGAGACGGCCGCCGCCGCCTTGCTGCAAGGCCTGACCGCCCAGTTCCTCGCCAGCGACAGCCATGCCTTGCGCGCCGGCGACCGCGCCCTGGTGCACGCAGCGGCCGGCGGCGTGGGCGGCCTGCTGATGCAATGGGGCCGCGCGCGCGGCGCCACCATGGTCGGCCTGGTCTCCAGCGAGGTCAAGGCGCAGCAGCTGCGCGCGCGCGGTTTCGAGGTGCTCACGCAGGCGCCGCAGGCGCCGCAGGCGGGCGCGGACTTCGACGTCGTCTACGACTCCACGGGCACGACGGTGCTGGATTCGCTGGCCCAGGTGCGTATCGGCGGAACGGTCGTGTTCTACGGCATGGCCGCGGGCCAGCCGCCCGCCGTCGATCCGCGCATCCTGATGGACGGCTCCAAGCGCCTGGTCGGCGGCGACCTGTGGAACGTCTTGACCTCGGCCGCGCAGCGCCAGCAGCGCGCCGACGAATTGTTCCGCTTGATCGCCTCGGGCGAGCTGCAAGTCCCTATCGCCGCGCGCTTTGCGCTGGCCGACGGCGCTAGAGCGCATGCCCTGCTGGAAGGCCGCACCACGGTGGGCAAGGTCGTCTTGCTCGCCTGACAGGCCGCCAGCGTTCCAAGCACGTCGAAGAGCAGTGCCTTGGGGGGCCGCATGGGAGGCTCCTTTGACGATGGGCAGAACCCCGAATTTCCCGCCCTGCAGCTACGATCCAGTCCGGCAATGAGTGGCCGGATAGAAAGGACAAGTG
>JAFALA010000063.1 GCA_019234815.1 Burkholderiaceae bacterium | reverse complement strand
GCGCGACATGCTGGGCGGCAACGGCATCTCCGACGAGTTCGGCATCGCGCGCCACCTGGTCAACCTGGAGGTGGTCAACACCTACGAGGGCACCCACGACATCCATGCGCTGATCCTGGGCCGGGCGCAGACGGGGATTGCGGCGTTTTAAGGGCCGCAAGATGCAGTCCGGCTTGAGCCTGGCCTTCGTCGGCGCAGGGCGTCTTGCGCAAAGCCTTGCGCCGGCCTGGGTGCAGCAAGGGCTGCGCGTCGTGGCGGTGGCGAGCCGCCAGATGGTTTCCGCGCAGGCCTTGGCGCAGCGCCTGCCCGGCTGCGAGGCCTTGCCGGCCGAGCAGGCGGTGGCGCGAGCGGACCTGGTGTTCATCACCACGCCCGACGATGCCATCGCGGCCACCGTGGCGGCGCTGCCCTGGCGGCCCGGCCAGGCGGTGGTGCATTGCAGCGGCGCCAGCGAGCTGAGCGTGCTGCGCGCCGCCGAACAGGCGGGCGCCGGCATCGGCGGCTTCCATCCGCTGCAGATTTTTTCCGACCCGGAGTTGGCGCGCGCGCGTCTGTCTGGAGCGGTCGCGGCCATCGAGGCCAGCGCGCCCTTGCGCGGCACCTTGTGGCATTTGGCCCAGGTGTTGGGCATGCGGCCGATCGAATTGCCGCCGGGTAGCCGCGCGCGCTACCACGGCGCCGCCAGCTTCGCGGCGAGTTTCATGCTGTCGCTGCTGGACGAGGCCGTGCAGGTTCTTTACAGCTTGGGGCTGGATTCAGACCAGGCCTTGCAGGCCTTGTTGCCCTTGGCGCGCGGCACGCTGGACAGCGCCGAATCGCGCGGCCTGGCGGGCGCGCTCTCCGGCCCGATTTCGCGCGGCGACGTCGCGGTCATTGCGCGCCATCTGGAGGCCTTCCAAGGCTTGGGTGCCGCGCACCTCGGCCTGTACCGTGACCTGGCGCTGCGGCAGCTGGATCTGGCGCGCCGCAGCAGACGCCTGAGCGACGACCAGTTGAGCGCCCTGGCCCAACTGCTGTCAGCAGCCTGAGCGTTTCAGGCTTTAGGCCAGATGGGTTTCCAGCTGCGGCCAGAGCTTGGCCTCGATGTCCAGGCGCAAATACCAGTCGGAGGGCAGGGCGCCGGCCCAGATCAGGTTGTGGTGCGGATTCAGGCGCTTCTTTGCAAAGGTCATGCGTGCGTCGGCCAGCGAGAGCAGGCCGCGCGCGCTCCAGTCGGTATGCGCCGGCGTGCTGGCCACGCCCAGGGTCACGGTCAACTGCTCGGTGGCGAGTGCGTCCGCCACATCGGCGCGCAGGGTTTCGGCCAGGGCCGCGGCGTCCGGTAACGCCACATCGGGCAGCAGCACGATGAATTCGTCGCCGCTGAGGTGGTAGAGCGCGCCGGACGGCGGCAGGTGCGCCTGCAGTTCCTTGGCCAGGCGTGCCAGGGCCTGGCTGGCCTCGTGGAGCGCGTGCTGGTCTTGATAGTCCTTGAAATGGTCCACATCCAGGGCCAGCACGGACAAGGGCCGTTTGGAGGCATGCGCGGCGCGGGTGGCTTGCTCCAGGTCCAGCAGCAGCACATCGCGGCCGGGCAGTTGTTCGAGTGCGAGGAGGTCGGCGGGGCTTGCTGTCATGGAGGACTCCGGTTTGAAGCGTGGCTTCATGCTAACCGCCCCGGCAAGGTCGCGGCACGCTGGTTAACCGCAGGTGGGTCAAGCGCTTGGCAAAATGGGGCGCAGGGAAGGGAATCAGGGGATCAACAACATTATGGATCTGTTCAAGGGCGTGGCGTATGCGCTGGTCACCGGCTTGATGTGGGGGTGGGTGTTCGTGGTGCCGGTGATGTTGCCAGGCTATGCTCCGGCCACGCTGGCTTTCGGGCGTTACTGCGCCTTTGGCCTGGTGGCCGTGGCGCTGGGCCTGGTCGATGGAGAGCGCCTGTTGGCGCTGCGTGCGGCCGACTGGCGCGAGGCCTTCAAGCTGGCGCTGGTGGGCAACATCATCTACTACCTGTGCCTGGCGGCGTCCATCCAGATCTCCGGCGTGCCCTTGGCCAGCGTGTTGATCGGCACCTTGCCGGTGGTGATCGCCCTTTGCGCCAACTGGCAGGAGCGCAGCGTGCCCTGGGCGGCTCTGCTGCCTTCGCTGGCCTTGATGGCGACCGGCATTGCCTGCGTCAACCAGTCTGAACTGGCGTTGATCGCGCCGGACCAGGGCGTCCATTACCTGGCCGGGGCCTTGCTGGCCTTGTGCGCGGTGGCGGCCTGGACCTGGTACCCGATCCGCAATGCCAGCTGGCTCAAGCGCCATCCCGAGCTCTCCACCACGACCTGGACCACCGCGCAGGGCTTGGCCACGCTGCCGCTGGCGGCCCTGGGCTGGATTTTGTTTGGCGCGTGGCAGGGCCAGGACTTGTGGAGCCTGGGGCCGCAGCCCTGGCGCTTCCTGGCCCTGATGCTGAGCATGGGCTTGTTTGCGTCCTGGCTGGGCACCTTGGCCTGGAGCCGGGCCGGGCGCCTGCTGCCGAGCGCCCTGGCCGGACAGTTGATCGTGTTCGAAACGCTGGCGGCGCTGGCCTACGGCTACTTCTATCGAGGCCGGTGGCCGGACGCGCTCAGCCTTGTAGGCATCGCCTTGCTGGTGGCGGGCGTCGTACTCGGCGTGCGGCGTTTCCAGCGGCATACCGCTGCGCCGATTCACTGAACGCCAGGAGCGGTATCAATCCCTTTGGCTGTTCAGCACCTTGGCCACCGGGTTGGGCCGCAGCCTGAAGGCGTCGGGCATGCCCGAGCCCAGCAGCGGGCGCAGGTAGAGGCGGAAGGCGTCGGTCACGTCGGTGCCGCTGGCGCTGATGAAGGCCTCGTCCATCACGCGCGTCTTGCCGGCCACGGCGTCTAAGGGAAGCAGTTCGTAGTCCACGGCGTAGAAGCCCACACGCCGAATCGCCACGGAGCCGTCGTGCTCGCCCCAGATCGCGTATTGCACGGCCTTCTCGCCCACCTCGCGGGCTTCGCGCTGGTCCACGTCCGAGACGCAGCCGACGAAGCTGCGCTGCACATAGCCGAAGGTGTCGCCGCGCACGCGCTTGATCTTGAGCTTGGACTTGATCTCCTCGCACAGCAGGTCGGCCAGCGCGCCCGAGCCCGAGAGCTGCACATTGCCATGCGCGTCGCGCTCGAGTTCCCGCGTCAGCTGCGCGAGTATGGGCTCGCCCTGGGTATCGTGTATGCCTTCTGAGACCGCGATCACGCAGCGGCCCAGGCGCTCGTAGGTGGCTTTGACGTCGGCCAGGAAGCGCTCCAGCTCGAACACGCGCTCGGGCAGGTAGATCAGGTGCGGGCCGTCGTCGTCGAACTTCTTGCCCAGCGCGGAAGCGGCGGTCAGGAAGCCGGCATGCCGGCCCATCACCACGGCCAGGTAGACGCCAGGCAGCGAGGCGTTGTCGAGGTTGGCGCCGGAGAAGGCCTGCGCGACGAAGCGCGCTGCGGACGGGAAGCCCGGCGTGTGGTCATTGCCGACCAGGTCGTTGTCGATGGTCTTGGGGATGTGGATGCAGCGCAGCGGATAGCTGGCCTGCTGCGCCTGCTCGCTGACGATGCGCACGGTGTCTGACGAGTCGTTGCCGCCGATGTAGAAGAAGTAGCCGATGTCATGCGCCTTCAGCACCTGGAAGATCTGCTGGCAATAGGCAAGGTCGGGCTTGTCGCGCGTCGAACCCAAGGCCGACGAAGGCGTGCTGGCCACCAGCTCCAGGTTGTGGCTGGTTTCCTGCGTGAGGTCGACGAAGTCCTCGTTGAGGATGCC
>JAFALA010000054.1 GCA_019234815.1 Burkholderiaceae bacterium | reverse complement strand
GGTGATGCCGAAGATGGCCGGGTAGGCCTGGCGGTGGGTCAGGCCGCAGACGGCGAGGAAGGTGATGACGGCGCCGTTGTGGGGCAGGGTGTCCATGCCGCCGGAGGCCATGGAGGCGACGCGGTGCAGGACTTCGAAGGGGATGCCGGCGGCCTTGGCGTTGGCCATGAAGGTGTCGGCCATGGCGGCCAGGGCGATGCCCATGCCGCCGGAGGCCGAGCCGGTGATGCCGGCCAGGGTGGTGACGGTCACGGCTTCGTTGACCAGCGGATTGGGAATGTTCTTCAAGGCGTCGGCCACCACCAGGAAGCCCGGCAGGGCGGCGATGACGGCGCCGTAGCCGTATTCGGTGGCGGTGTTGAGCGTGGCCAGCATGGCGCCGCCGATGGCGCTCTTGGAGCCTTCGCCGAACCGGTGGGCCACGGTCTTCCAGGACGTCAGCAGGCACACCAGGATGCCGCAGGCCAGCGCCAGTTCGACGGACCACAGGGCGTTGAGCTTCTGCACGTCCTGCACCACGGGCGCCGCATTGCCGATCACGGCAGGAATGAACGAAACGGACTTGCCGTACAGCGCCGGGAACAGATAGGCGCCAAAGACCTTGTTGAGCACAGCCACCGTCACCAGCGGCGCCAGGGCCAGCAGCGGATGGGGCAGCTTGTCGTGCTCGAAGGGCGCGGGTTCGTTGATGTGGTTGCTGCCGTAGCCTTCGCCGGACTTGACGGCGCGCTGGGTCAGCCACATCAGCAGGGCCATCGAGCAGCTGAACACGATGGCCGAGCCGATCAGGCCCAGCCAGGGTGCAGCCCAGGCGTCGGTCTTGAAGAAGGTGGTGGGAATGATGTTCTGGATCTGGGGCGATCCGGGCAGCGCGTCCATCGTGAACGTGGCGGCGCCGGCGACGATGGTGGCGGGGATCAGGCGCTTGGGCAGGTTGGCGCGCTTGAACATTTCCGCGGCGAACGGATAGGCCGCGAACACCACCACGAACAGCGACACGCCGCCGTAGGTCAGGATGCCGCAGACGATGGCGATGGCCAGCACCGCGTTGCGCGGCCCGCAGAAGCGGCTCACCGAGGCGATGATGGACTTGGCGAAGCCCGACAGCTCGATCACCTTGCCCAGCACCGCGCCGAGCAGGAACACGGGGAAGTAGAGCTTGGCGAACTGCGCCAGCTTTTCCATGAACAGGCCGGTGAACATCGGCATGACCAGGCTGGGGTCGACAAACAGCACGGCGCCCAGCGCGGCAATCGGCGCGAACAGGATGACGCTGAAGCCGCGGTAGGCCACCAGCATCAAGAACGCCAGCGATATCAGAACGATCAAAACACTCATGAGGGGTCTCTTTCTAGCTTTTTAGTGCGGTCGGGTTTCAATACATGTGCACGCCGCCATTGACGTTGAGGGTGGTACCCGTGATGTAGCCGGCCAGGGGCGTGCAAAGAAAGGCCACCGCGGCGGCAATTTCCTCGGGACGTCCGGCCCGCTTCATCGGAATGGCTTCTAGCACGGCCTGACGGGCTTCCGGGCGCATGGCGTCTGTCATCTCGGTGGCAATGAAGCCGGGCGCGATGGCGTTGACTGTCACGCCCTTGTGCGCCAGCTCCTGCGCCAGCGCCTTGGTGAAGCCCAGGCAGCCGGCCTTGGCCGCCGAATAATTGGTCTGGCCGGCCTGGCCGCGTATGCCGTTGACCGACGAGATGTTGATGATGCGGCCGGCGCCGCGCTCCGCCATCTTGGGCGCGATGTGGCGCGTGACGTTGAACAGGCTGTCGAGGTTGGTGCCCATCACGGCGCGCCATTGGCTGGGTTCCATCTTGGCTAGCCCCTTGTCGCGCGTGATGCCTGCGTTGTTGACGAGCACGTCGATGGGGCCGAGCTGGCGCTCGATCTGGGCCGCCATGGCGGCGCACGAATCGTCTTCCGAGACGTCGGCCTCGACGGCGGTGAACTCGAAGCCCAGCGCGCGCTGCTGGGCCAGCCAGGCGTCCTTCTGGGCGTAGCCGGGCAGGCAGTTGGCGACCACGGTCATGCCGTCCTTGGCCAGGGCCTGGCAGATGGCGGTGCCGATGCCGCCCATGGCGCCGGTGATCAATGCAATGGTTTGACTCATGAGGAAATTGAATCCGATGGGGTTGAGCGAAGGGCAAGCAGGCAGGGCTGGCCGTACAGGCTGCGCTGCAAGAACTTGCGGACGGCGGATTTTGGCAGGGCCTGGATGAAGCCGAGCGGGCTCAGGCCTGTTCAGGCCGGCGCGTCGGAGGGGCGGATTCGTTGTGCTGGCCGCGTCGTCCGGCCGGCGGCAAGGCGGCGTCTGGTGGATCAGCGCCGTCGCCGCGCAGCCCGGCGCATGCCCGGGCTGCGGTGAGGAGGTGTTGGGGAGCGCCTGGATTCAGCTGTTGGCTTGCGGGGGCTCGGAATTGACCATCCAGCCGACCCCGAACTTGTCGACCAGCATGCCGAAGCCGGGCGACCAGAAGGTCTTGGCGTAAGGCATCTGCACGGTGCCGCCGGCGGCCAGGGCGTCGAAGATCTTGCGGCCCTCGTCGGCGTCTTCCGTCTGCACCGACACCTGGAAGCCCTTGTAGCCTTCAAAGGTCTGGTCCGGCGGAATGTCCGAGCCCATCAGGAGCATGCCGCGGGCGGCGATCCGTCCATGCATCAGGCGCTGGCGCAAGGCCTCGGGCACGGGTTCGTTGCCCGGCGGCGCGTCGGCATAGCTGACCTTCATCAACACCTGGCCGCCCAGGCAGGCGGCGTAGAAATCAAGCGCCTCGGCGCAGCGGCCATCGAAACTCAGGTAGACGTTCATGACGCTCCTCAGGTAGTGGAGTCTTGATCATCGTCCAATTCGAGACTTGACGCCATTTGGCACATCGTCTCAACATAGGAGCATTGCAACCGTCTTGCGGGGCAGCTGTGACCAAGCCCAATGCGCTCCATGCGAAGGCCTCTTCCGCGCCGCCCCAGATCAGCGATGCCGACTACCAGTTCGCCGTCAACCTGATGCAGTTCCTGGTGGTGCCGACCTTTGTGCTCGATGCCGGCGGCAAGGTCATCATCTGGAACAAGGCCTGCGAGAAGATGACCGGCGCGCCGGCGTCCGAGATGCTGGGCACTCAGAACCACTGGCGTGCTTTTTATGACCAGGAGCGCGCCTGTCTGTGCGACCTGATTCTCCAGGGGCGCATGGACGAGGTGGGGCTGCTGTATGCCCCGCACCAGGCCCCTTCCGGCTACACCTTGGGCGTTCATATGGAGAACTGGTGCACCATGCCACGCCTGGGAATGCGCCTGTACCTGGCCATCGATGCGGGACCGATCTTCGACGCGGACGGCCGTTTGATTGCGGTGGTGGAAACGCTGCGCGACATGACGGTGCAAAAGCGCGTCCAGGACCAACTGGAATCGATGGTGGTTCGAGACGCCCTGACCTCCATCTACAACCGCCGGGGCTTCGACGAAAAGCTCGACGCCGAGTTTGCCCGGGCGCTCAGGGAGGGGCAGTACGTGGCCGTTCTGATGCTCGACGTCGACCATTTCAAGGCCTTCAACGACCGGCACGGGCACATGGCCGGCGATGCCTGCTTGAAGGCGATCGCCGCTGTCATTTCAAGAACCTTGCAGCGGCCTTGCGATCTGGTGGCCCGCTACGGCGGCGAGGAATTCGCCGTCATTTTGGCGGGCACGGACCTCGATGGCGCCTTGATCGTGGCCGAGCGCATACGCGCGGCGATGGCCTCTGCCGTCGTCTATGAAACCCTCGGCGGCGAGTCGTGCCGGATGACCGTCAGCATTGGCGTGGCGGCCTTGATGCCCAGCGAGAAAGACGTGGCCCAGCATCTGGTGGCCTGGGCCGACGAAGCGCTCTACGAAGCCAAGCATGGCGGGCGCAATTGCGTGGTGGCCTCGACGATGGCCACGGCGGTTCAACTCTGAGACAGAAGGAGGCCTGCGGTCTCAGCAGGACATCAGGACGCCGGGCGCAAGCGCTGTCTTCGCCGGCGCCTCCGCCAGTTCGACCCGGTCGCGGCCCTGCTGCTTGGCGCGGTAGAGACTTTGGTCCGCCCGCTGGATCAAGGCCTGCAGCGATGTGGTGTCGGCCTGCAGGGTGGCCACGCCGATGCTGACGCTGTAGTCGGGCAGCGTCGTGTCGGCACTGCGATGGCTTCGGATGCGCTCGGCCACCTTCGCGGCCTCGTCGATCGGCGTATCGGGAAGCAGGACGGCAAATTCCTCGCCGCCGTAGCGGCCCATGTAGAAGGGCTGGCGCAGGCTGGCCTGCGTGCGTGAGACAAAGTCCCTCAGCACCTGGTCGCCGACCCAGTGTCCGTGCTTGTCGTTGATGTCCTTGAAATGGTCCAGGTCCAGCATCAGCAAGGACAGCGGCGTGTCCCTGCGCCGGCAGCCGGTCATGGCCGCCTCGCCAAAATCGAACCAGGCGCGGCGCGTCAGGGCGCCGGTCAGGCTGTCCTGCATGGCGACTTGCTCAAGGACCAGGCGCAGTCTCTCGGTGATCATCAGGAGCGCGCAAATGGGAATCAGCACGTCCGTCGATGAAAATCCGACCGCGTAGATCAGTTGGAAGATCTCGTGCGAGTCCACGCCATCGGTGCCCGGCAGCACGTAGCCGATCAGCGCGCGCGTCAGGATCAGGCCCACCAGAAAAGTGACGACGCCCGAGGCCAATCGCTTGACCCAGCTCGGCGGCTGGCTGTAGATCACCCAGGCCATGCGGCCGTAGAGCCCGATCAGCAAGGTTCTGGCAAACAGGCGGCGGTGGATCTCGGCACCCTCGTAGCCGGTGAACATCCAGGTCGCCAGCGCCGACCCGATGATGAGCAAGGGCAGAAAGCGCCTGTGGATGGGAACTTCGAAAAACTCGCAGGTTCCCGCCAGAAAGAAGCCGGCGGTGGCGATCAGGCAGACATTTTGCGAGCCAATGGCGACGGCGTCGGGGACCAGCTGCCGCAGCCACACGCGGCAGAAAACCGCCAGGCTGGCAAGCAGCGGCGCAACGGCCCATGTCCGCACGCCCTTGATATAGGCCGGATAACTGCGCGCCAGAAACAGCAGGATCAAACCCATGATGCAGGCCATCAGTCCCGAATAGGTGATCACGGTGGGGAGATCCATGGACGGCATCTGATCGATAGGATGATTCTGAATCCTGGACCCAGGCGCTGCTGTTTTGCGCCCAATTGAGAGACGAACGATGAAATGACGCTGATGGGAGCGGCGTGCGATATGCAGGCTGATCGTACAGCAACTTGATGACGGTCAGGTACCTGCAGCGGGTTTGCCAGGATGGGTCAAGGCGCGGCCAGAGCGGCCTTGGCCCCTGCCGCCGGTGTCAGGACTTGATGGCGTAAGTGGCCACAGGAAAGTGGGCAGGAAGCGGTCGATCAGGAAACGTGGTTTCGGCTGCTTGTCTTCATAAAAGCCCTTGAGCATGAACCCGGCCTCCAGCTGGCCTCCAATCTGCTCGCCCAGGCTGTGGCCGAACACCAGCGCCTCGCCCCCGGCTTGCTTCGCGGCGAGTTGCGCGGGCGTGAGATCGTGGACGTCCGAATAGGGCAGCTTGAACCGAGGCCGGATCAAGCCTTGCTCCATGAACTGCGGATCGCGGTCGCCGACGAACACGACCGGATTGAAAAAGCTGCTGAGCAGCCGGCCCCCTGGGCGCAGCACCCTGAAGCATTCCCGCCATACCGGCCGGATGTCGGGCACATACAGATTGGAAATGGGGATGGAAGCTGCCGCGAACATCGACAACCGACAGGTGCATCGGGTTGGGTCCCGGCAGATAACCCGCCCAGGCGCGAACAATCCACGCATGACTCTATTCCTGAAACGCATAACCACCCATCCATGGGGAGTTACAGGATGGTTACATTGGAGTGACAATTGATCCCCCGCCGCAGCAATC
>JAFALA010000044.1 GCA_019234815.1 Burkholderiaceae bacterium | reverse complement strand
CCGCAGCAGTTCAAGAACCCGGCCAACATCGCCGTGCACGTCACGACCACCGCCCAGGAGATCCTGAACGATTTCCCGGAAGGCCTGGACGCGCTGATCACCGGCGTGGGCACGGGCGGCCACATCACCGGCTGCGCACAGGTGCTGAAGGCCGCCTGGCCCAATCTCAAGGTGTTTGCCGTCGAACCGACAGCCTCGCCCGTCATCAGCGGCGGCGCGCCGGCACCCCACCCCATTCAGGGCATAGGCGCAGGCTTCATTCCCGACAACCTGCACACCGCGCTGCTGGACGGCGTGATCCAGGTCGAGGCCGAGGCTGCACGCGAATACGGCCGCCGCTGCGCGCGCGAGGAAGGCCTGCTGGTGGGCATCTCCAGCGGCGCGACCTTGGCGGCCATCGCCCAGAAGCTGCCCGAACTCGGACCTCAGGCCAAGGTGCTCGGCTTCAACTACGACACCGGCGAGCGCTATCTGTCGGTCGAAGGCTTCCTGCCGGCCTGATGACCGGGCCCCCGCAAGGGGTCAATCGCCGCCAGCGCCGTCCTGGGCGGTGCCGTCGTTGTCCTTTTCGGCCTGACGCTGCAGCTGCGCCTCCAGCGGCCGCAGCGCCTCGATCAGCGCCTGCGGAGGCTTGGGCGAAGCCATGCGGAATTGCGGCGCCGGCAAGGCGTTGAGGTAGTTCGGGCCGAACCAGTATTGCTGGTCCTGGCGCTTGGCCACCGTCACGCCCAGCCCCAGCAGCAGCATCAGGCCCAAAGACAGGCCCAGGACGCGCTCGATCCGGGGCCAGACCAGCCTCGCCTGCCACCACAGCAGCAGCGTCAAGCCCACCGGATACAGCATGGCGTCCAGCGCCATCAGCCGAGGCACGTTGAACGCATACGCCACGTTGGGCAAGGCCATGCTGGCCAGGTGCAAGGCCAGCACGCAGACCAGCGCACATTTCAGGTGTTCGGCAAAGGCGAACCAGTGCCTGAACAATTGCGTCACCATGGCCCAGACGGCCGCCCACAAGGCCAGCAAACCCAGGGGCCACAACACGGGCGAGACGAAATCGACCCAAGGCGTACCGGGGTCCAGCGCGGCCCACTGGTCGAACCAGAGCAGCAGCGCCCACAACAGCACCAGGCCAGGGATCAGGCCGCGCTGCCAGGACTTGATCTGCCTTGTCGCTGGCAGGGGTTCCTCAGGTGCCAGTCCTTGCCGAAGGCTGCGCACGCGCAGGCGACTCAGGCTCAACTGCAGCACGGTGGCGTCCGGCCATTCCACGGGGGCGCCAGGCTGCACGGCCTGCGGACCGAGCCAGCCGCCGTTCAGGCTCGGTTGCAGCTGCAGGCACAGGCGCTCACCCGCCTCGTCCCAGTCGAGCAGCGCGTGTTCGCCAGCCAGATGCGGATCGTCGAGCACCAGATCGCATTCAGGCGAGCGCCCGATGCGCAAGGGCCATTGCCCGACCTTGTGAACCCAGCGCACCTGCCCGTCATGGCCCAGCACCTCGACGGCCACGGCCCGGCTCATTGCGGCTTGCTCCATGCGAAGCCCTCCAGGTAATGACTCGTGAGCTTGAGCGCGTTCTCGAAACTGACGCCCTTGGCATCGAAGCGGCCCAGGGCCCCCTGGGTCGACGCATCGACCGTGGTCACGAGCACGGACAGGTCGTATAGCCCCTTCAGCTTGCGATAGGCCCGCATGCAGGCCACGGCGCGCAGCGGCAGCCCGTCGCGCTGCACGAAATCCTCGCGGCAGAACGGTGCGGTGCGATAGCGGTCCTCACGACCCAGCGCCTCGTTGCGGAAGCTGTTCGCGTATTGGCGCGAAAAACGCAATACGCCGAGCTTGGAGCCGTCATAGACCTCGTGCGCCATGTCCAGGTAGCCCGTCTGCATCTGACCGCTGACGAACAGGGCGTGCTCCATCCGGCATTGCGAGCGCTGGTACTGCAGGCCCTTGGCGTCGGCCGCCGAGCCGCGCCCCCAGCAGCGCATGAACTCCTCCTGCGGCACCGGCAGTTGATAGCGCTGCTGGCTCACCTTGCGCCAGGGCTGGGCCAGAAACCGTGTCACCAGGTCATCCTGGTAGTGCAGCAATTGCTCGCTGACGCGCGCCCACGCGGGCTGCATGATGGGCTGCGCGTCGCGACTGCGCGCCAGCAGATCCTCAGCGAATTGCGCCGGCACCAGGAAGCTCATCTGCTGAGCCAGGAACATGGCCGAAACGTTGATGCCCACCACCTGGTCGTCCTCGTCGACCACCGGCCCGCCGCTCATGCCCGCATTGATGGAACCCGAGTAATAGATCAACGGGTCCATGCTGCGGTCGACCAGGCCGTTGTAATTGCCCTCGACCACGGCGAACGCCACGTCGTGCGGATTGCCCATCGAATAGAGCCGGTCGCCCTTGGCCAGCGCCTGCTGCTGCGGCCTGAACTTCAGCACGTCGTCGGCCTTGTAGCCCTTGACCCGCAACAGCGCCAGGTCGCGGCGCACGTCGAAATCGAGCAGCTCCAGATCGCCGCCGCGGCCGTCGGTGCTGGCATAGCGCAAGCGGTAGCGATCAGGCTCCAGCGCGAACTGGCTGATCACGTGGTAGTTGGTGATCACATGCCCAGCTTCGCTGACGACGAAACCGGAGCCCACCGAGGCCTGGCTGTCCTGCGTCTTCAGCAGCGTGCGGATCTGCAGCAGTTGCGAGCGCGAGCGCTCGTAGAGCCGGTGTGCGGAAACGGACACGACCCTGTCGCGCGCTGCCGCCGCGTCCGACGCTGCATTGGCGTTGACCGGCGTGCCCTGTGCCAGCGCGCCACCCGCACTGAACAGCGGCACCAAGGCCATGCAGGTACGCGCGACCAGCCTGGCCCATGGCCGGCGGGCATCAGCTCTGAGCTTGACCAAATCGGACTCCACCAGATTACACAGGGTCCGATGCTAGCGTGTTTGCTGCGCGCTTCAGGCCAACTTCCACGCCAGCTGCTCGCCGGCACGCAAGGGCTTGAGCTGCGCGTCGCCAAAGGGAACGCTCTCAGGCAGGGTCCAGGCCTGCTTGACCAGGGTCACGCGCTCGGTGTTGCGCGGCAGGCCGTAGAAATCGGCACCGTTGAAGCTGGCAAAGGCCTCGAAATGCTGCAGGGCTCCCATCGCCTCGAAGGCCTCGGCGTACAGTTCCAGCGCCGACAAGGCCGTGAAGCAGCCGGCGCCGCAGACCGAGTTCTCCTTCATGACCGCGGCGTGCGGCGCGCTGTCGGTGCCGAGGAAGAACTTGTTGCTGCCCGAGGTGGCGGCCGTGATCAGCGCCTGGCGGTGCACCTCGCGCTTGAGCACCGGCAGGCAGTAGTAATGCGGGCGCAGTCCGCCGGTGAAGATGGCGTTGCGGTTGTAGAGCAGGTGCTGCGGCGTCAGCGTGGCGGCGGTGTACTTGTCGGCGGCACTGACGTACTGCGCGGCTTCCTGCGTCGTGATGTGTTCGAACACGACCTTGAGCTCGGGAAAGTCGCGCCGCAGCGGTGTCATCACGCGGTTGATGAACACGGCCTCGCGGTCGAACACGTCCACGTCAGGGTCGGTCACCTCGCCGTGCACCAGCAGCAGCAGGCCTTCGCGCTGCATGGCTTCGAGCGTGGCGTAGGTCTTGCGGATGTCGGTCACGCCGGCATCGCTGTTGGTGGTGGCGCCGGCAGGATAGAGCTTGAACGCCACGGCGCCGGCCGCCTTGGCGCGTGCGGCCTCCTCGGGCGGCGTGTTGTCGGTCAGGTACAGCGTCATCAGGGGCTGGAACTGCGCGCCTGCCGGCAAGGCCGCCAGGATGCGGCCGCGGTACTCGGCGGCCTGCGCCGCCGTGGTGACGGGTGGCCTCAGATTCGGCATCACGATGGCGCGCGCGAACTGGCGCGCCGTGTACGGCAGCACGCTGTGCATGGCCGCGCCATCGCGCAGATGCAGGTGCCAGTCGTCAGGCCGGGTGATGGTGAGCGTGGTGGGATTCGCGGTGGGGGCATTCATGGCCTGGAATTGTCGCACCGCGCCCATCGGCATAATTCCCCCAAACTCAAGTTTGGAAGAACACATCATGGAATGCACGATCAACTGGATGGGTCAAAGCGGCATGACCTTCATTGCCGAAACCGGCAGCGGCCACGTCCTGGCCATGGACGGCGCGCCCGAAGGCGGCGGCCACAACCATGCGCCGCGCCCCATGGAAACCGTGCTGGCCGGCACCGGCGGCTGCACGGCCTACGACGTGGTGCTGATTCTCAAGCGCGGCCGCCACGACGTGCGCGGCTGCCAGGTCAAGCTGAGCGCCGAGCGCGCCGAGACGGACCCCAAGGTCTTCACCAAGATCCACATGCATTTCGTCGTCAGCGGACGCGGCCTGAGTTTGCCGGCGGTCGAGCGCGCCGTGGCCATGTCGCACGAGAAGTACTGCTCGGCCAGCATCATGCTGGGCAAGACGGCACAGATGAGCACCTCGGTGGAGTTGGTGGAAGCTTGACGCCACCAGCCCACCGGCAAAACTTGCGCACCGAGCATCCTTACCTTAAAGTAAGGAATACAAGGAACGCAACATGACCACTGCAACCATCACATCCAAAGGGCAGATCACGATCCCCATCGAGGTGCGCAATGCGCTGGCGGTGGCGGCCGGCGATCGCGTCGAATTCGTCCAGCTCGAACCCGGGAAGTTCATGTTCGTTGCGGCCACACGTTCCGTGACCGAGCTCAAGGGCATGTTCGGCAAGCCCGCCAAAACGGCTTCGATAGCCGACATGAATCGGGTGATTGCGGCACGGGGCGCGTCGGCGCGATGACAGGCCTGGACACCAATGTGCTCGTTCGCTACATCATGCAGGACGACATCAAACAGTCAGCCAAGGCGACCAAGCTCATTGAGGGCTTGTCAACGGTTGAGCCGGGATTTATTCCCATGGTCTCTATCGTCGAGTTGGTGTGGGTTTTGGACTCGTTCTATGAGTTGGATCGAGCTCAGATCGCACAGGCCCTTGACGTCATCCTACGTTCCAAGCAGTTGATCGTTGACCAGTCTGAGCAGGTTGCCAGGGCGCTTCGCACCTACAGTGTCGGCAAGGCTGACTTTGCCGATTGCCTGATCGAGAGGGTTGCGGCTGCAGCGGGCTGCTCCCGGACAATGACTTTTGATGTGGCAGCCTCCAAATCGGCAGGCATGACGCTGATTCAATGAATGGATCGCGGGGCGATCTCAGATCCGGTGCGCCACCGTCGTCATGACGCGGGCACTCAACCGCATCAGTTCCTGCACCGGCTTGGGCGGAATCGCACCGCCCGCCTGCAGCGCGGCGCCGGCGTGCTGCGCCTCTTCCTCGCGCATGCGATCGACGATGGCACGTGACTTGCGGTCAGCCGCCGGCAGTCGGTCCAGGTGCGAGGCCAGGTGCGCTTCGACCTGGCGCTCGGTTTCGACCATGAAGCCGTAGCTGCGCTTGCGCCCGCCCAGGCCGGCGAGCAGGCCGATGCCGAAGGCACCGGCGTACCAGAGCGGCACGAGGCGACTGGTGTGCGTGCCGAGCTGGCGCACGCGCTGGTCGGTCCAGGCCAGGTGGTCCCATTCCTCCTGCGCCGCGCGTTCGAAATGCTCGCGGCTCACCTCGTCGGTGGCCAGCAGGCTCTGCGCGTCGTAGAGCGCCTGGGCGCAGACTTCGCCGACGTGGTTCACGCGCATCAGCGCACCGGCCAGTTGCTTGTCGTCAGGATTCAGGTCCACCTCGTGAACGGGCTGCGCCGGCGAGGCGCGCGATCCTATCGGTGTGCTGAAGGCCACGCGCAGACCTTTGTCGAAGCAGGAAATCAGGCGATCAGCAAAATCAAGAGCCATGTTGATGCATCGAAATCAGGCCGTTGCCAGTGGCTTGCCCTGGATCAGGAAGTCCCACAGCGCCACGGCCGCAGGCTTGCTGCGCTTGGCCACCTCGGGACGCTCGCGGTAGATGCGCAGCTCCATGCTGAGCTCGAACTCGCCCGGCTTGGCGGCCTGCACCAGGCGCTTGGACTTGAGCTCCTTGACGACCGAACTGGCGGGCAGGAAGGCCAGGCCGTGGCCTTCGAGCGCCATGGCCTTGAGGCCCTCGGCCATGTCGGTCTCGTAGATGGCGTCCAGCGTCAGCGGCGACGGCGAGGCCTTGACGATCAGCTCGACCAGGCGGCCCAGGTAGGCGCCCGAGGCGTAGCTGAGAAACGGAATCTTCTGCCCGGGGTGGCCTGGCAGGCGAAACAGCGGACCGCCCTGCGCATCGGCGCGCGCGTAGGCCGCCAGGGTTTCATGGCCCAGCGAGACCATTTCGTAGCGCTCCGGGTCGAGCTGCAAGGGCTGGCTGGGGTGGTGGTAGACCACCAGCAGGTCGCAATTGCCTTCGGTGAGCTGCAAGGTGGCGTCGTGCACGTTGAGCGCGATGAGCCGGCTCTTGATGTCGCCGAAGCGCTGGCGCAACTCCATCAGCCAATGCGGGAAGAAGCTGAACGCCAGCGAATGCGGCACGGCGAACTCGATCATGTCCTGCCCGGCCGACTGGTGGCTGCGCAGCATGTTGCGCGTGGCCTGCAGATTGCTCAGCACCTCGATGGCCTGGTCCAGCAGGGTCTCGCCCGCCGCCGTCAGCCGCGTGGGATAGGAGGAGCGGTCCACCAGGTCGACACCGGCCCAGGCTTCCAGCGCCTGGATGCGGCGCGAGAACGCCGGTTGGGTGACGTGCCTGAGCTGCGCCGAGCGCGAAAAACTGCGCGTCTCGGCCAGGCTCACAAAGTCTTCAAGCCATTTGGTTTCCACGCCGGCAGTGTATTGCGAAACACTGTCAAGCCGGATTCAGCGCACCATCTGGCACCGCGGGCTCCTGTGCAGCGCCTGCGCCCGACTGCTGCAGGCGCCACATGCGCGCGTAGGTGCCTTCGCGCGCCAGCAGTTCGGCGTGGCGGCCGCGTTCGATCACATGGCCTTTTTCCATCACCAGGATCTCGTGCGCGTCGACGATAGTGGACAAGCGGTGCGCGATCACGAGCACGGTCTTGTTCTGCGCCACCGATTCCAGCTCGGCCTGAATGGCGCGCTCGTTGCTGGAGTCCAGCGCCGAGGTGGCCTCGTCGAAGATCAGGATGGGCGGGTTCTTCAGCAGCGTGCGCGCGATCGCGACGCGCTGCTTCTCGCCGCCGCTGAGCTTGAGGCCGCGCTCGCCCACCATGGTCTCGTAGCCCTTGGGCGTGCTGGCGATGAAGTCGTGGATGTGCGCCGCGCGGGCGGCCGCCTCCACCTCGGCCTGCGTGGCGCCGGGCCGGCCATAGGCGATGTTGTAGGCCACGGTGTCGTTGAACAGCACGGTGTCCTGCGGCACGATGCCGATGGCGCGGCGCAGGCTGCCCTGCGTGACCGCGCGGATGTCCTGGCCGTCGATCAGGATGCGGCCTTGGTCGACGTCGTAGAAGCGGTAGAGCAGGCGCGCCAGCGTGCTCTTGCCCGAGCCGCTGGGGCCGACGATGGCCAGCTTCTTGCCGCCGGGAATCTCGAAGCTGACATCAAACAGGATCTTGCGCGCCGGGTCGTAGCCGAAGTTGACACCCTCGAAGCGGACCGTTGCGTCATTCACCGCCAGGTCGAACGCCCCTGGCGCGTCGGCGACTTCGCGCTCGCGCTCCAGCAAGCGGAACATCTTGTCGAGATCGGTCAGGCTTTGCTTGATCTCGCGGTAGATCACGCCCAAGAAGTTGAGCGGAATGTAAAGCTGGATCATGAAGGCGTTGACCATCACCAGGTCGCCCAGGGTCATGCGGCCCGTCACCACGCCCTGGGTGGCGCGCCACAGCATCACCACCAGCGCCAGCCCGATGATGAGCTGCTGGCCGCTGTTGAGCATGGACAAGGTGGATTGCGACTTCAGCTGCGCCCGCCGCAGCCGCTCCAGACTGTCGTCGTAGCGCCTGGCCTCAAAGTCCTCGTTGTTGAAGTACTTGACGGTCTCGTAGTTCAGCAGCGAGTCCAGCGCCTTGCTGTGGGCCACGGTGTCGAGCTCGTTGAGCTGCTTGCGGAACTTGGTGCGCCACTCCGTGACGCTGACCGTGAAAGTAATGTAGACCGCCAGCGCGACGACGGTGATGCCCGCGAACCAGACGTCAAACTTGACGGCCAACAAACCCAGCACCAGCGCCACCTCGATCAGCGTGGGCACGATGCTGTAGAGCGAATACGAAATCAGCGACTGCACGGCGCGCGTGCCGCGCTCGATGTCGCGCGTCATGCCGCCGGTCTGGCGCTCCAGGTGGAAGCGCAGGCTCAGGTCGTGCAGATGGCGGAACACCTGCAGCGAAATGCTGCGCGAGGTGCCTTCGGTCGCCTTGGCAAACACCAGCTCGCGCGCTTCGGTGAAGAGCGAGGTCATCAGGCGCAGGCCGCCATAGGCCAGCAGCAGCCCCAGGGGCACGACCAGCAGCGATTCCGCGGAACCGGGCTTGATGGCCAGCTTGTCGACCAGCGACTTCAGCAGCATGGGCACGCCCACATTGCACAGCTTGGCCCCCACCATGAAGCTCAGGGCCAGGCTGACGCGCCAGCGGTACTGCCACAGATAGCGCAGCAGCTTGAGCGTGGTGGCCCAGTCGCTGCGCGGCGCCGCCGTTGCTGCTGCTGTTACCGCTGCCGCAGCAGCAGGCGCAGGCGCAGGATCTGAAGGGGAATATCGACGCATGGGAGGAAGCCGGACCGCACTGGAGGACAATGCCTGCCATTGTCACCGGTTGTCCCCATGAACGCAGAAACCACGCCAACAAGCCCCACCACTGAAAACCCCTATCCGCGCGAACTGGTCCTGCGCGTGATGCCCATGCCGGCCGACGCCAACCACAACGGCGACGTCTTCGGCGGCTGGATCATGTCGCACGTGGACATTGCCGGGTCGGTGCTGCCGGCGCGCATCTCACGCGGCCGCGTGGCGACGGTGGCGGTGAACGAGATGGTGTTCAAGCAGGCCGTGTCGATCGGCGATCTGCTGTCGTTCTATGCGCAGGTGATCCGCATCGGACGCACCTCGATCACGGTCAAGGTCGACGTCAGCGCGGAGCGCAATCCCGAGAATCCGCAAGAGGTGAAGGTCACCGAAGCGCAACTGACCTTCGTGGCCATCGACCACGAAGGCAAGCCGCGCATGTTCGTTCACCCCGGAGAGTGAACGACGCTGTCAGTCGAACTTGCTGAAGTCAGGCTGACGCTTCTGGAAGAAGGCCTGGAAGGCCTCCATCGCTTCGGGCGAACGCAGCCGCGCGCTGAACAGCTCGGCTTCGACCTTGATGGTGTCCGTCAGCTGCTCGACGCTGTGGCGACGCATCAGGCGCTTGCTCTCGCGTACGGCCGTCGGGGCCAGGTTGTTGAAGCGCTCGGCCACGCGGCGCGCGTGGTTGGCCACTTCGGACGCGGGCAGCACCGCATTGGCAATGCCGCAGTCCGCCGCGTCGGCACCCGTGAACGGATCGCCCAGCAGCAGCTTTTCGGCGGCCTTGACATGGCCCAGCAGGCGCGGCACCACCAGGCTGGAACCGAACTCGGGCACCAGGCCCAGGCCGACGAAGGGCATGGCCAGACGCGCATCGTCGGCCACGTAGACCAGGTCGCAATGCAGCAGCAGGGTCGTGCCGATGCCGATGGCCGCGCCGTTCACGGCCGCCACGACCGGCTTCTCGCAGGCCAGCAAGGCGCGCATGAACTGGAACACCGGCGCGCTCTCGTCCCGCGGCGGGCTGGACATGAAGTCCTCGATGTCATTGCCGGAGGTGAAGATGTTCGGCTGTCCCTGGATCAGCACCGCACGGCAGGACTTGTCGTCGTTGGCCGCCAGCAAGGCGTCGGCCATGGACTGGTACATCGCCCGCGTCAGCGCGTTCTTCTTCTCAGGCCGCGCGATTTCGATCGTGGTCACGCCGTTCAGCGTGTAGGTCTTGATGCTCATGGGTGTCTCCTGGAACTCAGGCGGATATGCGTTGGCAACATTTTCACTGCAAAAAAAGAAAGGCACTCGACGACTGCCGAATGCCTTTCTTGACGGCTCATACGAGCTCAGAGACGCTCAAAAATACCTGCAGCGCCTTGGCCCGTGCCCACGCACATCGTCACCATGCCGTACTTCTGGTTGGTGCGGCGCAGGCCGTGGATCACCGAAGCCGAGCGGATCGCGCCGGTGGCACCCAGCGGGTGGCCCAGGGCGATCGCGCCGCCGTTCGGGTTCACCAGCGCGCGGTTCAGCTCGATGCCCTTGGCGTCGAGGTCGTTCAGCACGGCCAGCGACTGCGCGGCAAAGGCTTCGTTCAGTTCAACCCAGCCCATGTCGGAGGCCTTCAGGCCGGCCAGCTTGAGCGCGGCGGGAATGGCTTCGATCGGGCCAATGCCCATGATCTCGGGCGGCACGCCGCGCACGGCAAAGCTGACGAAACGCGCCAGCGGGGTCAGGCCGAAGCGCTTGACGGCGGCTTCCGAGGCGATGATCAGGGCGCCGGCGCCGTCCGAGGTTTGCGAGCTGTTGCCCGCCGTGACCGAGCCCTTGGCGGCAAACACAGGCTTGAGCTTGGCCAGGCCTTCCAGCGAGGTCTCGCGGCGCGGACCTTCGTCGGTGTCGACGGTGCGGGTCTTGCTGCTGATCGTGCCGTCAGCCAAGTTGGGCGTGCGGGTGATCACGTCGAACGGCGTGGTCTCGGCGCGGAAGTGGCCGGCTTCGATGGCTGCCAGTGCGCGCTGGTGCGACTGCAGCGCGAATTCGTCCTGCGCTTCGCGGCTGATCTTCCACTGCTGGGCAACCTTCTCGGCCGTCAGGCCCATGCCGTAGGCGACGCCGATGTTCTCGTCCTTCTCGAAGATCGCGGGCGCCAGCGAGGGCTTGTTGCCGCTCATGGGCACCATGCTCATCGACTCGACGCCCGCGGCGATCATCACCTCGGCCTCGCCGACGCGGATGCGGTCGGCAGCCATCTGCACCGCGGTCAGGCCCGAAGCGCAGAAACGATTGACGGTGACGCCGCCCACGCTGGTGGGCAGGCCAGCCAGCACCGCGCCGACGCGGGCAATGTTCATGCCCTGTTCGCCTTCAGGGAAGGAGCAGCCGACGATGGCGTCTTCAATGGCGGCGGGGTCCAGGCCCGGCGCCTGGGCCAGCGCGGCCTGGATGGCGCGCACCAGCAGCTCGTCCGGACGGGTGTTCTTGTAGTAGCCGCGGCCCGACTTGCCGATGGGCAGGCGGGTGGCGGCGCAGATATAGGCTTCTTGAACTTGCTTGCTCATGATCCTGATCCTTTCATGACCAGTTAAATCTGTATTCGGTGACGTGCCCGAAGGCACGGTGCGCGGCTGAGTGGGCGTCGCGAGCGGCTGTCAGGCTAGGCGGACGGAGCGCAGGAACCGGAACGTACTTCCTGTACGTGAGGATTCCGAGCACCGCCCAACGACGCATGACGGCCGCGCAGTAGCCCAATCAGTTGCGCACAGGCTTGCCGGTTTGCAGCATGCCCATGATGCGTTCCTGCGTCTTGGGGTGCTCCAGCAGCGAGCAGAAGTGCTTGCGCTCCAGGGCCATCAGGTATTCCTCGCTGACCAGCGATCCGGCTTCCACGTCGCCGCCGCAGACCACGTCGGCGATCAGGCTGGCCAGATAGAAGTCGTGCGCGCTGATGAAGCCGCCGTCGCGCATGTTGGCGAGCTGGCCCTTGATGGTGGCGATGCCGGAGCGGCCCGCCACAGGGAACAGCGCCTTGAGCGGCGGACGGTAGCCGGCGTCGAACATGGCCTTGGCCTGGACGCTGGCCACGTGCAGCAGCTCGTCCTTGTTCGGCACGATCAGGTCGCTGTCGAGGAAGAAGCCGTTCTTGCGGGTATCCAGCGCCGAGGTCGCGACCTTGGCCGTGGCGGCCGTGGTGAAGCCGTCCTTCAGGAAGGCGAAGATGTCGGCGCCGGCATTGCCCGCGTTGGCCATTTCGGCGGCGCGGCGTGCAATGTAGGTCAGGCCACCGGCACCCGGGATCAGGCCCACGCCCACTTCGACCAGGCCGACATAGCTCTCCATGTGAGCCACGCGGCGGGCGCAGTGCACGGCCAGCTCGCAGCCGCCGCCCAGCGCCAGACCGCGCACGGCGGCCACCACCGGCACGTTGGCGTAGCGGATGCGCAGCATCGCGTCCTGCAGCTTCTTCTCTTCAGGAATGATGCCCTTGGCGCCCTTGGTCATGAAGACCGGCATCAGCGCTTCCAGGTTGGCGCCGGCCGAGAACACGTCGTCCGGCGACCAGATCACCAGGCCCTTGTAGCTCTGCTCGGCCAGTTCCACGGCCTTGAGCAGGCCGTCGGTGACGGTCGGGCTGATCAGATGCAGCTTGGCGGTGATGGAAGCGATCAGCACTTCGCCGTCCAACGTCCAGACGCGCACTTCCTCGTTCTTGAACAGCTCGGTGCCGGCCTTGAGCGGATCGACAGCGCCGGAACCGAACAGGCTTTCCGGGAACGCTTGGCGCTCGTAGACCGGCAGGGCCGAACGCGGCTTGAAGCGGCCCTCCGCCGCGCTCCAGGAGCCGGCAGCGCTGTGCACGCCGCCGTTGTCGGCGACCGGGCCTTCGAACACCCAGCCGGGCAGCGGCGCATTGCACAGGGCCTTGCCGGCGGCGATGTCTTCGGCCACCCACTCGGCGACCTGCTTCCAGCCGGCCTGCTGCCAGAGCTCGAACGGGCCCTGCTGCGAGCCGAAGCCCCAGCGCATCGCGAAGTCGATCTCACGCGCCGTGTCGGCGACGGTGTTCAGGTGCGTGGCGGCGTAGTGGAAGCTGTCGCGCAGGATGGCCCACAGGAACTGGGCCTGCGGGTTGCTCGACTCGCGCAGCAGCTTGATGCGCTCAGCCGCGGGCTTCTTCAGGATGCGAGCGACGATCTCGTCGGCCTTCTGGCCCGAAGGCACATAGGCGCCGGTGGCCGCATCGAAGCGCTGGATCTCCTTGCCGACCTTCTTGAAGAAGCCGGCGCCGGACTTCTGGCCCAGCGCGCCGGCCTCGATCAGGCCGGCCAGCACCTTGGGCGTGGCGTAGGTGGCGTAGAACGGATCGGACTGCAGGTTGTCCTGCATGGTCTTCATGACGTGGGCCATGGTGTCCAGGCCCACCACGTCGGCGGTGCGGAAGGTGCCGCTGGAGGCGCGGCCCAACTTCTTGCCGGTCAGGTCGTCGACCACGTCGTAGCCGAGGCCGAACTTCTCGGCCTCGATCATGGTGGCCATCATGCCGGCCACGCCGACGCGGTTGGCGACGAAATTGGGCGTGTCATGCGCACGCACCACACCCTTGCCGACCGCGCTGGTGACGAAGGCTTCGAGCTGGTCCAGCACTTCGGGCTGGGTGGTGGGCGTGTTGATCAACTCCACCAGGTACATGTAGCGCGGCGGGTTGAAGAAGTGGATGCCGCAAAAACGCGGCTTGATGGATTCGGGCAGCACCTCGCTGAGCTTGGTGATCGACAGGCCCGAGGTGTTGGATGCCACAATGGCCGTGGGCGCGACGAAGGGCGCGATCTTCTTGTAGAGATCAAGCTTCCAGTCCATGCGCTCGGCGATGGCCTCGATGATGATGTCGCAGTCGCGCAGCAGCTCCAGGTGCTCTTCGTAGTTGGCCTGCTGGATCAGCGCGGCGTCCTCGGGCACGCCCAGCGGCGCGGGCTTGAGCTTCTTCAAGCCGTCGATGGCCTTGCTCACGATGCCGTTCTTGGGACCTTCCTTGGCGGGCAGGTCGAACAGCACCACGGGCACCTTGACGTTGACCAGGTGCGCAGCAATCTGCGCGCCCATCACGCCAGCGCCGAGCACGGCGACTTTGCGGACTTGGAATCGACTCACGGAATTCTCCTTTGATTCAAACATGGCGGGGACGCTGTGAGCGCGCCCCCGCCGGGTGATTGCACCGGGTCCTTATTGGATTCGGACCCAGGTTTGCGTGCGCCCGAACAGCGGCGCACCGATATAACCACGCACTTCCAGGCGCTTGCCGCCTTCGATCGGACGCAGGCGGGTCTTGTAGACCTCGCCATCGTTCGGATCAAGAATGTCGCCACCGCTCCAGAGGGTCTGGTCGCCCGAATCCTGCTTCAGGTTGCGGATGATGATCATGCCCAGCACCGGCTTGCCCTTGCGCTCGTCGCTGCATTTCTCGCAGTTGGCGTTGCGGTCCTTCTCGGCAAAGATCTGTTCGATCCGGCCGAAGACGGCGCCGCCCTCTTCGAAGATACGCACCACGGACTTCTCGGTCTTGCCGTCGTCGTCGATGGTCTTCCACAGGCCCACGGGGGTGTTCTGCGCATGGGCGAGGCTGGCGACCAGCGCCAGGCTCAAGGCGGTCAACAAGGCTTTCATCGTGTCTCCTCTTCCTTTTCGTTGGTGATACGGGAACCGGATACCGTCCGACACAGTGTCGCCGCGCCCGGTGACAGAACCGTGCAAGCACTTCGGTCTACACGCCGATCAGAACAGCGCTTCGTCCAACTCCATCAGGGGCTTCAGACCGGCACGCGCGGTGCGGATCAATGTAGCCGTTTCAGGCAGCAGCTTGGCAAAGTAGAACCGTGCCGTGCTCAGCTTGGCGGCATAGAAGGCGTCGCCCGAATTCTGCTTCTCCAGGGCGACTTTGGCCATACGCGCAAAGAAGTAGGCAAAGCACATGTGGCCGACCACGCGCAGGTAGTCGACCGCGGCGGCGCCCACCTCATCAGGATTCTGGAAGGCCTTCATGCCGATTTCGGTCGTCAGCTTGGCGACCTTGTCGCCGATGTCGGCCAGCGGGTTGATGAACTCCTGCATGGCCTCACTGGTGCCCTCTTCTTCCACAAAGGCCGCAATCTTCTTGCCGAACTTCTTCAGCTTGGCGCCGTTGTCGCCCAGGATCTTGCGGCCCAGCAGGTCCAGCGACTGGATGGTGTTGGTACCTTCGTAGATCATGTTGATGCGCGCATCGCGCACGAACTGCTCCATGCCCCATTCGTGGATGAATCCATGGCCGCCGAAGACCTGCATGCAATGCGAGGTGGCGATCCAGCCGTTGTCGGTCAGGAAGGCCTTGATGATGGGCGTGAGCAGCGCGACTTCGTCGTCGCAGGCCTTGCGCTCATCCTCGTCGCTGCTGGACAGCGACTTGTCGAGTTGCAGCGCCACATAGGTCGACAGGGCGCGGCCGCCTTCGGCGTAGGCGCGCGCGGTCAACAGCATCTTGCGCACGTCGGGGTGCACGATGATGGGGTCGGCGGCCTTGTCAGGCGCCTTGGGGCCGCTCAGGGCGCGCATCTGGATGCGGTCCTTGGCGTAGGCCACGGCGTTCTGGTAAGCCACTTCGGTCAGGCCCAGCGACTGGTTGCCCACGCCCAGGCGGGCGGCGTTCATCATCACGAACATGGCGGCCAGGCCTTTGTTGGGTTCGCCCACCATGGTGCCCACGGCGCCGTCGAGCACCATCTGGCAGGTCGAGTTGGCGTGGATGCCCATCTTGTGCTCGATGCCGCCGCAATAGATGCCGTTGCGCTCGCCCAGGCTGCCGTCGGCGTTGACCAGGAACTTGGGCACCAGGAACAGCGAGATGCCCTTGCTGCCTTGCGGCGCGTCCGGCAGGCGGGCCAGCACCAGGTGCAGGATGTTGGCGGCCATGTCGTGCTCGCCGGCCGAGATGAAGATCTTCTGGCCGGTGATGCGGTAGGTGCCGTCGGCCTGCGGCTCGGCCTTGCTGCGCAGCAGCCCTAAGTCGGTGCCGCAGTGCGGCTCGGTCAGGCACATGGTGCCGGTCCACTCGCCCGAGCTGAGCTTGCCCAGGTACTTGGTCTTCTGCTCGGGCGTGCCGTGCGCGTGCAGGGCTTCATAGGCGCCGTGGCTCAGGCCGGGGTACATGGTCCAGGCCTGGTTGGCCGAGTTCAGCATTTCATACATGCCCTGGTTCACCAGCACCGGCAGGCCCTGGCCGCCATAGGCCGGGTCGCACGACAAAGCAGGCCAGCCGCCTTCGACGTACTGCGCGTAGGCTTCCTTGAAGCCCTTGGGCGGCTTGACCTCGTGGGTGGACTTGTCGAGCACGCAGCCTTCGGCGTCGCCGCTCAGGTTCAGCGGGGCGATCACTTCAGAGGCGAACTTGCCGCCCTCTTCCAGCACCGCGTTGATGGTGTCTTCATCGACGTCCGCGTGGGCGGGGCAGTTCTTGAGCTCGTCGACCACGTTCAGCACTTCGTGCATCACGAACTTCATGTCGCGCAGAGGGGGGTTGTACTGAGGCATAAGCGTCTCCTGGAATCCTTGAATGAAGCGGCCGAAGATGGATCAGACCTGAAAAGGTCAGGCGCGCAAGCGGGGCGCCGGACCCTTGCGTGCTGGGGTTGGAATGGGGGGATGGGCCCGCGCGCCGTCGAGCGCCAGGCCGACCGGAGTGGCATAGCACGCGACGATGCGTTCGAACCCAATGCCCGCGCGCAAGGTCGCGTTCGGGCTGCGCATGAAGCGCGCGTCGTGGTGCAGGGACAGGATCAATCCATGCAGTTCAAAGAGGATCTGGTCGGTGTCGGCGTCATCGCGCAAATGCCCGAGGGTCTTGGCCTGCACGATGGCCTTACTCAGCGCGGCGTGCCAATCCTTGACCATGGTCACCAGGGCGTCGCGCACCGGGCCGGGCCTGTCGTCGAATTCGACCGCGCCGCTGATGTAGATGCAGCCCGAATCGACCTCCACCGACACGCGGCGAACCCAGCGCTCGAACAGCGCGCGCAGCCGCGGCAGGCCACGCGGCTCGCGGATGGCGGGGAAGAACACCTCTTCCTCAAACTTGGCGTGGTATTCACGCACCACGGCGATCTGCAGCTCCTCGCGTGAGCCAAAATGAGCAAACACACCGGACTTGCTCATCTTGGTCACATCGGCCAGCGCACCGATCGACAAGCCTTCCAGCCCCATGTGTGAGGCCTGGACCAGGGCCGCCTCCAGGATGGATGCACGTGTCTGCTGCCCCTTCTGCAAGGAGCGCGCATTGCGGCGCGGCGTCTTGGCGCCGGCAGTGGCGATGGAGTCAGCGGGACTGGACAAGGGACTACCCAAAAAAACTGGTCGCTGGGACGCGAATAATAAAACGAACGATCGTTCTATTTTGCACAAAAAATGAGAAAGGCAACACCCTTGCCACCCCTTGTTTTAGGGGTTCGGGCCTAGATCCGCGCAGCGCTTGGCGCGGGAGGTCATCGACTCGTCACACGCAAGTGCTTGAGCTCGTTCATACTGTTGCAGTACGCTCAGATCTGGAGGTCAGTGCTGTGGATGTTCTTCAACTGGATATCTCGGGAAGACCGCAAGCCTGGATATCAACCAAGGAAGCGGCCGTGATCTATGCGAGCGGCGGCGTGGCCTGGACCTTGGGCGACCCCTGCCATGTGCTGCGCGGCGGCTTGCAGCGCCGCACCGGGCTGCAATCGCGCATCGAGGTCCATGCCATCATCGCGGTGCGAGGCGCCGTGCCCAGCCGCGCCTGGCGCCAGACGCCGGCCTTGACCAACCCCAAGCTGTTCGCGCGCGACCGCCATGTCTGCGCCTATTGCGGCCATCGCTTCGAAACCGACCTGCTGACCCGCGAGCACATCCAGCCCAGCTCGCGCGGCGGCGCCGACAGCTGGATGAACTGCATCACCGCCTGCAAGGGCTGCAACGGGCGCAAGGGCAACCGCCTGCCCGAAGAAGCCCATATGAGCCTGATGTACCTGCCCTACGTGCCCAGCCTGCACGAGGACATGATTCTGCGCGGCCGCCGCATCCTGACCGACCAGATGGAGTTTCTGCTGGCCAGCGTGCCGCGCAACAGCCGCCTGCATGCGTAGACGCCTTGCTGGAGGTAAAGACGTGTAATTTCGTCAACGACCCTGCGTCTGGATCCGTTGAGTATTGACGAATTACGGGAAAATGCATTTATGAAGAACGTTATTGCCATCACCATTTCAGTTGTTGCGCTGGCCGCTCTGGGCGCCTGCGCCACCTCCAACCCCGATGTGGTCCAGCGCGGCGATGCGCAACGCATGTCGCAAGTGCTGGACGCCACCGTGCTGTCGGTGCGGGCCGTCACCATCGACGGATCGCAAACCGGCGGCGGCGCCGTGGCCGGCGGCCTGGTCGGCGCCATCGCCGGCTCCTCGGCGGGCGGCGGCTACCGCGACAACCAGGTCGGCGGCGTGCTGGGCGCCGTGGCAGGTGCCGTGGTCGGCAACGCCGTCGAACGTTCCGTCACCAAGGACGACGCGGTTGAAATCATCCTGCAGTTGCGCACCGGCGAGCGCCGCTCGGTCATCCAGGGCAAGGGCAGCGAAACCTTCAACCCTGGCGATGCCGTGCTGCTCGTCATCACCGGTGGCAAGACCCGCGTGATGCACACCCCTCCGGTGGCCGCGCCGGCACCCGTGCCCGCACCGGCTCGATAAGCCGCAACCCTTCGATCCAACGGCCCTGCGGGGCCGTTTTTCTTGACATTGAGCAAAGTCTGGATCACGCTGTCATGCGGCAATAACGTGCCGGCTCCATGGTCTTGGAGCCTTCATTGAATGGCGGGGAAAAATGGATGCGTCATGGTGGCGTTCATCATGCAGGCATTGAAATTCCCGGAGGTCCACATGAAGCTTGACGACACACCGGAACCCGGCCCGGGCGGCGACGATCCCGCCGACCACGTTTTCCGCAGCCTGGTCACGGTCGCGGTCGTCACCGTGGGCACGGTGGCTTCGGCCGTCACGGCCTGGCGGATCAAGGGCTCCGAATTCCTGCTGGTCGCCACGGTCGGCCTGGCCAGCCTGATGGTGGCCTTGCTGATCTACAAGATCATCGCCGCGCTGGTGTTCGTGCTGAAGGACTCAAAGCTGGACGTGATCGACGAAGCCTGCGATGTGGTGTTCGACCGCGTCCATGAGCTCGCGCAAAAACACCACGAGCAAGACTCCCGTCACGACAGGGGTGCCGTCAAGGAGCCCGAGCCGGGACTGGACCCCAAGCAGATGCGCGAACGCTTCAGCAAGCTCGCCCGCGGCGCGAAATCGGGGCCCGGCGCATCGCGCTGAAACCGGGGCTCAGTGCCCGAGTTCGTCGCCGTGCAGGCGCTTCTCGATGCGACGGTCCGGCACCAGCCAGATCAGCGCCACCGTCAGGTAGAGCGCCAGCGGCAAGGCCACGTGCACATAGGCCAGAGGCAGGGCCATTGCGTAGATGACGACCGAGACCTTCCCCTTGAAGTCCCGGCCCATGGCCTGCTCCAGCAAGGGGTCCTGCCCGGGCGTGCGGCGCAGGCACCATACGAGCACGCTGTAGGCCATGCCCGCCATCATCAGCACGAAGCCATACAGGGCCACGGGCAGCGGCGTCCAGTGGTTCTCGCCCATCCAGGCCGTTGAAAACGGCACCAGGGACAACCAGAACAGCAGGTGCAGATTGGCCCACAGCGTGGCGCCCGAGACATGGCGCACCGCATGCATCAGGTGGTGGTGGTTGCTCCAGTAGATGCCGACATAGATAAAGCTCAGCACATAGCTGAGGAACACGGGCAGCAGCGGCAGCAAGGCATCCGGATGCCCGCCCATGGGCACCTTCAGCTCCAGCACCATGATGGTGATGATGACGGCCAGCACGCCGTCGCTGAAGGCCTCCAGCCGCCCCTTGCCCATCACATGCTGCGCCGGTACTGGCCGCCGACCTCGAACAGCGCCGACGTGATCTGGCCCAGCGAGCACACGCGCACCGCGTCCATCAGCACCTCGAAGACGTTCTTGTTCGCGATCACCGCCTCCTGCAGGCGCGCCAGCATGGCGCCCGATTGCCCGGCGTTGCGCGCGTGGAAATCGGCCAGGCGCTGCAGTTGCGACTGCTTTTCGTCCTCGGTCGAACGCGCCAGCTCGATGGACTCGGGCACCGTGTCGCCATGCGGGTTGCGAAAGGTGTTGACGCCGATGATGGGGTACTCGCCGGTGTGCTTGAGCATCTCGTAATGCATGCTCTCTTCCTGGATCTTGCTGCGCTGGTAGCCGGTTTCCATCGCACCGAGCACGCCGCCGCGCTCGGCGATCTTCTCGAACTCGGACAGCACCGCTTCTTCGACCAGCTCGGTCAGCTCGTCGATGATGAAGGCGCCCTGGTTCGGATTCTCGTTCTTGGCCAAGCCCCATTCGCGGTTGATGATCAGCTGGATCGCCATGGCGCGGCGCACGCTGTCTTCGGTGGGCGTGGTGATGGCCTCGTCGAAGGCATTGGTGTGCAGGCTGTTGCAGTTGTCGTAGACGGCGATCAGCGCCTGCAGGGTGGTGCGGATGTCGTTGAACTGGATTTCCTGCGCATGCAGGCTGCGGCCGGACGTCTGGATGTGGTACTTCAGCTTTTGCGAGCGCTCGTTGGCGCCGTACTTGTCGCGCATCGCCACGGCCCAGATGCGGCGCGCCACGCGGCCCAGCACGGTGTACTCGGGGTCCATGCCGTTGGAGAAGAAGAAGCTCAGGTTGGGCGCGAAGTCGTCGATGTGCATGCCGCGCGCCAGGTAGGCTTCGACGAAGGTGAAACCGTTGGACAGCGTCAGCGCCAGCTGGCTGATCGGGTTCGCGCCGGCCTCGGCGATGTGGTAGCCGCTGATCGAGACCGAGTAGAAGTTGCGCACGTTGTGGTGCACGAAGTACTCGGCGATGTCGCCCATCACCTTGAGGCTGAACTCGGTCGAGAAGATACAGGTGTTCTGGCCCTGGTCTTCCTTGAGGATGTCGGCCTGCACGGTGCCGCGCACATTGGCCAGCACCCAGTCCTTGATCTTGGCGGCCTCGTCGGCCGTCGGGTCGCGGCCGTTATCGGCGCGGAATTTGTCCAGGTTCTGGTCAACGGCGGTGTTCATGAACATCGCCAGGATGCTGGGCGCGGGACCGTTGATGGTCATGGACACCGAGGTCGTCGGGCTGCAGAGGTCGAAGCCGTCGTACAGCACCTTCATGTCGTCCAGTGTCGCGATGCTGACGCCGGAGTTGCCGATCTTGCCGTAGATGTCGGGGCGCGGCGCCGGGTCCGCGCCATAGAGCGTTACCGAGTCGAAGGCGGTCGACAGGCGCTTGGCGGGCATGCCTTCGCTGACGAGCTTGAAGCGGCGGTTGGTGCGGAAGGCATCGCCCTCGCCAGCAAACATGCGGGTCGGGTCCTCGCCTTCGCGCTTGAACGCGAACACGCCTGCGGTATAGGGGAAGCTGCCGGGCACGTTGTCCAGCATCAGCCACTTCAGCAGCTCGCCATGATCCTGATAGGCCGGCAGCACGACCTTGCGGATCTTGGTGCCGGACAGGCTGGTCGAGACCAGCGCCGTGCGGATTTCCTTGTCGCGGATCTTGACCACGTACTCGTCGCCGGCATAGGCCTTTTGCATGGCGGGCCACTGCGCGATCAGTTGGCGGGCGTCGCTGTCGAGCCTGGCTTCGCGGCCTTGCGCGAGCTCGGCGAGCGCGTCGCGGGCACGGCTCTTGTCCGGATTGGCCGCTTCCAGCATGCCGGCCGTGGCATGGATCTGCTGGATCTCGCGCGCCAGCGCCGATTGCTGCTGCACGCGCTTCTTGTAGCCGTGCACGGTGTCGGAGATCTCGGCCAGGTAGCGACTGCGCGCGGCGGGCACGATGGGGGTCTGGTGCGTGCTGTGGCGCGTGCTCACCAGCGGCAGTCGGGCCTCGCCAAAGCGCATGCCCAGCTCGGCCAGGCGCAGCTTCAAAGCCTGGTAGAGCGCCGTCACGCCGTCGTCGTTGAAGCGGCTGGCCATGGTGCCGAACACCGGCATGTCTTCGGGCTTACGCCCCCAGGCTTCTTTGTTGCGCTGGACCTGCTTGGAGACGTCGCGCAAGGCGTCCGCGGCGCCCTTGCGGTCGAACTTGTTGATGGCGACGAACTCGGCGAAGTCCAGCATGTCGATCTTCTCGAGCTGGCTGGCGGCGCCAAATTCGGGCGTCATCACGTACATCGGGATGTCGACATGCGGCACGATGGCGGCATCGCCCTGGCCGATGCCCGAGGTTTCCACGACGATCAGGTCGAAGCCGGCCACCTTGGCGGCGGCCACGACGTCGGGCAGGGCCTTGGAAATTTCACTGCCGAAGTCGCGCGTGGCCAGGCTGCGCATATACACGCGCGCACCTTGCTGCCACGGACCTATTGCATTCATGCGGATGCGATCGCCAAGGAGCGCACCACCGCTCTTGCGGCGCGAGGGATCGATGGAGATCAGCGCGACACGCAGGCTGTCGTTCTGATCGAGGCGCAGACGGCGGATCAACTCGTCGGTCAGGCTGGACTTGCCTGCGCCGCCAGTGCCGGTGATGCCCAGCACGGGCGTCTTGATGTCTTGGGCGGCACCGCGCAGCTGCGTCAGCAGCGCAGTGTCGGCCTGCCCGGCCTCCAGCGCGGTGGTCAGTTGCGCCAGGGCGCGCCAGGCGGACTCCGAATGGCCCTGAATAGCCGCCAGCGAGGTCGGCGCGAAAACGGTAAAGTCCTGGTCGCACTTCATCACCATCTCGCCGATCATGCCGGCCAGGCCCATGCGCTGGCCGTCTTCGGGGCTGAAGATGCGCACGCCATGGGCGTGCAGATCGCGGATCTCGGCCGGCACGATCACGCCGCCGCCGCCGCCGAACACCTGGATGTGCTCGCCGCCGCGGCTCTTGAGCAGGTCCACCATGTACTTGAAATACTCGACGTGCCCGCCCTGGTAGGAGCTGATCGCAATGCCCTGAGCGTCTTCCTGCAGGGCCGCCGTCACCACCTCGTCGACCGACCGGTTGTGCCCGAGGTGAATAACCTCCGCGCCCATGCTCTGCAGGATCCGGCGCATGATGTTGATGGCGGCATCGTGCCCGTCGAACAGGCTTGCGGCCGTGACGAAACGGACCTTGTTCGTGGGCCGGTACTCGGCCAGGGCTTTGAATTCTGCGGACAGATCTGTCATGGCTTGTCTCCAGGAGACCGGTTGTAACCGGTGCTTGCGGTACTTGCGGATGGAGTGCAGATTCTATCTGTCGATTGACGTTTACGTAAACGTCAGTTGAAGACCACCCCACTCTGGTGCACGTCCTCCTTGTCTCAATGCGATCTGGGCCCGGCTTCCCCCACTTTGGGGATTAAGATCCCGCCTCATGAGCTTTCTCGCCATCGACATTGGCAATACACGCCTGAAATGGGCCCTGTACAGCGCGCCTCATTCGGGCGCGGCCCTGGTCGCGCACGGCGCGGTGTTTCTGGAAAACATCGACCACCTGGCTGACAACGAATGGCGCGCCCTGCCGCAGCCGCACAGCATGCTGGGTTGCAACGTGGCCGGCGATGCGGTGCGGCGCCGGGTCGAAGAGCAATTGGAACTCTGGGACCTCGAGCCGCGCTGGGTGGTGCCCGGCACGCATGGCGGCGGCGTCACCAATGGTTATGACCACCCGGGCCGGTTGGGGGCCGACCGCTTCGTGGCACTGGTCGGCGCGCACGCCCATATGAAGGCGCACAACGACACGCGCGGCGTGCTGGTGGTGATGATAGGCACGGCCGTGACGGTCGACGCGCTCGACTCCCAAGGCAACTTCCTGGGCGGCCTCATCATGCCCGGCCACGGCATCATGCTGCGGGCACTGGAAAGCGGCACGGCCGGCTTGCGCGTGCCCACCGGCGAAGTGCGCGACTTCCCCACCAACACCTCGGACGCCCTGACCAGCGGCGGCAACTTCGCCATCACCGGCGCCATTGAGCGCATGCACCGCCATCTGAGCAACCATGAAGGCTCGGCGCCGCTGACCCTGATCACGGGCGGCGCCGGCTGGAAGGTTTCACCGTACCTCGAAGTGCCGCACGAGCTGGTGGAGAGCCTGATCTTCGACGGACTGCTGGCCTTGCAGCAGCATCGTCTGACCCTCTGACGCGGACGCCGAAACAGCGCCCAGCCTAGGGCAGCAGCTTGGCCAGCAAGGCCCCTTCGAAACGCGCATCCAGCGGAATCGACGCCTGCACGCCGTTGCCGGCCGCGGCATCCAGCATCTCACCGTCGCGGCCACGAATGCGCTCCAGCACCTGCAGGACATTGCCGCTGGGATGGATGATTTCCAGCGTGTCGCCGACCTGGAAGCGGTTCTTGACCTCGATCTCGGCCCAGCCGTCGACGATGGCGCGCACTTCACCGACGTACTGGCTGCGCCGCGCCTTGGAATGCCCGTCCAGGTAGTTCTGCGTCTCGTGGCTGCGGTGGCGCTGATAGAAGCCGGAGGTGTAGCCGCGGTTGGCCAGTCCGTCAAGCTCGGCCAGCAGGGTCGGATTGAAGGGGCGGCCCGCCACGGCATCGTCGATCGCCTGGCGATAGACCTGCGCGGTGCGGGTCACGTAATAACGGCTCTTGGTGCGGCCTTCCACCTTGAGCGAATCGACGCCAATCTCGACCAGGCGCTGCACATGCTCGACCGCGCGCAGGTCCTTGGAGTTCATGATGTAAGTGCCATGCTCGTCTTCCATGATCGGCATGTGCTCGCCGGGCTTGCCAGCCTCCTCGATCAGGTAGACACGGTCGGCCAGCGGGTGCCGCACGGTCTGGGCTGCGACTGACAGGCCGGCGCCTTCGGATTCGGCGGCTTCCTGCGCCTTGGCGAAATTGAAGGGAATCAGCTCGGCCTGGCCGGCCTCATCCTCGAATGCGCCGGCCACCTTGTAGTCCCAGCGGCAGGCATTGGTACAGGTGCCCTGGTTGGCATCGCGATGATTGAAATAGCCCGACAGCAGGCAACGACCCGAATAGGCGATGCACAAGGCGCCGTGCACGAAGACTTCCAGCTCCATGTCCGGGCATTCCTGGCGGATCTGGGCCACTTCGTCCAGACTCAGTTCGCGCGACAGGATCACCCGGGTCAGGCCCAGCTTCTGCCAGAAGCGCACGCTGGCGTAATTGACCGTGTTGGCCTGCACGGACAGGTGGACAGGCACGTCGGGCCAGCGCTCGCGCACCATCATGATCAGGCCCGGATCGGCCATGATCAGCGCGTCCGGCCGCATGGCCATCACTTCGGCCATGTCGTTCAGATAGGTCTTGACCTTGCCGTTGTGGGGCAGCAGATTGCTGGCGACGAAGAACTTCTTGCCCCTCGCATGCGCCTCTTCAATGCCGATCTTGAGGTTTTCGAGCTTGAAATCGTTGTTGCGGGCACGCAGCGAATAGCGCGGCTGGCCGGCATAGACAGCATCTGCGCCAAAGTCGTAGGCGGCGCGCATGCGTTCGAGATCGCCTGCAGGCAGGAGAAGTTCCGGGGCGGACGTGGACATACGGATCTGTATAGGAAGAACGGACGATTTTATCGGCTGATGCCGTCTGCCGACCTCAACCGCCCAAATCAAGCCGCCAGCGCTGCGGGCTCGGCTTCAAGGCGGTTGCGCCCGCCGGACTTGGCGCGGTACATGGCCTTGTCGGCACGGTCGATGAGGTGACGCAGGTCGTCGACGCCCGTTCCCACCACGAAACCGGCCGAGCAGGTGACGAACACGCCATCAGGCAATACAGGGAAGCGGGTGCGCGCCAGCCTGTCGACCAGGCGCTGCACGCAAGCCTGCCCTTGCTGGGCATCCACCGCGCCCAGCAGGAACAGGAATTCCTCGCCGCCCCAGCGAGCCATCAAGTCGGTCGTGCGGATTTCCGCCCGGGCCACATCGGCAAAGCCTTGCAGCACGGCATCGCCGGCGGCGTGCCCATACACGTCGTTGACATTCTTGAAATGATCCAGGTCCATCAGCACCACGCACAGCGTGCCGGCGCCTCGCCGGCTGCGGTCGGCCTCTTCCAGCATGCGCTCCTGCATGGCGCGGCGATTCAGGCAGCCGGTCAATTCGTCGTGCGTCGCCAACTCCTGGATCCGCGACATGGCGCGCTTGAGTTCCTGGTGCTGCCTGCGCGCACGCTCGCGCAAGCGATACAGCCGGCCTGTCAGGACGACCGCGCCGGAGATCACAATCAGCACCATCACCAGGCTCACCACCTCGGCGGCCACGGCTTGCAGGGACGGCGCTTGCTGCATCCAGTACAGGCTGGCCGCGCCAAAAGCCGACAGGGTGTAAAGGCCGACCCGCAGCACTTGCTTGGGGCTCATGCCGAAGGTGCCGAACATCAGGATGACCGCCAGCATCGGCACCACCACGCCGCGCGACGAACCCGCAATGACATAGCCCAGCGCCGCGAAGCTGATGGCGTAGTACATCTGCGGCAGGGTCAGGGACGGATCGCGCCAATGCTTGATCCGGCCGCTGCGAATGAGCGCGAACATGGCCGCCATGCCACAGGTGGTGATACCCACCCACGGCGCTACCCAGCGGTGCAGCGCAATGCCAAACATATCCAGCAACACGATGATGCCCACGCAGGCCAAGGTCAGCATGATGGCCAGCGCAGATTGCGCCAGACGAATGCGTTGCTGCCGATCCGAGGTGAAAACCAGAGTGCGCAGACGGCTGGACCACAGGGGCCGCATTGAAACGGATCGCTCGGTGTCCCGGGACGGCGACAAACCTGCTTGGGCGTCGTGCACTTCTGTTCCTTGTCGCTGGCGCTGGCGGCCGCTACTGGCTATGGGGTACTTTTCAAAACCGCGTGAGCGACTCACACCACCCGTTGTGGTGCTCGCTGCGGTATCAAGATGCACCCCGTTGGCTCAAGGGACCACCACGACCTGGCAGACCCGAACTGTCAATTCAAACACATTCATTGTGCGAATGCCATTCGCGAAAGCGATCAGAACCTAGGCAGACAACTCAATTTGTCACATTTCGCCACAGGCGCTTACGCACCAGAATGGGTCGAAACAGCGCGTGCAACTTGTGCCGATGACTCCAGGGACGCGGGCGAACTCGCGTCGAACACGCCGGCGCAAAAGCCCATGGCGGTGATGACGGCAATGACGCCGATCCAGGATTGCGGGTCCCTGACCCAAACGAACCACTTGCCCTCCCCGAACCACTTGACCCACAGAGAAAGTTGACCCGATACCGACATGGCTGCTCCCCAAGGACGACACACAGACGGGGCATGAACTCCCAGCACCCGTGGCGCCAATATACTGTTTATCTATACAGTACGCAAGTCTGGGGGAGCGCCTGCGTTCAAACCTGGTAGTCGCGCCGGGCCTCCTCGAAGCCCAATTCCATTTCGTGGATCAGCTGTTCATGCGTACGGTCGAGCAAGGAATTGGGGCAGGCCAGGTCCACCATCACGTCAATGGCCGCGTTGAACCAGACCAAGTCGCCCGACAGCGGCGGAATGGCATGTGCCTGGGTCAGGTAGCGGACGACGTAGGTGAGCAGATTGGGATCGCGGCCCCGCTCCAGCAGGAAATGCTCATGCTGGCGCGCAGCGGCAACGTAAGTGTCCACTTTCGTGCGAGCCAGCATGTGATCGATGCTGTCCTCCACGCTGGTGGTAGCCAGCGCAAATTCGAAACATGCTTGCGTCAGTGCGGTCAGATCCAAAGCCATGCTGCATTCCCGGGATTCACTTTGGGCTTGTTCCAACGCAGGATAGCAGGACGGCAGGCTCCTCAGAAATTGACATGGCGCAAGCCGTCCGTGCAACATTCTTGTTACTGTGCCCACCGGGCTCATGATTTGAAGCGCGAAGCGGATCGCCACCTTCACGGAGAACTTGACATGAACACCAGCAACTCAGGCTCGTGGACTCGGTTTCAAAGCCTGCTGGAGGCACGGCGCGATGCCTTGCGCGCTGAGATGCGGGCGCAGGAACAGCGCGTACTTCAATCCCACAGCGATGCGGCCCACGAGGTCGTGGACCAAAAGGACGGCGCCACGACACAACAGCAGGACGAAATCAGCAGCGCGCAGGAGCAACTGGAGCTGCACGAATTGGGTGCCGTGGAGGCCGCATTGCTGCGCATCGCCAAAGGCACATATGGATTTTGTGCCGACTGCGGCGAAGCCATTCCGCTGGCGCGCCTGGAACTCGCCCCGGCCACCCTGTGCTGCGCGCCCTGCCAGGCGGCACGGGAACGTCACCGTCCAGGTTGATACCTGAGCCCGCTCGGGGTCAATTCAGTGCGCGTCCCTTGAGGCGCCGACCCTCAGTTCGACCTGACGCCGGCCGCTGGGCGTCGTCATGAGCACCAGCACCATGCCCGCCTGGACGCGCAACGAGACATCGGGATTGAACTGCCATTGCCCGCGCTCGTGCATGGCCAGCAGCAGGTATTCGGTCGAGCGCGGCAGCAGCTCGCCAAGGGTGAACGGCGGAGCGTCTTGCGGCACCACCACTTCCTCGACCCGGGTCGCCTCCGCGCTGAACATCATCTGATCGACGAAATTCATGGCCAGCGGCCTGAGCATGGCCGCAGCGATCCGCAAGCCGCCGGTGAAGTCCGGCGAGACAATTTCGTCGGCCCCGGCGCGCCTGGCCTTTTGCTCGTTGCGGATGTCATGCAGGCGCACGACGACCCGCACATTGGAATTCAGGAGCTTGACCGAAAGCGCCACCATCAGGTTGTGGCCATCGTCGCCGGTGACGGCAAATACCCCCGCCGCGCGATCCACGCCGGCGCGCTGCAGCGCAGCATCGTCCGACGCGTCGTCGTGAAGAAAGAAGGCATGCGGATGGGCCTCCAGCCAGGTGTCCAGCACCTCGCGGTTGTTCTCGATCACGACGAATTCGCGCTGGGTCTTGATCAGCTCGTCGGCCACGTTCGTGCCGACCCGGCCGATGCCACAAACAATGTAATGTCCGGAGAGCTTTGCAATCTGCTTTTCCATGCGCCTTCTTTTCAATGCAAGGTTGAGATCGGCATCCACCAGCAAGGCCACCATGGCGGAAAACAGGTAACTCAAGGTGCCAATGCCAAACACCGCCACGACCACGGTGAACAAGCGACCCAGCGGGTGGTGGGTCAGGTCGACCACCTCACCGAATCCAATCGTGGAAATGGTGATGAAGGTCATGTAGAAGCTGTCGACCCAGGACGGCGTCGGCTGCCCGATATAGCGATAGCCTAACGTTCCAACGATGGAGACCACCGCCAGAACCACGATGCCGACCAGCAAGCCCGTCACATGACGCCGTTGAAGGATATTTTTCAAATTATTTGCACGCAACTTGAAACATTGAAATTGTAGGTGGACGGCACCTGGCCTTGGCAGGTCGCCGGGGCATGAAATCGACTGAAACCTTATGAAACCTTGCACACAATCAATTTCAAAACTTTTATTTGCCAATTCGGGATAGCTTTGTTAAGTTGACACATTGAGTTGCCACACTTCAGGCAAGCGCGAAAGCGTTTTGATTACAAAGGGAGACAGGTCGTGCAGCCATCAACGTCAACCCCAGCATCAACTCCAATGTCAGCTTTTACTTCGGCCTCGCCGGCAGGCCGGTTTGCCCACGAAGGCTCGATCTTCCAGTGCATTGCGCGCCTCTACGCAGAAGCGCAGATGGACGAGCGAGCGCATATCGTGGAGCTTTTGTTGAGACCCATCGGCGCACTCTCGCTGATTGGCGTGGCGGGCGGCCTGTTCGCCAAAATCCGTTTCAAGGCGCCTTGGGAGAATGCGCGCATCGCCGCGCGCGACATCGAGCTCATCAAGCCTGAGGACGTGCTTGAGTTGGCCATCCAAGCCGAAGAAATCGAGCCGAACATCCTGGTTCGTCTGCTGGACATGGTGGACGCCTCGCCCCGCCTGTCCGACCTCCCCAGCGCTGCGGACATTGCCAAGTTCAAGGCGCACGGCAAGCCCGGCGGACAGCTCGGCGCCGGGCGCTGAAGAGGGCCGGCTGAACGCTGCTAGATGCGGGCTTCGGCCCGGCTTGCGCAAGCCCCAGGGACCCGCCAGCGGCGAGAAACCCTAAGCGCCTGCCGTGTGACGCTGCTTGTCCCGGTACATCGCCGCATCGGCGTATTGAAGAATCTCGTCCGCGGTCGCGTCGTTGTCGGTCACGATCTTGATGCCGATGCTGGCCGAGCCCATGTAGGTGATGGCGCCCAGCTGATACGGCGCAACCAGCGCCTGCCGGATCTTGTCGGACACGATGGAAACGCTGTCCCAAACGGCGCTGTCGGCGTCATTGGGCATTTCGAGCAGCACGACGAATTCGTCGCCGCCGACACGGGCCACCGTGTCGCTCACCCGCAAGACCTGCTGCATGCGTCTTGAGGCCTCGATCAGCATCTGATCGCCGGCCTCGTGTCCATGGGTGTCGTTCACTTGCTTGAACCGATTCAGGTCGATGAACAACACGGCGAGGCGGGCGCCGCTGCGCTTCCTGTTCAGCAGCGCATGCTCGAGGCGATCGAAGAACAAGCGGCGATTGGGCAGATTCGTCAAGGTGTCGTGAAATGCCAGATGGCGCAGCCCCAGCTCCAGGCGCTTGGCCGTGGTCAGGTCGGTGAACTGGATCAGCAAATGTCCGTCCGCGTCGTGTATCGGCGTGATGAGGTATTCGATCCACATCTCCTTGCCGAACATGGTCGCATCTTGCAGCTCCCGACTCAGCGCGTTGCCCGTCATCTGCACCTGCCGGAAATCCGCCTCCAGGCCCACCTCCTTCCAAATAGAGATGTCGTGCTGCTCGACCAGCCATCCGCGGGACGTGCCGACCAGCGACACAAAAGCGTCATTGGCGTCGACACATTGGCCATCGTTCGAATACACCGCCATCGGGGACGGCGTGGCATACAGCAAGGTCTTGTTGAATTTCGAGACGGCGCGCGTTTCGTTCAATTTGGCTTGCAGCAGCAGCAGCCATTGGCGCGTATAGGCAGAAGCCGCGGCAGCAAGGGCCGCCGTCACCAGGATGGTGATCAGGTGCGACTGCCAAGAACTCAAGCGGCCCTGGAAAATCCATTCCTTGAGAAATTCGTATCCCCCCATGAAAAGGGCGACAACGGCGAAGACAAGCACCAACTGGCGTTCGAGGCTGACACGATGCATCAAGAGCTTCATGACGGAAAGGCGCCAAACACCGGAAAAGTAAATCACTACAAATGCTAACTGACGCTGCTCCACGCATGGGCTAGACGCCGCAGAAATTTATGCGCCTGCGGAGCTTCAAGCCCGTCAGCCGGACCTCATCGCCGCCGTCGACTGGGATGACAGCTCGGCCAAGCCGCCGCTCCCCGCGAGCTTGAAGACCGACACGGCTTCAACCAGTTGCTGCGCCTGGTGCTTCAGGCTTTCCGCCGCGGCAGCACTTTCCTCCACCAGTGCCGCATTCTGCTGGGTGACCTGGTCCATCTTTTCCACCGTGTCGCCGACCTGCTGGATGCCGCTGCTCTGCTCGCTGGTGGCAGAGCTGATCTCACTCACGATGTCGCTGACACGCTTGATCGATCCGACGATCTCGCCCATGGTCTTGCCGGCCTGTCCAACCAGGACGGAACCTTTCTCCACCTGCTCGACATTGCTGGTGATCAGGCTCTTGATCTCCTTGGCCGCTTCGGCGCTGCGCTGCGCCAGGCTGCGCACCTCGGCCGCCACCACGGCAAAGCCTCGCCCCTGCTCGCCGGCCCGGGCAGCTTCCACGGCGGCGTTCAGCGCCAGGATGTTGGTCTGGAAGGCGATGCCATCAATGACGCCGATGATCTCGGCGATGCTGCGCGAGGCCTCGTTGATGTCGGCCATGGTCTTCACGACCTGCGTGACCGCACCGCCGCCGCGGATGGCGGTCTCGCGCGCATCGCTGGCCAGGTTGGCCGCCTGGCGCGCAGATTCCGCGTTGCTGAGCACGGCGCTGGCGAGTTGCTCCATCGCAGCGGCCGTCTGCTGCAGGTTGCTGGCCTGCTCTTCCGTGCGCTGCGACAGGTCGGAGTTGCCCGTTGCGATCTCGCCGGTACCGGTGACGATGCTGTCGCTGCCCTCGCGCACCGTGCTGACGACTTCGCGCAGCGAGGCCTGCATTTCACTCATCGCGCGCACCACGCTGCCCGGTGCGGCCTTGGAGATGTCGATGTGGGAGGTCAGGT
>JAFALA010000030.1 GCA_019234815.1 Burkholderiaceae bacterium | reverse complement strand
AGTCCGCGCCGAGCTTGATTTCGTTGCGCGCCTCAGCCAGCGGCTTGCCCTGCTCGAGGGTCAGCATCGCGGCGAGCATGTCCAGGTTGTCCCGGACGATCCGGGCCATGCGATGGAGCTTTTCCGCGCGTTCGGCCGCTGTGGTCATGGACCAAGTGGCAAAGGCTTGCTGGGCAGCATCGACGGCGCGGCGAGTTTCGGCGACGCCGGCCCACGGAATCGAGCCGATGCGCGACTCGTCGGCGGGATTCTCGACGTCGTAGGTGCTGCCGTCGTCCGCGCCCAGCCATTGGCCGGCAATGTAGTTCGCTTCCTTCAGCCAGCCTGCGGCCTTGATGCTGTCCAGCGTGTCGGTGCCCATGAAACCTGCTCCTTCATCCTTGAGATCAAGACATTGCGTCTTGGGATGAAATTTGGTTCCTCGGAGTCAAGATTTCCAATATATTGAAATTGCAATTTCGATACGCAAAAAATATGATGCACCATGGATCTCAGGCATCTGCGCTACTTCCTCGCCGTCGCCGACGAACGGCACTTCACGCGCGCGGCCGCCAAGCTCGGCATCCAGCAGCCCCCGTTGAGCCAGCAGATCCGCCAGCTTGAGCACGAGCTCGGATCCAAGCTGTTCCGCCGGCTGACGCGAGGCGTTGAGCTGACCGAAGCCGGTGCTTACCTAGTGCGTGAGGCTCGGCAAATCCTGGACCAGGTTGAGCAGACCAAAGTCGCCGTGCAGGGACTCGCACGAGGCACCTGCGGCCACATTCGGGTCGGTTTCAGCAATGCCAGCTATTTCAATCCGGTGGTGTCGCAAGCCATTCGCGACTATCGCGAACGCTTTCCCGACGTCGTGCTCACGCCCGTGCAGAGCGTGACAGCTGACTTGGTCAAGATGCTGCACGAAAACAAGATTGACGTTGCCTTTTTAAGGGCGCCTTTTGACGACGACGGGCTAGGCTCTGACCTGATCGTCGAGGAGCCGTTGATTGCCGTCATTCCCGCAAGCCATCCACTGGCCAAACAGGCCGAACTGGATCTGGCAGCGCTTGCGAAGGAGCCGTTCCTCCTGTTCCCACGCCCGACCAGCCCCGGGTTCTACGACTCCATCATCAGCGCTTGCCAGCAGGCTGGCTTCAGCCCACACCTGGGGCAGCAAGCACCGGACATTCCCTCGCTCATCCACCTGGTTGGCGCCGGCTTTGGCGTCTCCGTCGTTCCGTTCGCCCTATCGCAGGTCCGTGCTGAGGGTGTCGCCTATGTACCGATTGCCGGAGAGCCGCCAATGGCCTGGACTCGACTCGGCTATCGGCGTCACGATGTATCCGAGGCGGTCAAGAACTTCATCTCGATCGCGAGGCGCCACCGGATGGTCGGGTCTGTCGTCCCGAGAGCACATGGCGCTGGCGGCTGAATGACAACATCCCTGCCGAAGCAAAAGTAAGACGCCCCAGCGATGCCCGTCAAGCTCCTCGATCGAAGTACGCCGGAACTCGCCGCCCTATCAGATTCCGGTGGTCGGGCGTATCGTCCCAATACTTTTGAGCCGGCAAGTCAAACTGCTTCCAGCATGAAAATACCAGGAGCGAGGGCGTCCCGATGAATCTATCCAGCGTGGTTCGCCGTCTGCCGGCGTGGGTGGTCAATGGCATCACCGTGACGCTGGGGCTCGCCCTGGTGCAATGCTCGATCAGTCTCGTCGCTGGCACGCAGGCGGCGCAGACGGCCATCGCCACGGCCGTTTGTGCCAGCCTCGCCGATGTGGTGACGACGACCGGCCGCGTGGCACGGCGCGTACTGGTGGCCGGCATTGCCAGCACGCTCGCCGGCACGCTGTTTCTGCTCGTGCGGCCGTATCACGACCTGCTGATCCCGAGCGTCGCGCTGATCGTCTTTGGCGCGATGCTGCTCTTGTCCTGGGGGCCGAAGGCGGGTTCGGTGTCCTTCGCGGCCTCGCTAGCACTGGTGTTCGCGATGTCGCTGCCCGAGTCGCTACGCCTGAGCTGGGAGCATCTGGCTTGGGGGCTGATCGGAACGATCGGCTACTGGATCTGGGCCGTCGTCACTTCGCGCCTGCTGCAGCCAGCCTGGCGGCATTACTCGTTGGCCGCAACGGCCGCTGACGAGGCCAGGCTGTTGGCCGCGATCGCGCGACAGATCCGCCAGCCGAATGAAGCGGTCTGGCAATCGAGCGTGCTCGATGCCGAGACCGCGCTCGCCGATCGACTGCAGGTGGCGCGCGATCTCATCTTCGACAACGATCGCGGCCCGCATGCGCGGCGCCAGACCGCGCTGCTGCTGAACATGATCGATCTGCGCGATCTGTCAATGGCCGTCAATCTCGAATCGAGCCTGTTCCTGACTCAGCCTGTCACGCCGCGCCAGAGCGAGCTGGCGGCGCGCGTGATCGAGGGGATTGGCGACGCGCTCGCCGTGGTTGCCGTGCATCTTCGTGGCGCTACTCAATCAACACCCGACGCCCACCTGGCGCAGGCAACCCGAGCCTTGCTGACCGAACTCGAACAGAGCACGGCCAAGGACCGCTGCGTCGCCATCCTCGAGGTGAACAGCCTGCTGGCCATTCAGCTCGATCTGCTGCAGGCGATCGCGCGACTGTCCTCCACCGACGCCGAGGTGAACTTGAGCTGCCAGCGTGCCGATCTGCGCCGCTACATCTCGCCCGATGAATGGCGGCTGGCCGCGGTGGCGGCGAATCTTCGGCCGGGAACGCCCGTCTTCCGCCACGCGCTGCGCACCGCGATCACGGCGGGCATCGCCTACACTGCGTCGCGCTTCTCGCCGTGGACGCCGCATCCGCAATGGATCATTCTGACGATTGCCGCGGTGATGCAAGGCAGCCTCGCGCAGACCGTGGTCCGCCGCAACGCTCGCGTGCGCGGGACGCTCGCGGGCTGCCTGGTCGTCATGCTCTTGACGCTCTATCCGACACCGCTGTTCGCCGCGGCCAGTTTTCTCGTGGCCTCGGGTATCGCGCATGCGTTCTTCGGCGTCAGGTATTCCGTCACCGCCGGCGCGGCCGCCGTCATGGCCGTGCTGCAGGCCCATCTCGCCGCGCCGGGCGATGGGTTCGGCACGCTGGAGCGCTTTGCCGACACGGTAGCCGGCGCGCTGCTTGGCTGGGCCGCGACCTATGTGCTGCCGACCTGGGAGCGCAGCACGCTGCCGAGGGAAATGCAGCGGGCCGTCAGCGCGCTGCGCGCTTATGCCGCCGAGGCCACCGGCCTGCGCGATGTCACGATCGGCGCGCCGCGCTTTGCGCGTCAGCGCGCCTATGACGCGCTGCGCTCCTTGAACGCGATCCGCGCGCGCAGCCTCGTCGAGCCCGAGACGGTGCGCGTGCCGATTCCCGCGCTGACAGCATGGCTGACGGCGGCGTATGGCGTGATGTCCCATCTGTCGAATCTGCGGCTCACGCTGACGCTGCATGCGCGCGATTTTGTTGAATCAGCCGAGCTCGCAAGCGCGATGGCTGCGGCCTCGCAGGCGATCGACAGCTTGCTCGACGCAAGTGCGACGGCGACGGCGCCTGCGTCGTCATCAACGCCCTTGTTGAGCGCCGAGAACGAGTTGGCACTCAAGGCCGTTCCGCATCTGGCCTCGCGCGTGCGACGCACGCTGGAGGCAGCCGCGCGCATCGCGCCGCAACGCGCGCAGCTCGAGAACCTGGCTTCAAGCTCGAGCACCATGTCGTAAGCGCGCGCCACGCGTCGCCTTGGCCGGGCCGGCGGCTTGCTCCTGCGCCACCTCCACCACCAGCGCGCGCAGCCAGCTGTGCGCCGGGCAAATCACCCAAGCCAGAAAGACAAAAACCCCAAGTAAATCAATTACTTGGGGTTTTGTACTGGAGGAGAGGGGGGGATTCGAACCCCCGGTGCGGGGACACCGCACGCCTGATTTCGAGTCAGGTACATTCAACCACTCTGCCACCTCTCCAGAATTCTTTCTCCACCGACATCCGAACCGTCTATCAGCGAAGCCTCTCAGTATAACGGGTTTTTGACCAAAATCTTAAAATCCGCTGCCTTCATTGCAAATTCAGGCTGAGAGCAAGGCTGCGCCGCCCAGGTAGGGACGCAAGACTTCCGGCACCGTGATGCTGCCGTCGGCGTTCTGATAGTTTTCCAGCACGGCGACCAGCGTGCGGCCCACCGCCAGGCCTGAGCCGTTGAGCGTGTGCACGAACTCGTTCTTGCCTTGCGCATTCTTGAAGCGCGCCTGCATGCGGCGCGCCTGGAAGGCTTCGCAGTTCGAGCAGGAGCTGATCTCGCGGTAGGTGTTCTGCGCCGGCAGCCACACTTCCAGGTCGTAGGTCTTGGTCGAGCCGAAGCCCATGTCGCCGGTGCACAGCGTCATCACGCGATAAGGCAAGCCCAGTTTCTGCAGGATGGCTTCGGCATGCCCCACCATCTGCTCCAGCGCCGCATAGCTGTGCTCGGGATGGGTGACCTGCACCATCTCGACCTTGTCGAACTGGTGCTGGCGGATCATGCCGCGCGTGTCGCGGCCCGCGCTGCCCGCTTCCGAGCGGAAGCACGGGCTGTGCGCGGTCAGCTTGATGGGCAGTTGCGCGGCTTCCAGCACCTGCTCGCGCACGGTGTTGGTCAGCGAGATTTCCGAGGTCGAGATCAGATACTGCTCGCTCTGCTCGGCGTCGCCGCCGCGCAGCACCCAGAACATGTCCTCCTTGAACTTGGGCAGCTGGCCCGTGCCCTCGAGCACCTCGCGGTTGACGATGTAGGGCGTGTAGCACTCGGTGTAGCCATGCTCCAGCGTCTGCGTGTTCAGCATGAACTGCGCCAGAGCGCGATGCAGGCGCGCCACGGGGCCGCGCAGGAAGCTGAAGCGCGAGCCGCTCAGCTTGGCGCCGGTCTCGAAGTCCAGGCCCAGCGGCGCACCCAGGTCCACATGGTCCTTGACGGCGAAATCGAAGCTGCGCGGCGTGCCCCAGCGGCGCACTTCCACGTTGCCGCTCTCATCCGAACCCACGGGCACGCTCTCGTGCGGCAGATTGGGCACGCTCATCAACAGCGTGTTGAGTTCGTGCTGGATCGCATCGAGCCGGTCGGCGCCGGCCTTGAGTTCGTCGGCAATGCCAGCTACTTCGGCCATCAGCACCGAGGCGTCCTCGCCCTTGCCCTTCAGCATGCCAATCTGCTTGGACAAGCTGTTGCGACGTGCCTGCAATTCTTCGGTGCGCGTCTGCACGCCCTTGCGTTCAGCCTCCAAGGCCTTGAAACGCTCGACGTCGAGAAAGGCCTGAGGGCTCTTGCGCAGGTTCAAGCGGGCCACGACGGCGTCCAGATCCTTGCGCAGCAGTGTGATGTCTAGCATGTGGTGATTCCTCGAATGCTTGAAATTCTAATGAGTGCCCCGGTTGAACCGGTCAGGCTGGGGACGGTCACGATAAGGCCCCGCGGTACCCACGAGTGCCGCAAGCCTGCCAAATCCCGTTGGATCAAGATCGCGACGACGCGTGCTCGGCCATGGACTTGTTGCCCAGGCCAAGGGGCAGCGGGAAGCTCACATGCTCTTCCACGCCCGGCAGGCTGCGCACAGCGGTGGCGCCCAGGCTGCGCAGCCGGTCGATCACGGCCTGCACCAGCACGTCGGGCGCCGAGGCGCCTGCCGTCAAGCCGACGCGGGAGCGCCCTTCCAGCCATTCGGGACGTAGGTCTTCGGCGGCGTCGACCATGTAGGCCGGCGTGCCCAGGCGCTCGGCCAGTTCGCGCAGGCGGTTGCTGTTGGAGCTGGTGGGACTGCCCACCACCACCACCACGTCGACCTGCGGCGCCAGCACCTTGACGGCATCCTGGCGGTTTTGCGTCGCGTAGCAGATGTCCTGCTTCTTGGGCTCGCGCACCAGCGGGAACTGCTGCTTGACGGCCGCCAGGATGGCCGCCGCGTCATCGACGCTGAGCGTGGTCTGCGTCACCACGGCCACCTTGCCCGGATCACTGACACGCACGTGCTGGACATCGGCCACGTCTTCAACCAGGTAGATCCCGTCGCTCAGCTGCCCCATGGTGCCTTCCACCTCGGGATGACCCTTGTGCCCGATCATGATGAATTCATAACCCTCTCGGCGCAGCTTGGCCACTTCGACGTGCACCTTGGTGACCAGCGGGCAGGTGGCGTCGAACACGCTGAAACCGCGCTGCAAAGCCTCCTGCCGGACCGCCTGGCTCACGCCATGGGCGCTGAACACCAGGGTGGCGCCAGCGGGCACTTCAGCCAGGTCTTCGATGAAGATGGCGCCGCGTTCCTTCAGGTCGTTGACCACGTAGGTGTTGTGCACGATCTCATGGCGCACGTAGATCGGGGCGCCAAATTTCTGCAGCGCGCGCTCGACGATCTCGATAGCACGGTCCACGCCTGCGCAGAAGCCGCGCGGCTCGGCCAGCACAACTTCCTGGAAAGCTCCGGTCTGCTGCGCTTCCATCACAGCACTCCGATCACCTGGACTTCGAAACTCACCGCCTGCCCGGCCAGCGGATGGTTGAAGTCGAACAACAGCCAATCGTCGGCCACCTCGCGCACCAGGCCGGCATAGGAGCCCTGCCCGTCCGGCGTCGGAAACTGCACCACGTCGCCGACCTGATAGTCCTCGTCGGGGTCGCCCAGCGACTTCATCAGGCTGCGCTTGACGCGCTGGATCAGCTCCTGATTGCGCTCGCCGAAGGCTTCTCCGGGCGCCAGGTCGAAACTTGCGTGGCTGCCCTCGGCCAGGCCGATCAACCGCTTTTCGATCGCCGGCGACAGCTCGCCGGTCCCCAACGACAGCGTCGCCGGCTTGTCGGCAAAAGTATTGACCAGATCGCCGCCATCGGCGCCCGACAAACGGTAGTGCAGGGTCAGGAACGACCCGTCTTGAATCAAATTCACTTTGGTTTTCCGCCTTGGTTCCGGCGCGGCATGCGATAGCGATTGCCCATGCGCCGACTTCGATAGACTGGGCCTGATTTTAGGCCGACCCGGCGGGGTGGCGTTGTTCGAGCTGCTTTTTCATTCTGCCGGCCCTGCGCGACGCCGCGCCCCTTGACCTCCGACAACGCCGCCATGTCCCCCCTGCTGCTTCCCCCAGATGCACGTCCGCGCGAAAAACTCCTGGCTCAAGGCCCCGCCGCCCTCGCCGATGTCGAACTCATCGCCCTGCTGCTGCGCACCGGCCTCCCGGGCCTGGGCGTGCTGCAACTGGCGCAAAGCCTGCTTGACCGCTTCGGCGGCCTGCCTGGCCTGCTGCGAGTCGATCTGGCTGACTTGGCCGGCGTCAAGGGCCTGGGGCCGGCCAAGCGCGCCGAGATCACCGCGGTGCTCGAACTGGCCCGACGCTCGCTGCGCGCCGACCTGCGGCAGCAAACGGTATTCGATGCCCCCGAGGCCGTCGGCCAGTACCTGCAATTGCACCTGGCTCCGCTCGGGTACGAAGTTTTTGCGACACTCTTCCTCGACACGCATCACCGTCTGATTGCCATGGAAGAGTTGTTCAGAGGCTCCCTCACCCAAACCAGCGTCTATCCACGCGAGATCGTCAAGCGCGCCCTCATGCTGGGGGCTGCCGCCGTGATCCTGGCGCACAACCACCCGTCCGGCGTGGCCGAGCCCTCGCGCGCCGACGAATTGCTGACGCAAGCGCTGAAGACGGCGCTGGACCTGGTCGACGTCCGCGTGCTCGACCACATCATCGTGGGCTGCGGCGCCTGCGTGTCCCTGGCCGAGCGAGGCCTGCTGTGAAGTCGCCCCTCTTCAACAGCCTGCAAGACCTCAAGACCCTGCAACGCGAGTTGCAGTTGCGTCAACGCGAGCAACAGGAGCGGCTGGTGCGTGAAGCGGCGCAGGCGCGCCTGCGCGACCAGGAGCGCCGGCTGTTCGAGCTCAGCATCGGTCCGGTCACAACGCTGCCCGACAAGGGGCTGGTCCAGCATGCCCGAAACAAGCCAGAAGCTGAACCGCTGCAGCGCGAGCTGGACGAGCGCGAGGCGCTGCGGCAAGCCCTGTCCGACGATTTCGATGTCGACTCGCTGCTCGAGACCGACGAGACCCTGTCGTTTCGCCGCAGCGAGATCGGACCCGATGTCGTGCGCAAATTGCGCCGCGGCCACTGGACCTTGCAGGCCCAGATCGACCTGCACGGCCTGCGCCGCGACCAGGCCCGGGAGGCGCTGGGCGGGTTCATCCAGGACAGCGCCCGCCGGGGCCTGCGCTGCGTTCGTGTGGTGCATGGCAAGGGTAATGGTTCGCCCGGCCGCGAACCCGTGCTCAAGGGCCGTGTGCGGCGTTGGCTGGTGCAAAAGCAGGAGGTGCTGGCCTTCGTGCAGGCGCGCGCCAGCGATGGCGGCAGCGGCGCATTGATGGTGCTGCTGAAGGGCTGAACCCACGCCACGCCGTCAATTTGGCGTGTTGCGCATCCAGTCCGCCGTGCCCATGAACGATTCGCTCAGGCGCTGCTGCAGCGTCTCGTCGAGCGAGAGTTCGTGCATGGCGCGCATCATGCAGTGCATCCACTGGTTGCGCTCGGCAATGCCGATCTTGAACGGCAGGTGGCGGGCCCGCAGGCGCGGATGGCCGAAGCGGTCTTGATAGTGGTCCGGACCGCCCAGCCAGCCGCACAAAAACCAGAACAGCTTGTCGCGCGAGCCCTCCAGCGAAGCGGGATGCAAGGCGCGCAAGGCGGCAAACTCAGGCTCCAGGTCCATCAGGTCGTAGAAACGATCGACCAGGGCGCGCACGGCAGCCTCGCCGCCCACCCAGTCGAAGGCGTTGGCCGGCTGAGAATCTTCAGACATGACTCAAGCTGCCTAGCCACCTAGCCACCGTTACCCAGCAGCTTGTTGGCCAGGCCCTTGATGGCCTGCGCCGCGTCGGAGCCCGGGAAATGCTCCAGCAGCAGTTGGCGCTTCAGCACGGCCTGCCGGACCGACAGATCGCTCTTGACCTCGGCAAGCAGCTCCAGCTTGAACGCCTGCCCCGGCGTGGGTCCCACGAAGCGTTGCAGCACCTGCTGCAATTGCCCGCAGATCAGCTTGCCCTCGCCCACCCGCGTGGCCTGGTTCACCACCAGCCCCACATGCCGGCGGTCCTGCTGGGTGGCCAGCACCTTGATGGTGGCGTAGGCATCGGTCAGGGACGTCGGCTCAGGCGTGGCCACCACCAGCACATCGGTCGCCAGCGAGATGGCGTACAGCACCACGTCGGAGATGCCGGCGCCAGTGTCCAGCAGCACCCAGTCAAAACGCGGCTTGACCTGGTCGATGATGCTCAAGAGCTTGTCACGCACCTCCGGCGTCAGCCGCGAATACTCGACCATGCCCGAGCCGGCCAGCAGGACATAGAACCCCCCCGGGGCGGGCAGGATGGCCTGTTCCAGCGAGGCTTTTTCAGTGAAGACGTCGTGCAGCGTGATCTTCGGATGCAGATTCAACACCACGTCCAGATTGGCCAAGCCCAGGTCGGCATCCAGCACCAGCACCTTCTGTCCGCGCGCCGCCAGGGCCGCCGCCAGGTTGGCCGTCACCATGGTCTTGCCCACGCCGCCCTTGCCGCTGGTCACAGCCAGGGTCTTGGCCACCTCACGCGACGTGCTCACACGCGTCGATGCAACAGGGGCTGCTGTCGTACTCGTTGTCGTACTCATACACCTTCCTGTTGCGTTAATGCGAACAACATACCTTTTTCCTCGGCACTGACCAGCGATTCAACGTGTGCTTCAAGGCAGGCGCGGTTACGCCCCTCGGCTTTGGCCCGATAAAGTTGTCGATCTGCACGTTCCATCCACAGCAATGAAGAAGACCGCACCCATTGCGGTGCAAAAGCGCCACCCACACTGATGGTGACGTTCAATTGTTTTCCCGGAGCCACTTGCACCTTCATTTCGGCCACTCGTTCACGAATCCGTTCCGCCACGGTTGCGCCAAAAGAGCTTGGGCAGTTGGGCAGGATCACGGCAAATTCCTCGCCGCCGATGCGCGCCAGCGTATCCATGGGGCGCAGCGTCTGCGCCATCACCGCGGCGACTGCCTTGATCACGAGATCGCCTGCGGCATGGCCGTAGCTGTCGTTGACGGCCTTGAAATGATCAATATCAAGAATCAGCAACAAGGCGGGCTCGCCGGAGCGCGCCACGCGATCGACCTCGCGCGACATCGCCATCTCGAAGCTGCGACGGTTGACCAGGCCGGTCAAGGCGTCCTTGCTCGAGAGATCGCACAAGGCATCGATGATGGCCTGCAGCCACTCCTGTCCATAGGGTTGCGCATCCGGCAGCATCGCGCCCGCCTGCTGCAGGAGTTGCAGAGCTTCGTCAAATTGGAGCGCGTGCGGATCGATAAAAATGTTTTCGAGTCTGTTTTCCAAAGGCTTCCCCAGGGAATGCTTGGGAAGTCTAGCAGCGCAAAACCTGTAAAAATGCCTGAAAGTGAACCCAATACGCGGTTCATTATGAATTTCTCTGCGTCAAATCACTTTGGCGAACCTGAAAAGAACCGAGAATCGGCCCATTGCCTGTGAGGCCATTGTGTAGTTGGCCGAGTCCCCAATCAGAAAGCCCAATTCATGAGCGTGAACACGCTATCGCCTCAGCTTGCGGAGTCCGTTGACCACGAATTCAGTTTCAGCCGAGCCGATTTCGATCGGGTACGCCAGCTGATCTACCAGCACGCCGGCATCAGCCTTCACGACGGCAAGCACGCCATGGTGTACAGCCGCCTCTCCAGACGCCTGCGCGAAACCGGACACAAGACCTTTGCCGAATATCTGCAATGGCTTGAGAAATCCACCGGCCCCCAGGGCGAGCAGGAATGGCAGGAATTCGTCAATTGCCTGACTACGAACCTGACCTCGTTCTTTCGCGAGGAACATCATTTCCATGCGCTGACCGAAGACCTCAAGCCCATGGCGGGCAAGCCGGTGCGGATCTGGTGTTGCGCGGCCTCGACCGGCGAGGAGCCTTATTCGATCGCCATCACCTGCGCGGAAGCGCTGGGCAGCGGGGCCTCCGTCCAGATTGTCGCCAGCGACATCGACACCAACGTGCTCAACACGGCGCGCCGCGGCGTCTACAACGCCGACGCCCGAGGCCTGTCGCCCAACCGGCTCAAGCAGTTTTTCATGCGCGGCACGGGCGCCAATGGCGGCCGCATACGCGTCAAGCCCGAGCTGCAGCGCTGGATTGATTTCCGCACCCTGAACCTGATGCATGCGCAATGGTCGCTGGGCGATCCCTTTCACATCGTGTTTTGCCGCAATGTCATGATTTATTTCGATGCGCCGACCCAGCGCAAGGTGCTGGAGCGCATCCACAAGGTGATGCGCCCGCAGGGCCTGCTTTTTGTCGGGCACTCCGAAAATTTCACCGAGTCGCGCGATCTCTTCCGCCTGCGCGGCAAGACCATTTACGAACGAGTCTGAATCCAGTGGTGAATTCAACGACGAACGCCGCAGGCCGATAAAACACCATGAGCATGCCCTCCTCCTCTCCGTCCGCCGGAACCACCTTTGCCAGTGGCCCGGGCGCCGCGCGCGTCGCTCAGCTGAAGGCGCAGACGCGCAAGCAGGGCGAAGCTTCCTTCTTCTTCTACGACGCCCATTTCAAGAATGCGGCCGTCAAGGTGCTGCCGGGCGAGTATTTCGTCGACAACGAAGATCTGCTGGTCATGACCACGCTGGGCTCGTGCATCGCCGCCTGCCTGTGGGACCGCCATGCCCAGATCGGCGGCATGAACCACTTCATGCTGCCCGAAGGCAACGGTGATTCCGGCCGCTACGGGTCCTTCGCCATGGAACTGCTGATCAACGAAATGATGAAGCGCGGCGCATCCAAAAGCCGGATGGAAGCGAAGATCTTCGGCGGCGGTGCGGTCATCGCCGGCATGAACACCATCAACGTCGGCGAGCGCAACACCAATTTCGTGCTCGACTACCTCAAGACCGAGCGCATTCCGGTCGTCTCCAAGGACGTGCTGGACGTCTATCCGCGCAAGGTCTGCTTCCTGCCTCACAGCGGCAAGGCCATGGTCAAGCGGCTGGCGCCGAGCAATACTGAAGCACTGGTCCAGCAGGATCGTGCCGCGGCTCAAAAGGCGCAGCCCGTGGTCGCGGCCGGCGGATCCATCGACCTGTTCTAAATATCTTCAGTACGAGACAGCCATGGCTAAAACTCGAGTGATCGTGGTGGACGACTCCGCCCTGGTTCGCAGCATCCTCAACGAAATCATCAACAGCCAGCCCGACATGGAGTGCATAGGGGCTGCCAGCGATCCCCTGGTGGCGCGCGAAATGATCCGCAACCTGAATCCGGACGTGATCACGCTGGACGTCGAAATGCCAAAGATGGACGGCATCGACTTCCTCTCGCGCCTGATGCGCCTGCGCCCCATGCCCGTGGTGATGGTGTCGACGCTGACCGAGCGCGGCGCCGAAGTCACGCTCAAGGCGCTGGAGCTCGGCGCGGTCGATTTCGTCGCCAAGCCCAAGATCGGCGTGGCCGACGGCATTCGCCTGCTGGCGCAAGACATCACCGACAAGATCCGCATCGCGGCCAAGGCGCACATCCGGCGCAGCCACGCGCCCGTGCCCACCACCGCCGGCGGCGTGCATCCGGCACATCCCCCTGCCGGGGAAGCCAAGCCTGTCACCATCGCCAGCCTGGGCCGGCTCTCCACCGAGAAGATCATTTTCATCGGCGCCTCCACCGGCGGCACCGAAGCCACCAAGGACGTCCTGATCAACCTGCCGGCGGACTGCCCGGCCGTGGTCATCACCCAGCACATGCCGCCCGGCTTTACGCGCAGCTATGCGGCCCGCCTTGACGGCTTGTGCCGCATCCGCGTCAAGGAAGCGCAGGACGGCGAGCGCATACTGCCCGGCCACGGCTACATCGCCCCCGGCGGCTTCCACCTCAGCGTCGAGCGCTCGGGCGCCAACTACGTGGCGCGCGTGCAGGACGGCGATCCGGTCAACCGGCACAAGCCTTCGGTGGAAGTGCTGTTCAATTCCGCCGCCAAGGTCGTGGGGCCGAATGCGCTGGGCATCATGCTGACCGGCATGGGCGGCGACGGCGCCAAGGCCATGAAGGTCATGAAGGATGCCGGCGCCTACAACTTCGTCCAGAACGAGGCGACCTGCGTCGTGTTCGGCATGCCGCGCGAGGCCATCAACGCCGGCGCGGCCGACGAAGTGCTGCCGCTGAACGAGATCGCACCCCGCCTGATCGAACGCCTGCGCAACACCTCGGGCTTCTCGCTGAACCGGGTCTGAGCTTCAGGCTTTCAAGAACAACGACTGCAGATCGCTGAGGAAGTCGAAACCGCGCTCGGTCGGCTCGATGCGTGCGGCATCCTCGCGCAGCAGGCCCATGGCACGCGCCTGTGCCAAGCCCGGCGCGATGCTGGACGGCGGCAAGCCGGTGCGCTCCAGGAAGGACGCCAGGCTGACGCCCTCGCGCAAGCGCAGCGCATTGAGCATGAACTCGAAGGGCAATTCGCCGCGCGTGACCTCGTGCTCGTTGGAGACAGCCTCGCCCGCCAAGGCCTTGCTCTGGTAGGCCGCCGGCTCGCGCCAGCGCACCTGGCGCAGCACGCGGTGCGGGAACGACAATTTGCTGTGCGCGCCGGCCCCTATGCCCAGGTAGTCGCCGAACTGCCAGTAGTTCAGGTTATGCCCGCAGCGATGGCCGTGCCGGGCATAGGCCGACACCTCGTAGCGCTCCATGCCCTGCTGCCCAGTACGGGCCGTGATCAGGTCCAGCATGTCGCTGGCCAGGTCGTCGTCGGGCACTTCGGGCGGCTGCAGCGCAAAACGCGTGTTCGGCTCGATGGTCAGGTGATAGACCGACAGGTGCGGCGGATTGAAGCCCAGCGCCAGGTCCAGGTCGCGCTCCAGCTCGGCCAAGGTCTGACCGGGCAAGGCATACATCAGATCGATGTTGAAGGTCTCGAAGGCCTGCGCGGCCTCTTTGATCGCGGCACGCGCCTGCGCGCCGTCGTGCACGCGCCCGAGGACCTTGAGCTTGGCGTCGTCAAAGCTTTGCACGCCGATGGACAGGCGGGTCACGCCGGCCGCCGCAAAGCCTCGAAAGCGGTCCTTCTCGAAGGTGCCCGGATTGGCTTCGAGCGTGATTTCGCAACCCGCTTCCAATGGCAGGCGAGCCCGCAGGTCCGAAATCAGCTCGGCGATCTGCTCCGGCGCGAACAGGCTGGGCGTGCCGCCGCCAATGAAGACGCTGACCACGGGCCGGCCCCAGATCAGCGGCAAGGCGGCCTCCAGATCGGCCCGCAGCGCCGCCAGATAGGCCTGCGCCACGGCGACGGGCAGTTCGCGCCCGTCGCGCCACTCATGCGAGTTGAAGTCGCAATACGGGCATTTGCGCAGGCACCAGGGCAGGTGCACGTAGAGCGACAAAGGCGGCAAGGCCGTCAGGTTCAGCGTGCCCGGCCGCATCAGGCTTGCCAGGCGTTCCGGACCCGGCAGGCCGCTTGCCACGCCTCTCGCGGATTGAATCCTGATCTCAGCCAAGTTGCCACACCTCTTTGAACTGCTGCTGCAGCGAAACGGCTGCCAGCGCGCGATGGCTGAGCCGGTTCTTCTGTTCGGCGCCCAGTTGCGCCACGCTCTGCTGCAGCGCGGGGATGAACATCAGCGGGTCGTAGCCAAAACCGGCTTCACCTTGCGGCGCGCCCAGGATCTGCCCTTCCCACCGACCCATGGCGATCAGGGGCTCGGGATCGTCGGCCGAGCGCACCGCCGCCAGGGCGCAGACGAAGCGCGCCCTGGGCAGGACGGCGCCTCTCTGCTGCAACTGCTCGAGCAAGACGCGGTTGTTGTCGGCATCGGACTTGGGCTGCCCGAACAGGGTGGCGTAGCGGGCCGACAGCACGCCGGGCATGCCACCCAGGGCATCGACGGCCAGGCCGGAATCATCGGCCAGCGCAGGCAGGCCGCTGCACCTGGCCGCGTGGCGCGCCTTGGCCAGCGCGTTTTCGACAAAGGTCTGATACGGCTCCTCGGCTTCGGCAATGCCCAGCGAACCCTGCGTCACAAGCTCAAGGCCCAGCGGCGCAAACAAGGCTTGCAGCTCGGCCAGCTTCTTGGCGTTGTTGGAGGCCAGAACCAGCTTCATGGCTGTGCCAGCGCGTCGCGCTGGGCCGCCAGCAGCTCGCGGATGCCCTGCTCGGCCAGGTCCAGCAAGGCGTTCATCTCGGCACGGCTGAAGGCTGCACCCTCGGCCGTGCCTTGCAGCTCGACGAAACCGCCGTCCGCGGTCATGACGACGTTCATGTCGGTGTCGCAGGCAGAGTCTTCCGTGTATTCGAGGTCCAGCAGTGGCGTGCCCTCGACTATGCCCACCGAGATCGCCGCCACGCCGTTCTTGATCGGCGTGGCGGCGATCTTGCCCTGCGCCAGCAGCCAGCTGACCGCGTCGCAAGCTGCCACGTACGCGCCGGTGATGGCTGCCGTGCGCGTGCCGCCGTCGGCCTGGATCACATCGCAATCGAGGTGGATGGTGCGCTCGCCTAAAGCACCCAGGTCGAACACGCAACGCAGCGAACGTCCGATCAGGCGCTGAATCTCCTGGGTGCGGCCCGACTGCTTGCCACGCGCGGCCTCACGGTCACTGCGGGTGTGGGTGGCGCGCGGCAGCATGCCGTATTCGGCCGTGACCCAGCCTTCGCCAGAACCCTTCTTGTGGGGCGGCACGCGCTCCTCGACCGAGGCGGTGCACAGCACCTTGGTGTCGCCGAACTCGATCAGCACCGAGCCTTCCGCATGGCGCGTGTAGTGGCGGGTGATGCGCACCGGGCGCAAGGCATTGGCGGCGCGCCCGCTGGCGCGTCGAAATTCGTTCGTCATGGTGATGTCCTTCAGGGTTTCTTGCCCGCGTTGCGCCGGATCACGTCCTGGATCTCGCGCACCGAGCGATCAATTTCCGCATCATCCAGCACTTCAGGGGCTTCGGTGCCCACTTCAGCGGACTGTATGGTGGAGCTGAAATCTTCCTGGCCCAGCTCCTGCGTCACGATGGCCGCATTCGCTTCCTGGGGGTCGCTGCCTTCCCACTCGATGGCCAGGGCGGTGACGTTGTCGCACTTGGGACCGCCCACGCGCAGCGCCTGCTCAACCAGCTCCGGCACCGCATCGGCGATCACACGTTCGGAAATCAGCTGCACCAGCATAGGGTCCGACAAATTGCCCCACAGGCCGTCGGAGCACAGCAGAAAACGGTCGCCACGCTCCATGGGCGTCGGGCCGCTGATGTCGATCATCGGTTTGCCGGGGCTGCCCAGGCAGGTGAACAGCACGTTGCGATTGAAGCGTTCGGCACCGGTGGCATGCCGCCCCAGGGCTTCCTGCAGTTCGCTGTAGGAATGGTCGCGCGTGCGGGCCACCAGTTCGCGGGCGCGCACCATGTACAGGCGCGAGTCGCCGCAGTGAGCCCAGTAGGCGTAGCCATGCTGCAACACGCAGACCACGATGGTGGTGCGGGGGGTATCGCCGAGTTTTTTCTCGATGCCGTAGCGAAGCAGTTGCTGGTGCGCCAGGTTGATGGCCTCTTCCAGGAACTGGCCCGGACTTTGCAGGCTCGGCGTGGCCTCGCGCTGGAAAATATTGGCCACTGTGTGCAGCGCCAGCTGGGACGCCATGTCGCCTTCCGGGTGCCCGCCCATGCCATCGGCCAAGGCGAACATCGCCGATTCACGGGTATAGCAATACCCCATGCGGTCTTCGTTCTTTTCGCGGCCTCCGCGTCGACTGACCTGATAGACGCCAAACTTCACGTCTTCGCTCCGGTTTTGAGATTTTCGAGTTGCAGTTTGAGGCGTTCGCTGAAGCTCAGCTTGGTGTAACGCCGCTCGGTTTCACGCGCCAGTTCCTTTTGCAGGGCAAACACGCTTTGCGGACGCGACAAGGGGTCCAGCGACATGCACCACTCGGTCACTTCGAGCAGGTTGTCGGAGTACACATTGCGCAACCGCGACAAGCTCAGGGCCAGCCTGTCCTTTTCCAGGCGCTGCGGCGCATCATTGGGCGGATAGCCCTGCATGCAGGCGTAAATGCAGGCGCCGATGGCGTAGATGTCGGTCCAGGGCCCCAGGGCGCCGTCGCGGCGGTACATCTCGGGCGCAGCAAAGCCGGGCGTGTACATCGGGCGTATGAAATTGCCTTCCTTGGACAGCACCTCGCGCGCCGCCCCGAAATCGAGCAGCACGGCCTTGTTCTCGTTGGTGATGAAGACGTTGGCGGGCTTGATGTCCAGGTGCAGCATCTTGTGCTGGTGCACGATGCGCAAGCCCTTCAGAATCTCGTCGAACAGCGAGCGGATGGTGGACTCGCGGAACACCTTGTCGCGCTTGAGGTCGCGGGCCGTGACGATGAAATCCTGCAAGGTGTCGCCCTGCAGGTAATTCATCACCATGTAGACGGTTTCGTTCTCGCGCAGGAAGTTCAGCACCGACACCACGCTGGGGTGCGAGATCTGCGCCAGCGAGCGACCTTCTTCAAAGAAACTGCGCAGGCCCAGGCGGTAGAGCGGCTGTTTCTCGGGTTTGACGCGCGGGGTCAGCTCACCTGGCGAGCGCTCCGCCAGCGACGCCGGCAGGTATTCCTTGACGGCGACAAGATGACGCTCGGGATCTTCCGCCAGGTAAACGACGCCGAATCCACCCGCCGCCAGGCGCTTGATAATCTGATAGCCCCCTATGACAGTGCCTGCGGGCAAGGGCGCCGGTTTCGGCTTTGACATAATCGCGTTTTGATTGCTCCACCGATAGCTCATGCCAGTTTACAGCATGACAGGTTACGCCAGCGCCAGCGCCCAACCTGTCCCCGCACCCAGCGCCTCCCCTGAAACCGCGCAGGCCGCGCATGCCAGCGTCACCGTGGAAGCGCGCTCGGTCAACGGGCGTTTCCTCGACCTGTCGATGCGCATGCCTGATGACCTGCGCGGCCTGGAACCTGCCCTGCGCGAGCTGCTGACTGCTTCATTCAAGCGCGGCAAGATCGAGCTGCGCATCAACACCCAGCGCGACGGCGATGGCGCCTGGCCGCAGCCGCAATCGGACCAGTTGCACCGCCTGGCGCGGCTGCAGGACACCGTGCAGTCCTGGCTGCCCAAGGCGCAGCCCCTGTCGGTCCACGAGGTGATGCAATGGTGCAAGGGCGGCGGCACGGCCGAGAAACTTGACGAGGCCACGCTGGACGCCGCACGCCGCTGCGTCGCTGGCTTGGCCGAGGCGCGCGCGCGCGAAGGCGAGAAGCTGGTCGCCATCCTGCTGGAGCGCGTGACAGCGCTGCGCAAGCTGGCCGAAGACGCCGAGCCCTTGGTGCCTGCCGTCGTGCAACGCCAGCAGCAGCGTTTTCTGGAACGCTGGCAGGAGGCGCTGGCGACATCCGGCGGCAACCAGAGCGTGCCTGAAGAAGCGCTGCGCGAGCGCGCCCTCAACGAGGCCGCCGCCTATGCCATCCGCATCGACGTCGCCGAAGAATTGGCGCGCCTGCGCGCCCACCTGGACGAAATCACCCGCCTGCTGAAAAAAGGCGGCGAACTCGGCAAGCGCCTGGACTTCCTGATCCAGGAACTGCATCGCGAAGCCAACACGCTGGGTTCCAAGGCCTCGGCCTTGGAACTGACCAATATTTCAGTCGAAATGAAGGTCGCCATCGAGCAGATGCGCGAGCAGGTTCAAAATATCGAATAAAGGCAGACCATGGAATATCCGGGCAATCTCTTCGTCGTTGCGGCGCCCAGCGGAGCCGGTAAATCCAGTCTGGTCAAGGCGCTGCTGGAGCTGGATGCCAAGCTGATGGTGTCGATTTCCCACACCTCGCGGGCGCCGCGCGGCCAAGAGCAGCATGGCCGGGAATACTGGTTCGTCGAAGAACAGGAGTTCCGCGACATGGTGGCGCGCGGCGATTTCTTTGAATGGGCGCAGGTGCACGGCAACCTCTACGGCACTTCGCGCGAGGCCATTGAAGAACGCATGGCCCATGGCGACGATGTCGTGCTGGAGATCGACTACCAAGGCGCGCTGCAGATCAAGCAGCTGTTCCCCTACGCGGTGCTGGTCTTCATCCTGCCGCCGAGCTGGGAAGAATTGAAACTCCGGCTGACCCGCCGCGGCGATACCGAGCCCGCGGTCATCGCGCAGCGCATGGAAAACGCCCGAGAAGAAGTGGCGCAGGCCAAATTCTTCGATTTTGTCGTCGTCAATGCCGTTTTCGAGACCGCTCTTTTCGATTTGAAGACCATTGTTCACGCGCAGCGGTTAAAATACGCGGCTCAGCGTCGAAACCGGTCGGCCGTGTTCCGTGCATTAGACTTGCCCTGAGCTGCCCTGACCCGCCTTGACTCATAAACCATCGCCCTGACACCTCGTCGCCAGGGCTCACTGGACATACAAAATGGCCCGCATCACCGTTGAAGATTGCCTGACCAAGATCCCCAACCGCTTCCAGCTGGTGCTTGCTGCGACCTACCGCGCCCGCATGCTGAGCCAAGGCCATGCGCCCAAGATCGAAAGCAAGAACAAGCCCGGCGTGACCGCACTGCGCGAAATCGCCGCAGGCGAAGTCGGCATCGAGATGCTGCGCAAGGTGCCGGTCTGACGGTCCCGGCAATTCGCATCAATCGCATGCGTGAGGGCACCTTCGGGTGCCCTTCTTGTTTTTCAATGCCCCTCAGTGGCCCTGCTGACCAAAGCCTGGGATCGTTTGCGTTAAATTCATGCCATGGGACTTCGCTCGTTTGCCGTCGCTCGCCTCCCCGCCGCCCTCACTGGATTGCAGGCGCGCAAGCCTGCGCTCGAACCGACCGAAGCGGAGGCCGCATCGTTCGACACCCTGCTTCATCACCTGAGCTACCTGCCCAGGGCCGATATCAAGCGCGTCCGCGAAGCCTACAAATTTGCCGACGAAGCCCACCTGGGACAGTTCCGGGCCAGCGGCGAGCCCTACATCACGCATCCGATTGCCGTCGCCGGCATCTGCGCCGAATGGCGTCTCGATGCGCAAGCCATCATGGCCGCGCTGATGCACGATGCCATGGAAGATTGCGGCATCACCAAGACCGAGCTGATCGAGCGCTTCGAGGCGCCCACAGCCGAACTGGTGGACGGACTCACCAAGCTCGACAAGCTGCAGTTCTCCACCAAGGAGGAGTCGCAAGCGGAATCCTTCCGCAAGATGCTGCTGGCGATGGCACGCGACGTCCGCGTCATCCTGATCAAGCTGGCGGACCGGCTGCACAACATGCGGACCATGAGCGCCATGATCCCGGAAAAGCGGCGGCGCATTGCACGGGAAACGCTGGACATCTATGCCCCGATTGCACACCGCCTGGGCTTGAATGAAATCTACCGCGAGCTCCAGGAGCTCTCGTTCCAGTACATCTACCCCTGGCGCTTCGAAGCCTTGAGCAAGGCCATCGCCAAGGCGCGCGGCAACCGGCGCGACCTGGTGTCGCGCATCGAGCGAGACGTCGCCAAGGCCTTTGCCGAGGCCGGGCAGAAGGTCGAAATCCATGGACGCGAAAAAACCCTGTTCTCGATCTACAAGAAGATGCGTGAAAAGCACCTGAGCTTTGCCCAGGTGAGCGACATCTTCGGATTTCGCGTCGTCGTCGACGAACTGCCGCAGTGCTACCTGGCCTTGGGCGTGCTGCACCAGCTCTACAAGCCTCAGCCGGGCCGCTTCAAGGACTACATCGCCATCCCGAAGCCGAATGGCTACCAGTCGCTGCACACCACGCTGGTCAGCCCGCTCGGCACGCCGGTCGAATTCCAGATGCGCACCACGGCCATGCACATGATTGCAGAAAAAGGCGTGGCCGCTCACTGGCTGTACAAGAACAAGGACGGCGAAAACACGCGCAATCAATTGAGTTCGCGCTGGATGCAGTCGCTGATCGACATCCAGGACGAAACCCGCGACGCCAACGAATTCCTCGAGCACGTCAAGATCGACCTGTTCCCCGATGCCGTCTATGTGTTCACGCCCAAGTCGCGCATCCTGGCCCTGCCCCGCGGCGCCACGCCGGTCGACTTCGCCTATGCGATCCACTCGGACGTCGGCGACCATTGCGTCGCGGCCAAGGTCAATGGCGAGCCCGTGCCGCTGCGGGTGCAGCTGCACAGCGGCGACGTGGTCGAGATCATCACCGCCGAAAGCGCCCGGCCCAACCCGGCCTGGCTCAGCTTTGTGCACACCGGGCGGGCGCGCTCCAAGATCCGCCATTTCCTGAAGAACCTGGAGCAGGAGGAATCGCGCGAGCTGGGCGTGAAGATGCTGTCACAGGCGCTGCGCGCCGAAGGCATGGCCCTGCCCTCGCTCGACGATGAAGACAACGACGCGGCCAAGCTCTGGCAGGAGCTGGCGCGCTGGTCAGGCAACCGCCATGTCGACGAGCTGCTGATCGAAGTCGGGCTGGGCCGCAAGATCGCCACCATCGTGGCCAAGAAGCTGGCCCGCATGCTCAGCGAACATGGGCAGCGGCCGGACGCCGTGCTGCTGAGCCTGGGCCGCTTTGCCGCCGACGACGTGCCGGCGCAAGGCCAGGTACTGATCGATGGCAGCGAAGGCGCCTCGGTGCGCCTGGCCACCTGCTGCCATCCCATCCCTGGGGACGCCATCAAGGGCTACCTCGGACGCGGCGAGGGCCTGATGGTGCACACGGCGGAATGCCAGGTGGGCCGGCGCCTGTTCCAGCGCGATCCCGCGCACTGGATCGCGGTCGATTGGGCCGACGAACTCAGCCGCAGCTTTGACGCGGCCGTGGGCCTGCTGATGCGCAACGACAAAGGCGTGCTGGCGCAGATCGCCACCGCCGTCAGTTCTGCGGAAGCCGACATCGCGCACATCACCATGAACAACGAGGCCCAGGAAGGCGCGCCCGCCGAAATGCAGCTGCTGCTGCGGGTGCGCGACCGGCTCCATCTGGCCGAGGTGTTGCGTACGCTCAAGCGCTCGCCGCCCGTGCTGCGGGCCTGGCGCGTCAAGCCTTTGACTTGAGCTCGGGACCGCCGGGCGCAGTGTCGGGCGCCGGATAGCGAACCTCCAGCACTTCCAGCCTCTCCAGGCCGCCTGGCGTCATCAACTGCACCTCGTCGCCCTCGCGGGCCTTGAGCAGCACCCTGGCAATCGGCGCGATCCAGCTGACCTCGCCCTTCAGGCTGTCGGATTCGTCGATGCCCTTGATGGTGATGGTGCGCTCTTCCCCTCGAGCATTCGCGTAGGTGACGGTCGCGCCAAAGAACACCTGGTCCTTGCCATGGTGCACGCTCGGGTCGGCCACCTCGGCGATGTCCAGGCGCTTGGTCAGAAAACGCAGGCGACGGTCGATCTCGCGCAGACGCTTCTTGCCGTAGAGGTAGTCGCCATTTTCTGAGCGATCGCCATTCTTGGCAGCCCAAGACACCGCTTCCACCACCTTGGGCCGCTCGACGTCGAGCAGCGTCATGAACTCCTCGCGCAGCCGGGCATAGCCCTGCGGCGTCATGTAGTTGCGCGCGCCCTTGGGCAGCGCCGGCAGACCCGGCGCGTCACCATCGTCGTCCTGGTCGTTTTCCTTGGTGAATGCTTTGCTCATGCCGTTTCTCGTTTCTTGCCGATTGTCCGAGCTTTGGCTGTGAAACTCCGCCGCCTCCGCAGACGAAATGAAGCGTACACAAGCTCGCGTCGCCATGGGATAAGTCCGGGGCGCAGCGGGGTAAGTTCAAACCTACCATCCCCACTATCCTGCGCCTTTTGCTTGAAACGAACCCATTCCTTCGCCAAGACGCCCGCACGACCATGTCCAATCACAAGCCAATGAACCTTTCTCGACGTCAACTGTTGTCCGGCGGCGCGGCATGGTTCGCGGGCGCAAGCCTGGGGGCCGCGACCGGCGCAGCCCACGCCGCCGATGCCGTTGAAATGCCGTTCACCAACGGCCGGCGCAACATGATCGCGTTTCCCGAGAAGCGCGAGCTCATCGTCTTGACGACGCGTCCTCCACAGCTCGAGACACCGTTCGAGGTATTCAACGAAGGACTGATCACGCCCAATGATGCCTTTTTCGTGCGTTACCACCACAACGGGCTGCCATCGTCCATTGATGGCGACAAGCATGTGATCAGGATTGATGGCAAGGCCTGTGGCAAGCCGTTCGAACTCACCATGGACGCGCTCAAGACCCAGTTCAAGCCGGTGGAGATCGTGGCCGTCAAGCAATGCTCTGGCAACAGCCGCGCCTTCTTCAATCCACGCACCACGGGCGGCCAGAGCGGCAATGGCGCCATGGGCAATGCCCACTGGCTGGGCGTGCCGCTCAAGGACATCCTGGCGCGCGCCGAGATCGGCGACACGGCACGTCAAGTGACGTTCCAGGGCCTGGACTTCGCACTGATGGGTGGCGGAGACTTCGTCAAGGCGCTCGACATCCACCATGCCATGGACGGCGAAGTGATGGTGGCCTACCAGATGAACGGCACCGACCTGCCCTTCCTCAACGGTTTTCCGGTGGCCCTGGTCGTGCCCGGCTACTACGGCACCTACTGGGTCAAGCATTTGTCCAGGATCGACATCATCGACCGCGAGTTCGACGGTTTCTGGATGAAGACCGGCTACCGCGTGCCCGACAACGACTGCGCCTGCACGGAACCCGGCAAGCCGGCCGCGTCGACGCGCCCCATCGCCAAGCTGAACGTGCGCTCATTCATCACCTCGCACAAGGACGGCGCCCATATTCGCGCCGGGCAGACGCAGGACGTGCGCGGCATTGCCTTCGATGGCGGCCAGGGCATCCGCGAAGTGGCGTATTCGCTCGACGGTGGTCAAAACTGGCGCCCGGCGCGTCTGGGCGAGGACATCGGCCGCTTCTCCTTCCGCGAATTCAAGTTCGGCTTCGAGCCTGACAAGGGCGCCTACGATCTGCGCGTGCGGGCCTTCAATCGTTCGGGCCAGAGCCAGCCCTTCGAAGCCCTGTGGAATTCCAGCGGCTACATGCGCAATGCCGTTGAATCGATCAGGTTGGTGGCGGTTTGAGGAGCAGCAAGATGCAATTGAATTCCCTGCCCATGATGTGCGGTCTGGCTGCGTCGCTGAGCCTGTTGACGCCGCTGAGCACGCTGGCCACGACCAAGGGCTACGTGGCCCCCGCCGACACCGTGCAATTGAAATCCAGCGCCTTGCCGGGCTTCGCCAAGGCGTCCGTCTGCTATGCCTGCCACTCGGCCGAGTACATCGTCTACCAGCCGCCCACGGCGGCACGTCCGTACTGGAATGCCATGGTCAACCGCATGAAGAACGTCTTCAATGCGCCGGTGCAGGAAGCCGACATTCCAGAGATCGTCGACTACCTGGTCAAGACCTACGGCAACGAGCAGCCGAAATAGGCCCTGCTGCGGCCCGCCGCGTGGGCCTGCCAATGAAAAACGGGTTAGATGCCTAAGCATCTAACCCGTTCATTCTTTCTTATTGTTGGTGCGGCTGGCAGGATTCGAACCCACGACCCCTTGGTTCGTAGCCAAGTACTCTATCCAACTGAGCTACAGCCGCATGATTGAAAGCAGTAAAACTCACTACCTTCAAAACTTGAGCCTTGGATTATGACACATATTTGAAACCAAAACCGGATTAAATCCGAATATTCAAACTGCGCCGTCCATCTTCGGGCTCCGTGAACCGAAATCGATTCACTGATCTTTTCGACGTTGCACCAAATATTGGTGCGGCTGGCAGGATTCGAACCCACGACCCCTTGGTTCGTAGCCAAGTACTCTATCCAACTGAGCTACAGCCGCCGAAGCCTTGCATTCTAGCATGAAAAATTTGCCGAACTCAAGTTCTGACTTCGCAATTGCTGTTCTTCACGCCAGCAAGGCTGCAGCCTCAAAGCAACGCGCGCGACGATCCATGTCCTCATCGCGCAAGGCCAGCTCCGCCAAGGTGATCCAGCTGCGGCGACGCGCACGCGCGGGCAACTTGAGGTCGTCGCTCACACGCTCCAAGGTCAACCTGGCCTTGCCCCACAGCTGGCGTTCGGCCAGCGCATGTCCCAAGGCATAAGCCATGACGGGCTCCCGAGGGAAGTTCTGCACGGCCTGCTCCAGGCGCTGCAACCATTCGGGACCCAATCCGGGCACACACACCACGAAGGCTTCGCACAGGGCTGTGCGCTCGTCTGCCGAGAGCTCCGACAGGACGTCCCAGGACGGGCGGAGCCAGCCGCGGCCATCTTCAGGCGCGCCCAGGTTGGCCACACAGGTGGCGGCGCGGGCAGCCACAAACACGTCGCGGCGATCCGCCCCGTCGAGCTGCAGCCAGATGCCGCGCAATTGGTCAACGTCGCGCGCTGCGTCCAGCGCCTCGAAGGCCAGCGAGCGCAGCAGACCTTGCGCCGCCAGTTTTGAAAAACCTTGATGTTTGGCCAGCAATCGCGCCGTACGCAAGGCCTCCAGCGGCAGATTGGACAGTCGCGCCGCCTGCAGCTTCAAGCGCAAGGCCTGCGTACGCCGGGCCACGCCTGGACTGAGTTCGCGCAGCATGGCCAAGGCACGCCCGGCATCCCGGTCTTCCAGCGCCCATTCGGCCGCCATCAACCGAGCACCCTCTTCCTGCGCACGCGCCTGCGCCGAGCCCTGCGCCAACTCCAAGGCCTGCCGCAATTGCTCGTCGCGCTGGCGCTTGTCCTGCAGGCGATGCGCGCTTTGCGCTGCGAGCAGGTGCGCGAGCGACATGAAACCGGCGTCCTGCGCCAGGTCCGGCGTTTGCGACTGGATGTTCAAGGCCCGCTGGACGGCCTTTTGCGCGCGCCCGTACCGGGCGCCGAAAAACTCGCCCAGCGCTTCGCGCATGGCCAGTTGGGCACTGCGTTCACGCCGCGCCATGCGCCATTCGCGCGCGCGCCGCGGCAGGCTGATCAGGGAACTGACGGTCTGGATCACCGTCACCAGGGCAAAGCAGCTCGCCACCAGGGTCAGCAGGAACAGGTTCAGCGACACATCAAGCCGCCAGCCCTTCCAATACATGCTGACCAGGCCGTCGTTGCTGCCCAGCGTGAGCG
>JAFALA010000013.1 GCA_019234815.1 Burkholderiaceae bacterium | reverse complement strand
GGGCATGGGCCTGATCATGCTGATCCTGGTCGGCACGGTGCCGCTGTCCTACGCATTGAACCGCGCCATGCCGGCGGAACAGACGGCGCAGTTCGCCTCGGTGGCGCATATTGCGCAAATGGATTTGAAATCGCAAGCCACGATTGCGCTGACCAGCGATCCGCGTGTGGTGCTCACCAACTACATCCAGACCAAGACCCTGAGCGACGAGGTCCTGCCGGCCCTTTCTGCACTGGCCGGCGACATCGGCGACCAGGTCCAAAGCCATCCCTCGCTGGCGGCCGTGCCCTCGGGCAGCGTGAAGAACGTCCGCAACGACATGTACCTGGCCTCGGAGGCCATTCGCCTGCTGGACCGAAACAACGCCAGCGGTCTGACCGAGCAAAGCAGGACCAGCCTGAAGGCGCTCAAGACGCAGATGGATGCCGCCACCAAGTTCATTCCGCTGTGGGTCAAGGTTGCCGTGGCCATTGCCCTGGGGCTGGGCACCATGGTGGGCTGGAAGCGCATCGTCATCACCGTCGGTGAAAAGATCGGCAAGAGCCACCTGACCTACGCGCAGGGCGCCTCGGCCGAGCTCGTCGCCATGGCCACCATCGGTGCCGCCGACATGTTCGGCCTGCCCGTCTCGACGACGCACGTACTGTCTTCCGGCGTGGCCGGCACCATGGCCGCCAATCGCTCGGGCCTGCAGATGTCGACCATTCGCAACCTGATGATGGCCTGGGTGCTGACCCTGCCCGCCGCCATCTTGCTTTCGGGCTCGTTGTACTGGCTGTTCACGCATTTGTTCTGAACAGGAGAGCGACATGCCGCCCTTGTCCGACCAGGAAGTCCTGCGCCGCCGCATTGCCCGAGAACTCGTCGACGACTACGACGAGGAGCTCGAAATGGAGCTCGACGATCACCATGACCCCGAAGCCGCGCTGGAGCACCTGGGGCGCGCCGACATCGGCAGCGTCGACGAACAGGAACGGCACAAGCGCAACCACTATTTCAAGGAGCTCTTCCGACTCCAGGGCGAGCTGATCAAGCTGCAGGACTGGGTCGCCGACCGCAAGCGCAAGGTCGTGATCCTGTTCGAAGGGCGCGACGCCGCCGGCAAGGGCGGCGTGATCAAGCGCGTCACGCAGCGCCTCAATCCGCGTGTCTGCCGTACCGTTGCGCTGCCCGCGCCCAACGACCGCGAGCGCACGCAGTGGTACTTCCAACGCTATGTGCCGCACCTGCCCGCGGCCGGCGAGATCGTGCTGTTCGACCGCAGCTGGTACAACCGCGCCGGCGTGGAGCGCGTCATGGGCTTCTGCTCCGAGGACGACGTGGAGGAGTTTTTCCGCACCGTCCCGGAGTTCGAGCGCATGCTGGTGCGCTCGGGCATCGTGCTGATCAAGTACTGGTTCTCCATCACCGACGAGGAACAGCACCTGCGCTTCCTGAGCCGCGTGCACGATCCGCTCAAGCAGTGGAAGCTCAGCCCCATGGACCTGGAGTCCCGCCGCCGCTGGGAGGACTACACCAAGGCCAAGGAAATCATGCTGGAGCGCACCCACATTCCCGAAGCCCCCTGGTGGGTGGTGCAGGCGGTCGACAAGAAATCGGCCCGCCTGAACTGCATCCACCATCTGCTGAGCCAGTTCGACATCAGCGAGGTGGAGCATCCGCCGATTGCGCTGCCTGAGCGCATCCGGCACGAGGACTACATCCGCAATCCGATTCCCGACTCGATGATGGTGCCGGAGATTTACTGACTCCTCAGAAGCGGTAGGAAGCACCCACGTTGAGGAAGGCGCCGAGCGCGCCATCCTGATGCAGCGCCGGGTTGTAAGGCGCGCCGCCGTATTGAGCGCCGTTGCCGGCAGAGCCGAAGGTCTGCAGGTCATACGGTGCGTGGCGGTTGAACAGGTTGACCACCGAGGCATGCACGCTGAACTGCTTGGACACGTCGTACTTGCCCGCCAGGTTGAAGGTCGTGAACGACGGCACATGGCAGAAGGTGCTGGGCACCGTGCCGCTCGGGAAGGTATAGGGCAAGGCCAGCGCGCAGGTCGTGTTGCCGTACGAGGGATCGAGAATGCTCATGCCGCTGGTGTAGTTGATCGTGCCGGTGATCTCGATCGGCCCCTTGCGCCAGGTGGTGGTCAGCGCGGCGCGGTCCTGCGGCGTGCCGGTGTCGCCCGACACAAAGCCCGGGCCGTGCGTGCCCGCCAGCGCATAGGTGGTGCCGAAGAAGTCGGCGTCGTACTTGAACATGTGCGTGAAGCTCAGGTCGGACGACAGGCTGCCCAGCTCCTGCAGGTCGAACTTGAGGCGGAAGTCCATGTCCAGGCCGTTGGTGTGCGTCTGGCTGGCGTTCACGAACTTGTAGGTCTCGTAGGCCATGGAGCCGTCCGGGTTGCGGAAGATCTCGGCCAGATACGGGTTGTTGGGCGAGGTCTTGCCCGGCTGCCCGACCGGATCGTAGGCCGAGGCCAGCTGGATGGAGCCCAGCAGGCCCGGCGAGCTGATCTGGTTCTTGATCGTGATGTCGTAGTAGTCGATCGACACGTTCAGCATCTTGTTGGGCTCGAAGATGATGCCCAGGGTGTAGGAGTCGGACTTCTCAGGCTTCAGGTGCGGGTTGGATAGCTGCAGTTCCGGAATGCTGACCAGGGCGCCGTTGGCCGGATCGGTGACGGGCGACAGCTTGCCCGAGGTCGAACCGGACACGCCCATTTCGGCCGCGTTCGGCGCACGGAAGCCTTCCGCGTAGGTCCCGCGCAGCGTGAATTCCTTCATCGGCGTGAACTTGAAGCCCACCTTGGGCGTGGTCGAGCTGCCGTAGGTGTTGTAGTGGTCGATGCGGGCGGCGGCATCGAGTTCCAGCGTCTTCAGCACCGGTGCCACCAACTCGGCGTAGGCTGCGGCGATCTGCTGGCTGCCTTGGGCGAACGAGTAGATGGGCGAGGTCTGGTCGCCCGAGGCGAAGCCGGGCGGGAACTGCTCATCCAGCTTCTTGTAGGTGAAGTCGATGCCAGTGCCGACGGACAAGGGGCCGCCGGGCAGCTTCGTCACCTCGCGCGTGCCGCGCAGGGTGAAGAAGTCCAGATCGCTGACCGATGTGGACACGCCCGTGGGCAGCAGGGCCGCATAGGTCGCCGCGGTCACGCCGGTCAAGGGTGCGTACAGGTTGGCGGGCGCCGCGTTGGGCAGGTAATAACTGCCGTTGTTCATGGCCGTATTGAAGGCCGACGCGCTCAGGAAGTTCTTGTTCGTCAGCTGGGTCTCCACGCGGGTGAAGCCCAGGGCCGCTTCAATCGTCCAGGCGCCCAGGTCGCCCGACAGCTCGGTCACCAGCCGATAGGAGGTCGTGTCCGCGGTCTGGGTCTGGGGGCCCATGTCCGGGAAGGTCACCGAGGTCACGCCCTGGTAGTACGGCGTGTTGGGCAGGTTGAACGGGCCGACGCTGCCCACCACCGGATTGTTGTAGTTGGCCGGGCCCCAGCTCAGCGTGGGGATCGTGAAATTGGTGGCGCCCGGCTGGACCAGGATCGAATTGAACACGCCGACCTGCGTGGCCTGGCTGTTGAAGATCGAAGCCTGAACGTTGAATTCCCAGTCTTCGTTCAGCTTCTTGGTGAACTTGGCCAGGGCGTTCAGGTTCTGCGTCTTCGGTTGCAGCTGGTAGTAAGGGCTGCCCTGGCTGCTCAGGTTGGCGCCGCCGTAGGGGGTCCAGTCCGTGACGGCCAGGTAGGGACGGGAACTCAGGGCGATCGAATCCTGGTGCTTGTACTCGAGCGAGCCGAACAGGTTGTAGCCGTCGGCATCGAGGTCGCCGAAGCCGTGGGTGCCTGCCAGGTGCACGTTGCTGCCGTCGCCCTTGTAGGACGTGCCGGCCTCGGCCACCATCGACGTCCCCACGACGTTCTTCTTCAGGATCACGTTGACCACGCCGGCCATGGCGTCGGAGCCATAGACGGCGGACGCGCCGTCCTTCAGGATTTCAACGCGCTCGATCGCCTCGAACGGAATGGAGGCCAGGTCGACGAAATCGCGCTCACCGTCGTCGGGCATCGGATACGGTGCCATGCGGTGGCCGTTGATCAGCACCAGCGTCGCACCCACCGTCAGGCCGCGCAACGACACGCCGCCGCCGCCGGCTGCGAAGGCTTCCGCATTGGCCTGGCTCAGCGAGCCCATGTTGTTGGCTGTGATGTTGTGCAGCACGTCTTCGACGCTGGTGTAGCCCGACTGCTTCATGTCGTCGGCCGACAGCACCTGCACGGGGCTGGGCGTTTCCTTGTCGATGCGGCGCACGTTGGAGCCGGTGACGACGATCTTCTCGAGCTTGGCGTCGGCCGGCGCATCGCCGGTGCTCTGCGCCTGCGCCGTCAGCACGGGCATCGTCATCGCAACGAGACAGGCCGAAACGATTGCTTTCAATGCGGGATGTGTCATGTGTTTTCTCGACATATGGAATCCTTGGTACTTTAATTTCTTGCGAACCAAAAACAGTGGATGGGCAACAACGAAATCAGGGCGCTGACCTCAGCCGTCATCCACTGCCCACAACAGAAAAAGCAACTCGCGTTTCATGGTTTGTCTCCAATGGTTCTTTGCGAATGCAGATTGCATGCCAAGGCCTTCCGGGTCTTCGCCCAAGGTCCTTGGCCAAAGGCCGGGGATCAGTCCAGGCGGATCCAGGTGGTTTTCAGCTCGGTGTACTTGTCGAATGCGTGCAGCGACTTGTCGCGCCCATTGCCGCTTTGCTTGACGCCGCCGAAGGGCACCGTGATGTCGTCGTCGTCGTATTGGTTGACGTGCACCGTTCCGGCCCGCAGCTGGCGTGCAACGCGGTGCGCGCGGTTCAAATTGGTGCTCCACACGGCGGCTTGCAGCCCGTAGTTGGAATCGTTGGCAATGGCGATGGCCTCCTCCTCGGTCTCGAAACGGATCACGCTCAGCACCGGCCCGAAAATCTCCTCGCGAGCGATCTTCATGTCGTTGCGCACGCCGTCGAAGATGGTCGGCGCGACGAAATAACCACCGCTTTCCGCGCGCACCTGTTCGCCGCCGGCCACGCAGCGCGCGCCCTCCTCTCGCCCCGAGGCGATGAAGCCGAGCACGGTCTTGAGCTGCGCCTCGTCGACCAGCGCGCCCATCACAGTTGCGCCGTCCAGGGGATCGGCCGGCTGGTAGTTCTGCGCCTGGGCGGCCACGCGCGCGACGAATTCGTCGGCGATCGAGGCCTGCACGAGCAGGCGCGACGGCGCGTTGCAGGACTCGCCCTGGTTGTAGAAGATGCTGCCCGCAGCCGTCTTGGCGGCGCGGTCCAGGTCGTCGAAATCGGCAAACACGAGATTGGCCGACTTGCCGCCCAGCTCGTTGTAGATGCGCTTGAGGTTGGAGCGGCCGCCGTACTCCATCATGCGCCGGCCGATGCGGGTCGAGCCGGTGAAGCCGATGGCATCGACGTCCATGTGCAGCGCCAGCGCCTCGCCGGCCTCGTGGCCGAAGCCCGGCACGACGTTGAACACGCCTTCGGGCAGGCCGGCCTCGATCGCCAGCTCGGCCAGGCGCAGCGCCGTCAGCGGCGACTTCTCGGAGGGCTTGAGCACCACGCTGTTGCCGGTGGCCAGGGCCGGACCGAGCTTCCAGGCCGCCATCAGCATCGGATAGTTCCAGGGCACGATGGCGCCGATCACGCCCATGGGCTCGCGCGTGACCAGGGCCAGGGCCTGCGGCCCCGTGGGCGCGATCTCGTCGTAGACCTTGTCGATGGCCTCGGCGTACCAGCGGATGCAGCGCGCGGCGGCGCCGACGTCCAGCCCCAGGGCGTTGCGGATGGGCTTGCCCATGTCCAGCGTTTCAAGCAGCGCGAGCTCGTCGCGGTGGGCCATCATCAGGTCGGCGAAGCGCTGCAGCACGGCCTTGCGCGCGCCGGGCGTCTGGTTGCGCCACACGCCCTTGTCAAAGGTCTGGCGCGCCGAGACCACGGCGCGGTCGATGTCGGCCGCGCCGCCGCGGGCCACTTCCAGCAGGACCTGGCCGTTGAGCGGCGAGACCTTGGCGAAGACTTCGCCCGATGCCGCGGCGACGCGCCGGCCCTGGATCAGGGAGCGGCCGTCGAGCTTGAGCGCCTTGGCGCGGGCGTACCAATCGGGGAGGGTTGGGTTTGTCATAGCGATCTTTCCATTCAAAGAGTGGGCGCCGCGGTCAGGCGCCGACAGGTTCCACGCGATTGCGCAGGCGCTCGCGCCGCGCCATCCACAGCGTGGCAAACACGATGCCGGCGGCCACCACCGCGACCGTCAGGGTGGCGACCACATTGACCGAGGGTTTCAGCCCCAGTCGCATGCGCGAGAAAATGACGATGGGCAGCGTGGTGGTACCGGGACCGGACAGGAAGGCCGTGCTCACCACGTCGTCGAGCGAGAGCGTGAAGGTCAGCAGCCAGGCCGACATCAGCGCTTGCGAGATCATCGGCAGCACCACCAGGAAGAACACCTGCAGGGGCCGCGCGCCGAGGTCCATCGCCGCCTCCTCGATCGAGCGGTCCAGCGCCGACAGCCGCGAGTGGATGATGACGGCGGCGTAGGAGGCAAAGATCGAGGTGTGCCCGACCCAGATCGTGAACAGGCCGCGCTCGCCCGGGAGGCCGAACAGCTTCTGCGTGCTGACGAAGAACAGCAGCAGCGAGACGCCGGTGATCACCTCGGGCACGACCAGCGGCGCATTGATGTGCGCGATGAACAGGCTGCGGCCCTTGAAGCGCGTGTAGCGGGCCATCACCCAGCCGGCCAGCGTGCCCAGCACCACCGAGGCGCTGGCCGACAGGAAGGCGATCTTGAGCGAGCACAGCAGGCCGTCGATGATCTCGGCGTCGTGGACGGTCTCGCGGTACCAGCGCAGCGAGAAGCCGCCCCACAGCGAGGCCAGCTGTCCGCCGTTGAACGAGAACACGACCAGCCACAGGATGGGCAAATACAGGAAGGCGTAGCCGGACCACAGCCAGGTCTTGGACAGGCGCGACATCATCAGTGCGTCCCCTCTGATTCGTTCTGGACGCGGTTGAAGATCACCAGCGGCACCAGAATCATGATCACCATCGTGACCGCCACCGACGAAGCCATGGACCAATCGTTGTTGCTGAAGAACTCGTCCCACAGCACGCGGCCTATCATCAGCGTCGACGGCCCCCCCAGCATTTCGGGAATCACGTATTCGCCGACGCTGGGAATGAACACCAGCATCGCACCGGCCACGATGCCGGCGCGCGACAGCGGCACCGTCACCAGCCAGAAGGCCTGCCACGGCGTGGCGCCGAGGTCGTAGGCGGCCTCCAGCAGCCGCAGGTCCATCTTGGCCAGGTTGGCGTACAGCGGCAGGATCATGAAGGGCAGGTAGGTGTAGACCATCGCGATCGTCACCGAGAACGGGGTGTGCATCATGCGCAGCGGGTGCTCGATCAGGTGCAGGTTCAGCAGCAGCTCGTTGATCACGCCGTGGTCGTCCAGGATGCCCTTCCAGGCGTAGACGCGCAGCAGGTAGGAGGTCCAGAACGGCAGGGACACCAGCATCACCAGCATGCCGCGCTGCCGCTCGGGCGCGCGCGCCATGAAGTAGGCGAAGGGATAGCCGATGAGCAGGCAGATCACCGTGTTCAAGGCCGCCAGCCGCAGCGAAGACCCGTAGGCGTTGGCGTACAGCGAGTCGCTGATCAGGAACAGGTAGTTGCTCAGCCGCAGCTTGAGGCTGAGCACGCCGTCGGTGTAGCGGAGCAGGTTCTCGAAGCGGATGCCGTCGCTGTCCGACACGCTGAGCTGCAGCACCACCAGGAAGGGCAGCGAGAAAAACAGGATCAGGAAGCCGTAGGGCACCGCGGTCACCAGGCGGCGGCCGGACGCGCCGGTCAGGCGGTCCTGCAGGCGCTGCAGCAGCGAGACCGGAACGTCGGCGCGGGTCAGGGTGGGCGCATTCATGAACGGGACCTCAGCGCGTCAGCACCACGATGGCTTCGTCGGACACCTGGGCCACGACCTGCGCGCCGACCGGGTAGGTGTCGCCATGGCGCTGGGTGTTGGCCACCGACACCTGCATCTCGCCGGCGGCCGCCAGCCCCAGGCGGTAGACCGAGCTGCTGCCGAAGTAGGTGCAGTCGATCACCGTGGCGGGAAAGCAGTTCTTGCCCACCGCCGCGCCGGCCGCGGGACACAGGCTGATCTTCTCGGGCCGCACCGCCACGCTGGCCTTCATGTTCAGCACGCCGCTGATGCCGTGGCCCACATGGAAGCGTCCTTGCTTTGTTGCGATCACGCAGCGGTCCGGGGCGTCCTCCTCCAGCACGCCGTCGAACAGGTTCACATTGCCGATGAAGTCGGCCACGAAGCGGCAGTTGGGGGTTTCGTACACATCGCCCGGCGCCCCCACCTGCAAGACCTGGCCCTTGTTCAGGATGGCGATGCGGTCGGCCATGGTCATGGCCTCTTCCTGGTCGTGCGTCACCAGCACGCAGGTCACGCCGACGCGCTTGATGATGCTCTTGAGCTCGAACTGGGTCTGGCCGCGCAGCTTGCGGTCCAGCGCGCCCAGCGGCTCGTCGAGCAGCAGCAGCTGCGGCTCCAGCGCCAGCGAGCGCGCCAGCGCCACGCGCTGCTGCTGCCCGCCCGAGAGCTGGTGCGGCTTGCGCTTGGCATAGGGCGCCAGCTGCACCATGTTCAGCAGCTGGTCGACACGGTCCGCCATCTGCGCCTTGGGAGCCTTGTGGCGCTTCAGGCCGAAGGCGATGTTGTCCCACACGCTCAGGTGCGGAAACAAGGCGTAGGACTGGAACATCATGTTGATCGGGCGCTGGTAGGGCGGCAGGCTCCCGAGGTTCAAGCCTCCCAGATGGATGCTGCCCTCGCTGGGCGTCTCGAAGCCCGCCAGCATGCGCAGGAGCGTCGACTTGCCGCAGCCCGAGGTGCCCAGCAGGGCGAAGATCTCGCCCTTGGCAATGTCCAGCGAGACATCGTCCACCGCCAGCACGCCGTCGAAGCGCTTGCTGAGGTGTTCAATGCGGACGAAGCCCGCGTTAGTGTCCACGGAGGGGTCTAGGTGCAATGCTTGGTTCATGGAAGTCACTGTCCCACTTTGAAGCGGGTATAGAGGCGGGTGCGCAAACGGCGTGAATCGCTGTCCAGCGGCTCCGGCGGAATCAGGCTGGCGCGCTGGTCCTCGGGAATGAACACGGCCTTGTCGGCGAGCAAGTCAGGGCGAATATAACGGTCGGCCGCGCGCACCGGATTGGCGTAGGGCACCTTGTTGACGATGCCGGCCTGCACGTCGGGCCGGTAGATGTAGTTGATCCAGGCATAGGCCTCCTCGACGTGCTCGGCGTCGGCCGGAATCGCCATCGAGTCGAAGAACAGCATGACGCCCTCCTTCGGAATCAGCGTCTGGATGTTCTGCCCGTTCCCGGCTTCGCGCGCGCGCCGCGCCGCCAGCCCCAGGTCGCCGTTCCAGCCGAACGACACGCACAGGGCGCCGGACACCAGCTCGTTGATGTAGCCCGAGGACGAGAACAGCGTCACGTAGGGACGGATCTTGCTGAGCAGGGTCGCCGCTTTCGCGTAGTCGGCCGGGTTGCTGCTCTCGGCCGGCAACCCCAGGTAGTTCAGGGCCGCCGGAAAGACCTCGTCGCCCGAGTCCAGCAGCGAGAAGCCGCAGGACTGGATGCGGCTGGCGTACTCGGGCTTGAACAGCAGGTCCCAGCCGTTCTTCGGCATGGGCAGGTCGCCCAGCGCAGCCTTGACCTTGTCGACGTTGATGCCCACGGTCGCCACGCCCCACAGCCAGGGCGCCAGGTACTGGTTGCCCGGATCGATGCGTGCGGTGGTCTGCAGCACGAAGGGGTCGATGTTGCTCCAGTTGGCGATGCGCGAATGGTCGATCTTCTGCAGCAGCTGGCCCTTGGTCTGGATCGCCGCCCAGTTGGACGAGGGCACGACGATGTCGTAGCCGGAGTGCCCGGCCACCAGCTTGGCGTGCAAGGCCTCGTTGGAATCGAAGGTGTCGTAGTGCACCTTGATGCCGGTTTCCTTCTCGAAGTTGGCGACCGTGTCTTCGCCGATGTAGTCCGACCAGTTGTAGATATTGAGCGTGCGCTGGGCCGGCGCCTCCTGGCGCGAGCAGGAGGCCAGCAGGGACAGTCCCGCAAGCCCTGCCAGGCACAGCGGCAGGGACCAGGCGCCGATCAGCGTGGAGACGAATGGCCGCATGGCGCGCCCCTGACGACCGCGTTCAGACATGGCCGCCCGCTTGCAGTTCCGCATAGGTCAGGTCCAGGCTCTTGCGGATCAGCGCCACCATCTCGTCCACCTGGGCCAGGCTCATGACCAGCGGCGGGGCAATGATCATGCGGTCGCCGACGGCCCGCATCACCACGCCCGAGGCGAAGCAGTGCTTGCGGCAGATCATGCCCACGCTCAAGGATTCGTCGAAGTGCTTGCGCGTGGCCTTGTCCTTCACCAGCACCAGGCCGGCGACCATGCCCAGCGTCTCGGTCACGCCCACCAGCGGATGGTCGGCCAGCGCGTTGAACCTGCTGGCCAGGTGCAGGGCCAGCGTGTCGTGCACGTACTCGATCACATGCTCTTCCTTGAGCAGCCGGATCGTCTCCAGCGCCACGGCGCAGCCAACCGGGTGGCCAGCATTGGTGAAGCCGTGGTTGAAGTCGCCGCCCTTCTCGACCAGCACGTCGCCGACCTTATCGCCGACGATCACGCCGCCGAGCGGGAAGTAGCCCGAGGTCACGGCCTTGGCGAAAGTGATCAGATCGGGCTGCACGCCGAAATGCTGGCAGCCGAACCAGGTGCCCAGGCGGCCGAAGCCGCAGATGACCTCGTCGGACACCAGCAGCACGCCGTACTTGCGGCAGATGCGCTGGATCTCGGGCCAGTAGGTGCTGGGCGGGATGATGACGCCGCCGGCGCCCTGCACCGGCTCGCCGATGAAGGCGGCTACGCGATCGGCGCCCAGCTCCAGGATCTTCTCCTCCAGCCAGCCTGCGGCCTTCAGGCCGAAGGCTTCGGGCGTCATGTCCTGGCCCAGCTCGTAGAAATAGGGCTGCTGGATGTGGGTGATGTCCGGGATCGGCAGGCCGCCCTGCTCGTGCATGCTGGACATGCCGCTGAGCGAGGCGCCGGCCATGGTGCTGCCGTGGTAGGCGTTGTGGCGGCTGATGAGGATCTTGCGCTGCGGCTGGCCCATCAGGTCCCAGTAGCGCCGCACCATGCGGACCACGGTGTCGTTGCCCTCGGAGCCGGAGTTGGTGTAGAAGACCCGGCTCATGTGGGACGGCGCCACGCCGGCGATTTCCGAGGCCAGCTGGGCGGCCGGCACGTTGGAGGTCTGGAAGAAGCTGTTGTAGAAGCTCAGCTGCATGGTCTGCTTGAACGCAGCGTCGGCGAGCTCGCGCCGGCCATGCCCGAGGTTGACGTTCCACAGGCCCGACATGCCGTCGATGATGCGATGGCCTTCGGAATCCTCGATGTAGATGCCCTCGCCGCGCACGATGATGCGCGAGCCCGTCTCGGCCAGCGCCTTGGTGTCGGTGAACGGGTGCAGGTAATGGGCCGAATCCTGGGCCTGGACGGCGGCCGTGGTGAGCCCGGCCATGGGGTTGCGCGCTTCAGTCATTTCAATCTCCTTGCAAGACGATCCCCTGGCGCCGCGCAAATCAGCTCTGCGGCTTGCCATGGGTCTTCATTCAAATTCGGGCCCGCATCGAACGCTGCCGGCCGGGTGCGGGTGGAACGCGGATCAGACGTGGAGCAGCAGGTGCTCGCGCTCCCAGGGGCTGATCACCTTCATGAACTCGGCGTACTCCTCTTCCTTGACCGCCGCGTACAGCGCCACGAAGCGCTTGCCCAGCACCTCGTGCAGGGCCTCGGCCGAGCGCATTTCGGTCAGGGCTTCGTGCAGGCCGCGCGGCAGCTGGAAGTCGTTGCCGTAGGCGCTGCCCTTCCATTCGGGCAGGGGCTCGATCTTGTTGACCATGCCCAGGTAACCGCAGGCCAGCGTGGCGGCCAGCGCCACGTAGGGGTTGGCGTCCACGCCGATCACGCGGTTCTCGACGCGGCGCGCCGACGGCTCGGAATCGGGCACGCGGATGCCCACGGTCCGGTTGTCGTAGCCCCACTGCACGTTGATGGGCGCAGCGCCGTACTTAACGATGCGGCGGTAGGAATTGACGTAGGGCGCGAAGAAGATCATCGAGGCCGGCAAATACTTCTGCAGCCCGCCGATGTAGTGACGGAAGGCGTCGCTGGCGCTGCCGTCGGCGTTGCTGAAGATGTTCTGGCCCGTCACGGCGTCGACCACGCTCTGGTGCACATGCATGGCGGAGCCGGGCTCGTTGGCCATGGGCTTGGCCATGAAGGTCGCGTACATGTTGTGCCGCATCGCGGCCTCGCGCACGGTGCGCTTGAAATAGAACACGCGGTCGGCCAGTTGCATGGGATCGCCATGCAGGAAGTTGATTTCCATCTGGCCTGCGCCGACTTCGTGAATCAGCGTGTCAACCTCCAGTCCTTGCAGGTCGCAGTAGTCGTACAAGTCTTCAAACAGAGGATCGAACTCGTTCACCGCATCAATGCTGTAGGCTTGGCGGCTGGTCTCCGAGCGGCCGCTGCGGCCGATGGGCGGCGTCAGCGGGATGTCGGGATCGATATTTCGTGCGGTCAGGTAGAACTCCAGCTCGGGCGCCACCACGGGCTTCCAGCCCTGCGCCTTGAACAGGTTGCTGACGCGGCGCAGCACGGAGCGCGGCGCGAAGTCCACCGGCGTGCCGTCGAAGAAGAAGCAGTCGTGGATCACCTGCGCGGTCGGGTCGTCCTGCGTCCAGGGCACCAGGCAGGCGGTGGAGGGATCGGGGCGCAAGACCATGTCGGGATCGAAGTCGGTCAGGATCTCGCTGGCCTCTTTGGAATCGGGGTAGTTGCCCGTCACGGTCTGCGACATCACCGCCTGGGGCAGGCGCATTCCCTTGTCGTCACCAAACTTGTCGCGCGGCAGGATCTTGCCGCGCGGCACGCCGGTGAGGTCAGGCACCAGGCATTCGATTTCGGTCACACGCTTCTGGTCCAGCCAGTGCGCCATGTCGGTAAAGGTGAAATTTTCGGGATGTATCACGGGAGCTCCAGTTCTGTGCCCCGAGCCTTCTGGCAGGGGGCCGGATGATCTGCTGCAGGGCCGCCAGTGCCGCTGCATCACCATCGTGGACGAAAGTTAATTCAGTTGCTCAGCAAGTCCAAGGGCCATTTGATGAAACTGCGATGAGTCCACTGCGGCAAAATGATGATGCCCCTGTGGAACCACTTGGACGCCTCGGCGTAAACCCTGAGCGCGCGTCGTTTTGGGGACCAGACACTCAGGCAAAACCCTGGGCCGCGAGACGCCGACATGCTGGCCCAATCACCACTTTGCCCATTTTGAACCTGTCTCCCGATGCGCGCACTATCGCTTTCAGAATTGTTGTTGATCGAGCTCGCGCAGCCCCACGACGCGCCGCTGCGGCAACGCATTTATGAACTGCTGCGGCGCGCCATCATCCAGGGCGTCATCCCCGGCGGCGCGCGCCTGCCTTCCTCGCGCGACCTGGCCAACGAGCTGAACCTGTCGCGCAACACCGTGGTGTCCGCCGTCGAGCAGTTGCTGGCCGAAGGCTATGTGCAGGCGCGCGTGGGCAGCGGCACCTATGTGAACGAATCGCTGCCCGAGCACGAAACCCGGCGCGTGGCCCGGCTGGCCAAGGCCACGGCGCCGCAGACGCCGCCGCCGGCCGCGCGCACCATGCGCAACCTGTCGACGCGCGGCCAGCGCCTGACCCGGCTGTCGGGCTTCGAGCGCCTGGAGGTCCAGCCCTTCAGCCCCGGCGACGCCGACTACGAGACCCTGCCCTTCAAGCAGCTCAACCAACTGCTCAAGAAGTACCTGAGCCGCAGCCGCCCCGACCTGCTGGACTGCGGCGAACCCGGCGGCTATCTGCCGCTGCGCCGGGCGCTCGCGCGCTACCTGCAGGTGTCGCGTTCGGTCAACGTCACGCCCGAGCAGCTGCTGATCACGACCAGCACCCAGCAGTCGCTGGACCTGTGCGCCCGGCTGCTGGCCAACGAAGGCGACGAAGTCTGGCTCGAAAACCCCTGCTACTGGGGCGCGCAGCTCGCGGTCGAGGCGGCCGGGCTGCGTCCGCGCCCGATTGCCGTCGACGACGACGGCATTCGGCCCAGCGACAACGACTGGCTCAGCCATCCCAAGCTGATCTACGTGACGCCGTCCAACCAGTACCCCAGCGGCGCGGTGATGAGCCTGGAGCGGCGCCGCCAGTTGCTGGACTTCGCCTCCAGCCGCCAGGCTTGGGTGCTGGAGGATGACTACGACAGCGAGTTCCGCTACGAAGGCCGGCCGCTGCCTTCGCTGCAGGGCATGGACAACCAGGGCCAGGTCATCTATTTGGGCACCTTCAGCAAGGTGATGTACCAGGGCGTGCGGCTGGCCTACATGGTGGTGCCCACCGATCTGGTCGGCCCCATGCGCACCGGCCTGTACGACCTGTTCCGCCCCGGCCAGCTCGCCATGCAGGCGGCGCTGGCCGAGTTCATCGAGGACGGCCAGTTCGAGGCCAACATCCGCCGCATGCGCGTGACCTACGGCGAGCGCCGCGCTCAGCTGCTGGCGACGCTACGCGAATGCATGGGCGAGCGGGTCAGGATCTCGCACAGCAACGCCGGCATGACCATGGTGATCTACCTGCCCGAAGGCAGCGACGACAAGGCCATGGCCGCCGCCGTGGCGCGCCACCAGATGACGGTGCGCGCCCTGTCGGACTACTACCTGGCCTCGGAACAGACGCAACGCCGCGCCGGCCTGGTGGTGGGCTATGCCTATGTGGCGACCGCCAACATCGAGCCCTGGGCCCGCACGCTGGCGGCGCTGATCCTCTCGGAACTCGACAGCGCAGCCGCCTTGGCGCGGGGGGCTCAGGACGACAGGACGTCCCGGACCCGGTAATACACCGTGCCGCTCCACAGCGCCACGCGGCGCAGGAAGCGGCCGGGCGGGAAGTCGCGGTGGCGAATGCGCGAGAACACGTCGAAGCGCTCGGGCTGCCCGGCCACCGCCTCCGCCACCACGCGGCCGGCGATGGCCGTGGTGTTGACGCCGTGGCCGCTGAATCCCTGCAGATAGAACACGCGGTCGTCCAGCCGGCCGAAATCGGGCGCGCGCGACATGGTGACATCGATCAGGCCGCCCCAGGCATATTCCACAGGCAAGTTGCCGAGCTCGGGGTAGAGATGCACCAGCTTGCGGCGCAGGGCGTCGATGCGGTCGGCGCCGTCGTGCTTCAGGTAGGTGGAGCCGCCGCCGAAGATCATGCGGTGGTCGGGCGTGATGCGGTAGTAGTCGAGCAGGAAATTGCTGTCGCAGGCAGCGAAGCGGTTGCGCAGCAGCCGTGCCGACAGCTCGGGCGCCATGGGCGCGGTCGCGATCATCGTGTTGCCCACCGGCATCACGCGGCGCGTCAGGTTGGGCCGCTGCGCTGCGCCCGAGAAGTTCAAGCCGTCGATGAAAACATTGGCGGCCACCACCACCTGGTCCGCCTGCACGCGGCCCTCGGGCGTGTGCAGCACCGCCTGCGCCCCCATGTCGACGCGGCAGACCGGTGAATGTTCATGGATCCGCACGCCCAGGGCCTCGCACTCGCGCTGCATGACCAGGGCCAGCTTGAGCGGATTGAGGTGCCCGGCATAGCGGTCGATGATGGCGGCGTGGTAGTGCGGGCTGGCGCTCCAGGTCTGCGTGGCCGGGCCTTCCACCCAGCCCACGTGCTGGCCGTAGCCCCAGTCCTGCCCCAGGCTCTGGTGCCAGGCGCGCAGGTCGTCGACATGGCTGGCGCGCGCCGCCAGGTAGAGCCAGCCGGGCGTGAACTCGCAATCAGCCCCCTGCTGCAAGGCGCGCTCGCGCACGATGGCCATGCCTTCGACCGACCAGTCCCAGGCGCGGCGCGCATCCTCGGGCCCCAGCTCGGCCGTCAGCAGATCGATGTCGCAGCCAAAACCCGGCAGCACCTGCCCGCCGTTGCGCCCCGATGCCGCGCCGGCGACGCGCTCGGCCTCCAGCAGCACGACCTTCCTGCCGCGCTTGGCCAGCTCGATGGCGGCGCTCATGCCCGCGAAGCCGCCACCGATGACGGCCACCTCGGCATCGACCCGGTCCGTCAGCCTGGGACGCGCCGGCAGGCGCTCCACCGTGTGCTCGTAATAGCAGTCGCCGGCGATTTGCGCCGCGTCGGCAAAGGCAGCGGAGCGGCTCATACCGTCGCCTCCGGCGCTGCCGCGGGCTCGTAGAGCGCAAACACCTTGCGCGCCGGCTGCAGCACGTCCCAGGTGCCGGTGAAGCCGGCGGGAATCACGAAACTGTCGCCGGCCTGCAGCTCGACCGAGGCGCCCTGATCGTCGGTCAGGCGCACCAGGCCCTGCAGCATCTGGCAGTACTCGTGTTCGGTGTACTGCACGCGCCAGGCGCCGTCCTGGCAGGCCCAGATGCCCACGCAATAGGCGCCGGACGGGTCGGCGTAATGCACCCAGACCTGCTGCGCCGCCGGACCGCGTACCAGACGCTCAGGGGCCGGAAAGACGTCCGCCACCTCAGGACCATCGTCCTTCACCCACACAAGATCAGCCACGCTCAGGCCCATTCCGGCACTCCTTTGAATTCGACCCGATAAGGTAAGGCGGCGCGCGCGAATCACAAAGGGCCACCCTGGAAAAAATCAGGGAGACCACTTGCCGTGACTCGCACCGGCGCGGCATTTTGTCGCCTTGCTGAGGTATCGTCGGCCATCCTCGCCAAGAAGCCCTGCACATGACGACTTCCACGCCCGATTCCAGCGCGCCGGCCGCCCTGCCCACGTCCGCCAATCCGCACTCGATCAGCGTCGCCGCGCTGACGCTGGCCGCCTTGGGCATCGTCTTTGGCGACCTGGGCACCAGCCCGCTGTATGCGCTGCAGGCGGCGTTCGATGACAGTGTCGGCATCAAGCCCACGCCCGACAACGTGGTCGGCATCGTCTCGCTGTTCCTCTGGTCGCTGGGGCTGATGGTCAGCGTCAAGTACGTCGCCGTGCTGATGCGGGCCGACAACCACGGCGAAGGCGGCCTGCTGGCGCTGCTGGCCCTGCTGGTCGGCGAGCACCGGCGCAGCGGCAACAGCAAGCGCTCGCGGCGCTGGATCTACCTGGCGCTGATCGGCACCGCCATGCTGTACGGCGACGGCCTGATCACGCCGGCCATCTCGGTGCTCAGTGCCATCGAGGGCCTGCAGATCGCCACACCGACCTTGCAGCCCTACGTGGTGCCGCTGACGCTGGCCATCCTGCTGGGCCTGTTCGCCATCCAGTCGCTGGGCTCGGGCCGGGTTGGCGTGGCTTTCGGCCCCATCATGGTGCTGTGGTTCGTCACCATCCTGGTCCTGGGCCTGGCCTCGGTCATCCAGACCCCTGCCATCCTGCAGGCCTTGAACCCCTTGCACGGCATCAGCTACTTCCAGCGCAACGGCTGGCACGGCTTCGTGTCGCTGGGCGCGGTGGTGCTGTGCCTGACCGGCGGCGAGGCCTTGTATGCCGACATGGGGCATTTCGGCGCCCACCCAATCCGGCTGGCCTGGTACCGCCTGGCGCTGCCCTCGCTGGGCTTCAGCTACCTGGGCCAGGGCGCCTTGCTGCTGCGCGACCCGACCCTGGCTTCGCACCCCTTCTACTCCACCGTGCCCTCCTGGGGCCTGTACCCGATGGTGGCGCTGTCGACGCTGGCCACCATCGTGGCCTCGCAGGCGCTGATCTCGGCGGTGTTCTCTCTGACACGCCAGGCCGCCCAGCTGGGCCTGGCGCCACGCTTCGCCGTGCGCCACACCTCGGCCAGCACGGTTGGGCAGATCTACCTGCCGGCGCTGAACTGGATACTGGCCATCGGCACCATGGGCATCGTGATGATCTTCGGCTCGTCCGACCGGCTGGCCTCGGCCTTCGGCCTGGCGGTGTCGTCCACCATGACCATCACGACCATCCTGTTCGCCGCACTCGCGCACCGCCGCTGGGGCTGGTCGCGCCTGCGCGTGGGCATGGTGGCCGGCACCTTCCTGTTCGTGGACCTGAGCTTCTTCTTCGCCAACACCGTGAAATTCACGGACGGCGGCTGGCTGCCCTTCACCATTGGCGCGCTGGTATTCCTGACCACCATGGCCTGGACGGTCGGGCAGCGCGTGCTGCGCCTGTCGCGCCATGAGTCCGAGCTGTCGCTGAAGGACTTCATCGAAACGCTCAGCGTTTCGCCGCCCTTGCGCGTGCCGGGCACGGCCGTGTTCATGATGCCGCCCAGCATCAGCTTTCCAATGGCCTTGTTGCACCACCTCAAGCACAACCAGGTGCTGCATGAGCGCGTGGCGGTGCTGACGCTGAGCATCGAGGACTCGCCGCGCATCCCCGCCGCCGAGCAACTCGAGGTCGAAGCGCTGGGCCTGGGCTTTGTCCGCGTCGTGGCACACCTCGGCTACATGGACAGCGTGTCGGTGCCCGAACTCTTGAGGCGGGCCTTCGAACAAATCCACATGGACGCCTACGAGCCCATGACCACCTCGTTCTACCTGGGCCGCGAAAGCCTGGTCGTGGCGCACACCGGCCGGCTGGCGATGCGCCTGCTGCTGCGCCTCTTCATCCTCCTGCGCAAGAACGAACTCGACGCCAGCGAGCATTTCGGCATCCCGCCCAACCGGGTGGTCGAGATGGGCGCGCGGCTCGACCTGCACGCGGAAGCCAACTCCCTGTAGCGCTCTACACAGAAAGCACCGCTCAACGCGTCAACAGGCGTCGCAGCCAGGCGCTCAGGCCGTCCACCAGGGCCACCAGCGCCAACATGGCCAGCAGCACGGTGGCGGTCTTGCCCATGTGGAACAGGCCCATGTGGAAGCTCAGGCTCTGGCCCAGTCCGCCGGCCCCGACCACGCCCAGCACGGCGGCGGCGCGGATGTTGTTCTCCCAACGATAGAGCGTATAGCTGAGCAGTTGCGGTGCCAGCAGCGGCAGGCCGGCGAAGGCCAGGCGCCGCCAGCGCCCCACGCCCTGCAGGCGCAAGGCCAGGTCGGGCTCGGGCGGCGCGTTTTCCAGCGCCTGCGCGAACAGGCGCCCCAGCACGCCGCTGGTGTGCAGCGCCAGCGCCAGGGTGCCCGACATGGGCCCCAGGCCTGCCAGGATCAGCAGCAGCGCCGCCCACACCAGTTCGGGAATGGCGCGCAGCAGGTTCATGAGCCACAGCAGGGGCCTGCGCAGGCCGAGTGCGGCGCCGGACTGCATGGCGCCCGGCGGCCGGGCTGCGCCCAAGGCCAGGACCAAGCCCGCCGCCGCCGCGAGCAAGGTGCCCAGGCAGGACATCGCCAGCGTCTCCAGGCCGGCATGGACGGTCTGCCAGGCAAAGTCCGCGCCCAGGTCCGGCGGATAGAACTCGGCGGCGAAGCGCGCCATGCTGGCGAGCGCGTCGGGTGCAAGAAACTGCGCCCATTGCAGGTCCAGGCTCGCAAACGACGCCAGCACCAGCACGGCCAGGGCCAGCCCCCAGGCCAGCGAGGCCCAGCGCAGGGGCGGGCGCGGCAGGGGTCTGGAGGCAGCACCGCTCATGCGAACCGCTCCCGCAGCCGCTGGCTGATGCGGTCGGCCAGCGCCACCAGCAGCACGAACACCATCAGCAGGGCGCAGACTTGGCCGCCGTCCAGCATCTTCATGGCGCTGTCCATCAGCTGCCCCAGGCCGCCGGCGCCGACAAAGCCCAGCACCACCGAGGAGCGGATCGCGCATTCCCAGCGGTAGACGGTGTAGGACATCAGCTCCGTCGCATTCTGGGGCAGCAGGGCAAAGCACAGGGCCTGCACGCGCCCGGCCCCCTGGCGCAGCAGGCTGGCGCCGGCCAGCGCGTCACCGCTTTCCAGGATCTCGGCATAGACCTTGCCCAGCATGCCCGTGTAGCTCAGCGCGATGGCCAGCACGCCCGAGGTCGGGCCCAGGCCGACGACCCGCACGAACACCAGGGCCCAGACGAGTTCCGGCACGCTGCGCAGCGCCACCAGCAAGGCGCGAACGGCCTGGCGCAGGCAGGTGGGTCCCGCGGCCATGCGCCCCGTCAATGCGGACACCGACAAGGCCCGCGTCGCCAGCAGGGCCAGGGGAACGGCGGCCAGCAGGCCCAGGCTCACGCCGGCCGTCGCCATCGCCACGGTGCGCCAGCTCTCGCGCAAGAGCAGCCGCAGGAAATCCGCGTCGTGCTCGGGCGGCCAGAAGCTGCCCACGAACTGCGCGCCGGCTTGCAGGGACTGCGCGTCCAGCATGCGCCAGGGTTTGAATTCGGTCAGCGTCACCAGCGGCCACATCAAGGCCAGGCCCAGCAGGGCCAGGGTCAGGCGCGCGCGCCAGGCCGGGTCGCGCAAGGGCTTCATCGGCACACCAGGTCGATAGGCGCGGCAATGCCCGGCGGCGCCGGCGCCGGCGCCGGTGCCCACGCCTCGTGCGCTTCAAGCCGCCCCTGGCCATACAGATCCGCCAAGTGCTGATCGCTCACCTGCTCGGCGGGCAGATCAAACAGCAGCCGGCCGGCCCGCAAGCCCACGATGCGCGGGAAGCACGCGCGCGCCACCTCGACCTGGTGCAGGCTGACGACCAGGGTCAGGCGCCGCTCGCGGGCCTGCGCCTGCAGGGTCTGCAGCGATTGCCGCGCCCGGGCCGGATCCAGCGCCGACAGAGGCTCGTCGACCAGCCAGGCCCGCGCCGGCGCCAGCAGCGCGCGCGCCAGGCCGACGCGCTGACGCTCGCCGCCCGAGAGGCGATCGACGCGCTCGAACAATTTGTCGGCCAGATCGAAGCCCTGCAGCGCGGCCTGCGCCGCCTGCATCTGCCGCTGCGTGGGATGCACCCAGGCGCGCAGGCTGCCCCAGGCGCCCATGCCCGGCAATTGCGCCGCCAGCAGCGCCGTCAGCACGCGCTGGCGCGGCGGCAGCGGCGGGGTCTGCGTCGCCATGTAAAGCCGGCCGCGCAAGGCTTGCAACGGGGCTGGCGGCAAGCGCCACGGGTCCTCGCCGTCGAGCAAGACCCGGCCCTGCCCGGGCCGGTACGCACAGCCCAGCGCCATCAACAGGCTGGTCTTGCCGGCGCCGGAAGGACCGATCAAGGCCAGCTGCTCGCCGGACGCGATGCGCAGGCGGAGGTCCTGCAGCACGGCCGGCGCGGCGACACTTGCGGCCGGATGGCGCAGCGTCAGGCTTTCAAGCGCGAACTCCACGTCCGGGGTCAGAGCAGACCGGCGCTGCGCGCGGCGGCTTCAATGCCCTGGTAGTTGTCGGCGCGGGTCGGCACGAAGCGGGTGGCGCGCTGCAGGTCCAGAATCTCGCGGCCTTCCGGCGTGTCGCGATTCAGGGCCAGGAAGGCGGCGCTGATCTTGTCGCGCAGGCCGGCGGGCATGTCGGCGTGCACGGTCCAGTTGTAGTCGAAGAAGGCCGGCGTGGTGTAGAACACCCGCACCTTGGCCGGGTCGACCTTGTGGTCGGCCACCAGCCGCTCCCAGACCGAGATGTTCAGCACCCCGGCGGCCACCTTGCCGGACGCCACGGCGGCGGCGGTCGCGTCATGGGCGCCGCTGTAGGCCACGCGGTGGAAATCCTTCTCCGGATTCAAGCCGGCCTGCAGCAGGAAGCTGCGCGGCATCAGATGCCCGCTGGTCGAGCTGGCGGCTCCAAAGCTGAGGTCGCGGCCCTTGAGGTCGGCCAGCGTCTTGACGGCGGGATCGGTGGTGATGAAGACCGAGCGGAATTTCTCGTCTTCCTCGCGCTGCACCAGCGGAATCACCTTGCCGCCCGAGCGGATCTGCGCCTGCACGAAGGTGAAGCCGCCGAACCAGGCCAGGTCGGCCTTGCGGTTCACCACCACCTCCACCGCCGCCGCGTAGTCGCTGACCGGCGTGAACTCCACCTTCACACCTAAGCGCGACTCCAGGTACTTGACCAGGGGGGCAGCCTTGCGCGCCAGCTCGGTCGGCGATTCGTCGGGAATGGCGGTGACGCGCAGGACCTGCTGGGCCTGCGCCCATCCCGCCACGCAAAGAGCGGCAGCGCAGAGCGTCCGCAAGAAGCCACGTTTGGTCCGGTCACGCATGCCGATCTCGCTTTCAAGTCAGGGGAGCCCGATTTGAACTCATGGCGCGAGGCGAAATACAAAAAAACCGTCGCGGCCTCGCGGCCGGACGGCTTTGTTCGGCTTGAAACGACGCTCAAACGCCGTGTTCAGCGTCGTGGATGGCCTTTGTCGTGGCATGGATGGCTTCATCCACGTGATGGACGGCGCGATCGCGCAGGCCGCGGGTCATGGGATCGTCCTCTTCACGCGCGATGTCGTCGTGCACCTTGTGCAGCAATTCGTCGGCGCGGTGCAGGCGGCCCTTGTGGTCCAGCTTGGCGTCCATGGCCGGATGGTCATGGATGTCCTTGCCGTCGTCGATCGCGGCGCGCTTGATCTCGTTGATGGCTTCGTCAATGCGCGTGATGGCCACATCTTCTTGTCCGCTCACGGCCGCGTCGCCGGGCCGGTGCTCCAGCATCCAGCGCGCCGCACGCAGGTCGGTGAGCGCATGCAGGTAGTAGGGGTGCTTGCCGAGCAGATCGGCCATGGCGGCCATCGGTGCGCACAGGGCCAGCACGAGAGGCAGCATGCAAGTCGTCAGTTTCTTCATGGTGGGATTCACTTCCTCGTTCAGGGTTGAAAGCCTTGGGCAATGCCGCGCCAAATCGTCGTTGGCAATTCAGCGTGGCTGGACTCTATAACGCCAGCTGCGCCGCAAGCGACGGCAGCCCACCGATTTTTTCTGTCACAAGGTGTCACGGGCCCCACCCGGCGGACCGGTGCGCCCCAAAACAACCCGACATCAATGCTAATGAGAACAATTCTCAGTTACAATCACCAGCAATGACGAATCAATGACTTGGAGAACAAGTTGCCCATTGCGCCCACTGCCCCCCAAAAACTACGATTGAGCGCAAGCGTCGCGATCCTTCTGGCCTGTTTCGCCACGGGAGCGATCGCCGCGCCGCCACCCATCGCCGTCCAGGCCGGCACCGATGAAAACGCCCCCCCGCCCTCGCCGGGACTGTTCGGCTTTCTGGATGGCATCAACCGAAGCAGCGCCCTGCTCGGCGACTTGTGGGGGCTGCGCACGGAACTGAGCAAGGTCGGCGTCACCCTGTCGATCCAGGAAACCAGCGAATACCTCGGCAACACCAGCGGCGGCACGCAACGCAGCTTCGCCTACGACGGCCTGACCGAAGTCCTGCTGCAGCTCGACACCCAGCGGGCCTTCCGGCACTACGGCGGCCTGTTCAACATGAGCCTGCTGAACATCCACGGCAAGAACCTCAGTGCGCGGAATCTGCAGACCCTGCAGACGGCCAGCGGCATCGAAAGCGACGACGGCACACGCCTGTGGGAGCTCTGGTACGACCAAAAATTCCTCGACGAAGACCGCCTGGACGTCAAGATCGGCCAGCAAAGCCTGGACCAGGAGTTCATGGTCAGCACCAACTCCGCGTACTTCATCAACACCATGATGGGCTGGCCGATGCTGCCTTCGGCGGACATGCCGGCCGGCGGCCCGGCCTACCCGCTGTCGGCGCTCGGCGTGCGCCTGAGCGCGCGCCCCGTCAACGGCGTGACCCTGCTCGCAGGCGTGTTCAGCGGCGACCCGGTCAAGAACGACAACGGCAGCGACCCGCAGCAGCAGAACCGCCACGGCACCAGCTTCCCGCTCAACAGCGGCCAGCTCTACATCGCCGAAGCGCAGTTCTCCTACCCCGCGGCCGGCAGCATGGTCGTGCCCGGACAGGCCAAGCCGCTGGGTTGGACCTACCGGCTCGGCGCCTGGTACAACAACAACAAGTTTGCCGACCAGCGCCTCGACGCCGGCGGCCTGTCGCTGGCCGACCCCGCCAGCACGGGCGTGGCGGCGCAGCACCGGGGCGACTGGGCCTGGTATGCGGTGGCCGACCAGCTCACCTGGGTCGATCCGAACTACCCCGACCGCAACATCGCCGTCTTCGCGCGCCTGATGGGCACGCCGCTGAAGGGCCGCAACCCGATCGACGCCAGCGTGAACGCCGGCGCCGTGTTCCACAGCCCCTTCGCCAACCGGCCCGCCGACACGCTGGGCCTGGGCTTCGGCTATGCCCACGTCAGCTCCTCGCTCAAGCGCCTCGACGCCGACACGGCGAGCTACACCGGCCTGCCGCGGCCGTTGCGCACCGGCGAAGGCTTCGCCGAACTCAGCTACCAGTACCAATGGAAGCCGTGGCTCCAGCTGCAGCCCGACCTCCAGTACGTCATCAACCCCGGCGGCGGCCTGCCGCTGAACGGCACGTCCGGACCCCGCATCGGCAACGAAGTGGTGCTGGGCCTGCGCGCCATCATTTCCCTCTGAACCCGCTGACCCCCATCATGCGAACAACGATCTTGCACCCCTTGCGCCGAGCCAAAGCCCTGGCCGCGGCCTCCTTGTGCCTGGGCCTGGGCGCCGCACATGCCGACCCGGCCGGCATGCTCGAGACCATCCACAAGCACAAATTCCTGACCACCACGGTCACCGACAACGGCGACCTGAACCCGTACGCGGTGGTCGTCGCTCCGGCGTCGGCCGGCGTCATCGAGAAGGACGACGTCCTGATCGACAACTTCAACAACATCTCGAACCTCCAGGGCACCGGCACCAGCATCGTCCGCTACCACCCGGCCACCAAGGAGACCACCTTGTTCGCGCAGGTGTCCCAGCACCTCAAGAGCTGCCCGGGCGGCGTCGGCCTGACCACGGCCATGACCATGCTGAAGAGCGGCTGGGTCATCGTCGGCAGCATGCCCAGCACCGACGGCACGACCCGCACCAAGGGACAGGGCTGCATGCTGGTGTTCGATGCCAACGGCCACCACGTTTCCACCTGGACCGACAAGACCATCGACGGCCCTTGGGGCAATATGGTCACCGTCGACCATGGCGACCGCGCCACGCTGTTCATCAGCATGGCCGGCACCGGCATTCCCAGCCCCGACGTGCTGGACCCGGCCACCCGCTATCCGGTGATCGTGCACACCTCCACCGTGCTGAGGCTTGAGGTGACGATTCCGGAAGGGCAGCCGCCGGTGCTGCAGAGCCAGACCGTGATCGCCGACGGCCTGTCGGCGCGCGCCGACCTGGCCAACTTCCTGCTGGGACCGACCGGCCTGGCCCTGGGCGCCGACGATACCCTGTACGTGACCGACGGGCTCGACAACGAGATCACCGCCATCGAGCACGCCAGCACCCGTCTTGAGAGCGCCGGCAAGGGGCGCGTCGTGACGCAGGGCGGGCTGCTGGCCTGGCCCCTGGCCATGGTGATGACCAGCCAGGGCCACCTGATCGTCGCCAACGGCAAGAACGGCCAGGCCGTCGAAGTCGACCCGGCCGCCGGCAAGCAGATCTACGCCCACTGGCTGAACACCAACCAGGCCCAGTCGCCGCCCGGCAACGGCAACCTGTTCGGCCTGGCCCTGGCCGCAGACGGCAAGAGCTTCTACTACGTCGAAGACGACAACAACGACCTTCGGATTGCAACGCCATGAACAAGCTGACACAAGGCGGCCCTTTGGGTCGCCGGAATTTCCTGGCCCGCGCCGCGGTGGCGGCCACCGTGGCATCGCTGGCCGAGGGGGCAAAGGCGCTGACCTCGACCCGGCAGGCCGGGGTCCGGACCGAGGTCTGCGCCAAGCCCGTTGACGACACCGTGCCGTTCTGGGGCCCGCACCAGGCCGGCATCGCCACCGCCATGCAGGCGCACACCTACTTCATCGCCTTCGACCTGGTCACCGAGCAACGCGACGATGTCATCCGCCTGTTGCAGGCCTGGACGACCGCCGCAGCCCAGATGAGCCGCGGCCCGGCACGTTTCGATCCCAAGGCCGACCCGCAGGCGCGCCCGGCCGAGTCGGGCGCAGCCGTCGACCTGCCGGCCTCGCGCCTGACCATCACCTTCGGCTTCGGCCCGACGCTGTTCCAGACCAAGGACGGCCGCGACCGCTATGGCATCGCCGCGCGGCGGCCGGAGGCCCTGCGGGAGCTGCCGGTCTTCGTCGGCGACCAGCTCGTGCCCGAGCGCTGCGGCGGCGACCTTTCGATCCAGGCCTGCGCCGACAACCCGCAGGTGGTCGAGGCGGCGGTGCGCCGTCTGGCCAGGCTGGCCAACGGCGTGGCCGTGATGCGCTGGGCGCAGACAGGCTTCTCCGGCAGCTTCCCCCACGGGCAGACCGGCCGCAACACCATGGGCTTCAAGGATGGCACCCTGAACATCCCGACCCAGGATGCCTCCGCGATGGACAAGTTCGTCTGGGCCGGCGAAGAGGCGCCCGCGTGGATGCGCGGCGGCAGCTACATGGTCATCCGGCCGATCCGGATCTCGCTGGAGCACTGGGACGACATGACCACCGCGTTCCAGGAAGAAACCGTCGGCCGGCACAAGACCTCGGGCGCCCCGATGGGCAAGCACGGCGAATTCGAGGCGCTGGAGCTTGAGCGCACCCAGGCCGACGGACAGCCCGTGACGAACGAGAACTCACACGCCGCCATGTCCGCGCCCGAGAACAACGACGGCGCGCAGATCCTGCGGCGCGCCTTTTCATACGACAACGGCATCGCCAAGATCGCCGAACGTTGGCCGCCCTGGCGCCAGTTGGTGACCTTCGACGCGGGCCTGCTGTTTCAGTGTTATCAGCGCGACCCGCGCGCCGGCTTCATCAAGATGTACAAGAAGATGGCGACCATCGACATGCTGAACCAATTCACGACCCACACCGGCAGCGCGATCTTTGCCTGCCCGCCGGGCGTCGAACCGGGCGGCTATATCGGTCAGCACTTGTTCACTTGACGGGCCTCCCGCGAGGAGCCGGGCTGTCGCACGGCCCCGCTCCTCGCCGTCCGCTCGACGGGATGGACCCTGCGATGCAGGGTCGGGCCGGAAAAGGTAAAAACTTGTAGTCCGATGTAAAGCCGCCATCTCGGCGCATTGCCTGCGCATGGCCGCTTTTAGAATCCCTCCCGGGCGCCCGCTGTCGTGGCGCATGAGGTGAATTCCCGTGAAGTTTCGCAAAGCCATTCGTGGGTCTGCCATTCTGTGCAGCACCTTGGCGCTGTTCACCGCTCCGGCCCATGCGGTCCTGGGCGGCTCCGCCGACACCGTCCAATCCGATGCCGCGCAACTCGGCGCGAAGCGGCAGATCGCCGCGCGCAGCGACTACCAAGTCCACGAACTGAGCCTGGCATCAGGCACCGTGGTGCGCGAGTACCTGACGCCCGCCGGCCAGGTGTTCGGCCTGAGCTGGCAGGGCCCGGCCATGCCCAATCTGCAGCAATTGCTGGGCGATTCGTTCAAGCGGTTCAAGGCGGCGGCTCAGCAGCCCCACGGCGGGCACCGCCAACTGCAGGTGCGCGACGACGACCTGGTGATCGAATCGCGCGGCCGGCCGCGCAACTTCAGCGGCAAGGCCTACCTGCCCCAGCTCATGCCCGCCAACGTCAGCGCCGACCAGATCCAATGAACATCCGCATGCTCCACATACGCTCCATGGTGAAATTCCCCCGCCAGCCCTTGTTCACGGCCTTTGCCGTCGCGGCTTGCGCCCTGCTCGTGCAGGCCTGCGGCGGCAGCCACTCCGGCAGCTCCAGCGGCACGAGCAACACCAGCTCCACCACCGCGACGGCCGGCAACAGCGTCACGGTCACGGTCAACGGCGGCATCAGCAGCAGCGCGTCGATCCCGAACATGGTGATGACCAGCGTCACCGTCTGCACGCCGAGCAACGGCACCTGCGCCACCATCCCCAACATCCAGGTCGACACCGGCTCCACCGGCCTGCGCATCATGGCCTCGGTGTTGAACAAGTACGGCCTTGCATTGCCCGCCGTCACGCCCTCGGCCAGCGGCCACAGCTACCAGGAGTGCCTGGCCTTTGCCGACGGCACGGTCTGGGGCAGCCTGGCCACAGCCAACATGCAAATGGGCAGTGAAAGCGCCAGCGGCATCGTGGTCCAAGTCATCCAGGACAGCCAGGACAGCGCCAGCGTGACCGGCCCCGCCGACCCGACAGCCTGCACGAACCAAGGCGCGGACGAGAGCAGCATTGCCCAGTTCGGCGCCAACGGCATCATCGGCGTCGGCCTGTTCATCCAGGACTGCGGCACCTCCTGCGCGCAAAGCACCAGCAACAACACCTATTTCGATTGCACGGGCACGGGCAGCTCAGCGGTCTGCAACTCGGTGCGGATGCCGCTTGCGCAGCAGGTCAGCAACCCGGTCGCCAGCTTCGCCAAGGACAACAACGGCGTCATCCTGAAATTTGCGCAAATCGCCAACACCGGCGTCGCCACGGCCACGGGCACCCTGACCTTCGGCATCGGCACGCAATCGAACAACGGCCTGGGCAGCAGCGCCGTACTGCTGGTGCCCGACACGGGCCCCGTGCTCGGTGATTTCACGGCCACCTTCCAGAGCATGGCCTTGACAGGCAGCTTCTTCGACAGCGGCTCCGGCGGGCTCTATTTCAACGACGCCAACATTCCCGTGTGCACCAGCAAGGCGGCTTTGGGCTACTACTGCCCCGGTGGCGCCAGCAGCAGCAGTTCGGACCTGACCCAGTTCTCGGTGCCCGTCGCGGGCACCGGCAGTCAGACCGTCAACATCGCCGTCCAGGTCGAGAACGCGCAGTATCTGTTCAGCTACAGCAACACCACCAATGTGTTCAACAACCTCGCCGCTCAGGCCAGCTCCGGCTTGACCAGCGGCACCGGCACCTTCGACTTCGGCATGCCGGCCTTCTTCGGCCATACCGTCTATACCGGCTTCGAGAACAACGCCAACGGACCCTATTTCGCCTACCAATGATGATCGCCCCGCTGCCACAATGCGGGCACGTCTCCTGCTGAAGGCCACGCCATGAAACCCTGCATCAAATCCACATTTTTTACCCTGCTGCTCTGCGGCGCCGCGCTGCAGGCCCAGGCCGACAGCTCCGCGGCCTCGTCGGTGTCGGACAGCATCACCACGTCGGTGGGCAGCATTTCGGGCTCGGTCGAGAACTCCAGCCGCAGTTCCAGCAATGCCACCCATGTGGCCGATGGCGACTACCGATTGATCGAAGTGGCCGAAGCCAAGGAGCGTGCCGGCATGGTGCGGCTGGAATTGCAGGCGCTGGACGCGAAGACCGATAGTTTTTACGTCTACCTGCCCGCGGCGGCCTTTGCCAAGGCCGAATTGCAGCGCGGCGATACCGTCAGCGCCCGCCAACGTCCTTATGGGCTGGCATTGGCCAAGGCCGAGGCGGAGCAGCCATTCTTCCTCTTGCTGACCGATGAATGGCTGCGCGAACTGCCCAGCCACCCCATCGTGCTTTGATGCATGGCAAGCGCGTCACAGCACGCGTCGGCCTGCGTTTCAGCCTTTCATTCGGTCTGTTTGCCGGCCTGACGCTTTGCAGTCCGGCAGCCCATGCCGGGCTGGTCAATTTCTGCGACAAGGACCAGCACCTGTCCCCAGGGCAGCAAGATCTGCTGTTCAGCTTCGCCGGCCTCATCAAGGCTGAACTCGAGCGCAGCGGCGTCAGCAGCGCCCTGCTGGCGCGCTCGGGCCTGAACCTGAGCCGCTTTGACCAGCGCTACTCACATGCCGGCATCAGCCTGAAGGCCAGCGAAAACGGTCCCTGGTCGGTGCGCCAGCTCTACTACGCCTGCGACGAGAAACGGCCGCGCATCTTCGACCAGGGCATGGCGGGCTTCGTGCTGGGCGCGGACAACCCGAAGCACAGTTTCATCAGTGTGCTGCTGCTGCCGCCGGACGCAACCCAGGCCATGAGCCAAAGCGCCGCCGACAAACGCCTGGCGCTGGCCAGCCTGGGGCCGACCTACAGCGCCAACGCCTACGCCTTCAGCACGCGCTACCAGAATTGCAACCAATGGTTGATCGAACTGCTGGCGCTCGCCTGGGGCGGCCCCTTTGATGCCGCTGGACAGAATCCTCGCGAGCAGGCGCAGCGCTGGCTGCGCCTGCAGAACTACCGGCCCACGCCGATACACGCGGGTCCGCTGGCCGATTTCGCCGCCCTGATCCCTTGGCTGCACACCGACGACCACCCCGAGCAGGACCTGCGCGAACGGCGCTTCCAGATCAGCATGCCGACAGCCATCGAAGCCTTTGTGCACGCGCGCTACCCCGCGACCCAGCGGCTGGAGTTCTGCCGGCGGGGACGCGAGGTGGTGATCCGGCGCGGCTGGACGCCATTGCCCGAGGACTGCAGCGCCGAAGGCGACGACGAACATGTGCTGCTGAGCCAGACGCGAAACTTGAACTGACGCAGGACTTTGTGCTGTGTCAAACCACCGTCACACGGTCCCCGCATAATGCGAAGCATCTTGAGGCGGGAAATCGACTGCAGCATAGGGCAGAGTTCTGGAACCCGTGACCAGCGCAACAAGATCCGTCGGCTGAGCCCAGTGCCAGCTGTCCGGTGAGCAAGGCCACTTCGGTGGCCTTTTGCTTTTTGGGCTTCCGCAAAGGCCGTCCTGGCGGCGTTGGGCCGGCTTGCGGACCCTGGCGCAGATTCAGATGCAGGCGCAGCGTCGCGCCGCGCCTCGACGGCCAGCAGGATCATCGCTGCGCTGGGAAGGCGAGCACACCAGCAACCGCGCGGCACCGGCAACCTGGGCGTCGAATGCAAGCTGCCGCACCTGCCGCTGACCCTGAACGCCAACCTGAACTACACGCCGGCCAACACCATCCAGCAGACCGTCCAGCAATCCAGCTACGTCTCTGAGAAGGTCGTCGCTGACCTCTCGGCCTTGTGGCAATTCAACCCACGCACCAAGCTGCGCCTGTCGGCCAGCAATTTCGATCCGCTCAACTACGACACCGACACCCAGATCCTGACCAACACCCAGCTCGTCAACACCTGGAATCTGGGCCGCACCTTCACGCTCTGGCAGGCCCGCCTCGAAATCAAGATATAGCACTTGATTTCGGCAGGCCAAATCTGCATATAGTGTTTGCCATTCATTTGAGCGAGGGAGTGTGACCATGAGTTTGATGAGCTTCATCAAGAAACAGTTCATCGACATCCTGCAATGGACCGAGGACGGCGACGGCGTGTTGGCCTGGCGCTACCCGATGCAGGACAACGAGATCCAGTACGGCGGCTCGCTCACGGTGCGCGAGTCGCAAATGGCCATCTTCGTCAACGAGGGCAAGATCGCCGACGTCTTCGGCCCGGGCATCTACAAGCTCACCACCCAGACCCTGCCGGTGCTGACCTACCTGAAAAACTGGGACAAGCTGTTCGAGTCCCCCTTCAAGAGCGACGTCTACTTCTTCAGCACGCGCCAGCAGATCGACCAGCGCTGGGGCACCAGCGAACCGGTCACCATCCGCGACAAGGATTTCGGTGCCGTGCGCCTGCGCGCCTTCGGCAACTTTGCCTACCGCATCGCCGACGCCAAGCGCTTCCACACCGAAATCTCGGGCACCCGCGAGCGCTACACCACGCAAGACCTCGACGGCCAGCTGCGCGGCCTGATGCTGCAGAACATCAGCGATGCCGTGGCCCAGAACGGCGTGCCCTTTCTCGACCTCGCGGCCAACCAGGTGCGGTTCGCGCAGGCCCTGCAAACCGCGGCTGCGGCCTCGTTCGAGCGCATCGGTCTGACCCTGGAGAGCGTGACGCTGCAAAGCGTGTCGCTGCCCGAGGAGCTGCAGAAGATCCTCGACCAGAAGATCGGCATGGGCATGATCGGCCAGAACATGGGCCAGTTCATGCAGTACCAGACGGCCCAGGCCATCCCCACCCTGGCGGAAGGCGTCAGCCATGGCGGCGGATTGGCCGGCAATGCCATGGGCCTGGGCGCCGGCCTGGCACTGGGGCAGACCATGGTGCAGCAACTGGGCGCCGGCCTGGCGCAGCCGCAGGTTTCACCCGCCCCGGCTGCAAGCGCCGCGGCACCGGTGGTTCAGAGCGTCGACGAGATCATGGCCCTGCTCGAAAAGCTCGGCGAACTCAAGGCCAAGGGCATCCTGACCGACGAAGAGTTCAGCGCCAAGAAGGCGGACTTGTTGAAGAAACTCGGCTGAACACCGACGGATCACCCGCCCGTCACGGGCGGGAAGAAAGCCAGCTCAGCCTCGTCCGTCAGCAGGGCCGACTCGTCGCACATGCGCTGATTGAGCGCGCAACGGACCGCGCGGCCCCGCGCCAGCAGCTCGGCATGCGCGCCGCCGCGCGACAGCAAGGCATCGCGGGCCTGGGCCACGCTGGCGCCCGCGGGCAGTTCCATCGTCTCGGCCACGCCCAGGCGTTCGCGCAGCGAGGCGAAATAGCGGACCTGGATTCTCATGCGCACAGCTCTGCAAACGGCAGGAAACGCACCAGCTGGCCGGAGGCAATGGCTTGGCCGGGCGGCACGTCCACGAGCCCGTCGCCCCACACCGTCGAGGTCAGCACCCCGGAGCCCTGGTTGAAAAACAGTTCAAGCCCGCCCGCATCGTTCAGTCGTGCGCGCAGGAATTCGCGCCGGCGATCGGCCTTGAGCCAGTCGAAGTCGGCACGCAGGGCATAGGCCCGAGGAGCCTGGGTGGGCGCCCCCAGCAGGCGCAGAATCGCCGGCCGGACCAGCAGCACGAAGGTCACCAGGCTCGCAACCGGATTGCCGGGCAAGCCCATGAACCAGGCTGCGGGGCCGGACTCCCGCCGCACCGAGCCGAACGCAAACGGCTTGCCCGGCTTGATCGCCAGCTGCCACTGCCTGAGCTCGCCTTCCATTTGCACGGCCGGCCGCAAATGATCTTCCTCGCCGACCGAAACGCCGCCGGAGCTGAGGATCAAGTCGGCGCTCGCGGCCGCTTCGCGCAGCGCGGCGCGGGTGGCGTCGAGCCGGTCCGGCACCAGGCCCAGGTCCATGACCTCGCAACCGAGGCCCTGCAGCAGGCCGCGCAGCGTGAAGCGATTGCTGTTGTAAATGGCGCCGGGCCGCAGGGCTTCTCCGGGCATGGCCAGCTCGTCGCCGGTGCTGAACAGCGCCACGCGCAAGGGCCGTGCCACCTGCAGCCTCGCCGCGCCGACCGAGGCGGCTAGCCCCATGGCCGCCGCCGTCATGCGCATGCCGGCCCGCAAAACGACAACGCCCTGCTGCACGTCCTCGCCGCGCCGGCGTATGCATTGCCCCGCTTGGACCTCTCCCTTGATGCGTACCGAGCCCAGGCTTTGCCCGCTCAGGTCGGGCAAAGCCTCGCACTGTTCCTGAATCGCCACGGCGTTTGCGCCGGCAGGAACCTGGGCACCCGTAAAGATGCGCGCCGCCGTGCCTGGCGGGAGCACCACGCCCACCGCGCCTGCAGGCAGGCGCTGGGACACCGGGAGCACCGCTTCGGCACCGTCCAGGTCTGCGACGCGGACCGCGTAGCCGTCCATGGCGCTGTTGTCGGCCGGCGGCACGTCCAGCCCCGAGACCACGTCGGCTGCCAGGACGCGCCCCAGCGAATCCTGCGTCGGTACGGATTCACTCAGGCCGAGCGGAGCTAGGGCCGCCAGCAACTGCGGCAAGGCCTCGTCCAGACTCTGCAAGGGCGGGCGTTGTGGGGTCGGTTGCGCTGAGGTCATGGCAATGCTCACACGCTCAGGTGCTGCTCGATGAAATCCTTGACGGCCTGCACATCGGCCGGCAGCACGCTGACGCGCTTGGGCAGCGCCTCGATGTGCTCCAAGCCTTTGGGTCGCGGCGGCTCGAACCCGAGCGCCTCATGGATGGTGGCGGCAAACTTGGCCGGCAGCGCCGTTTCCAGCACCAGCATGGGCACGGCAGGGTCGCGATGGCCCAGCGCCACTTTCAGCCCGTCGGCGGTGTGGGTGTCGATGATCTGTCCGTAATGCTGGTAGGCCAGCCGAATCGTCGCCAGGCGGTCGGCATGCGTGCTGCGGCCCGACTGGAAGCCGTAATGAGCGATGCGCTCGAACTCGTGCCGGTTCAGCTCGAACTGACCCTGCTCGGCCAGCGCGTCCTTGAACATGGTCTTGACGCGCCCGCCCTCGCGGCCCAGCAGGTCGAACACGAAGCGCTCGAAATTGCTGGCCTTGGAAATGTCCATCGAAGGGCTGGAGGTCTCGTGCGTTTCGGTGCTTGAGCGCACGCGGTACACGCCGGTGCGGAAGAACTCGTCAAGCACGTCGTTCTCGTTGGTCGCGACCACCAGCTTGGCGATGGGCAAGCCCATCATGCGCGCCACATGGCCGGCGCAGACATTGCCGAAATTGCCCGAGGGCACGGTGAAGCTGACGTGCTCGTCGTCAGACTTCGTTGCCTGGAAATAGCCCGCGAAGTAGTAGACCACCTGCGCCAACAGGCGCGCCCAGTTGATCGAGTTGACCGTCCCGATGCGGTACTTGCGCTTGAAGTCCAGGTCGTTGGATACCGCCTTGACGATGTCCTGGCAGTCGTCGAACACGCCCTCGACGGCGATGTTGTGGATGTTGGCGTCCTGCAGGCTGAACATCTGCGCCTGCTGGAACGGGCTCATGCGGCCATGGGGGCTGAGCATGAAGACGTTCACGCCGGCCTTGCCGCGCATCGCGTATTCGGCGGCGCTGCCGGTGTCGCCCGAAGTGGCGCCCAGGATATTGAGCGTCTCGCCGCGGCGCCGCAGCTCGTACTCGAACAGCTGTCCGAGCAGCTGCATGGCCATGTCCTTGAAGGCCAGCGTCGGGCCGTTGGACAGCGCTTCCAGCGCCAGGCCGGGCGCCAGGGGCTTCAGCGGCGTGATCTCGGGCGTGCCGAACACCGCCTCGGTGTAGGTGCGGTGCGTGATGGCGCGCAGGTCCTCGGCCGGGATGTCGTCGATGTAGAGCGACAGGATCTCGAAGGCCAGGTCGGCATACGAAAGACCGCGCCAGCGCGACAGCGTGGCGCCGTCCACCTGCGGGTAATGCACGGGCAGGTACAACCCGCCATCGGGCGCCAGCCCTTCGAGCAGGATCTCGCAAAACCGGCGCTCGGTCTGGTCGCCGCGCGTACTGATATATCTCATCTCAGGTCCTTCATTCACCACGGCAACGCAATCCGCCACGCCATCAAGCGGAGCCCGAGGAACCGGCTTTGCCGGGCCTCAGGGCGAGCCCCCTTGAGGGGGGCGCGCAGCGCGTAAGGGGTGGGCCACAGTCAAGCCAATTCCTCTTTGCGGAGTTTGACGATGGGCGCGAGCACGGTGGGCAGGGCCTGCATCTGAGCCAAGGCCTTGACCATGCGGCCTTCGAGTGTCTCGTGCGTCAGGATGATCAGGTCGGTCTGGCGCTCGCCTTCGGCCGATTCGCGCTGCAGCACGGCGTCGATGGAGATGTCGTTCTCGGCCAGGATGGTGGTGATGCGCGACAGCACGCCCGCCTCGTCCGCCACGCACAGGCGCAGGTAGAACGAAGTCAGCACTTCGGCCATGGGCAGAATGGGCGTGTTGTTCATCGCATCAGGCTGGAAGGCCAGGTGCGGCACGCGGTGGTCGGGGTCGGCAGTGGCCAGGCGGGTGATGTCCACCAGGTCGGCGATCACGGCCGAGGCCGTGGGCTCGGCGCCCGCGCCCTTGCCGTAGTACAGCGTGGTGCCCACGGCGTCGGCCTGCACCACCACGGCGTTCATCGCGCCTTCCACATTGGCGATCAGGCGATTGGCCGGCACCAGGGTCGGATGCACGCGCAGCTCGATGCCATTGTCGCGACGGCGCGTGATGCCCAGCAGCTTGATGCGGTAGCCGAGCTGTTCGGCATAGCGGATGTCCGCCGCCTGCAGCTGGGTGATGCCTTCGACGTGCGCCTTGTCGAACTGCACCGGAATGCCGAAGGCGATCGCGCTCATGATGGTGGCCTTGTGCGCGGCGTCCACGCCTTCGATGTCGAAGGTCGGATCGGCCTCGGCGTAGCCCAGGCGCTGCGCTTCCTTCAGCACCTCGGCGAAGTCCAGGCCCTTGGAACGCATCTCCGAAAGGATGAAGTTGGTGGTGCCGTTGATGATGCCGGCGATCCACTCGATGCGGTTGGCCGTCAGGCCCTCGCGCAGCGCCTTGATGATGGGGATGCCGCCGGCCACGGCCGCCTCGAACGCCACCATCACGCCATGGTCGCGCGCGGCGGCGAAGATTTCGGTGCCGTGCACGGCCAGCAAGGCCTTGTTGGCCGTGACCACGTGTTTGCCGGCCGCAATGGCTTCCAGCACCAGGGTCCTGGCGATGCCGTAGCCGCCAATCAGCTCGACGACGATGTCGATCTCGGGATTGGCGATGACCTTGCGCGCGTCCTCGACCACGGTGACGCCTTCACCGACGATGCTGCGGGCCTTGGCCACGTCGAGGTCGGCCACCATGGCAATCTCGATGCCCCGGCCGGCGCGGCCGCGAATCTCCTCCTGGTTGCGGCGCAGCACGTTGAAAGTGCCGCCGCCCACGGTGCCTATGCCCAACAATCCGACTTTGATGGCTTTCATGGTGTCTTCTTCACAATCGAGGTAAGGAGGAGCGCGTCTTCAGGGTTCAGCGCCTGCGGTCAGCTTCCGTGGCGCCGGCGGTAATGCGCAAGGAAGCGCTCGATCCGCCCCACCGCGTCCTGCAGGTCGTCGGTGTTGGGCAGGAACACGAGCCGGAAATGATCGGGGGCCATCCAGTTGAATCCGGTGCCCTGCACGATCAGCACTTTTTCGTCGGCCAGCAGCTCGTAGGCGAACTGCTGGTCGTCCTCGATCGGGTAGATGGCCGGATCGAGGCGCGGAAACATGTACAGCGCCGCCTTGGGCTTGACCACGCTGACGCCCGGGATCTGGTTCAGCAGCTCGTAGGCCAGGTCGCGCTGGCGGCACAGGCGCCCGTGCGGCGCCACCAGGTCGTTGATGCTTTGGTAGCCGCCCAAGGCGGTCTGGATGGCCAGTTGGCCCGGGGTGTTGGCGCACAGCCGCATCGACGCCAGCATGTTCAGGCCGGTGATGTAGTCGGCCGCATGGCGCTTTTCGCCGGACACCACCATCCAGCCGGCCCGGTAGCCGCAGGAGCGGTAGTTCTTGGACAGGCCGTTGAAGGTCAGCGTCAGGACGTCGTCCGACAGCGCGCCCATGCTGGTGTGGGTGTGGCCGTCATAGAGCGTCTTGTCGTAGATCTCGTCGGCCAGGATGATCAATTGGTGCTGGCGCGCCAGCTCGATGATCTCCAGCAGCACGCTGTCCGGGTAGAGCGCGCCGGTCGGGTTGTTCGGGTTGATGACGACGATGGCGCGGGTGTTGGGCGTGATCTTGCGGCGGATGTCGGCCACGTCGGGCATCCAGTCGCTTTGCTCGTCGCAGACGTAGTGCACCGGATTGCCGCCCGACAAGGCCACCGCAGCGGTGTAGAGCGGATAGTCGGGCATGGGCAGCAAGACCTCGTCGCCGTTGTCGAGCAAGGCATTGAGCGCCATCACAATCAGCTCCGAAGCGCCGTTGCCCAGGTAGACGTCGTCCACCGTCACGCCCTGAATGTGTTTTTGCTGGCAGTAATGCACCACCGCCTTGCGCGGCGCAAACAGGCCCTTGGAGTCGGTATAGCCCGCCGCCTCGGGCAGGTTGCGGATCATGTCCTGCACGATCTCGTCGGGCGGCTGCAGGCCGAAGGCGGCAATGTTGCCGATGTTCAGCTTGATGATCTTGTGACCCTCTTCTTCCATCTGCCGCGCCTTGTCCAGCACGGGTCCACGGATGTCGTAGCAGACATTGGCGAGCTTGGCGGACTTGGAAATCGGTTTCAAGACGATGGCTCCGACAGATTTGAGGGCAGCGTTGTGGGCATTTAGCGCAGAACGTTCGATTTAAACACAGGGTTCACCGCGACCGTCTCGAAAAAACATCCCCGTCGCTTTCCATGCAGACAAGGCAGGCTTGCGCCCGGGCGCGCCAGGGGAAATCCGATTCGGCGACACTCAAGCCTGCACAGGGTCTGCACAGGACCTGCACACATCCAGCGACCATGAAATTCCAACTCGACGAGCCGCAAGGCGGCAACACCATCTCGCGCCACGACGGCCAGAGCATCTGGGTCAACGGCACGCCCCACCGCCAAAGCGTGCTGGTGCCCTGGCAGGGCGCGGTGCAGGATTGGGAGGTGTCTCAACTCGACGCACTGCAGGAGTCGCATTTCGAGCGCATCCTCGCGCTCAAGCCCGAACTGGTGATCTTCGGCAGCGGCACTCGCCTGCGTTTCGTCCCGCCGCGCCTGTACCGCAGCCTGATAACCGCCCGCATCGGCCTGGAAACCATGGACATCGGCGCGGCTTGCCGCACCTACAATGTGCTCACCAGTGAAGGAAGACCAGTTTTGGCGGCACTTTTGCTCGAAAACTGACAACTCCAGGCTGCAAACCGCTGTACAGTCAAGCGGTACGTTCCCGAAATTGCGCGTAAAAACAGACCCATCCCTCCAAGGAGCGAATTGGGAATGGGCGGTTCAACGTATAATTGGCGGCTATGCCCACACGGGCAAACCATTTGAAGATCGCCACATGACGCCAGCGCTCAACAAAGCTCTCCCGGATATTGAAGCCCTTGCCACCGGAGGCGTGAAATTCACGCCCCAAGCCTTTAAGGGCCGCGTGGTGGTGCTGTATTTCTACCCCAAGGACAATACGCCGGGTTGCACGACCGAGGCCATGCAGTTCCGCGATCACCACAAAGAGTTCGTCAAGGCGGGCGCGGTGGTGATGGGCGTGTCGCGCGACAACATGGCGTCGCACGACAAGTTCAAGCAGAACCTCGAGTTGCCTTTCGAGCTGATCGCCGACACCGAAGAAAAACTCTGCCACATGTTCGGCGTGGTCAAGAACAAGATCATGTACGGCAAGAAGGTCAAGGGCATCGAGCGCTCGACCTTCCTGATCGACGCTGCCGGCGTGCTGCGCGCCGAATGGCGCGGCATCAAGGTGGCCGGCCATGTCGAGGAAGTCCTCAAGGAAGTCAAGGCGCTGACCAAAGAAGCCGCCTGATTTTCCATGGCCTGGTCTGCGCAGCCGCGCCAGACCAGTCGCCCAGTATCAGCCAAGCCGACACCTGCCCAAGGGCATAGGGTCGGCTTTGTTGCATTTAGGCCCTTCTGTTTTCCAGGAGATGCCGTCATGCGGCTTTGTGCATAATCAAGCCATGCTTCTTGCACGCCTTTTGTACTGTCGCCTCGCCTCAAAGCCGCATCGCTTGCCGTGCGGCTTTTTGCTTTTTTCGACCCGCCAGTCCGAAGCCACCCCTCTGTACCCCTGACGACGCCCTCATGCCACTGCCCAAACCCCCGACACAACGCGCCAGCCGCCTGGAACCTTCCGCTTTTGCCGCCAACCTGCCGGTGAGCAAGAAACCGTCAAACCCAACGCCCGTGCTGGCCCTCGCGCCCACGCCGACACGCGCCCTGGCAAAGGAAAGCCCGGCCGCCCCTGCCGAGTCTCACAAGCCCAGCACCAAGCTGGCGCCCATGCAAGCGATTCCCGCTCCCATCGAACTGAAGAAGCCTGCCACGCCAGTGCCCCCCGCTCCGTCCAAGGCCGGAGCAAAGGCGGGCGTCACCGCCAAGTCCGTCAAGGCCAAAGCCAAGCCGCGCAAGTCCGACGAAACCGTCAAGCTGTTCGTGCTCGACACCAATGTGCTGATGCACGATCCGATGTCGCTGTTCCGTTTCGAGGAGCACGACATCTTCCTGCCCATGATCACGCTGGAAGAGCTTGACGGCCACAAGAAGGGCATGTCCGAAGTGGCGCGCAATGTGCGCCAGGTCAGCCGCGAGCTCGACAACCTGGCCGCCAGCCTCAAGAGCAGCACGCTGGATGAAATGGCGCAGGGCCTGCCGCTGGACCAGACCGGCCACCGCGAAGCCACCGGCAAGCTGTTCTTCCAGACGCGCCTGGTCGACACTCCGCTGCCCCAGGGCCTGCCGCAAGGCAAGGCCGACAACCAGATCCTGGGCGTGGTGCAGGCGCTCAAGAATCAGCACCCCGGACGCGAGGTCGTGCTGGTGTCCAAGGACATCAACATGCGCATCAAGGCCCGCGCCCTGGGCCTGCCGGCGGAAGACTACCGCAACGACAAGACGCTGGAAGACTCCGACCTGCTCTACACCGGCGTGCAGGCGCTGCCCGCCGACTTCTGGGACCGCCATGGCAAGATCATGGAGAGCTGGAGCCAGGGCGGCATCACCTACTACCGCATCTCGGGTCCGCTGGTGCCGTCGCTGCTGGTCAACGAGATGGTCTACCTGGAGGCCCCGGGTGCCGCTTCGCTGTACGCCAAGGTGACCGAAATCACCGGCAAGACCGCCGTGCTGCGCACCCTGAAGGATTACGGCCACCAGAAAAATGCGGTCTGGGGCGTGGCCGCGCGCAACCGCGAACAGAACTTTGCGCTCAATCTGCTGATGGACCCCGAATGCGACTTCGTCACCCTCACCGGCACGGCCGGCACCGGCAAGACGCTGATGACGCTGGCCGCGGGCCTGGCCCAGGTGCTCGATGACCGCCGCTACTCCGAAATCATCGTCACGCGCGTGACCGTGCCGGTCGGCGAGGATATCGGCTTTCTGCCCGGCACCGAGGAAGAAAAAATGGGGCCCTGGATGGGCGCGCTCGACGACAACCTCGAAGTGCTGGGGCGCGGCGACGGCTCGGCCGGCGAATGGGGCCGCGCCGCCACCAACGACCTGGTGCGCAGCAAGATCAAGATCAAGAGTCTGAACTTCATGCGCGGCCGCACCTTCCTGAACAAATACGTGATCATCGACGAGGCGCAAAACCTGACGCCCAAGCAGATGAAGACCTTGATCACCCGCGCAGGCCCCGGCACCAAGATCGTCTGCCTGGGCAATCTGGCCCAGATCGACACGCCCTACCTCACCGAAGGCAGTTCGGGCCTGACCTTTGCGGTCGACCGCTTCAAGGGCTGGGCTCACAGCGGGCACATCACGCTGGCGCGCGGCGAACGCTCGCGCCTGGCCGACTTTGCGTCCGAAGTGCTCTGAGTTCCGGTTGAGACATGACCCTTTATGTGTCCGACCTGGACGGTACGCTGCTCAACGCCGACGGTCAACTCTCGTCCACCTGCCGCGCCGGCCTGACGCGCCTGCTGGACCAGGGCCTGCACTTCACGGTGGCCAGCGCCCGCCATGTGAGTTCGATCCGGCAGATCCTGGGCGACCTGCCGCTGCGCCTGCCGGTGATCTCGGCCAACGGCGCCTACATCAGCGACATGAGGACGGCCCGCCACGAATTGGTTCACGCAATGGCGCCCGATCTGGCGCAAGCGCTGTTTGCCTTGATTCGTCGGCATGGCCTGATGCCTTTCGTGTCGACCCACGGCGCACAGGGCGACCGGCTGTTCTACCAGTCCGTGCACAACGAGGGCCAGCAGGCCTTTGTCGACGAACGCATGTCCAAGCACGACCCCAGGCTGCGGCACAGTCCGCGCATGCACCAGGAACTGATCGACCCCGCCGTGACCTTTATCGTGGTGGAGCGCGAAGCGCCGCTGGCCGCGCTGCAGGCTGACATCGACGCGCTGTTCATCCAGGAGCTTGAGACACATCTGGCCGAAGACATCTACAGGCCCGGCTGGCCCTGGTTGACGGTGCACGACAAGCGCGCCACCAAGGACCAGGCCATCCGGACATTGGCGCAGCGCTACGGTCTGCACGAGCGCGAAATCGTCGTCTTCGGCGACCATGTCAATGACATCAAGATGCTGCGCGCCGCGCATCGCGGCATCGCCGTTGCCAATGCCATCGATGCGGTCAAGCAACTCGCGCATCAGGTGATTGGACCGCACCACGACGACAGCGTGTGGCGCTTCATCGAACGCGACTGGCAAGGGCCGAAGGCCGGCTGAAACCCAAGGGAATACCCGGATTCGATACTGAGTTGTGGTCCAATACGCGAATCGCCATCCGAACCACGAGACACCTGACCCCAGTCGCCTGCCCCGCCCCATCTTCAACCCGCCGTCGAGGGACCCCGTGCACATGCTGCCCGGACTTACCCTTGAATCGAGGCCGCAAGGCTTGACACCGCCAAGACGCCCTCTATAAGCTGCGCGCTGAAGTTTTCCCCCTCATGCCCGTTCAGACTCCCCCGACCCCTTTGTTGACCGCCGTAGCAACCAGCCTTCGTTCGGGCTTGGTGGCAGCTGCAATGGGTGCAGCAGGCCTTGGTCTTGGCTTGTTCGGCGCAGCAGGGCAAGCCCTGGCGCAACAGGCGCAGCAAGCCAATGCACCGGCTCCGGCGCTGACCCCGCCGCCTGGGACGGTGACGGGCGCATACGGACAGAGTCTGCAACTCAGCCACGGCAGTTCCAGCGCCCCTGGCTTGGCGCAAAACACGGGTTCCAGCGTCGCGGCCGGCACGACTGGCAACGCGCCGGGCGATGCCGTGTCGCGCTTCTTGCAAGAACGTGGCCTGCTGAGCAGCGACAGCGACGGCCCGCTGCTCAATCGCGTGCGCAACACGGCGTCCGACCTGGTCATGTCGGCCATGAATTTCCTTGGGGTGCCCTACAGGCGCGGCGGCAATTCGATCGAGGGCGGATTCGACTGCAGCGGCTTCACCCGCCATATCTTCGAAATGAGCGTAGGGATGGTGCTGCCGCACCGTGCCGACGAACAAGCGCATCTCTCCAGCCTGATTCCTGTCAAGCAGGACGAGCTCAAGCCGGGCGACCTGGTGTTCTTCAACACCATGCGCAGAACCTTCTCGCACGTCGGCATCTACGTGGGCGACGGCAAGTTCATCCACTCGCCGCGCGTAGGCAGCGCCGTCCGCGTCGAGGACATGCGTGAAGCCTATTGGGCCAAGCGCTTCACCGGCGCGCGGCGCGCCGAACTCGGCAGTGCCGACAGCGCCACGTCCGGCGAAAACCGCTCCAGCCTGCGCTGACGCGCATCGTCCACCCGAAACTGCGCCGCGCCGGCGCAGCCAGGAACTCTGACTTTCCTGAGCCCCGACCTCAATTCAGCAGCTGATCGACATCGCTGCCCACGTCGCCGGCCGCCTCGATCTTGGCGCGCAGGAAATCGAGGTCCAGGTGCATGTGCTCGATCAACTCAGGCACCGCCTCCTGCATGGCCTTGACCGGATCGTCGTGATGCTCGGCGGCATCGGCCAGCACCTCGGCAATGTGCAAGACGGCGGCCAGCGGCGAGAACGGGCGGATCTCCAGCGGCGTGTCGGCATCGGCAAACGCCTCGATCAGCTTGGCCGGGAAGTGCCAGTGCTTGGCCAGCGAAGCCGTGACGTCGGCATGGGTGCAGCCGAAGCGGTGCATCTCCAGGGAAAAACGGCTGCCCGGCTCGGCCGCATGCGCCTCGACCTCCGCCACCTGCTCGGCATGGGTCATGGCCATCAGCAACTGCCCGGTACGCAGCATCAGGCCCGCGAGATAGGCCGCGTCGGCATCCAGGTTCAACAGCCGGCTCAGCACGCGGGCATACCCCGCCGTGCTGACGCTGTGGCGCCAGAACAGCTCGCGGTTCAAGCCCTGCACGGCCGGAAAGGCACCTGAAATACACGCCGCCATCGAAAGGTTGCGCAAGGTATCGAGTCCCAAGGCGGCGGCGGCGTCGTTGAGGTTCGAGATGGTGTGCGAGGGGCTGTATCGGGCCGAATTGGCCAGGCGCAGGACCTTGGCAGTCAACGTGGAGTCCTTGCCGATCAGATGCGCCAGCGCGCCCAGGCTGACGTTCTCATCGTCAAAGCTCTTCAGCAGGCGGCTGGCCACCTCGGGCATGGTGGGCAAGGCATGGCTGTGCTGGAAGAACTTCTCCGCCGCTGCGTTCATGACCGTCTCCTTGAAGTTGGAGATCAGTCTAGTGGACGACAAGCGCCCTTCGCGCCCCTGCGGCGCAAATTCATCGGCCAGTTCTGCAAAATTTGACCGGACCCCAGGCCGACATCAATCCTGCGCCAGCGCCTGCAAGGCCGGCATGTCGAGCACACGCACCGTGTAGCCATGCACCTCGACCACGCCCTTGCTCTTGAGCTGGCGCATCATGCGCGAGAACGTTTCCGGGGTGATGGCCAGTTGGGCCGCGATGTCGCGCTTGCGCTCGCTCAAGGCCAGCACCTGTCCGCTGCCTGGAGACGGACAGCGCTGCAGCAGCCAGGCGGCGAGGCGCCGCTCCGCATCCTTGTGCATCAAATCATGCGTCGCGCAAGTCAGCTTGTTCACGGTCCGCGCCAAGGCCACCAGCAGGCGGTCCAGCAAGGCGGAATGAAGCGCCAGAGCGTCGCGAACCTGGGCCAGCGGCAAATGGACCAATCGAGCCTCGGTCAGCGTCCGTGCATCCTGGGCGTGGCTGGCGCCCAGCCATGCGCTGCTCAAGTCCAGCCACATCGGGCCCCGCACCGTCCGCTCCAGATGGAAGGATTCCTCGCCGCGGGCCAGGCCCAATCCCACGGCGCCCTCAAGCACGGCGACCAGCGAATCCGCCATGTGGCTGCGCGTGAACACCATCCGGCCGGCCTCCCAGGTGCTGACCACGCGCACCCGATTGAGCGACTGCAACTCCGCATGGCTCAAGGCCGCGCCGCCCAGCAGGGCTTGCCATTCCGCGATGTCGACGGCCGCCGGCGCGGCATGCAAGGCCGCCTCGTCAGGCAATGACCTTGCCGCCAGATGGGACCGCGACAAGCGGATGGGAGTGTGATTGAGTGTATTCACGTCGAACACGAGACAGGGAAAGCTATGGCTGCAATGTGTGCCATGCAGGCCCAATGCGCCTTGCGTTGCGTCAAATGAGCGTGGACTGGCCGGCCGGCTGCATCAAAGACCCCTAATTCAGTTCAAGGGCTGACGCAAGGACCTGCAGTTCAAAAGCCGGAATTGAACGTGAAAACATGCCAGCAATTTGGGGAGTTTTGCCGCCTGTTCTTTCGGCTTTTGAAGACAGCGTGTGCGCCGATGATGCATCCATGACGCCCTGCCACACCACGCCCCCTCGTCCCGCCGCCCTGCCCTCCTTCCGGCACGGGCCGCCCCACGGGATGCGTCCGTCGGCCTGAGCTGCGGTCTTTCCAAGACCACGGCGCCCAGGCTGCGAACTGCCGGCAGTTCGCCTTGCCATGCGCTGCAAGCGCCCCAACTCGCTACGCTGCGGCCCCACCGGCCAGCCTCCAAGGCTGCGCCAGTCTTCGGGCAGCGTCCTCGGCGCTCTTGCGGGTCAACCTTCGGGTTGACCCTTTTTTTCGTCCCTGCTCCGGCGCATGCCGGCCCGGCTCAGTTCGGCGTCGGGCACAGCAAGGCCTGCAAGGCCTGTTCCCTGATGCCGTAGAAGGCCTTGATCGCCTCGATCTGCGCCAGCAGTTCCTGGCGCCGGGCGTCGGGCAAGGGCCGCTCGCGCCGCACCGCCAGAATCATCTTGTTCTTGCTGGTGTGCTCGAGCGAGACGAATTCGAACACCTGGGTCTCATAGCCCTCGGCCTCCAGCAGCAGCGCCCGCAAGCCGTCGGTCACCATCTCGGCTTCCTGGCCCAGATGGATGCCATGCTGCAACAGCGGGCGCAGCAGCGCCGGACTGCTCATCTGCGGCCGCAGCTGCTTGTGGCAGCAGGGCGAGCACATGATGATGGCGGCGCGGGCGCGCAGGCCCAGGTGGATGGCGTAGTCGGTGGCGATGTCGCAGGCATGCAGCGCGATCATCACGTCCAGGCGCTCGGGCGTATAAGAGCGCACGTCACCTTGGTCGAACTCCAGGCCCTCCAGGGCGTGGCGCCGGGCGGCGTCGCGGCACAGGCGCACCATGTCGTCGCGCAGTTCAACGCCGCGCACATGGGCCTGCTTGCCCAGTCCGCGCAGGTAGGCGTGCATCGCGAAGGTCAGGTAGCCCTTGCCTGAGCCGAAATCGGCCACGTGCACATCGGCGCTTGCCATCAGGGAGGAGCTCTTGAGCGCGGCTTCGAAGATTTCGATGAACTTGTTGATCTGCTTCCACTTGCGCGACATCGCCGGTACCAGCGCCGCCTCGCCGCGGACCGGGTGCGTCAGCCCCAGGTCTTGCCAGAAGGGCTGGGCCAAGTCCAGATAACGCTGCTTCTGATGGTCGTGGGTGGCGTTCGTCCCCTTCGGTCCCTCCGGCACTGCCGCCGCGCCCTGCATCTTGCCGACGCGCAGGCTGGCCCGGCCCTTGCGGCTGAAGGCCAGTTGCACCTCCTGCAGCGGCGTGTTGAGCTGCGCGTTCTGGAACGGCGCCCCCAGCAGGTCGCGCAGGCAGGCCAGACCCTCGGACAGCGGCAGGTTCTTGGTGACGTCGCGCGTCTTGTAGCGCCACACCATGCAGAGCTGTCGCTCGCCGCGCAACTCGACCTCGCGCACCATCAGGCGCTCCAGATCGGCGTCAGCGCCCTGCGGCTTGGTCAGGAGCAGCTTTTGCACCTCCCGGCTGGTCAGGGCAGTTTCAAGCAGGCGCATGAAACGTTCAGGGGCGCTGGCCTGGGCGGCGGGTTCGATCAAGGTGGAAAACATGGGACGCCGGCAAAAGCCGGCCATTGCGGACAGGCGTCGATTTTCCGCCATCCCGCCAACTTGAGCGACATATGCACCCGATGAACCTGCCATAAGAAGGCTTCAGGGGCCACAATCTGGGCCCACAATGCTCGCTGCCCATCATTTCAGGTGCGGCGCAACCTCCTGGAGCCCATGCAAGAACTGGCTTTGCTCTTTGCCCGCAGACTGGCCGAATGGCACAACCGCCATCCCCTGGCCCGACGCGTCACGGCAGATGATGTGCATTCGCTGGGTCTGGTGGCGCTGCCCTTCATGCGCAGCAGCGCCACGCCCTCGGTGGAGCCCGTGCTCTCCACGCTGGACGATGTGGTGAGCCCTGAGGAGCTGGCGGCGGCGCAGCAAGGCTCGCAAGGAGGGGCTGGCGACGAGGCCGTGCCGGACGACCCGACGCTGGCGGTGTTGACAAAGCAATCCGCCAAGCCCCCGGCGCCGGCCGCGGCGCCCCTTGCCGTCCCCGTCGAGGCAGCCCCTTCGCCAGAGGCTGCCGGCGCGGCCGCAGGTCTGCGCCGCTGGCTCGCGCGGCTGCCGTTCCTGAACGGCACCGGGAAATCCACGCCCATGTGGCCGGTCTTCAGCAAGTCCCTGATTCCCGGCATTTCGGCCCGACGGGCGGCGCGCTTTGCCCTGCTCTACGGCTATCGCCAGGCCCCAGACGACGGAACCCTGCCTCGCCGCGTGCTCAGCATTGACGAAAGACTGGCCGCCAAGCCGCGCGGCAAGGGCGGCGCCTGGCCGACAGAAATCTATTTGCTGAGCGCGGCCATCGATGCAGGTTCTGCGCGCACCCGCGTGATCCTGGCGCAAGGCCCGGGGCAGACCGTACACGTGACCGGGCCGCGCTGCCTCGACCCCTTGCGTCTCGGACTGACACTCACCGTGCTGCTGGGACTGCCGGCGCTGGCGGCAAGCCTGTGGTGGTGGCACAGCGCGGAGCCCGCGGCCACGCCGCCGGCACCTGTGAGCGCAGCGGCCAGCGCGGCTGCGTCGATGGCAGCGACAACGGCGTCATCCGCTGCTGCTGCAGTGCCAGTCCCGGCCGCCAGCGCTGCGTCCCAGCCCTTCGCGCAAGCCAGCGCGCCAGCCGAACCCCCAGCCTCGGCCGCCACCGTGGTCGCGCCGGCGATTCCCGCTCCCAGCGCGCCATCCCCTGCAGCGAAGCCGCTCGAATCCGCATCCATTGCACAACCCGGCACACCGGCCAAGGCGGACGGCAAGACCCAGGCCATCCTCTCCGCGTCGGAACAGATCATGTCCGGACAAACCGGGGACAACAGGGCTCAGCCCGACATACGGCCGCACCTGGAGCCGACCGTGCCGCGCCTGGTGCAGCGGAACACCATCAATCCAGCGGCAAACGCCGACGCCGGCAAGAACAAGCCCGACGGCGCCAGCGAGCATGGCAGGAACGGCCCGGCGGCCCCTGCCAAGCCGACGCCACAGGCCGAGCCGCCCAAGGGCGAACGCACGCAGTTCCGCAACCCCAAGTCCGGCGAGGAACCGGGTCAGGTCAGTGTCGAGAACATGAAGCAGGTGGCCCTCGTGGGTCCTCCCATGCCCAGCAAGGACGAAGCGCTGGCCTACCTGCAGCGCATGCAGAACATGGCCGCGCCCTTGATCGGCGCCAAGTCCATGCAAAGCCAGGTCTTCCAGACGCCCGAAGGCTGGCGCGCCGCGATCTGGCCCTTCGGCAGCCGCGAGGAGGCGCAGCTGATCAATGCCACCTTGATTGCGCGCGGCCTCCACACCAAGGCCATTGATTTTTAGCGAAACTCGCGCGGAGCTGCGCAAGTCCTGCCGATCGGAAGATCAGCTGCGGTAGTCGGCGTTGATGCTGACGTAATCGTGGCTGAGGTCGCAAGTCCACACCGTGGTTCGGGCGGCTCCGCGGTGCAGATTGACCCGCACCGTGATCTCGGACTGCTTCATCACGCGCTGGCCGTCTTCCTCGCGATAGTCGGGATGGCGCCCGCCATGGCGCACCACGTGCACGTCGTCGAGGAACAGATCGATCAGGGTCTGGTCCAGATCGCTGATGCCGGCATAGCCCACGGCCGCGAGAATGCGACCGAGGTTGGGATCGCTGGCAAAGAAGGCGGTCTTGACCAGCGGGGAATGCGCAATGGCGTACGCGGCCAGCTGGCATTCGGCTTCGTCCCGTCCGCCCTCGACCACGACGCTGATGAACTTGGTCGCCCCCTCGCCGTCGCGCACGATGGCCTGCGCTAGCGTCTGCGAAACCGAAATGACGGCGTCGCGCAAGGCCTGGCCCTCAGCGGAATGCAAGGACTCGATGCGCGCATGCGCGGCCTTGTGGGTGGCGATCAGCACAAAGGAGTCGTTGGTCGAGGTGTCGCCGTCGATGGTGATGCGGTTGAACGAGGCGTCGGCGGCTTCGCTGACCAGGCTTTGCAGCAGCTCGGGCGCGATGTTGGCGTCGGTGGCCACGAAGCCCAGCATGGTGGCCATGTTGGGGCGGATCATGCCGGCGCCCTTGGAAATGCCGGTCACCGTCACGGTCTGACCCTGGATCTGCACCTGGCGCGAGACGGCCTTGGGCAAGGTGTCGGTGGTCATGATGCCCTGCGCGGCCTCGCCCCAGGCATTGCTGCTGAGCGCGGCAAGCGCGGCCGGCAAGCCGGCGACGATGCGCTCCACCGGCAGGTTCTCCATGATCACGCCGGTGCTGAAAGGCAGCACCTGGTGGCTGCCGATGTTCAGCAACTTGGCCAGCGCCTCGCAGCTCAGGCGCGCGCGCGCCAGACCGTCCTCGCCGGTGCCGGCATTGGCGTTGCCGGTGTTGATCAGCAAGGCGCGTATGCCCTGGTGGCCGGCCAGGTGCTCGCGGCAGATCTGCACCGGCGCGGCGCAAAAGCGGTTCTTGGTGAACACGCCCGCCACCGAGCTGCCTTCGTCGAGCACCAGCACGCAAAGATCACGGCGATCGACCTTGCGTATGCCGGCCATCGTCACGCCCCATCGGGCGCCAGGCACGGGATGCAGGGAGACAGGATCGGGAGCGGACAGGTGGACAGGCATGGCGGACTCGCAGATAGAAAGTGACGAAAAGGCGTCAGCCAGCATTGTAGGCAGCGCGCCGGCACGGATGCGTGCCGGATGCGTGCTTCAGGACGCGCAAATCCCGTAGGCGGGCAGCAGCTCGTGCAGCACATAGAGCCGTTGGAATTGCACGGCGTCGTGGAACATCTTCCAGTTCGAGCCCAGAAAGCCCGGCGTGAAGCTGTACTGCACGCCGGCCTCGTCCAGCGGATCCTGGTTGAGCGCGTCCATCTTCCAGGATCCCGGGCCCTGCTCCACGTAGCTGAGCGAGGTCGGACCGAACGAGAATGCCCCGTCCGCAATCGCCTGGAGCCACACCTGGTGACGGCGCTCGCCTTCGATGTAGAGCGTCGTGCGCAGCATCGTGTCCAGGGTTTGAGCGTCGCCAGCAGGCAAGGCGACCTCCGCGAGATCAGGATCGCCCGCCACAAAACGTCGCACGACATTGAACGCGGCGTGCGCGGCCTTCAGATAGTCGGTTGGGTTGTCGCGCGCGACCACCTCACCGTTCTCGCGGGTGAACGACCACTTGAGAAACGGCAGATCGGGCAAGGTCAGCGCGCCGGCGTGGCCGACCGGCAGGAAATTGGCAATGTGCCGCTCGAACGCTTCCTTGACGCCGGTGAGGGCGCCATAAACCACATCCTTGCAATAGCTGGGGTCGGGATCAACGGCATAGGTCTTCACCTTGTTGATGTCGCAGACGGCGCCAATGAATTGCTGGTGGGCCCAGGTGTCGACGAAGGTATGCAGCGCGATGCCCAGGCGGTGCAAGCCGAAGTGCAGATGCTTGCGCTCCACGCAGTCTCGCATCATGTCGCGGGCGATCCGGCTGCCCGGCTTGCACATCAGGCGGTAGTAGAACGCATCGTCCGGCGAGGCGCCCGGCGGCGGCGCCTCATTGCCGGGCATGAAATGAAACGGCACCCACACCAGCCGATTGTCTGCCTTGTCGGCGTTGAGCGCGATGTTGATCGTCTTGTGCGACGAGGTCACGCGCACATAGCGCTCGCCGGTCGTGAACTCGAGGGCGCCGTCCTGGGTCGCATCGTCGACGTACTGCGAGGCATGCGCCACGACACTGGCATCGTCATGACCCAGCCCGGCCAGGCGGGACACCACATAGGTGACAGCATGGTGGAAGTCGATCTGCATCGGAATCCTCGTGGCTCACAAAGATTGGGCGAGTATCGCCCCGATGCACACATTTGAGCGTTAGCCCAAAGAGGCTTCCAAAAGAAAACGGCTCCCGAAGGAGCCGCCGTCTGATCCAGGACCGGTCAGGCCAGCTTGCCGTGGCAGGCCTTGTATTTCTTGCCGCTGCCGCAAGGGCAGGGATCGTTGCGTCCCACATGGCCGAACTGGGTGGCGGGGTCGACCTCCTGCGAGACCGAACCGTCTTCGTTCGGATGCGTGTAGGTGACGTTGGCCACGGCATCGACGCGCTGCTCGATGGCTTCGGCGGCCTGATTGGCCTCTTCCTGCGACTGGATGCGCACGTTCATCAAGGTGCGCGTGACCTCCAGCTTGACCTGGTCGAGCAGTTGCGAGAACAGCTCGAAGGCCTCGCGCTTGTACTCCTGCTTGGGGTTCTTCTGGGCGTAACCACGCAGGTGGATGCCCTGGCGCAGATAGTCCAGCGCCGCCAGGTGCTCGCGCCAATGCTGGTCGATCGACTGCAGCAGGATCATGCGCATGAAGGGCGTGAACTGGTCCAGGCCGACCTGCGCCACCTTGGCTTCGAAGGCGGCGTGGGCGGCGGCCACGACCTTCTCGACCACGTCCTCGTCGCTGATCGAATCGCTCTTGGCAACTTCGGCCGCCAGTTGCAGTTGCAGCTGCCATTCGTCCTGCAGCACGCGTTCCAGGCTCGGCAGGTCCCACTGCTCCTCGACGCTTTGCTCGGGCACAAAGGCATGCACCACGTCGCCCATGGCGCTGGCGCGCAGGTGCGCGATCTGGGCGGCGAGCTGCTCGGCCTCAAGGATGTCGTTGCGCTGCTGGTAGATCACCTTGCGCTGATCGTTCGAGACGTCGTCATACTCGAGCAGCTGCTTGCGCACGTCGAAGTTGCGGGCCTCGACCTTGCGCTGCGCACCCTCGATGGAACGGGTCACGATGCCGGCCTCGATGGCTTCGCCTTCGGGCATCTTCAGGCGCTCCATGATGGCGCGCACGCGGTCGCCGGCAAAAATGCGCATCAGCGGGTCGTCCAGCGACAGGTAGAAGCGCGAGGAGCCCGGATCGCCCTGGCGGCCCGAGCGGCCGCGCAGCTGGTTGTCGATGCGGCGGCTTTCATGGCGCTCGGTGGCGATGATGCGCAGGCCGCCTTCGCGCTTGACCTTCTCGTGCAGGCTCTGCCATTCGTCCTTGAGCGTCTGGATGCGCGCGGCCTTGTCGACCTCCGCAATGCTGGCGTCCTCCTCCAGCAACTGCACCTGCTTCTCGACGTTGCCGCCCAGCACGATGTCGGTGCCGCGGCCGGCCATGTTGGTGGCGATGGTGATCACGCCCGGGCGCCCGGCCTGCGCGACGATCTCGGCTTCCTTGGCGTGCTGCTTGGCGTTGAGCACCTGGTGCGGCAGCTTGGCCTTGGTCAGCAGCACCGAGATCAGCTCGGAGTTCTCGATCGAGGTCGTGCCCACCAGCACTGGCTGGCCGCGTTCGTGGCACTCGCGGATGTCCACGATGACGGCGTCGAACTTCTCCTTGGCCGACTTGTAGACCAGGTCGAGCTCGTCGCGGCGCACGGTCGGACGGTTGGGCGGGATCACCACGGTTTCCAGGCCGTAGATTTCCTGGAACTCGTAGGCCTCGGTGTCGGCCGTGCCGGTCATGCCCGAGAGCTTGCCGTACATGCGGAAGTAGTTCTGGAAGGTGATCGAGGCCAGCGTCTGGTTCTCGCTCTGGATCTGCACGCCTTCCTTGGCCTCGACGGCCTGGTGCAGGCCGTCGCTCCAGCGCCGGCCCGTCATCAGGCGGCCGGTGAACTCGTCGACGATGATGACTTCGCCGTTCTGCACCACGTAGTTCTGGTCGCGGTGGTACACATGGTGCGCGCGCAGGGCCGCGTACACATGGTGCATCAGCGTGATGTTGGCGGCGTCGTAGAGGCTGGCGCCCTCGGGCAGCAAGCCGGCCTCGGTCAGGAGGCGCTCGGCGTTCTCGTGGCCGTCTTCGGTCAGGTAGATCTGGTGCGACTTCTCGTCGACCGTGAAGTCGCCCGGCTCGATCACGCCTTCGCCGGTGCGCGGATCCAGCTCGCCGATCTGCTTCTTGAGCTTGGGCGCCACGGCATTGATGGACAGGTACAGATCGGTGTGATCCTCGGCCTGTCCGGAGATGATCAGCGGCGTGCGCGCCTCGTCGATCAGGATGGAGTCCACCTCGTCGACGATGGCGTAGGCCAGGCCGCGCTGCACGCGGTCGCGCACATCGTGCACCATGTTGTCGCGCAGGTAGTCGAAGCCGTATTCATTGTTGGTGCCGTAGGTGACGTCGGCCGCGTAGGCCGCCTGCTTGTCCTCGCGGGACATCTGCGGCAGGTTGATGCCCACGCTCAGCCCCAGGAAGTTGTAGAGCTTGGCCATCCACTCGGCGTCGCGCTTGGCCAGGTAGTCGTTCACGGTCACCACGTGCACGCCTTTGCCGGTCAGCGCATTCAGGTAGACGGGCAAGGTGGCCATCAGCGTCTTGCCTTCGCCGGTGCGCATTTCCGCGACCTTGCCGGCATTCAGCACCATGCCGCCGATCAGCTGCACGTCGAAATGGCGCATCTTCAGCACGCGCTTGCCGCCTTCACGCACCGCCGCAAAGGCCTCAGGCAGGATGGCGTCCAGGCTTTCGCCCTTGGCGACGCGCTGCTTGAACTCTTCCGTCTTGGCCTTCAGGGCTGCATCGTCCAGCTGTTCAAATTGCGGCTCCAACGCATTGATCTGCTGCACGACGCGGCGGTATTGCTTGAGCAGCCGGTCATTGCGGCTACCGAAAATCTGGGTAAGAAGCTTGGGCAACATGCGGCGTTGGGTCTTTGAACAGGAGACAGCCCGGATACCGGAACCGGATACCGGCGCAGGGCCCCGAGCGTCTTGTCGTGATTGATTGAATAGGGTGTCCAGGTCAGCCGATCCGGTTCGGGCCAGCCCCCTGAAATTGAACCGCGGGAGTTTAGCATTCGACTGCGACACTACACTTGAGGCATGCGCAGGCGATTTCAACCAGGGCACGCTCCCCATTCGCAGCACTCGGTGCCGGACCTCCTGCCCGTCGCCGATGCGCTTTCTGCACACGAAGGCCTGGCGCGGCTGGGCGCCCTGATGCGAGCCTCCAATTTGCGCATGGCCATCGTGGCGCCGGCACTGCCAGGCGCCATGACGCGCTTTGTCAAGCCCGGCCCCATCGACGAGGAAGCCTGGAGCCTGCTGGCCGCCAATGCCGCCGTCGCCGCCAAATTGAGACAGCTGCAGCCCCGCCTCGAAGCCATGATCCAGGCCCAGGGCCTGAGCCCAAGCCGCATCCGCATCAAGATTCAGCAAGGCTGAAGCCGCTCCATGCGCAGACGTCCTCAGAGCGCTTTGCCCCGGCGACGTGAAAAAGGCACAAAACCTTTGATTGCTGCAAGCAAATAACGGCCATATGCCAAATCCCCCTCACTCGGAGGGTTTTACAGGGAGTGGGCGTCAGGTACAAACGCGGCATTCCATATCGCACAACATCTGCGGCGTTATCAAATCATGAAATTCATCAAATCCATTCTGGCCCTGTCGGCTGCCGCCCTGGCAGGATTCTCCGGCCTCGGTTTCGCGCAGACCGTCGCCAATGCCTCGTTCAACGCCAATTCGACCCCCGACGGCAGCATCACCGACTGGACGATCAACAGCGGCAGCTTCGGCGCCCTGACCGCGGCCCAGTGGAACGCCCAGCAAGGCAAGGCGGACCTGCTGTCGAGCAGCCCCGGCAATCCTGGCGGCAACGTCCTGGGCACCTGGTACGTCAGCCAGCAAAACGATGTCATCTCGCAGAACATCTCCGGACTGACCGTCGGCAAGAGCTACACGGTGTCGTTCTACGAAGCCGCTGACAACCGCTCCACCAGCACCTACACGCCCGGCAGCATGTACTGGAACGTGTCGCTGGGCAGCAGTTCGGCCAACAGCACGGCCATCGCCACGCCCGGCGCCAGCGCCGCCAGCGGCTGGACGCAGGTCAGCCTGAACTTCGTGGCCAGTAGCGCCACCGAAGCCTTGACCTTTGCCGCCAAGTCGACCAGCGCCGTGGCGCCCGAGCCCCTGCTCCTGCTGGACGGCGTGAGCCTGGCCCAGGCCGTTCCCGAGCCCTCGACCTCGGCGATGATGCTGGCCGGCGTCGCCATCGTCGGCTCCCTGGTGCGCCGCCGCCAGGCCCGCCAAGGCTGAAAGCCCTCGGTCGAGGGCCTTCAGCCCGCCGCTCCAAGAAGCGCCGCCCGCCCCGGGGCCGGGCGCTTTTTTTCATGATGCCGGCCTTGCGCGAACCTCCATGCTGAATCAATTCCTGGCCGTCGCGAACCAGCTCGGCGTCAACTTCGAACGGCTCGGCGTCATGCTGCCGATCCTGGCGCTGGTGTTCGTCCCGCTCGAAAGGCTTTGGCCGAAGCAGCGGCAACAGGTGCTGCGCCCCGACATCCTGACCGACCTGGCCTATTACTTCGTCGGCGGCACCTTGACCGCCTTGCTGCTGATGCTGGCCGGTGCACTGCTTGTGCGCGCCATGCAAGGCTGGATCCCCGCGGCCTGGTTGCAATGGGTCGCCGCCCAGCCGTGGTGGCTGCTGATGCCGGCCTCGCTGGTGGTGGGCGACCTGGCCTATTACTGGGCCCACCGCTGGTCCCACCAGATGCCGTGGCTGTGGCAGTTCCACGCCATCCATCACAGCGCCGAGCGCATGGACTGGCTGGTCAACACCCGCACCCATCCGGTGGATGCTGTCTACACCCGCTGCATCGTGTTGATTCCCAGCTATCTGCTGGGCTTGGCGCAAGGCGGCATCGACAGTGCCAACGGCATGATGATCGCCGTCGCGCTGTTCAACCGCGCCTGGACCAGCTTCGTGCACGCCAACGTGCGCTGGCGCCTTCGAGGGCTGGACGGGCTGATCAGCACCCCGGCATTCCACCATTGGCACCACGCCAACGACGGCGCCGCCTACGTGAACAAGAACTACGCGGCGCTGCTGCCCGTGTGGGACCTGCTGTTTGGCAGCTTTCATCTGCCCAAGGCCTTTCCCCAGCGATACGGCATCTCGCAGGCCGTATCGCCGGGCTTCCTGCGCCAGCTGCTCAGGCCGCTCCCGCGCCCTCGCGGGCGCTGAACTGCGCCGTCAGGCCTGGGCTTTGTGCAAGTCGAAACGATCCAGGTTCATCACCTTGATCCAGGCCGCGACGAAATCCCGCACCAACTTGGCCCGGCCATCATCCTGCGCATAGACCTCGGCCAGCGCGCGCAGTTGCGAATTGGAGCCGAACACCAGATCGACGCGCGTGGCGGTCCACTTGGGCGCGCCGGTCTTGCGGTCGCGCCCTTCGAATCGCTGCGCGTCATTTGACAAGGGACGCCAGACCGTGCCTATGTCCAGCAGATTGACAAAAAAGTCATTGCTGAGCTGCCCGACGCGTTGGGTGAACACGCCGTCCGTCGACCCGCCGGCATTGACCCCGAGCACGCGCAATCCGCCAACCAGCGCGGTCATCTCGGGAGCGCTGAGCGTCAGCAGTTGCGCCTTGTCGATCAGCAACTCCTCGGCCGCCACACGATAGGCCTGCTTCTGGAAATTGCGAAAACCATCGGCCTGCGGCTCCAGCGGCGCAAAGGACTCGGCATCGGTCTGCACTGCGCTGGCATCCATGCGGCCCGGCGCAAATGCCACTCCGACGGCCTGGCCCGCAGCCTGGGCCGCGGCTTCGACGGCGGCCGATCCCGCCAGCACGATCAGGTCGGCCAGCGAGATTTTCTTGCCGCCCGCGGCCGCGGCGTTGAAGCGCTGCTGGATGCCGTTCAGCACTTCCAGCACCTTGCCGAGCTGGTCGGGCTGGTTGACGGCCCAATCCTTCTGCGGCGCCAATCGGACGCGCGCGCCATTGGCGCCGCCGCGCTTGTCGGAACCGCGATAGCTCGATGCCGAGGCCCAGGCCGTGGACACCAGCTCGGCGATGGTCAGGCCCGATGCCAGCACCTGTGCCTTCAGCGCAGCCATGTCGATCGCGTCGACCAGCGGATGGTCCACGGCGGGGATGGGATCCTGCCAGATCAAGTCTTCGGCCGGCACTTCAGGGCCGATGTAGCGACCCTTTGGACCCATGTCGCGGTGCGTCAGCTTGAACCAGGCGCGCGCAAAGGCCTCGGCGAAGGCGGCCGGATCCTGGTGGAAGCGGCGTGCAATCGGCTCGTAGATCGGGTCAAAACGCAAGGAGAGGTCGGCCGTGGTCATCATCGGGGGATGCTTCTGGCGCGGATCGTGCGCGTCCGGAATCATGTGTTCGGGCCTGCAGTTCTTGGCGACCCACTGGTGCGCGCCCGCCGGGCTCCTGGTGAGTTCCCACTCGTAGCCGAACAGCATGTCGAAATAGCCGTTGTCCCAGGTGGTCGGATTCGGTTTCCAGGCGCCCTCGATGCCGCTGGTGGTGGCGTCGACGCCCTTGCCGCTGCCGAAGGCATTGATCCAGCCCAGGCCTTGGGCCTCGATCGGCGCGGCCTCGGGCTCGGGGCCGACCAGCTTGGGGCTGCCGGCGCCATGCGCCTTGCCAAAGGTGTGGCCGCCGGCCACCAGAGCCACGGTTTCTTCGTCGTTCATGGCCATGCGGGCAAAGGTCTCGCGCACGTCGCGGCCCGAAGCCACCGGGTCGGGACGGCCATCCGGCCCCTCCGGATTGACGTAGATCAAGCCCATCTGCACGGCAGCGAGCGGATTGTCGAGCTCGCGCTGGCCCGAGTAGCGGCTGTTCGGCTTGTCGCTGGTGGCCAGCCATTCCTTCTCGGCCCCCCAGTAAACGTCTTCTTCAGGCTGATAGATGTCGACGCGGCCGCCGCCGAAACCGAAGGTCTTGAAGCCCATGGATTCCAGGGCCACGTTGCCGGCCAGGATCATCAGGTCGGCCCAGGAGATCTTGTTACCGTATTTCTGCTTGATCGGCCACAGCAGGCGGCGGGCCTTGTCGAGGTTGCCGTTGTCGGGCCAGCTGTTGATCGGAGCAAAGCGCTGGTTGCCTGCGCCCGCGCCGCCGCGGCCGTCCGCGGTCCGGTAGGTGCCGGCACTGTGCCAGGCCATGCGGATGAACAGGCCGCCGTAGTGCCCCCAGTCGGCCGGCCACCAGTCCTGCGAATCGGTCATCAGCGCGTTCAGGTCCTGCTTGAGGGCCTTGTAGTCGAGTTGCCCGAAGGCTTGCGCGTAGTCAAAACCGGCGTCCATGGGATTGGAGGCTGGTGCATGCTGATGCAGGATGGCCAGGTTGAGCTGCCTGGGCCACCAATCGCGGTTGGACCGCGCACTGGCCGTGGCCGTGTTGCCGCCCTGGTGGAAAGGACATTGGGATTCGTTGCTCATGCGTCGCTCCTTCTGAAGGATGTTGGGGTGCTGGACTGCTTTAATTAGTATCTGTAAATCAAAAAGCTGCATCCAATTGATTTGCACAATGATGGCAATCGACGGCGCCAATGGTGTCGGTTGAACATGAAATGTTCGCGCCAAGGGCGTAGCCTGCCATGCGATGGATCAATGGCCACGGGCTGCGGCATAGCGGCGTCATGCAATGGAACGATGCCGACAAAAAAGCCCTTGCTCTTTTCAGAGGCAAGGGCTTGCGACGCCTGATGCTTTTGAGTCTGTGCTTGGGTGCGACCTGCGGGACGCCAAGGACATTCACAGCGCCGCTGCTATCTCGACTCGTTCAAGGCCCTGTCCATCTCCATCTGCTTCAGGTTCGGCTCGTTCGGGTTAACCAGCAGGTCGCGCACCGTCGGCAGCGAGGCCGGCGTGGCGGGCAGCAGCGCGGGCTTGGGCATGCTGACGGTGGTCACGCGGTCTGGCGCCAGGGTGTCCTCGGTGCTGCCGCGCGGGCATTTCTCGGTCGAGTAGCTGATGCCGCCATTCGAGCGGCATTTATGGACCGTCGCGTTGCCGGCACTTGAACCCAGCTGCGGCAGCGCCGTGTGCGACGTCGCGTCCCATTTCGCGCGCCATGTACTCAGCAAGCCGGGGTCTCCCACCACCATCGCGACCAATGCGAGAACCACCAGCGCCAGCAGAGTCCAGAATCGATTCATCATGGTTGTCCCTCAGTCCTGAAACACCGCGCGCGCGGCGAGCTGGCGAGTGCGCAGCGGCAGGGTGCCGACGAGGTCCAGGATCTGGATCGTGTGCTCGCAGTCGGGGCGGGCGTTGCGGCCGCGTGCCTTGACCATCAGCCCGTCGATGACCTCGGGGGCGCGCTCCCCCAGCTGATGCCGGATCACCTCGGTTTCGACAGCGGTCACGGGCCGGACCGCTTGCGCATCGACCACCTGCGTGGCCTCGACGATCCAACTCGCTTCGCGTTCCGAGATCTCCGCAGGCAGACCACGCCGCCCGGCCGCCTGACCGGTTAGCAGATACAGGCACTGCGCCGGACTCCCCATGCGCGCGGCTGCCAGCTGGTCGCGCCAGATCGGCAGATACCGAACGCGCTGCTCGGCATCGGTCTCCTGCAACAGGCGCGGCAACAGGTCGGCGAATACGCCCTGCCCTTCCGCCAGCACAGTGGCATCGTCCGCCGCGGGGTCCGCACTGGCTGCAACCATGCGCGCCGAGGCCGCATCCACCGCGCCCGGATAGTGGAGTTCAAGCGCATACCAGGCCGGATTGCCACGCAAGAGCTCGGCCAGCTCGGCGGCGGTGCGGTGCGCCCTGTCCTCCGGAAGGTGGATCTCCAGGCCCGCCGACGGCGGATCGACGACTTCGTCACGCGCCCATTGGTCCGGGCCGGCGCTGTAGCGGCCGCTCGGCGGCATGGTCAAGATCCGGCGGAGCAGCGAGGTCGGCGCACCCACGGCGCCAAACGCCTGGGCGAGCGACTGGTCGGCCGTCGGCCGGGTCAGCCAGCTCAGCATGCCCGGCGCGATGCGCTTCAGTCCCAGGGACGCGCCCGGCATCAACTGCCTGTGCGCGCCAGCGACGAAGATCAATGCGCAGGGCCCGTCGCAAGCGCCGACCGCCCGGGTCAACCAGCCTTGCGAATGCACGAGCTCGGCGATGCGGCGCGCCTCGCCGAGCCGACCGTCCAAGGATTCGATCTCCAGCGTCCTGGCCTGCGGCGCCTGCGCTGCAAGCGCAAGAAACGCCCGACTGTCGCCCATGCCGATGGCACCGCTCATGCGCAACCGTCGTCCGTCAGGCGACGCGCTCAAACCGGCATGGCCCATCGGGTCGCTGCCCCTGATCAGGGCCAGGTAGCTGCCCAGCCGTGGAGCAAAGTCGAACAGCGTCGAACCCAGCGCCACGGCGACCAAGGCGCCGACCAGCACCTGCACCGCAAGCCCCACGCGCGGATCGACGCCGACGTGCGCATGTAGCGCGCGCCAGGTCCCGATCGCCCCCCAGCCCAGCGTCGCGAGGGCCAGAGGCCACAACACGACCAGCAGCGTGCTCCACAGCCGCAGATCCTCGCCGTCGACGTTGACGCGCAGGCTGAGCCAGACCAGCGCCGCCAGCATGGGCGCGGGCAGCAGCAGCGTGTTGACAAAGAGACTGGGCGCCACGCCGAGCTCACCGCGCCAATGGCAGCGCAGGTAATCGAGCAGGTTCTTGGGCGCGGGCGCCGCGCCGCCGACGCGCGGCACGACGACAACCAAGGTACCGGCCAGCTTGTCGTGCACGGCCTGGCCCTTGGGATCCAGCGCAGCCCAATGCAGTCCGGCGCCCAGCGGCACGGCAGAGGCCAGCAAGCCGACCCATCGAACCAAGCATTGGCCCAGGCCCAGCGGTCCGCCCGTGCCGGCATCGACCACGCGCGAGGCGAACACCATCTTGCCCGGTGTCGCGCCAGCGATCTTCCAGCACCCAACCACCAGCAGGCTGGCCACCATCCATGCCAGCGCCTTGCCTGCGATGGGCGACAGCGCATCGGCCATCGAAGAGCTTGCAAACAACCATTCGCTGACCAGCAGGATCAGCAGCCACAACGCAAGGTCGACAGCAGATGCCAACACTCTCAGGTGCCAGGCGGCGACATTCGAGTTCTTCACGCCTGCAGCGGCGGCGCGGGTTTCCAAAACTGAATTCATAAAAAGAGGACGCAGGTTTCACTCGGTAGGAAGTCGCGCCCGAGTGGACCGCAGCATGCACCCGCGGTCAACCCACCCAAGGGGGGATTGCCCGTACGCGCGTGCATCCATGCCCCAGTTCCAGGTACGACAGACTCAAAAGGGCCGCAAGCCCGCATGCCTGCCCATTCGGCAAGATGCTACGCCATGCGCAAGAAAAAAAGCCCTTGTTCTCCAGGGAATCAAGGATTGCGAAGCGTCCTGGGACGCCGTGATTTTGGAATTTGGTGCGACTAGCCAAGTCTGCCACGGCGGGCGGGCTTCGTCTGCCGAAAAGGGCCTTTGTATGGTGTCCGCACCCGGCAACTGCGCGGACTTACCGCACGGCTATTTTCGGATGCTTGGTGCCGTGTCGGTCACAAGCTTGATTACATCCTTCGCGAACTCCAGACCAGGAAGCGAAATATCGGCGCTGTCGCCCGGTTTGCCATCCTTTTCTCCGTCCGCGCTACTGTCCAAACCTTGCGGCTTCAGCGACAAGACGGCGCGGGCAATGGAAATCGTGATGACGGCAATTGCAATGACCAAAACCCAAATGACAGCAACTGTTGTTGAGGCAATCGCCTTGACACTGGTGGAGAGTAGTTCATTCAGAGATGCCTCAGCGCTTGATGCAGCAGCCTTGGGAGGGGTGGTTGATTCGGCTTTGGCCTTGCCCCCGTCGCTTTTTGGCTGGTGCCCCGGCGCTGACGCAGCAGGGGCTGTACTTGCTGGCGCATCGGGGACGCTATCTGGGTTGACGGTATTGGCCAGTACCGTCAGAAGTACCGTCAGAAATACCGTGATGTCATAAGACGACATGCTACGCCATGCGCAAGAAAAAAGCCCTTGTTCACTGGGGAATCAAGGGCTTGCGATGCGTCCTGAGACGCTGTGATTTGAGAATTTGGTGCGGCTATCTGACTCGAATTTGCTTCGTAAGCTATTGATTCAACATAAAAAATCAATCAACAACATAGACAAGTACCCGCAAAAATACCCGCAAAACCGAGGCTATACCGCCCTTACTGACCAGATTTTGGCGTAGCAAACAAAGGACGACACGGGCGAATGGCTGCGCTGTTTGTCAGTCACAATGCGACCACCATGGCAAAAAGCGAACAACTCAAGGCACTGCTGCGCTCGTACGCCGAAGACGACGAGCCGCAGTTCTACGCCATTGCTATGCAGATGGCTGCACACGAGGCTCGCCAAGGCCATGGGAAATTGGCCGAGGAGCTTAAGGGGCTGATTGATTCAGCCAAGACGCGCCGCAGCGGTGCGCACGCTTCAGCGGTCGTGCCACTAGCCCGGCCGAAGGGCGAACTCGCTGGCCTGCTTACCGTCTCCTATCCTTCAAAGCTGCTCGCGGACATGGTGCTATCCCCCACAGTCGAGGCTCCCTTGAATCGCGTGTTGAAGGAGCAGCGACACCTCGTGAAGCTCCGCAGCCATGGCCTGTATCCGCGGCGCAAGCTGCTACTAGTTGGTCCATCCGGCACTGGCAAGACATTGACTGCGGCGGCGCTCGCAGGAGAACTGCGCATTCCATTGTTCGTCGTACGCCTGGATGCCTTGATCACGAAATTCATGGGCGAGACCGCAGCGAAACTGCGTCAAGTCTTTGACGCAGTGAGTGCGACGCGTGGGGTCTATTTTTTCGACGAATTCGACGCAATCGGCAGCCAACGAGGCCTGTCGAATGACGTTGGCGAAATTCGACGGATCCTGAACAGCTTTCTACTGATGATCGAGCAGGATGACTCGGACAGTGTGGTGGTCGCCGCGACCAATCATCCTGAGATCCTGGACGAGGCTTTGTTCCGACGCTTCGATGACGTGATTGAGTACCACGCCCCCTCCGAGGAGGAGATTGAGGCTCTGCTGAAATTACGACTGTCTGGCTTCTTATCAAGCACCATATCGCTGCGGAAACTGGTTGATGCCGCACAGGGACTCAGTCACGCGCAGATTTCCAATGCTATCGACGACGCGGTCAAGGAAGCAGTCATGCATGACCGAGAGACCGTTCAATTGGATACGTTGCAGTCGCTCCTTGAGCACAGGCAAACAGTCCGTCGTCGGGCATCCATGAAAACGACCTAGAACCGCCACCCCTGACATTCACTGCATGGCCACTCAGGATCAAGACCGTCGTCGCCGCCATCTCTTCCCCACTGGCACAAAAGCAGCACACGATTACACCGCTCGTACCGGCGGCGATGGAAGCAAAACTCGGGTTCCAGCTCAACCTCGCGAGGCTCATGCGGCTAAGCTTCGAGCGCAGTTTGCTGCCATTGCGCTGGCACAACAAACCCAGATCGGCCAGCAACGCGCCGCTGGCATGCAAAGTGCAATTGGCCTTCAGGTGGAGTTCACTAGCCCCCAAGAGGTCGAACTGGCGGCAGAGAGCCTCGCCCGCGACAAGCAGGGTATCGAGCTTCTCAACATTAGACAGCGCGGCACACAAACGCTTGCTACCGTGTTCGTGCCGGAAGGCAAGCTCGATCACTTCGATCGCCTGCTCAACGACTACGCCTCCTTTCGCAAGCAAACCAACGGCGTCACCCCGCAGGACCATCAAAAACTGATCGACGCGATTGAGTGCGTGAGCGTGGCAGCGTTCGATGCGCTTTGGACCGATGCACCCACTGCATTGCCTGTCAGTGAAGACGAAGGCATCTGGTGGGAGGTTTGGTTACCTGCGCGCAAACCCCATGACCAGCACCTGGCCGAATTTCGCCGAATCGCGGACCTGGCAGGATTCACCGTGAGTGAGAAGACTCTGATCTTCCCCGAACGTGTTGTCGCGCAGTTGCATGGCACGAAACTGCAATGGCTAGCTGCTCCACTGCTATTCGGCATGCTGGCCGAATTGCGACGAGCCAAGACCACCGCGGCATTCTTCGCGTCACAGCCGCGCGAGCAGCAAGTAGCGTGGACCGCAAACCTGCAGCAGCGCCTGCGCCCTGCCCCGAATGGTCATCACTATGTGACCCTCCTCGACACCGGCGTGAATCACGGTCACCCGCTACTCGCACCATTCGTGCAGACTGCGGACTTGCACACCGTCCAGCCGGCCTGGGGTGTGCATGATGGGAATGGCCACGGCACTGAGCTGGCAGGCTTGGCCCTGCTAGGCGAACTGACCGGACCGCTTGAGGGGCAGATGGAATTGCGTGTCACGCATAGATTAGAGTCGGTGAAGGTCTTGCGAGACGAAGGTGACAACCAGGGAGAGTCATTCGGCGCGATCACGGCGGAAGCGGTTGCCCGCGTGGAGATTGCCGCGCCGGATCGTCAGCGAGTCTTCTCCATGGCTGTAACCTCGACAGACGGCCGCGATCGCGGTCGCCCGTCGTCGTGGTCGGCTCAGATTGATCGCCTGGCCAGCGAGTACACCAGCGGAGGGGACCAGCAGCGGCTTTTCGTCTTGAGCGCCGGCAATACGATGGACGCCCAAGACTGGCGACTGCACCCAGATCACCTGGCCGTAAGCGGCATCCATGATCCCGGCCAAGCGTGGAATGCACTTACGATTGGAGCATTCACGGAGATGACGACGATTGAGGCGGCTGATCTGCCTCATTGCTCGGCCATTGCCGCAGCTGGAGCTCTTAGCCCATACACGTCCACGTCGGTCGCTTGGCAAGATGACTGGCCCTTCAAACCCGACGTCGTCATGGAAGGCGGAAACGTCGGTCTCGACAGCCGAATGGGACTGGCGACAAGGCTGCCGAGCCTTTCGCTGCTGACCACCAGCCACCTGCCGCACGAGGATCTCTTCGCCTGCAGCTGGGCTACCAGCGCTGCGTCGGCCCTTGCTGCGGGGATGACGATGAAGATCAGCACAGCCTATCCGGAATTCTGGCCTGAGACCACTCGAGCCCTGATGGTGCATTCCGCACGATGGACGCCAGCAATGCTTCAGGCCTATCTACCCAGTGGCCGCGGAAAGGGCAATGCCCTGCGCAATATCTTGCGTCATTGCGGCTACGGAGTTCCGAACCTTGAACGCGCTCTATACAGCGCGTCAAATTCTCTCACCTTGATCGTACAGGACGAGCTGCAGCCCTATAAAAAGACGCCAGAAGGGATCAAGACCAACGAGATGCACATGCACGATCTGCCGTGGCCAAGAGAGATGCTGATGGTTCTGGGTGAGGTCGAGGTCACGCTACGCGTCACCCTTTCATATTTCATCGAACCGAATCCCGGCGATCGAGCTGGGTTGGACAAATACGCGTACCAGTCGCACGGCCTTCGCTTCGCCGTAAAGCGCCCGCTTGAGGATAACTCCACATTTGCGAGGCGCATCAACGCAGCAATCGACGCGAGCGAGAAGCGAGCTACGCCGCCAACAGATGAAGACTGGCTGATTGGCGAGAGGCTGAGGACGCGCGGCTCGCTGGTCAGCGACAGCTGGACAGGCACAGCAGCCGATCTCGCCTCGCGTGGCCAGTTGGCGGTGTTCCCAATCAATGGCTGGTGGCGCACACGCCCTAGCTACCTCTTCAACGTGGAGACGCACTGGGACATGGAGCTCCGCGTCAAAAGCGGCGTCGCATAGCACCTGCATGACGTCAATGACTGGTTTTGCCGCCCTCGTCGGCATTGGCTTGCCTTGGTCCCCAGTGAGAACCACTCGACGGAGCGCTTGGGATAGGAGTGCTGACATGCCGCTGTTGCGGCCGACATCTGTACGAGCGTCACGGTCTAAGGCCGGTTACTCTGAGAACACTTGCCGGTGTCCAAAGTGACCCACCTCGGAAGCCGGCGGCTCACGCAGCCGCCGGCGCTCCTCCTTTGGCCCGGACTTGTCCAGCCGCTGCCGCTATTAACTCGCCGACATGCGGTTTGTTCTCTGCACGCCAAAATTCAAGGGCTGCCGGCACGTCACACCACAGATGCCGACCTCGCCCACCATCTGGACCCTCGCGAGTGAGCCAGCTAGACCACCTTCCACGCGAAGAATAGGCGTAAATTGTGTGAAGGCTGGCTGGGATCACGTCAATGACGCAGTCTAGAGGCACGAGGTGCGCGGTCATGATTGACCACCCATTGCTGCAGCTTCTCGGCGAACCTGCTGAGCCACCTTGGTTGGTCGACCGGCCTTTCGCTTAGTCGTAAGTGCGCGACGCTGTTGCTCCAGCAGCCAGTCCAGAACCGTCGACTCAAGCCAGAGGGCGCCGCGTGCGCCATCAATCATGATTGGAGGCGGCAATCGATGAGGTGCGCGGCTCAGATCAGCCTGAATTGACTGGGGCACTTTGCCCAGCACTGGTGCCAAGCCATGCGAATCAAGAGTTTTCAACGCCGCAGATGCGGCGGCATGTTGCTTCACGCGACGAGCGTGAGCGGTTTGGATCGAAGTAGTCGAAGCAGGCACAGCCAGCCCCCTGAAAAGGTGGTTGGCTGATCACCGAAATCCTCGCTGCTGTGTGCAACGCTTCGGCCTGCGGCTAGGTGACCCGCCTCAGGCTTTTGCCCTTGGCTGCCAATTGTGTTGGCTGGGATCCCAGTTGAGCTGAGACCACGCGGCTCAGTCTTGACAAACCTCCGCGCGTCGGCTGGCCTACACCTACATTCATCAGGCCCCTCATGACAAACCCCGATGGTCTGCGTCAGCGTTGAGGCGCCCTTTTAGGCTGTGTCCAACGCGACCATGATATCAAGGCTGTACTGGCCGATGCAAGTGTGGCCCAAACGCATCTGTCGCTTTCCTAATATTGATGCACCTTGGGCCAATTTTGGGCCATCTCGTTGGCCCAAATTAGGAAAGTACAAGCAAGAAAAAGAAAACGGGATCAAGCGTAAGCACTTGATCCCGTTCATTTATTTGGTGCCGGCTATCGGATTCGAACTGATGACCTACCGCTTACAAGGCGGTTGCTCTACCAACTGAGCTAAGCCGGCGTTGCGGCCCGCTTGAACTGCGCTCAAGAGGACTCGACAAAGAGGTGGAATTCTACGGTGAATTCGCAGCGCTTCCAGAGGTGCCACGCAGAATTTAGCGCAGCGCGCCCTTCACTTGATGCGCTTGAGCGAAGGCCGGCCGCCGCCGGGATTGTTGGGGTCGTCGTCGCCAAAACGTGAATCGCTGCCCGAAGAACTTGCCGGCGGTGCGCCGTGCTCGTCGACCTGGCCCGTGCCCTTGTCGGGCGCCAGCCTCAGGCCCCGCAAGGGCGTCGCGCCGCGCGGAGCCGCCGGGGTCGGCGCGGGCGTTGCTGGATGCTTTTCGACTTCCGCGGCGGCAGCCTCGGCCGCCGGCGATGGGAAGGCCATGCCCTGCCCGTTTTCACGGGCGTAGATGGCCACCACATGGTCGACCGGCACAACGATCTCGCGCGCCACGCCGCCGAAGCGGGCCTTGAACTGGATGAAGTCGTTGCCCAGATCAAGGCCGCTGGTCGCGTCAAAGCCCACGTTCAGCACAATCTCGTTGTTGCTGACGTACTCCATGGGCACCTGCACCATGCGATCGACATGCACGGCGATGTAAGGCGTGAAGCCATTGTCGGTGCACCAATCGTGCAGGGCCCGGATGAGATAAGGCCGCGTCGAAGCGCTGGCGGAGCGGCCGCCACCGGAAGTCTGTTCCATGCCGCGAGTTTACTTGCGCATCACCTTTTCGGACGGCGTCAGCGCCTCGATATAGGCCGGGCGCGAGAAGATGCGCTCGGCGTACTTGAGCAGCGGCAAGGCGTTCTTGGACATGTCGATGCCGTAGTAGTCGAGACGCCAGAGCAGCGGCGCGATTGCCACGTCGAGCATCGAGAAGTCGTCGCCCAGCATGTACTTGTTCTTGAGGAAGATCGGCGCCAATTGTGTGAGGCGGTCGCGGATCTGGGCGCGGGCCTTTTCCAGTTGCTTGTCGGTGGCCTTGACGGTCTGGCCGCGGCCTTCCAGCACGTTGACGTGCGCGAACAGCTCCTTTTCGAAATTGAGCAGGAACAGGCGCACGCGGGCACGGGCCACCGGATCGCCGGGCATCAGCTGCGGATGCGGGAAGCGCTCATCGATGTACTCGTTGATGATGTGCGACTCGTACAGGATCAGGTCGCGCTCAACGAGGATGGGCACCTCGTTGTACGGGTTCATCAAGGCGATGTCTTCCGGCTTGGCGAACAGGTCGACGTCACGGATTTCGAAATCCATGCCTTTTTCAAACAGCACAAAGCGGCAGCGATGCGAGTAAGGGCAGGTGGTTCCAGAGTAAAGCACCATCATGGCGGCAGGCTCCCGATAAATCAGTCAGTCAATCATCAAAGCCCCGCCACTGCACAAAGCAGCCCGGGGCACAAACAAAGCTCGCATCGAGGCGAGCATGGAAATGGCAAACGCAGTGGGGGCTGAAAGGCACCCCACTGCGTATCAGACCTGAATCGTCATCCAGGGCCGGGATTTTAACGGACGTCCTTCCAGTATGCCGCGTTCAAGCGCCAGGCAAAGACGGTGGTCACCGCCAGGAACAAGAGCACCACGACGCCGAGACGGTAGCGCTGGCCTTGTGCCGGCTCGCCCATCCACTGCAGATAGGCCACCAGATCGCCGACAGCCTCATCATATTGATGGGGCGTCAAGGTGCCGGGCGTCAACTGCTCATAGCTCTTGAACACATGAACGGTTTTGCCGTGCTCGTGCGGATCTTCCTCCTCCTCGAACACCGCGGCGCGCTGGCCTTGCATTTCCCACAACACGTGAGGCATGCCGACATTCGGGAAGGCCAGGTTGTTCCAGCCCGTCGCCTTGCTGTCGTCGCGGTAGAACGTACGCAGGTAAGTGTACAGATAGTCCGCCCCCGAGCCCTTGGCGCCGTCGGCACGGGAACGGGCAATCACGGTCAGATCAGGCGGAACGCCGCCGAAGAAGGCCTTGGCCTCCTTGGGATCGAGCGACACCTTCATGGTGTCGCCGACCTTCTCGGACGCAAACATCAGGTTGTTCTTGATCTGCTCTTCGGTCAGGTCCAGGTCGCGCAGCCGGTTGTAGCGCATGTAGGACGCGTTGTGGCAGTTCAGGCAGTAGTTGACGAAGATCTTGGCGCCGTTTTGCAAGGCGGCCACATCCGTCATCTTTTCCTGCGGGAACTTGTTCCATTCGATGCCGCCGGTGTTGGCCAGGGCGGTGGAGGCCAGGCCCAGGCCGATCAGCAGCGTGGCGATGATTTTCTTCATGTCTTCGACTCCGTTGCTGTGCTCAGTGGGGATGGAAGGTCACGCGATCAGGCACGGGCTTGAACGTGCCCAGCTTGCTCCACCAGGGCATCAGCAGGAAGAAGCCGAAGTAGAACAAGGTGCCGACCTGCGCAATCAGGGTGCCGACCTCGGACGGCGGCTTGATCCCCAGGTACCCCAGCACCAGGAAGAAGACCACGAACACGGCATACAGGTAGGTGTGCCAGCCCGGACGGTAACGGATCGACTTGACTGGGCTGTGATCCAGCCAAGGCAGGAAGAACAGGATGACGACGGCGCCGCCCATCACCACCACGCCCCAGAACTTGGCGTCGAAGGTCTTGAGCAGGGCGATGCCGACCAGGGCGGCGACGAGCACGGCGACCTTGCCCAGGCCCCTGAAGTTGCCCTTCAGCACGGCCGCGACCGCACTCAGGGCCACGACCACCGACAGCACGTTGACCATCACGTCGGTTGTGGCGCGCAGCATCGAGTAGAACGGTGTGAAATACCAGACCGGCGCAATGTGCAGCGGTGTCTTGAACGGATCGGCCGGAATGAAGTTGTTGTACTCCAGGAAGTAGCCGCCCAGTTCCGGCGCAAAGAAGATGATCGCCGAGAACACCATCAGGAACAGGCAAACACCGAAGATGTCATGCACCGAGTAGTAGGGATGGAAGGGCACGCCGTCCAGCGGATGGCCTTGCGCGTCGCGCGGCGCCTTCGGTCCCTTGATCTCGACGCCGTCCGGGTTGTTCGAGCCGACTTCATGCAGCGCAATGATGTGCGCCACCACCAGGCCCAGCAGCACCAGCGGCACGGCAATGACGTGGAAGCTGAAGAAGCGGTTCAGGGTGGCGTCACCCACCACGTAGTCGCCGCGGATCAGCAGCGCCAGATCGGGGCCGACGAAAGGCACGGCGGAGAACAGGTTCACGATCACCTGCGCACCCCAGTACGACATCTGGCCCCAGGGCAGCAGGTAGCCCATGAAGGCCTCGGCCATCAGGCACAGGAAGATGGCGCAGCCAAAGATCCAAACCAGTTCGCGCGGCTTGCGGTATGAACCATACAGAAGCCCGCGGAACATGTGCAGATACACCACCACGAAGAAGGCGGAAGCGCCGGTCGAGTGCATGTAGCGGATCAGCCAGCCCCAGGGCACATCGCGCATGATGTATTCGACCGAGGCGAAGGCCAGCGCCGAATCGGGCTTGTAGTGCATCACCAGGAAGATGCCGGTAACAATCTGTATCACCAGCACCAGCATGGCCAGCGAGCCGAAGATGTACCACCAGTTGAAGTTTTTCGGAGCGTAATACTCCGACATGTGCTCCTTGTACATCTTGGACAACGGGAAGCGGTTGTCCACCCAGTTCAAGAGCTGGGCGCCCTTGGAGGCGCCAGCGGGAGCTTCTTTGAATTCAGCCATGTCGACCTCAGTCCTTTAATTAGGCCTTCTTGTCTTCACCAATCAGGATCTTGGTGTCGGACAGGTACATGTGGGGCGGCACTTCGAGGTTGTCGGGCGCCGGCTTGTTCTTGAACACGCGGCCCGCCAGGTCGAAGGTGGAGCCGTGGCAGGGGCACAGGAAGCCGCCCTGCCAGTCGTCAGGCAGGCTGGCCTGCGGGCCGGCCTGGAATTTCTCGCTCGGCGAGCAGCCCAGATGGGTGCAGATACCGACCACCACCAGGTATTCGGGCTTGATGGAGCGGTGCTCGTTCTTGGCATATTCCGGAATCGGATACGCCTTGCGGTCCGATTCGGGATCGGCCAGTTGCGGGTCGAGCTTGGGCAAGGCCGCCAATTGTTCCGGCGTGCGCCGCACAATCCAGACGGGCTTGCCGCGCCACTCCACGGTCATCTTCGCTCCGGGTTGCAGCGCACTGATGTCGGCCTCGACCGGCGCACCGGCAGCCTTGGCGCGCTCGGATGGCGCGAACGAACTGACAAAGGGTACGGCGGTGGCAACGCCGCCAACGGCGCCGGCGCAACCTGTGGCGATGAGCCAGGTACGCTTGCCTTGGTCCACTTGCTGGTCACTCATGAGGGTCCTCAAACGAGACTTCTGGTCAGGGGCAACCTCAAATTCTAATGGAGTGAATTGCCTGATTTTTCCGGGGATTGCCCTGTGAAGCCGAAATCGGGGCTGCTTGTTGCACCACCGACAAGAAATCAGCACTCCATTTGCTTTGCGTCAACCAAATGCAAGGGTTTCCACTGGTTACGTCGCGCCCGGAAATTCAGCCAGTTCACCGCTTGATACATATGACAGCACGTGCGAATTGCAAATACGGAGATACTACAAAGCCCCAACGGACTGCAATGTGCCGCCGGCCTGCTATCCATGAACGCGCCCGAGATTCGCCTCCATTCACATCTTGAAGCTGCCCTGCAGCGCATCCGCACCGCCGCGGAGCAAGCCGTGGTGCGCGCCTGCGAGGGCATGGGGCTGGCCGCGCTGTCGGCCGGGCAGGCGCACCGCCGCGATGCCTTCCTGTCGGCGCAATTCCTGTTCCGGCAGCGGCAGGACAAATTCAACCTGCGCTTCACCCACAGCCTGCGCGAACAACTGCTGGCCGATCTGCATTCCAGATCCGCCAGTGCCGACGCAGCACCGGCTTGGCAGGAGCTTTCCCTGATGGACGACGAGGCGGTCAATTCCCTGGTGCTGTCCGACCGCATCGGCCAGGCCATCGCGCACCAATGCGAATGGGAAATCCGGGACGTCGAATCGTTTGTGATTCCCCTGGGCGCGGACGGCTCGACCGGCAAATCCCAGCCCCTGCGCCCCGAACAGATTGCCAGGGCCATGCTGGAGGGCGTGCAGGAGGTCAGCGACGACACCGCGACGCGGCAGATCCTGGTCGACGAGCTCACCCGCGCGCTGGCCACCGAAATGCGCAGCTGCTACGCCGACGTGGCCGAGATCCTGCGCAGCCGCGGCCTGCGCCAGCAGGACCTGCGCATACGCACCGCGGAGGCGGCGTCGCGCGCAGGCACGCCCACCGGGCAGAACCCTGCGCTCAACAGCAGCTATGGCGGCCTGGCGGCCGAACCGCACGGTGGCGCGCCGTCCACGCGCTCGGTCTATGGCGGACTGCACGGCGGCGCCGATGCGCCCACCACCGGGCGCGGCGAGATCGGCAGCATTGATCCCGACCTGATGGCGCTGCTGCGCAAAATTGCCACCATGCCGCTGCCCGCATCGGGCGCAAATCCTGGGGCTGGGGCAGCGGCGAACGCCATCAGCGCCATGGGCACCCTGCCCGAGGCCTATGGCCCGGCAGAAACGCCCACCAACCTGATCCGGGTCCATCGCGAGGCCTTGCGCCAGTTGGCGCCCAACAACCTCGACCACATGGTGATCGACGTGGTGGGCAGCCTGTTCGATCAGATCCTGTCCGACACCAGCGTCCCGCCCGAAATGGCCCGGCTGCTGGCGCGGCTGCAATTGCCGGTGCTGCGCACCGCCTTGGGCGACCCGAGCTTTTTCTCGTCACGCCAGCACCCGGTGCGCCGCTTCGTCAACCGGCTGGCCTCGCTGGCCTGCGCCTTCGACGATTTCACCGAGAACCCGGGGCAATCCTTCCTGACCCGCGTCACCGAACTGGTCCACCAGGTGGCGCTCGGCGACTTCGACCGCATGGCGCTCTACGAGCAGCAGCTCGACGCGCTTGAACAGTTCATCCAGCAGCAGACCGCCCAGGCCCTGCAATCGCAAGGCGACGCGGTCGCACTGGTGGCCCGCAAGGAGGTCGACCGGCAGTTGCAGTTGCGCTACGCCCAGCAGCTCGAAAGCGCGCTGATTCCGGTCTCCATGCCCAACTTCCTGCGCGAGTTCCTGGTCAGCGCCTGGAGCTGCGCCATCGTGACCGCGGCACGCCAGGACGGCGGGCGCGAGCAGGAGCTGCGCCTGCGCCAGTTCGCGCGCGACCTGGTCATGAGCGTGCAAAGCAAGGGGCCCGGCGTGCAGCGGCAGGCCTTCCTGGCCCTGCTGCCACAACTGATGCGCACGCTCAACGAGGGGCTGGACCTGATCCAATGGCCCGACGCCCAGCGCCGCGCCTTGTTTGGCGAGTTGCTGCCGGCGCACGCCGAATCGCTCAAGGGCAGTGGCTTGTCGGCGCTCGACTACAACATGCTGCTCAAGCAGCTGGAGCAAATCTTCGGCGCCGAGCTGCCGCGCGAGCAGGACCTGGCACCGTTCTCGCGCAGCAAGCCGTCCGAGCTGCAGGAAAAGCTGGACACCCAGCCGGCGGCGCTCAATCCCGAGGAGGTCGAGCACCTGGGCCTGGTTCGGGAAGAGGCAGTGGACTGGGGCGGCGAACTCGACCTGGACCTCTCCGACCCCGCGCCGCTGACCGAGGTCGACATCAGCCTGGACGGCCTGCCGGCCGCCACCGAAGCGCCCGAGCCCAGCGCCGGCGCGCTGCTGGTCAACCACCTGCAGTTGGGCTTCGCCTACCAGATGCACACCGGCCAAGGCTGGCAGAAGGTGCGCCTGGCCCATGTCAGCGCGGGCCGCAGTTTCTTCATCTTCACGCAGGGCCACAAGCACCAGGAGACGCTCACCATGACCGCCCGCATGCTGCGCAAGCTCTGCGAAGCGGGCCGCATGAAGGCCTTCGAGAACGCCTACCTGCTGGAACGCGCCACGGCGCGGGCGCGCAAGCAGCTGGCGGCCCTGTCTGCGACCGCAACCACGGCCTGAATTTCAAGGCGGCGTCAGCCCGCCAGCTTCCTCGCCATGCGGATCGCAGCCGTCATGCTGGACGGGTCGGCCAGGCCCTTGCCGGCCAGATCGAAGGCGGTGCCGTGGTCGGGACTGGTGCGCACGAAGGGCAGTCCCAGCGTCACGTTCACGCCCTGCTCCACGCCCAGGTACTTGACCGGAATCAGCCCATGGTCGTGCAGCATGGCCACGACCACATCAAACTCGCCGGGATGACCCGCCGCATCGCGCGCGCGCATGAATACGGTATCGGGCGCGAAAGGACCGCTCACCTGCATGCCGGCCGCGCGCGCGCGCCGGATCGCAGGAGCAATGTGCAAGGCCTCCTCGTCGCCGAACAAGCCGCCCTCCCCGGCATGCGGATTCAGGCCCGCCACGGCGATGCGGGGCTGCGCAAGGCCCATGCGCCGCAGCGCCGCGTCGGTGATGCGGAGGGTCTCGAACACGCGTTCCTCGTTGATCAGGTCCAGCGCCTCGCGCACCGACACGTGGATGGTCACCAGCACCGTGCGCAGCTCCTCGTTGGCCAGCATCATCCGCACCGGCAGCCAGGGCCCGTCGGCGCTGGCCAGGGCCTGCAGCATCTCGGTATGGCCGGGATGCTGCACCCCCGCCAGCGCCAGCGCCTCCTTGTGCAGGGGCGCCGTCACCAGGCCTTGCGCCTGGCCGCGCTGCACGGCCGCCACGGCGGCCTCGATGCAGACGGCCGCCGCCCGGCCCGCACGCGCATCCACCTGACCGACCGGGCATTGCAGCAAGTCGGGCGGCAGGCCGGCGGGCACCCAGACCGGCAGGCAATCGGGCGGCACCTCGTCCAGCTCACCGAGATCGGACAGCTGCGCGACCGGCATCTGCAGCCCCAGGCAGCGCAGCGCGCGGCGGTACACCGCCACGTCGCCGACCAGGCACAAAGGCTGCGGCGGACGGCGCTCGGCGGCCCAGGCCGCGACGGCGATTTCCGGGCCGATGCCGCAGGCATCGCCCATGGTGATCAGCAAGGTCTTTCCGGTGCTCGTCATGCAAGGCCTCAGGCGGGATTGGGCAGGTCGATGAACTCGCAGCGCAGCCCCATGGCCTCGGCCAGTTGCTGCCCCAAGGCCTGGACGCCGTAGCGTTCGGTGGCATGGTGTCCGGCAGCCACATAAGCCACCCCCATCTCGGCGGCGTAATGGGCCTGCGGCTCGGAAATCTCGCCGGTCAGGTAGACGTCCGCGCCTGCGGCGATGGCATCTTCGAAATAACCCTGCGCGCCGCCTGTGCACCAGGCCACGCGGCGCAGCGGCCGTCCATCTCCCGGCACCAGCAGCGGCGCGCGGCCCAGGGCCTGCTCTACCGCCTGGCCCAGGGCCGGCAGGGTTTGCTGCTCGGGCGGCAGCGCACCGATGAAGCCCAGCGCCTGCTCGCCATAGCGGCCATCCGCCTGCCAGCTTAAGCGCAGGCCCAGCTGCGCGTTGTTGCCCCATTGCGGGTGCGCATCCAGCGGCAGGTGGTAGGCAAACAGATTGATCTGATGCGCCAGCAGCCGCTCGACGCGCTGCTTCATCCAGCCCGTGATGCGCTGCTCCTGTCCGCGCCAGAACAGGCCATGGTGCACGAGCAGCGTGTCGGCGCCCGCCGCAATGGCGGCGTCGATCAACCCCAGGCTGGCAGTGACCCCGCAGACAAGGTGCGAGACCTCTGCGCGCCCCTCCACCTGCAGGCCGTTCGGCCCATAATCCTTGAAGCGCATCGGCTCCAGGCATTGGACCAACCATTGATCGATGTCGTTTCTGTGTGCCATAAGGAAAAATGAGCGAGGATTGAATGCGTAGAACCTGGCTGATTTTCTCCCAGGCCACGACCGTGGTCCTCGCGGGGTATTTCGTGGTGGCCACGCTCAAGCCCGAATGGCTGCATGGCGCCAGTCCCCAAGTCCCGGTCTCGGCGCAGGACCTGGGCGGCCGCCCCGGCTACAGCCTGGCGGCAAAGCGCGCCTCGCCCGCGGTGGTCAGCGTCATGGCCAGCAAGATGCGGCGCCTGAACGACGCCGACCAGGCGCAATGGCGGCGCTACCACCGCGACCGCAATGTGCCCGCCGAGCTGCCGGCGCAGACCGGCCTGGGTTCGGGCGTGATCGTCTCGCCCCAAGGCTTTGTGCTGACCAACGAGCACGTGGTCGAAGATGCGTCGGAGTTCGAGGTCCAGCTGGCCGACGGGCGCCAGACCCAGGCCGAACTGGTCGGCACCGACCCCGAGACCGATCTGGCGGTGCTGCGCATCCGGCTGCCCAACCTGCCCGTGGTGCAGCTGGGCAATGTGGCCACCCTGCAGGTGGGCGATGCGGTGCTGGCCATCGGCTACCCCTTCAACGTCGGCCAGACGGTGACCTCGGGCATCGTCAGCGCCCTGGGACGCCATCAGCTGGGGCTCAACACCTTCGAGAACTTCATCCAGACCGATGCCGCCATCAACCCCGGCAATTCGGGCGGCGCCCTGGTCGACGCCGAGGGCCAGCTGCTGGGCATCAATACCGCCATCTACTCGCGCACCGGCGGCAGCATGGGCATCGGTTTCGCGATTCCGCTGAGCACGGCCAAGGACGTGATGGAGGCGCTGATCCGCGACGGCCAGGTTGCGCGCGGCTGGATCGGCGTACAGACCCGCGAGCTCACGCCCGAACTGCTGCAGGCCTTGAAGCTGCCCGACCTGCGCGGCGTGCTCGTCAGCGGCCTGGTCACCAAGGGTCCGGCGGCACGCGCAGGCGTCAAGGCCGGCGACGTGGTCACGGCGGTGGCGGGACGTCCGGTGCAAAACCCGGAACAGATGCTGGCCGCGGTGGCGGCGCTACGCCCTCAAGCGCAGGCCGAGCTGAGCCTGCAGCGCGGCCAGGAGGCCTTGCGCCTCAAACTCCAGGTGGGCCAGAGGCCCAAGCCGCAGCCTGAGCCCGCGCCCGCGCCCGCGCCGGACACGGATCCGGATTGAGGGCAAAAACCGCCCGGCTTGACAAGAAAATATGATGACAATAATATTTGTTCATCATGAGCACCATCCGCAGCCGCAAAGAACTGAGCCACGAACGCATCGTCGAGGCGGCCGCGCGCGCCATCCGGCGTTCCGGCTATCACGGCATGGGCGTGGCCGACATCATGAAGGAGGCCGGCCTCACCCATGGCGGCTTCTACGCGCATTTCGAGTCGCGCGAACAGATGCTGGTCGAGGCCATGCAACGCGCCGGCCGCGTCGGTACCGGACGGCTGGCCGAATACATTGCCGCGCAGGAAGCCCGGGGTGAGTGCCCGTTCGCCGCCCTGGTCAACGGCTACCTGGGCGACGAACAGCTCGACAACGCCGAAGGCGGCTGCATCGTGGCCGCGCTGTCGTCGGAGATGCCGCGCCAGGACGAGGCCGTGCGCGATGGAGCGCGGCTGCTCGTGCTGTCGCTGATCCAGATCGTGCGCGGCGCCCTGCCCGAGGGCGCCGACAACGCCCAGGCCGACGCAATTGCCGCAACCCTGGTCGGCGCATTGCAGCTGGCGCGTACGCTCGGCGGCCCAGCCGGCAAGTCCCTGCTGGCCCGAACCCGCAAGTCCCTGCTGTCCTCACAAACGCCCCACAAAGCATCCCCACCCGCATCCCCATAAGTGTCCGGCTGACACGCCTCACCAACAGCCGATTTTTGTTTACCGTCAAATATGACGATCATCATATAAAGGAATCACCATGAAACTCAAGAATGCCACCGTCCTCGTCACCGGCGCCAATCGCGGCATCGGCCTGGCCTTCAGCAAGGCGCTGCTCGGGCGCGGCGTCAAGAAGGTCTATGCCGGCGCACGCAATCCGTCCAGCATCACGCTCGCAGGCGTGACGGCGATCCGTCTGGACGTGAACTCCCCCGCCAACATCGCTGCCGCAGCCGAAGCCGCTGGCGACGTGACCCTGGTCATCAACAATGCCGGCATCGCCACACTGGGCAGCTTCAAAGCGACCGACGCCGAGGAAACACTGCGCCGCCACCTGGAAACCAATGTGCTGGGCGTGCTGCGCGTGAGCCAGGCCTTTGCGCCCATCCTCGCCCGCAACGGCGGCGGCGGGTTGCTCAACGTGGCCTCAGTGGCGAGCTGGGTCAGCGGCCCGGCGCTGGCCAACTACGCCGTGTCCAAGGCGGCGGTCTGGAGTCTTTCCAACGGCCTGCGCAACGACCTGCGCGAGCAGGGCACTCAGGTGCTGAGTCTGCACATGGGCTTCGTGGACACCGATCTGACGCATGGCATCGACAGCCCGAAGTCCACGCCCGAAGCCATCGTGGCACGCGCGCTCGATGCCCTGGAGGCGGGCGCCGAAGAAGTGCTAGCGGACGAACTCACGCAGCAGGTGAAGAAGGGTCTGTCGGCGGAGTCGGCGGTCTACCTCCAGGCACGCTAAGTCGGCTGGAGAACTGTCTCAGGGGCCGTGCTCACGGCTCCTGACGTCAGGTGTCGGCCGGCGCCTGCGCCTCGGCGTCCTCGGGCGCACGCGAGTAACGCAGGAACAGGCCTGCCGCCCAAATGCCGATCTCATACAGCAGGCACATCGGAATCGCCAGCGCCAGCTGCGAGACAATGTCGGGCGGCGTGATGACGGCGGCGACCACGAAGGCCACCACGATGAAATAGCCGCGGTACTCCTTCAGCTTGGCGATGCTGATGATGCCCATGCGGGCCAGCACCACCACCACCACCGGCACCTCGAAGGCTGCGCCGAAGGCGATGAACATGGTCATCACGAAGCTCAGGTAGGCTTCGATGTCGGGCGCCGCGGTAATGCTCTTGGGCGCAAAGCCCTGGATGAAGCGGAACACCTGGCCGAACACGAAGAAGTACGAGAACGCCACGCCGGTGAAGAACAGCACCGTGCTGGACACCACCAGGGGCAGCACCAGGCGCTTCTCATGCGCATACAGCCCCGGCGCGATGAAGGCCCAGATCTGGTAGAGCACGAAAGGCAGGGCCAGCAAAAAGCCCGCCAGCAGCGTGATCTTGAGCGGCACCAGGAAGGGCGACAGCACATTGGTCGCGATCATGGCCGAGCCCTTGGGCAGATGCGCCACCAGCGGCTGGGCCAGCAGGTCGTACAGGCCCGACGGCCCCGGATAGGCGCACAAAATGCCAAAACCGATGGCGACGGCCACCAAGGCGCGGATCAGCCGGTCGCGCAGCTCCATCAGGTGCGACACAAAGGGCTGCTCGGTTCCGGCGAGTTCGTCTTGAGGATTCATGCAATGGGGGCTCAGGGCCTGTCGGTCGAGCGCGAAAGCCTGGACTGCCCCGCGGGCCGGAAGCGCGCCACGCGGGCCGCGCCGGATTGGACATTGCGCCGCACGCCCTGCTGCTGCTTGTACCAAAGCGGCATGGCGCTGCGCTTGATGCGCCAGCGCTTGCCCGGGTGCTTGTAGCGCGGCGGCAAGGGCGTGTGATGCGCACCTTCGAAACTGGCCGCCTCCGACCAGGTCTGGTTCAGGCTTTGCTGCGTGGCATGGATTTCCTGCTGCACGCTCTGACCCACGTCGCGGGCCGCGGCCTCGAACTGCCCCTTCATCTTCTGCAGCTCTTCGAGCTCGATGGAGCGGTTGACCTCGGCCTTGACCTCGGCCACATAGCGCTGCGCCTTGCCCAGCAAGGTGCCTACGGTACGGGCCACGCGCGGCAGGCGCTCGGGGCCCACGACGATCAGGGCCACCGCGCCTATCACGGCCAGTTTGTCGAAACCGAAATCAATCATCCGAAGGCGCTTTCAAAACAGCGGCGGCAGCCAGCTTGCCGTGGCAGCGCTTGGCTCGGTTTTTGGCTCAGCGCTCGGCTCAGCTCTTGGTCTTGGCGTCGACATCCACGGTGTTCGGGTCGCTGGCCTTATTGGCCGTGACCTGCGGAGGCGGCGTATCGGAAGCGCCGTCTTTCATGCCGTCCTTGAACCCCTTGACCGCGGCGCCCAGGTCGGCGCCCACATTGCGCAGCTTCTTGGTTCCAAAAATGGCAATCACCACCACCAACACGATGATCCAATGCACAAGGCTTAAGGAACCCATGGCAACTCTCCTGAAAACAATACGGCAATTCTAAGGCGCCGTGCCCGATTCGCACGGCGCCCGGCTTGAAGCCCCCTGGCAAGGGGGCATGGACAGTTCAGCCCTTGGCCCAGGGACGCGGCCCGCCGATGGCGTGCAGGTGCAGGTGGTAGACCTCCTGGCCGCCGTCCGCGCCGGTGTTGACGATGGTACGGAAGCCATTGCTCACGCCCAGCTCGCGCATCAGCTTGGTGGCCAGCACGGTCATGCGGCCCATCAGCGGCGCGTGCTCGTCGTTCAGCTCGACCATGCTCGGAATGTGCAGCTTGGGAACGATCAGCACATGCACCGGCGCCCAGGGGTGGATGTCGTGGAAGGCCAGGATCTCGTCGTCCTCGTAGACCTTGCGGGACGGGATCTTGCCCTCGATGATCTTGCAGAAGATGCAGTTGGGATCGTGTGTCATGCAGCGTCTCTCGATTCAGGTTTTGGGGGCTTGAGTCTGATTGCCAGGGCGGCGCGCAAATTCCTCCAGGCCCGACAGGCCCTCGCGGCGCGCCAGTTCCTGCAGCACGTCGGCCGGCTTCAGGCCCAGCGCGCTCAAGGCGACCATGGAATGGAACCACAGGTCCGCCACCTCGTAGGTGAGCTTCGCAGGGTCGCCGTCCTTGGCGGCCAGCACCACTTCGGTCGCCTCTTCGCCGACCTTCTTGAGGATGCTGTCCAGCCCCTTGCTGAACAGCTTGGCCACGTAGCTGGCGCCGGGGTCGCCGCCCGCCTCGGGCTTGCGCGAGTCGATCACTTCGCCGATGCGCGCCAGGATGTCGTTGCCGTTCATGGTGTCTTGTAAATGCTTTGAGGGTCCTTGAGCACCGGTTCGACGCTGTGCCACTCTCCCTGCTCCAGGCGCTGGAAGAAGCACGAATGCCGGCCCGTATGGCAGGCGATGCCGGGCACATGGCCGAGCTGGGTGATCTTCAGCAGGATCACGTCGTTGTCGCAATCCAGGCGCATCTCGTGCACCTGCTGGATGTGGCCGGACTCCTCACCCTTGTGCCACAGGCGCGCACGCGAACGGCTCCAGTACACGGCCTGGCCCAGCTCGGCGGTGCGCGCGAGCGCCTCGCGGTTCATCCACGCGAACATCAGCACCTCGCCGCTGTCGCGTTCCTGGGCGATCACGGGCACCAGGCCGTCGCGATCCCATTTGATTTGGTCCAACCAGTTCATAAGTGAAAGTTTAGGGCTTCAATCCAAATGCGTCGCGCCCTGATGCCCACGCTCGGCGGCAAACCATTGCAGCACGGGGATGGTGCCGGGCAGCACCGGCCGCACCGTCACCGGCAGGGTTTGCCAGCACATGGACTGCTGCTCGCGCATCTCGAACTCGCCCTGCCACTCGTAGACCTTGCAGAAGTGCAGCCGCACGCGCGCATGCGGGTAGTCCATCATCTCGATCCTCCAGGGATGGGCCACGCCTATGGTGATGCCCAGCTCCTCGTGCAGTTCGCGCCGCAGCGCCTGCTCGACGCTCTCGCCGGCTTCGAGCTTGCCGCCCGGATACTCCCAATAGCCGGCATAGACCTTGCCTTCGGGGCGCGAAGTCAGCAGGAAACGCCCTTCGCGTCCCTGCGCGTCGCGCTCGACCAGCACGCCCACAGCCACATCGACGGGGGTGCGTTCGCTATGTTCAGACATGGTCGAGGCCTTCGGGAATATCGTTCGATGCGGCAGATGGGGCAATTGGGACGCCGGTGACCGCCCCTGCGTCTCCTCGCCCGGCCAGGTCACGCGCAAACTGATAGGCCGCCCGGCCCGAGCGCGAGCCGCGCTCCAAGGCCCACACCAGCGCCGCCTGGCGCGCCTGCGCGATGGCGGCTTCGTCCAGGCCGAAATGGCGCAGCCACTGCGCCGCGATGGCCAGGTACTCCTGCTGGCTGAAGGGGTAGAAGCTGATCCACATGCCGAAGCGCTCGGACAGCGACACCTTCTCCTCGACCGCCTCGCCGGGGTGCAGCTCGCCGTCTTCGCCGTGCGTGGCCGCCAGGTTGTCGCGCATGCGCTCGGGCAGCAGGTGGCGGCGGTTGCTGGTGGCGTAGATCAGCACGTTCTCGCTGCTGGCTGCCAGGGTGCCGTCGAGCATGGACTTCAAGGCTTTGTAGCCGAGTTCGCCCTCGTCGAAGCTGAGGTCGTCGCAGAAGATCACGAAACGCTCGTCGCGCTCGGCCACCAGGTCGACGAGGTCGGGCAGGTCCACGAGATCGGACTTGTCGACCTCGATCAGGCGCAGGCCCTGCGCGGCGTATTCGTTCAGGCAGGCCTTGATCAGCGAACTCTTGCCGGTGCCGCGCGCGCCGGTCAGCAACACGTTGTTGGCCGGGCGGCCCTGCACGAACTGCGCGGTGTTCTGCCATAGCCGCGCCTTTTGCGTGTCGATTTCCTTCAGATCGGAAAAACGCAGCGAGGCCAGGTGCCGGATCGGCTCCAGCACCGGCGCGCCGCGGCGGCGGCGGTAGCGGAACGCCACCGAGGCGTCCCAGTCGGGTTCGGCCAGGACCGGCGGCAGCAGCTTCTCGACGCGGCACAGCACGTCCTCGGCGCGATGGATCAGGGCAATCAGTTCAGGGGCCAGCATGTTGAAGCAGGTGAAAAAGCCGTCAGAAAGCCAGCCATTGCAGCACCACGTCGAGCTGCTCGGTCGGCGAACGCTTGAAGCCCGAGCGCGCATAGCGCTGCAAGCGTCCCATGATGAAGCTCACCAGCACCGAGGCCTGCGCATTGGCCTGCACCGTGGGCGTGGCCGAGCCCTGCGCCTCGGCCGCCTGGCGCAGGCATTGGCGCAGGCTGGACTCGACGCGGTCGAAGAACTGGTTCATGCGCACGAACAGGCGCTCGTTCTCGAACACCAGCGCGTCGCCCACCATCACCCGGGTCATGCCCGGATTGCGTTCGCCGAACTGCAGCAGCACCGCGACGATGCGCTGCGCCTGCGCCTGGCCGGACGCCTCGCGCTCGAGGATCTGGTTCAGCAGGGTGAAGATGCTGCTTTCGATGAACTCGATCAGGCCCTCGAACATCTGCGCCTTGCTGGCGAAATGCCTGTAAAGAGCCGCCTCGCTGACCTCCAGCCGCGCCGCCAGCGCCGCCGTCGTGACGCGCTCGGCCCCAGGCTGCTCCAGCATGCTGGCCAGGGTCTGCAGGATCTGCACGCGCCGCTCGCCGGGGCGCGGCCTGGCGCGGCCCGCCTTGGCGGACACGCCCGCGCCCAGCTCCGTGCTGTCGGGGGCTTCAGGCGCCTGCGTGTCGAGCTGGTCTGAGGCGGTGGACATGAACGGTTTCAGTGGCTGCGGATCATGGTGCCGTAGGCCTGGTCGCTCAAGATCTCCAGCAGCATGGCATGCGGGACGCGGCCGTCGATGATGTGCACGGCCTTCACGCCGCTGCGCGCGGCGTCCAGCGCCGAGGCAATCTTAGGCAGCATGCCGCCCGACAGCGTGCCGTCGGCGAACAGGGCGTCGATCTCGCGCGCCGACAGGTCGGTGAGCAGATTGCCCGCCTTGTCGAGCACGCCCGGCGTATTGGTCAACAGCACCAGCTTCTCGGCCTTGAGCACCTCGGCCAGCTTGCCGGCGACCACGTCGGCATTGATGTTGTAGCTCTCGTTGTGCTCGCCGAAGCCGATAGGGCTGACGACGGGAATGAACTGGTCGTCCTGCAAGGCACGGACCACGCTGGGGTCGATGCTGACGATGTCGCCGACCTGGCCGATGTCGTGCTCCTTGCTGGGGTCGTCGCGGTCCATCATCTTGAGCTGCTTGGCGCGGATCATGCCGCCGTCGCGGCCCGTCAGGCCCACGGCCTTGCCGCCAGCCGCGTTGATCAGGCCGACGACATCCTGCTGGACCTCGCCCGCGAGCACCCACTCGACGACGCTCATCGTCTCCTCGTCGGTCACGCGCATGCCCTGGATGAAGTGGCCCTTCTTGCCGAGCTTGTTCAGCGCGTCCTCGATCTGCGGGCCGCCGCCGTGCACGACGACC
>JAFALA010000031.1 GCA_019234815.1 Burkholderiaceae bacterium | reverse complement strand
TTTCTGAACGTGGTCGGGATCGACAACATTCTCGATGCAATGAAACACGTGTTTGCCTCGCTGTACAACGACCGGGCCATCTCCTATCGCGTGCACAAGGGCTTCACGCATGCCGAAGTGGCGCTGTCGGCCGGCGTGCAGCGCATGGTCCGCTCCGACCTCGGCTCGGCCGGCGTGATGTTCACGATTGACACCGAGAGCGGCTTCAAGGACGTTGTCTTCATCACGTCCAGCTACGGCCTTGGCGAGACGGTGGTGCAGGGCGCCGTCAACCCTGACGAGTTCTACGTCCACAAGGCGGCGCTGAAGAACGGCAAGTTCCCGGTGATCCGCCGCAACCTCGGCTCCAAGCTGATCCGCATGGAGTTCGCCACGCCGGAAGAGAAGGCCGCCAGCGGCAAGCTCGTGCATACCGTGGACAACGCGCCCGAGGCGCGCAACCGCTATTCGCTCAACGACACCGAAGTTATCGAACTCGCGCGTTATGCGCTCGTGATCGAGCAGCACTACGGCCGCCCGATGGACATCGAGTGGGGCCGCGATGGCGTCGACGGCAAGCTCTACATCCTGCAGGCCCGCCCGGAGACCGTGAAGAGCCAGGCCGAAGGCCAGGTCGAGCACAGCTACAAGCTCAAGAGCCAGGGCACGGTGCTCGCCGAAGGCCGCGCGATCGGCCAGAAGATCGGCACGGGCCCGGTGCGTCTGGTCGAGAGCGTGGCCGAGATGGAGCGCGTGCAGCCCGGCGACGTGCTTGTCACCGACATGACCGACCCGAACTGGGAGCCTGTGATGAAGCGCGCCAGCGCCATCGTCACGAACCGCGGCGGCCGCACCTGCCACGCGGCGATCATCGCGCGCGAGCTGGGCATCCCGGCCGTGGTCGGCTGCGGCGACGCGACCGACGTCCTCAAGGACGGCCAGCTCGTCACCGTGGCCTGCTCCGAGGGTGACACCGGCTACATCTATGACGGCCTGCTCGAGACCGAGATCAGCGAAGTGCACCGCGGCGAGCTGCCGTACTGCCCCGTCAAGATCATGATGAACGTCGGCAACCCGCAGCTGGCGTTCAACTTCGCGCAGATGCCGTCGAGCGGCGTGGGCCTGGCGCGCCTCGAGTTCATCATCAACAACAACATCGGCGTCCACCCGAAGGCGATCCTCGACTATCCGAACATCGATGCCGACCTCAAGAAGGCCGTCGAGTCCGTCGCCCGCGGCCACGCCTCGCCGCGGGCCTTCTACGTCGACAAGCTGGCCGAGGGCATCGCCACCATCGCGGCCGCGTTCTATCCGCGCCCCGTCATCGTTCGCCTCTCGGACTTCAAGAGCAACGAGTACAAGAAGCTCATCGGCGGCTCGCGCTACGAGCCCGACGAAGAAAACCCGATGCTCGGCTTCCGCGGCGCGTCGCGCTACATCAGCGGCGAGTTCCAGGACGCCTTCGCGATGGAGTGCGAGGCCCTCAAGCGCGTGCGCAAGGACATGGGCCTGACCAACGTCGAGATCATGGTGCCCTTCGTGCGCACGGTGAAGCAGGCTGAGCGCGTCGTCAGCATGCTGGCCGAGCGCGGCCTCAAGCGCGCCGCGTCGGGCGGCACCGACGGCCTGCGCCTGATCATGATGTGCGAGGTGCCGTCCAACGCCATCCTGGCCGACCAGTTCCTGCAGCACTTCGACGGCATGTCCATCGGCTCGAACGACCTGACCCAGCTGACCCTGGGCCTGGACCGCGACTCGGGCCTGGAGCAGCTCGCCGGCGACTTCGACGAGCGCGACCCGGCCGTCAAGGCCATGATCCTGCGCGCCATCAACGCCTGCCGTGCCACCGGCAAGTACATCGGCATCTGCGGCCAGGGCCCCAGCGACCATCCGGACTTCGCGGATTGGCTGGCCTCCGAAGGCATTGCCTCGATCTCGCTGAATCCCGACACGGTGATCGAGACCTGGCAGCGTCTGGCCCAGCGCTGAGTTCCATAGTCTGGCTTGGATCGGAACGGGGCGGCCTTCGGGCTCGGCCCCGTTTTTTATTTCGATGGCGCGCGGGTAGTCCGGGATGGGCTGCCGCGCAGCCTGCGCGCATGATACAGAGATGAGCGACTCACAGGTTTCCTCAGGCCGGCAGGCGCCGCGCCGCTTGCACCGCATTTACGCGGCCTTCACCTTGGGTTTTCTGGTGTTTGTCGGCCTGCTGGCCTTGTTCGAGCAGTGGGGCCTGCCCAAAGTCTGGATCGGCTTCAGCTTTCTGGCCGCCACCGTGGCTGTCTATGCGGGCATAGGCGTCCTGAGCCGCACGACCGATCTGGACGAATACTACGTGGCCGGGCGCCGCATCCCGGCGTTCTACAACGGCATGGCTGCAGGCGCCGACTGGATGAGCGCTGCGTCCTTCATCGGGCTTGCCGGCACCCTGTACTTGACGGGTTATAGCGGCCTGGCCTACTTGCTGGGCTGGACCGGCGGATTCTGCCTGGTGGCGCTGCTGCTGGCGCCTTATCTGCGCCAGCTGGGCCGGTTCACGATTCCCGATTTTCTGGGCGAGCGCTACGACAGCCATGCGGTGCGCCTGCTGGGAGCGGCTGCCGCGCTGGGCGTGTCCTTCGTCTACGTGGTGGCGCAGATTTATGGCGTGGGCCTGATCACGACGCGCCTGACCGGGCTGACCTTCGAGATCGGCGTGTTCGTCGGCCTGGGCGGCGTGCTGGTGTGCTCGTTCCTGGGCGGCATGCGGGCGGTGACCTGGACCCAGGTGGCGCAGTACATCGTCCTGATCCTGGCCTACTTGATTCCGGTGGTGTGGCTGTCGGTCAAGCAGACGGGCTACCCGGTGCCTGCGGCGGTCTACGGCTATCAGTTGCAAAAGGTCAGCGAGCGGGAGCGGGAGCTGATCCGCGATCCGGCAGAGCTGAAGGTCAGGGCCATCTATGCCGAGCGCGCGCGCGACTACGAACGCTTGCTGAAGGATCTGCCTCAATCCCTGCAGCGTGAGCGCGCCAAGGCCTCGGCGCTGGTGGAGTCGCTCAAGCTCAAGGATGCGCCGCTGTCGCAGGTCCAGCAGGCCGAGAAGAAACGCGCCGCGCTGCCCAAGACCGTGGCCGACGCGCAGGCGCAATGGCAGCAGGCCCAGCTGCAGAACGAGGAGCGCAGCCTGCCGCTGGGCGGCATGCCCTTGCATGCGCAGGCATTTGCAGGCGACCCCGACGGCACAGCGCAGGAAAGGTCTCTTTTCGATGTGTCGCGGCGCAATTTCCTGGCGCTGGTTTTTTGCCTGATGGTCGGGACGGCAGGTCTGCCGCACATCCTGATCCGCTACCACACCACGCCGACGGTGCGCGAGGCGCGTGAATCGGTCGCATGGTCGATTCTCTTCATCGTGCTGCTCTACATCACGGCGCCGGCCCTGGCGGTGATGGTCAAGTACGAGATCTTCAATCACCTGGTGGGGACGCCGATTGCGCAGTTGCCGGCCTGGATTTCGCAATGGGCCAAGGTCGACCCGGGCCTGCTATCGGTCGCCGACGTCAACGGCGACGGCATTCTGCAGCTTGGCGAGCTGCGCATCGGCAGCGACATCATCGTCCTGCTGACGCCCGAGCTGGCGGGGCTGCCCTATGTGGTGTCGGGCATGGTGGCGGCGGGCGGATTGGCCGCGGCGCTGTCCACGGCCGACGGCCTGCTGCTGACCATCTCCAGCGCCTTGTCGCACGACATGTATTTCAAGGTGCTGAATCCGAATTCGAACGTGACCCGGCGGGTGACCTTGTCCAAGGCGCTGTTGCTGGTGGCGGCCTTGGGCGCCGCGGCGGTCGCGGTGCAGAAGCCGGCTGAAATCCTGTTCCTGGTCGCGGCGGCGTTTTCGCTCGCCGGGGCCACGTTCGTGCCGGCGCTGGTGTTCGGCATTTTCTGGCGCCGCGCCAACCGGCAGGGCGCGCTGGCGGGCATGGTGACGGGCTTGGCGGTGACGGTGTTCTACATGCTGCAGGCCAATGCCAATGTCCGCCACTGGTTGGGCTGGAGCGGGCCCGTCCAGCTCTGGTGGGGCATCCAGCCCCTGTCGGCCGGCCTGTTTGGCGTGCCAGCTGGGGCGATCGCCCTGGTCCTGGTCAGCCTGATGAGCAAGGCGCCGGCGACCGTCCTGCTGGACAAAATCAAGGCCTTGCGCAGCCCTCCTGCGCTGAGATGAGTCCATCACTTTGGCCTGATTTGGCGAATTCGCTTAATCAGGCTACAATCTAAGGCTTTCCCCCTTGCTGGGCCTCGTCTTGGACGCTGGGGCTCGGCTTCCACAGGCCGGAACTTTTTTCCGGCCTGGAATCCATAAGGAGTATGTATGCGTCACTATGAGATCGTTCTGCTGATCCATCCGGATCAAAGCGAACAGGTTCCGGCCATGCTGGAACGTTACAAGGGCCTGATCACCGCTGGCGGTGGTGTGGTGCACCGTGTTGAAGATTGGGGCCGCCGTCAACTGGCTTACCTGATCCAGAAGCTCGCCAAGGCACACTACCTGTGCCTGAACATCGAGTGCAGCAAGGAAGTCCTGGCTGAACTGGAAACGGGTTTCCGCTTCAACGATGCTGTGCTGCGTCACCTGACCGTCGTCAAGTCCAAGGCCGAAGCCACGCCTTCCGTGATGATGAAGACCGTGGAACGCGAAGAAGCCCGCAAGGCTCCCCAGGACGTCGCTGCCTGAGCTTCGGCTCGCAGGACTGTAGACAGCCCGCGTTTGTTCTGAAATCAAGTCAAGAATCGATCAAGTCTGGCATCTGCGACACCGGGTCCCGGCATTGAAGGCAAATCTGTTGTGAACCAACTTCATTTGCTGGCCGTGATCAAGGAAGTGGCAATGCTCCGTTACACGCCCGCCGGTTTGCCGGCCCTGGACTGCGTGCTTGCTCACGAGTCGCAACAACAGGAAGCAGGGCGGCCGCGCAAGGTCTCGGTGGAGATCAAGGCGGTGGTGATGGGAGCCTTGGCGCCGCAGGTGCAGGCGCTGGGAATCGGCGCACTGGCCGCGTTCAGCGGTTTCATCGCAGCCCAGCGCAACGGCCGTGGAACGGTGTTCCACATCACCGGCTTGCAAGATTTCGAGCCCTGACGACAGGCAAACAAGTTTTATCCGGATTGAAAAGTTAAGAGGTCACACTATGCCCCCAGCACGTGGTAAAGGCCGGTTCTCCAAGGACCGCAAGCCCAAGCGCAATCAACAATCGCTGCTGTTCCGCCGCAAGCGTTTCTGCCGCTTCACCGTCACTGGCGTCGAGGAAATCGACTACAAGGACATCGATACGCTGCGCGATTTCATCAGCGAAAACGGCAAGATCACGCCCGCACGCCTGACCGGCACGCGCGCGTTGTTCCAGCGCCAATTGACGGTCGCCATCAAGCGCGCCCGTTTCCTGGCCATGCTGCCCTATACCGACCAGCACAAGGTTTGAGGAGTAAGACACCATGCAAGTGATCCTGCTTGAAAAGGTGGCCAACCTCGGCAACCTGGGCGACGTCGTCAAGGTCAAAGACGGCTATGCACGCAACTTCCTGATCCCGACCCGCCAGGCACGCCGTGCCACCGAGGCCGCGATCAAGGATTTCGAAGCCAAGCGCGCCGAACTGGAAAAGATCGCCGCTGAAAAGCTGGCCGCCGCTCAAGCCTTGGGCGACAGCCTGGCTGGCAAGACGGTCCGCATCAGCCAGAAGGCTGGCGTGGACGGCCGCCTGTTCGGTTCGGTGACCAACGCCGACATCGCCGAAGGCCTGACCAAGATGGGCTTCGCCGTGGCGAAGGCCCAGGTCCGCATGCCCAATGGCCCCCTGAAGGCCGTTGGCGAGTTCTCCGTCAACGTTGCAGCTCACACCGATGTGGTGGTCGAGATTGCCGTTCAAGTGGTGCCCGACGTCGAGTAATCCGCGTCATGCCCTGGGCCGCCCGTCTGCGGCAGCCCCTCAAGAAAGCCGACGACCGTCAAAGTCGCCGGCTTTTTTTATGCACCGCCCCTTATGCATCTTTTCGGGCGCGAGTTATACAGAGAGCTCCCCTGAATTTCCACAGACTTGCCCACAGCCCGGTCTGCGCCAAGGTTTTATAGTCACAGACCATGTCAGCAATTTTTTCCACTCCTCCTTTGCCAGGTTCCGCGGGTGTTTCTGGCGCCGACAAACGGGACGACGAAATTGCGCGGCTGCGCGTCCCGCCCCATTCCATCGAGGCCGAACAAAGCGTGCTGGGTGGCCTGCTGATCGACAATTCGGCCTGGGACCGCGCCGGTGACCTGCTCAGCGAGCAGGATTTCTACCGCTTCGAGCACAAGCAGGTGTTCGCTGCCGTTGGCAAGTTGATCAACGCCGGCAAGCCCGCCGACGTGGTGACGGTGTTCGAGGAACTGACCTCGCTGGGCAAGGCCGAGGAGTGCGGCGGACTGGTTTACTTGAACGCGCTGGCGCAGAGCGTGCCCAGCGCCGCCAACCTGCGCCGCTATGCCGAGATCGTTCGTGAGCGTGCCATCCTGCGCAAGCTGGTCAGCGCCAGCGATGAAATCGCGACGGCGGCGCTCAGCCCTCAGGGGCGCGCCGTGACGCAGATCCTGGACGAGGCCGAGGGCAAGATCTTCCGCATCGGCGAAGAGGGCTCACGCAGCCGCCAGGGTTTCCAGAGCATGGACAACCTGGTTGTGCAACTGATCGACCGCGTCAATGAGCTGGCCGAGAACGGCGCAGAAGATGTCACGGGCGTTCGCACCGGATTCTTCGACCTGGATCGCATGACGGCCGGCCTGCAGCCCGGCGACCTGATCGTGCTGGCGGCGCGCCCCTCGATGGGCAAGACCGCATTTGCCATCAACATCGGCGAAAACGTGGCCATCAACGAAGGCTTGCCGGTGGTGATCTACTCGATGGAAATGGGCGCCGCGCAGCTGGCCCTGCGTATGGTGGGTTCGATCGGCCGCATCGACCAGGGGCATCTGCGCACCGGCCGCCTGCAGGACGACGAATGGAGCCGCCTGTCAGAAGCCGTGGACAAGCTCGGCAAGGCCAGCATCTTCATCGACGAGAGCCCGGGCCTCTCGCCCAGTGAAGTGCGCGCCCGTGCGCGACGCCAAGCCCGCATCTGCGGCCAACTGGGCCTGATCATCATCGACTACCTGCAGCTGATGAGCGGCAACGGCGGCAACGAGGAAAACCGCGCCACCGTGATCGGCGAAATCTCGCGCGGCCTGAAGGCCCTGGCCAAGGAACTCAAGTGCCCCGTGATTGCCTTGTCGCAGCTGAACCGAAGCGTGGAAACCCGGCCCGACAAGCGACCCATGATGAGTGACTTGCGCGAATCCGGCGCCATCGAGCAGGATGCCGACATCATCATGTTCATCTACCGCGACGAGTACTACACCAAGGAAGAGTGCAAGGAACCCGGCGTGGCGGAAATCATCATCGCCAAGCAGCGTAACGGCCCGGTGGGGACCGTCAAACTGGCCTTCCAGCGCATGCACACGAAGTTCGAGAATCTGGCGCCGGGCTATGTGGGTGGTGGTGACTATTGAGAGCCGCGGTGGAATGACATGCCTCTCACCATCTTGCCGCTTACGCTCGAGCGGATGAATGACCTGGACACGGTCTTCCAATCCCATGGATGTTCTGTGGCAAAGAACTGCTACTGCATGTGCTACCGCAAGTCTGGTCGATCTGATGAGCTTGATGCTGGCGAGACGCGGGCGTCGAAAAACAGGACTGCGATGGCGAAGCTGGCTGCGGGTGAGACTCCGCCTGGCCTGTTCGGCTACAAGGATGGCAAGCTTCGCCGAGGTGGCGCGGCACAAGCCGACGCGGCCATTGTTCGTCTCAGGTCGGCGCGCGACCGGAAAGCAGGCGCCTGAGCTCCGACCGCCTATCTGCTCGTCGTCAAGCGCCAACACTAGCCAAAAACCGGAAATACTGTGTAAATATACAGTATGAAGGCGTCAGATTTTGAAGCGCAACCGGACGAATCCTCCACCATTGACGACATGCCCGTGCACGGCCACGGCGGTGTCCTCAAGGGCCGCGGCACGGCCTGGCAGGTGCTGCATCGCTTCGAGTCCGTGCAGCGCGATGCATTCGATGACGGCTGGGGCACGCTGGACCAGGCGGCGCTTGAAGTGCCGCTGGCGCCGGCCACGGAGATCATCGAGGAGCAGGTGCGCAGCATCCTGTCTGGCAACCAGTCGCCGGACATCGGCTTCGACCTGTCCATCAATCCCTACCGGGGCTGCGAGCATGGTTGCGTCTACTGCTTCGCCCGGCCGACGCACAGCTATCTCAACATGTCGCCGGGCCTGGATTTCGAGACGCGCATCGTGGCCAAGGTCAATGCGGCCGAGCGGCTGAGGGCCAGCCTGGCGCGTTCGTCGTACCAGCCCAAGCCCTTGTGCGTGGGGGCAGCAACAGACGCTTATCAGCCGATCGAGCGCAAGCTGGGCATCACGCGGGCCATTGTCGAGGTCTTGGCTGAATGCTCGCATCCGTTTGCACTGGTGACCAAGTCCTCAGGCGTCGAACGCGATCTGGATCTGATCGCGCCGATGGCGGCCAAGGGCCTGGTGTCGGTCTACGTGTCGGTGACGACGCTGGACTCGCAATTGGCCCGTGCGCTGGAGCCGCGTGCCGCCGCACCGGCCAGAAGGCTGCGCACCATCAAGGCTCTGGCCGATGCCGGCGTGCCGGTCGGGGTCAGCGTGTCGCCGCTGATTCCCTTCCTGAACGAGCCCGAGCTCGAACGCATCCTGGAGGCCGCCGCGGAGGCGGGCGCGAGTGCCGGCTTCAGCATTCCCTTGCGCTTGCCGTGGGAGGTCAATGCGCTGTTCCAGGACTGGCTGGAGCGCCATATGCCCGAGCGCGCCGGCCGCATCATGGCCAGGATCCGCGACATGCGGGGCGGGCGCGACAACGACGCCCGTTTTGGCAGCCGCATGCGCGGCGAAGGCATCTGGGCGGACCTGATGCGCCAGCGCTTGCGCAAGGCCTGCGAGCGCTTGAGCTTGTCGCGACAGCGCCTGCCGCAGGACTTGAGCCAGTTCAGGCGACCTATGCTTGAAAAGAACGATCAGTCCGTGCAGCGCAGCCTGTTTTGAAGTCGCTCAGCCGCGCAGGGTCATGCCGCCGGCTTCGCGTCGGTTGCGGATGTTGGTCCGGGTGCTCAAGGGCAGCACGTACCGCTTTTGCAGGTCTGCTATTTGCTCGCCCAATTGCGTGGCGTTGGGAATCTTGTCGGCGTGACGCTTGAGTACCAGTTCGGCCATGTCGATGAGCTTGGCGTTGCGGGTCTGTTCGCCTTGCTGGATCAGGAGTTCGACACCCACCTCGGCACTGCCGCGCATGGCGTGGCGCATCGCGGTTTCGGCAACGCTGAAGATCCTGGCGTGGCAGTTCCGGATCAGTTCCTTGGCGGGCTCGTTGTCCTCCGCCATGGCGGCGAGAACCTCGGTGCTGGACTTGGTGGTGCAGTAGCGAAGTCCGATGCGATTGAACTGATCGTTCATTTCTTCGAGTTGGATTTCCTGGCCGGCGACGCGCACCCAGAAACCCACCAGCAGGCTCGCGGCTTCCAGGTCGAAATCGGCCGTATCCATGTCCTTGGATAGTATGCGGGCCTGTTCGAGCGCGTCGGCTACCCGATGATCAAGCAGCATGCGCAGACCCTCTATCACGGAGGCAAAGCGTTGCAAGCGTGTTGACTTGGGATGTCGGTCCAGTTCCTTCAGCATGGTCTCGTGCACGACCTTGAAGTTCTTGCCGTCCTTGAGATCAAAGCGCATGAAGGCCACCAGCACCAGCGACAGCATGTCGAACAGCTTGGAACGCAAGCCGTTGATGACGGTACGGTCCAGCAGTTTGAGTGAATCTTCGCGCTGGCCGGCGTAAAACGCCAGGGTGCCGGCGCGTTGCTGGCGCAGCAGGCAGCCTGGTGTCAGGTTGGCTGCAATGCGGTAGGTCTTGAGTGCCTCTTCGATCTCGCCCTGTTCCATTTGCACGCGGCCCATCACGTCGTAGGAGTCGGCGTGATCGGGCAGGTCGCCAATCAGGGTTTCCAGGGTGCGCCTGGCCGCCACGAGGTTGCCGGAAGCCAGCTCGGTGCGCGCCACACCGAGCCGCGCCCAGGGCACCGTGCGGGCTTCAATGATGGCGTCATAGAGCTTGCGCGCTTCAGTCAATCTGTTGGCTTTGAGCAGCAATTCGGCGCCTATGCGGGCGGCGTAGAGCCAGAATTGCTCCCTGGCCTCGAAACGTTTCAGGCACAGCTCGGCGGCCCGGTCGTAGTTCTGCTGCTCGATCGCTTCGAAAATGTCCTTCAAGACCCGCTTGCGGTTGCGGGCATGGGCAAGGCGGTCGAACAGCGAGGCGCTGGTGTAGGGCTTGATCAGGTAGCCATCGAGTGCCGCTTCCGCGGCTTCAGCGACCTTGGCATAAGTGGCCTCGCCGGTGACCATCAGGAACACGGTGGAGTAGGGGAGCAATTGCTCGCGGCGCAATTCGTCCAGCAAATCTTGCCCCGACATCTCGCTACCTTCGAAGTGGTAGTCGCAGAGCACGATGTCGTAGGCCTTGTGCTCAAGAATGATGCGGGCATCGGTGACCCGCGTGGCTTGCCGGACCGTGGCGACGCCCAGATCGCGCAATTGCGCCGACATTAAGCTGCGCGAGGTGGCGTTGCTGTCGATCACCAGCGCGCAGGCGTCCTGGATGTCCCTGTCTAGCACGCGCATGCGACAACCTCCAGGGTCAAGCGGGGCTCTGGATGGAGGTCTGTCGTGCGTTGTGAATCAGGGCAACTTGAAAACGCGTTCACATAGGCTTTCTGTCGACTGTTGCGAGTCGGACAGGGCGCTCCAACCTATGTGTTTCCTGGCAGGTCGGCATGCCGTCAGGCTGCCGATTCGGCTCACTTGAACAGGTCTTTGACGCGATCGGTCCAGGATTTGGCATTCGGTGAGTGGCGCTCACCACCTTCCTTGAACGATTTGTCTAACTCTTTCAATAGTTTACGCTGATGTTCAGTGAGTTTGACAGGTGTTTCAACGCTGATGTGGCAATACAGGTCGCCGGGGTAGCTCGAACGCACGCCCTTGATGCCCTTGCCCCGCAGGCGGAAGGTCTTGCCGTGCTGCGTGCCTTCGGGCAATTCGATCTCGGCCTTGCCGCCCAGGCTGGGCACTTCGATGCCGCCTCCCAAGGCGGCCGTGGTCATGGAGACCGGCATGGTGCAGTGCAGGTCGTCGCCGTCGCGCTCGAAGATCTCGTGCTGCTTGATGCGGATCTCGATGTAGAGGTCGCCCGCCGGTCCGCCGTTGACGCCCGGTTCACCATTGCCGGCCGAGCGGATGCGCATGCCTTCGTTGATGCCGGCCGGGATCTTGACTTCCAGCGTCTTGGTCTTCTTGATCTTGCCGGCGCCGTTGCAGCTGGTGCAAGGCTCGGGAATGATCTTGCCGCTGCCGTGGCAATGCGGGCAGGTCTGCTGGATCGAGAAAAAGCCCTGGCGCATGTGCACAGTGCCTGAGCCGCCGCAGGAGCCGCAGGCCTTGGCGCTGGTGCCGGGCTTGGCGCCCGAGCCCTTGCAGGTTTCGCAGCTTTCCCAGGCGGG
>JAFALA010000023.1 GCA_019234815.1 Burkholderiaceae bacterium | reverse complement strand
CGCGATCGTCTGACGAAGGACTTTGCCCAGGTGGCGGCCTGGGCCGAGCGCAACAAGCGCCCGATCTTGCTGGGTGAGTTCGGCGCATTGGAAAGCGCCGGCACGGCGCAGCGCGTGGTCTGGACGGATGCCGTGGCACGAACGGCCGAGGCGCAAGGCTTCGGCTGGGCGTACTGGCAGTTCGATTCGAACTTCATCGTTTGGGATATGAGCCGGGACGGCTGGGTCAATTCCATCCATGGGGCGCTGATTCCAGAGCAGGCCGATCCGACCATCAAGGCCGCAGTGCAACGGGCCATCGACCCGGCGATGCAATTCGTGATCAACCCGCCGCGCGCCACGGCATGGAGCGTCTATGGCGACAGGCAGACCAACCAGCCGGTGGCCTGCGACGCTGCCGGCAAGAGCTGCGTGCGTGTGGACCTCAGTACGCGGCTGCCGAATGCCTGGGACGTGGGTGCCGTCATGCCGGTGCTGGCGGACATCCGCAAGGGCGACGAGTTGCGTGCCCTTGTCTGGGCGCGCCTCGATTCCGATGACCCCAAGGCGAAGGCGGCCGTCCCGGTCCTGCTGCAACTGGGCGCCGCGCCCTACACCAGCGTGGTGGCGGGTTCGGTCACTCTGAGCTCGAAGATGGAGGTCGTCGCGATCGCCGGCATCGCACCAGAAAGCTATGCCGGCGGCACGGTCAATCTGGCCTTGCAGCTGGGGCAACTGGGTCAGCCCGTGGTGCTGGGTGCGCCGTATGTGCTGCGGAACTACAAGCCGGCCTCCAAGTAGAAAGAGTCGACCCGCCACGCGCGGCGCGTGCCGTCAACTGTCAGCAAAGAAAGCACCTGCGCAGCTACCATGCGTGGCGCCAACGGGCCATTCGGGCCGCGATACCGCGTCACTCAACCAAGGAGCGGGCATATGAAACATTTCATTCTTGCTTTGGCAACTGTCGGGGCGCTGCTGCCCGCCCAGACCATGGCCCAGGCGCAACCGTCCACGATCGCTGCCGCGATCAGTGATCAGACGCGGCCGGAAACGGACACCCGGCAAGACGAGTTGCGCCACCCCGCCGAGTTGCTCGCATTCTCGAAGGTGAAGGCGGGCGATGCCGTGGTCGACGTCGTGCCGGGGCGCGGCTACTGGACGCGAATCTTCTCCACGATCGTGGGGCCGAAAGGCAAGGTCTACGCGTATGTTCCGGCCGAACTGGCCGGGCTCAAGTCCGATCCTGTCGCGCTGGCAAAAGCCATCACCTTGGAAGCTGGCCACGGCAATGTCGAGGAGACTTCGCTCCCGCTGGCGCAGCAACGGCCGCCCTCGGTCGACAGCACCATCGATGTCGTCTGGACCTTCGAGAACTATCACGACTTCCACGATAGCTTCATGAAAGGCGCTGACGTGGGTGCGTTCAACCTGGCCGTCTTCAATATGCTGAAACCCGGCGGGTACTACCTCGTTGGCGACCACGCTGCCGCGGCCGGGTCGAAGCTGAAGAACACCGAAGACCTGCACCGCATCGACCCTGAAGAGGTGAGGGCCGAAGTCGAGAAGGCCGGCTTCGTCTTCGATGGCGAGATCAAGGTGCTGGCCAATCCGGAGGACGATCACACCTTGAAGGTGTTCGATCCAGCCATTCGCGGCAAGACAGATCGCTTCGTGTTTCGCTTTAGGAAGCCGGCGCAGTGAGGTCTGTGCCGGCCAGAAGCGGAAGTTCGCCAAGGTCCGGTTTCAGATGGCTGCGCTAGCCGCTCAACGCTCGCGCTGCTCGTCAACGAAACCGACCGGGAGCGTTGCCTGCCTCTCAAAGTCCACCGGGGAGTTGCAATGACCTACGTCGATGGATTCGTCGCTTCCGTCCCGACCGCCAAGCGGGCGGACTTCCTGGACCACGCGCAGACGATGGGCAAGCTGTTCAAAGAGTACGGCGCGATCAGCGTGACCGACTGTTGGGGAGACGACGTGCCGGAAGGCAAGCTGACCTCCTTCCCGATGGCCGTTCAGTGCAAGCCGGACGAGACGGTCGTCTTCTCGTGGATCACCTGGCCCTCGCGCCAGGCGCGCGATGCCGCCTGGGAAAAGGTGATGGCCGATCCG
>JAFALA010000021.1 GCA_019234815.1 Burkholderiaceae bacterium | reverse complement strand
GGTGAAAACCGGTCCACCGCGTCAGTGATGACGCCGTCCACGCCGTTGGCGAGCAGCCAGTGGACGACGGCTTCGTCATTGGCGGTATAAACCGCGGCACGCATGCCCAAAGCGTGGATCTGCTGCACGGCACCTGCGTCCATCAGGCTGTAGTGCGTGATCACGCCGATGCAGCCCAGCTCGCGCGCCTCGGCCAGCCAGCTTTGGCGGGCCTGGTCGACCAGCAGCGCGCGCGGCAATTCCGGAGCGGCCTCGCGGGCGGCGGCCAGGGCTTCGGGTTTGAAAGAGCTCAAGAGCGGCTTGCGTTCGACCCCGGCCCACAGCCGGCGTACCTGCTGCGCCACGGTCTGGCCGGTGAGGGTTTCGGTGCCGGGCGTGGGCTTGATCTCAAGGTTCAGCGCCAGCTTGTTGCGGATCACGAAACGGGCCACCGCGCCCAGGTGGGCCAGGGGTTCGCCGGCGAAGAGGCGGCTGTGCCAGGCGCCGGCGTCGAGCTGGCTCAAGGCGGACCAGGTCTGCAAGGCAGGATTGCCGCTGCCGCTGGTGCAGCGGTCCAGCGTGTCGTCGTGCATCAGGAAGCATTCGCCGTCGGCAGACAGCTTCACATCGCATTCGAAGGCCCGAAAACCGAATTGTGCGCCCAGGCGGAACGCGGCCAGAGTGTTTTCCGGCGCCAGCTTGCCGGCGCCGCGGTGCGCGATCCACAGCGGCATGGGCCAGTCGTCAGGCCCGGATGGGGGGGCAACGCGCACGGCGCGGGTGCTGGGATCTGCGGACATGGGCATGACGGACTCCTGATGCCGGCCGATCATAGAGGCGATAGCGGCTGCGTGGCGGGCAAAGAGGGCCGCGTCCGGGCAGGGGCAATCACGCTGGAAGCTCAGTTTCCATGCTGCGCTGCGGTACGATCGCGGGTCGACGCCTGCAGGAGCGTGCCCATCGCCCGGGTTCTGTTTCTCGGGTCGCTCACCAGGGCACGCGGCCGATCGCCAGCGCCCCAGGGCGGCCTGGCTCGATGGGTTATCCGCCCATTGGCGTCCTCGCAGAATTTACAGCCTTGCCGCGCCGCAGCCTGACTCGGCTTCGCGCGGCCAAACCAGGGTGCTTTGTCGCCCGGACGCCATGAATGCACCGCATCCGCTGATGCCTCAGCCCATCCCGTCCTTGTTGCCCGACGCCGCTTCGCCAGGCCGTGAAGCGCAGCGCCTGCGTGAGATTCCCTACAACTACACCTCGTTCTCTGACCGTGAGATCGTGATCCGCATCCTGGGCGCGCGTGCCTGGGAGTTGTTGAACCAGCTGCGTGAAGAACGCCGCACCGGCCGCTCGGCCCGCATGCTGTACGAGGTGCTGGGCGACATCTGGGTGGTGCAGCGCAACCCTTATCTGCAGGACGATCTGCTCGACACGCCCAAGCGCCGGGCCTTGCTGATCGAGGCCTTGCACCACCGCCTGCGTGAAGTCGAGCGACGCCGCGATGCCCAGGCCGACCCGCAGCGCGACGCCCATGTCGGCGAGCTGCTGCAGCTGGCGCAGGCGGCCGTGCAGCGCTTTGCCGCGCAGTTCGATGCAGTGGCCGAGCTGCGCCGGCGCGCGACCCGGACGCTGGCACGCCACACGGCCCGCGACAACATCAAGTTCGATGGCCTCTCGCGCGTGTCGCATGTGACCGATGCGACCGACTGGCGCGTCGAATATCCGTTCGTGGTGCTGACACCGGACAGCGAAGCCGAGATGGCGCATCTGGTCAAGAGCTGTGTCGAGCTGGGCCTGACCATCATCCCGCGCGGCGGTGGCACGGGCTATACCGGCGGCGCGGTGCCGCTGGTGTGGAACAGCGCCGTCATCAACACCGAAAAGCTCGAAGCGCTGCGCGGCGTGGAAATGCTGCAGCTGCCCGGGCTGGATCGTCCCGTGGCGACCATCTTCAGCGAGGCCGGCGTCGTGACGCAGCGGGTCTCCGACCTGGCCGAGGCGCACGGCTTCGTGTTCGCCGTCGACCCGACTTCGGCCGAGGCGTCCTGCGTGGGCGGCAACATCGCCATGAACGCGGGCGGCAAGAAGGCCGTGCTGTGGGGCACCGCGCTGGACAACCTGGCGTCCTGGCGCATGGTCACGCCTGAAGCCAAGTGGCTGGAAGTGGTGCGCCTGAACCACAACCTGGGCAAGATCCACGACGTGGACGTGGCGAGCTTCGAGCTGCGCCACTTCGACGCATCGGGCAAGAAGCTCGAGCGCACCGAGCGCCTGGACATCCCGGGCCGCAGCTTCCGCAAGGAAGGGCTGGGCAAGGACGTGACCGACAAGTTCCTCGCCGGCCTGCCCGGCGTGCAAAAGGAAGGCTGCGACGGCCTGATCACCAGCGCGCGCTGGGTGGTGCACCGCATGCCCAGGCATGTGCGCACAGTCTGCCTGGAGTTCTTCGGCAACCCCAAGGACTGCGTGCCGTCCATCGTCGACATCAAGGACTTCATGTTCGCCGAGGCCAAGAAGCCCAATGGCGCCATCCTGGCCGGCCTGGAACACCTGGACGACCGCTACCTCAAGGCCGTCGGCTATGCCACCAAGAGCAAGCGCGGCGGCCTGCCCAAGATGGTGCTGGTGGGCGACATCGTCGGCGACGACGAGAACGCCGTGGCCCTGGCCACCTCCGAGGTCGTGCGCCTGGCCAACGGCCGCAGCGGCGAGGGTTTCGTGGCCGTGTCGGCCGATGCGCGCAAGAAGTTCTGGCTCGACCGCAAGCGCACGGCGGCCATCTCCAAGCACACCAACGCCTTCAAGGTGAACGAGGACGTGGTGATCCCGCTGCCGCGCATGGGCGAGTACACCCTGGGCATCGAGCGCATCAACATCGAGCTGAGCCTGCGCAACAAGCTGGCGCTGGTCGACGCCTTGAAAGCCTTCTTCAGCCAGGGCAGCCTGCCGCTGGGCAAGATCGACGACGCCAACGAGATTCCCAGCGCCGAGCTGCTGGAAGACCGTGTGCAGCAGGCGCTCGGCCTGGTCAGCGAAGTCGGCGCGCTGTGGCAGCAATGGAAGGACGAGCTCGATGCGCCGCGCGACCAGCATCGCGACGCGGAAGGGCGCCCCGAGCGCAGCTTCTTCGAGCAGTTGCAGGACTATTCGCTGCGCGCCTCGTGGAAGCGCCAGATCCTCAAGCCGCTGCAGGCCGTCTTCAGCGGCAGCGCCTTCGCGCCGGTGCTGGCCGAATGTCAGCGCCTGCATCAAGAGGTCCTGCGCGGACGCGTCTGGGTGGCGCTGCACATGCATGCCGGCGACGGCAACGTGCACACCAACATCCCGGTCAACTCCGACAACTACGAGATGCTGCAGACGGCCCACGAGGCCGTGGCCCGCATCATGACCCTGGCGCGCAGCCTGGACGGCGTGATCTCCGGCGAGCACGGCATCGGCATCACCAAGCTGGAGTTCCTGACCGACGCGGAGCTGGCCGAATTCGAGGCCTACAAGCAACGCATAGACCCCGAGGGCCGCTTCAACAAAGGCAAGCTTTTGCGCCCGGGAAGCTCGACGCAGGCCGACTGGCCGACCTTCACCGACCTGAGCAACGCCTACACGCCCAGCTTCGGGCTGATGGGGCACGAATCGCTGATCATGCAGCAGAGCGACATCGGCGCCATCGCCGATTCGGTCAAGGACTGCCTGCGCTGCGGCAAATGCAAGCCGGTCTGTGCCACCCATGTGCCGCGCGCCAATCTGCTGTACTCGCCGCGCAACAAGATCCTCGCTACCTCCTTGCTGGTGGAGGCCTTCCTGTATGAAGAGCAGACGCGCCGCGGCGTGTCGATCAAGCACTGGGAGGAGTTCGAGGACGTGGCCGACCATTGCACGGTCTGCCACAAATGCGCCACGCCGTGCCCGGTCAAGATCGACTTCGGCGACGTGACCATGAACATGCGCAACCTGCTGCGCAAGATGGGGCAGAAGAGCTTCAGGCCCGGCAATGCCGCGGCCATGTTCATGCTCAACGCCACCAATCCCGAGACCATCAAGATGGCCCGGTCGGCCATGATCGGCGTCGGCTTCAAGGCGCAGCGCCTGGCCAACGACCTGCTCAAGACCTTTGCCCGTAGGCAGACGGCGGCGCCGCATGCCACGCTGGGCCCGGCGCCCGTCAAGGAGCAGGTGATCCACTTCATCAACAAGAAGCTGCCTGGCGGCCTGCCCAAGAAGACGGCGCGCGCGCTCTTGGACATCGAGGACAAGAACTACGTCCCCATCATCCGCGACGCGAGCCGCACCAGCGCCGAGAGCGAGGCCGTGTTTTATTTTCCCGGCTGCGGGTCGGAGCGCCTGTTCTCGCAGGTGGGCCTGGCCACGCAGGCCATGCTCTGGCATGCCGGCGTGCAGACCGTGCTGCCGCCCGGCTACCTCTGCTGCGGCTATCCGCAGCGCGGTTCGGGGCAGTTCGACAAGGCCGAGAAGATCATCACAGACAACCGGGTGCTGTTCCATCGCGTGGCCAATACCTTGAACTACCTCGACATCAAGACCGTGGTGGTGTCCTGCGGCACCTGCTACGACCAGCTGCAGGGCTACAAGTTCGAGGAAATCTTCCCGGGCTGCCGCAT
>JAFALA010000008.1 GCA_019234815.1 Burkholderiaceae bacterium | reverse complement strand
ACGCGCTGCATGCCGTAGTTCAGGCGAATCGCCGCCGGCCGCGTCGTGCCGTACAGCCGGGCGAAATCGCGGACCTGGTCGGCCTCGAGCCCGCACTCCCGCGCCGCGCGCTCGGGCGGCCATTGCAGCGCGCGCTCGCGCAAGCCCGGCCAGCCGTCGACGTGGCGCTCGATGTAGTCGTGGTCCAGCCAGTCGTTCACGATCAGCTCGTGCATCACCCCCAGCGCCAGCGCGCCGTCAGTCCCGGGCAGCAGCGCCAGGTGGTGGTGGCACTTGTCGGCCGTCTCGGTGCGGCGCGGATCGATCGCCACCAGCGTCGCACCGGCGCGCTTGGCGGCCAGCGCCAGCGGCCAGAAATGCAGGTTGGACGCGATCGAATTGCTGCCCCAGATGACGATCAGCTTGCTCTCGGCATAGTGCTCGAGGTGCATTCCGACCTTGCCGCCGTAGGTGAGCGCCAGCGCGTCGCCGCCGGCCTTGGAGCAGATCGTGCGGTTCAGGCGCGAGGCGCCGAGGCGGTGGAAGAACCGTGCCGCCATCGCCTCGCCCTGCACCAGGCCCATCGTGCCGGCATAGCTGTAGGGCATGATGGCCTGCGGCGCGCGCGCGGCGATCTCGCCCAGGCGGGCGGCGATGTCGGCCAGCGCCTCGTCCCACGAGACCGGCTCGAAACGCCCTTCGCCCTTGGGGCCGACGCGGCGTAGGGGTGTCAGCACGCGATCCGGGTGCTCGGTGCGCTCGGCGTAACGCGATACCTTGGTGCACAGCGCGCCGCTGGTCGGCGGGTGGTCGGGATCGCCGTGCAGGCGGATCACGCGGTCGTTCTCGACCGTGACCTGGATCGCGCAGGTGTCGGGGCAGTCATGCGGGCACGCGGCGTGGACGACACGCGGTCCCGGCGCAACGGAAACAGGAGCGGCAGCGGACATGGCGCGGATGATGTCACAAGCCGCCGGGCCGCGCTGCGATGCAGCAGCCTGGCGCCTCCGGGACGGCCCCGCTGCGGCGCCGGACGCGGCGGCATAAGATGGCAGCCACCTTGGCGGAGCCCGAGATGAACCTGATCGAATCCCTGCTCGCCGACGCGGCGACCATCGCCGCGCTGCGGCGCGACATCCACGCCCACCCGGAACTGTGCTTCCAGGAGCAATACGTCAGCGACCTGGTCGCCGCCAAGCTGACCGAATGGGGCATCCCGATCCGGCGCGGCCTGGCGAAAACCGCGGTCGTCGGCATCGTCGAGGGCCGGCGCGGGCGCGCCGGCGGCGCGATCGGGCTGCGCGCCGACATGGACGCGCTGCCGATGTCCGAGGCGAACACCTTCGCGCACGCCAGCAAGCACCCGGGTCGGATGCACGCCTGCGGCCACGACGGCCACACCGCGATGCTGCTGGCCGCCGCGCAGCACCTGGCGCGCCATCGCGATTTCGACGGCGTGGTCTACCTGCTGTTCCAGCCCGCCGAGGAAGGCGGCGGCGGCGCGCGCGAGATGATCAAGGAAGGCCTGTTCGACGAATTCCCGATGGACGCGGTGTTCGGCATGCACAACTGGCCTGGATTCTCGACCGGCCAGTTCGCCGTCTGCCCCGGGCCCTGCATGGCGTCGAGCAACGAATTCTTCATCACGATCCGCGGACGCGGCTCCCACGCCGCGCTGCCGCACCTGTCGATCGACCCGGTGCCGATCGCGTGCCAGATGGTGCAGGCCTTCCAGACCATCATCACCCGCAACAAGCGCCCCATCGACACGGCGGTGATCTCGGTCACCATGATCCACACCGGCGAGGCCACCAACGTGGTGCCCGACGCCTGCGAGATCCAGGGCACGGTGCGGACCTTCACGACCGAGGTGCTGGACCTGGTCGAGAAACGCATGCGCCAGGTCGCCACGGCCACGGCACAGGCCTTCGAATGCATCTGCGAGTTCGAGTTCGAGCGCAATTACCCGCCCACGGTCAACCACCGCCACGAAACCCATTTCGTCCGCTCGGTGCTGGAGGAACTGGCCGGCCCGGCCCGCGTGCACGAGTTCGAGCCGACCATGGGCGCGGAAGACTTCAGCTTCTACCTGCAGAAAATCCCCGGCTGCTATTTCCTGATCGGCAACGGCGATGGCGAGCACCGCGAGGGCGGCCATGGCATGGGGCCCTGCATGCTGCACAACCCCAGCTACGACTTCAACGACGCCCTGATTCCTGTGGGCGGCACGATGTGGGTGCGCATGGCGGAAGCCTGGCTCAACACCCCTCGTCCCCAGGAGCGGCGTTGATGATCGCAGCTCAAGCACCGCTGGATGTCGAGAAAATCCAGCAGGAAACGCAGTACTGGGTCGAAAAAGCCGTCATCGGCCTGAATCTGTGCCCATTCGCCAAGAGCGTGCATGTGAACCGGCGCATGCGCTACGTCGTCAGCGACGCCCGGACACCCGAGGAACTGCTCAAGACGCTGGCGCGCGAGTTGCTGCTGCTGCAGCGCAGCGACCCTGACGAAATCGAGACCACCCTGCTGATCCACCCCGGGGTGCTGACCGACTTCCTCGACTTCAACGACTTCCTCGGCGCCGCCGACGCACTGATCGAAGACCTGAAGCTCGACGGCATGCTGCAGGTCGCCAGCTTCCACCCCGACTACCAGTTTGCCGGCACGGACATCGACGAAATCGGCAACTTCAGCAACCGCTCGCCCTATCCCACGCTGCACCTGCTGCGCGAAACCAGCATCGAGCGCGCCATGGACAGCATGGCCGACACCGACGCCATTTATGAGGCCAACATCGCCACGCTGGAGAAGCTCGGCCTGGAGGGCTGGCGGGCGCTGGGCCTCAAGACGCGCGAGTGATATGCGAAAAACGGCTTAGCACATCGTTTCAACCCCTGCTGCACAAGGTTCAAGCAGCTTTCTTGTACTTCTGTTAACTTCGCCGCCCTGTAACAGAACGGGAGCACACATTGAACACTTGGCAGCAGCGACTCGAAACGCTCGACTCGGACCGCCTGCGCGGCATGCTGCGGGGTGTCGAGAAGGAAAGCCTGCGCGCCAATGCGGACGGCACGCTGGCCCTGACGCCGCATCCCAAGGCCCTGGGATCGGCGCTGACGCACCCGCACGTCACCACGGACTTCAGCGAATCGCAGCTGGAGCTGATCACCGGCGTGCACCATGACGCCGACGCCTGCCTGGGCGAACTGACCGACATCCACCTGGCCGTGCAGCGCAGCCTCGGCAAGGAAATGATGTGGACGTCCAGCATGCCCTGCGTGCTGCCGCCCGACGAAACCATTCCGCTGGGCATGTACGGCAGCTCCAACATCGGCCGCGCCAAGAGCGTCTACCGCATGGGACTGGGACACCGCTACGGCCGGCGCATGCAGACCATTTCGGGCATCCACTACAACTGGTCGCTGCCCGGCGTCGGCAGCGACGGATATTTCAGCCTGATCCGCAATTTCCGCCGCCACTCCTTCCTGCTGCTGCTGCTGTTCGGCGCCTCGCCGGCCCTGAGCGCCGATTTCGTCGCCGGACGCGGCGACCATGGGCTGCAGGAAAGCCAGGCGCCCCAGCGCAGCCCCTGCGACTCGCTCTACCTGCCCCACGCCACCTCGCTGCGCATGGGCCGGCTGGGCTACCAGAGCGATGCACAGTCCTCGCTGGCCGTCAGCTACAACGGCCTGGAAGGCTATGCGAGCTCGCTGGAGGATGCGCTGACCCAGCCCTACCCGCCCTACGAACGCATAGGCGTCATGAACCTGGGCGGCGAGTACAACCAGCTCTCCACCAGCCTGCTGCAGATCGAGAACGAGTTCTACGGCACGATCCGCCCCAAGCGCGTGATCCGCAGCGGCGAGCGGCCCCTGCATGCGCTGCGCCAGCGCGGCGTCGAGTACGTAGAAGTGCGCTGCATGGACCTCGACCCCTTCGAGCCTGTCGGCATTGCCGCCGGCACCATGCGCTTCATCGACATCTTCCTGCTGCACTGCCTGTTCAGCGACAGCCCGCCAGACACGCCCGAGGAAATCGCCGCCCTGGCCACCAACCAGCAACTGACAGCCTCGCGCGGCCGCGAACCCGGACTGATGCTGCAGCGTCGCGGCCAGGCCGTGTCGCTGATGGACTGGAGCCGCGAGCTGATCGCCGAATTCGAAGCAATTGCCGCACACCTCGATGCCAAACTGGGCGGCTCGCTGTACCGCGAGGCCTGGCATGGCGCGCAGGCCCGCCTGAGCACGCCCGACGAACTGCCCTCGGCCCGCGTGCTGCAAGCCATGGGCTCGACCTATTCGAACTCGCACATCCAGTTCACGCGTGCGCAGTCCCTGAAGACGCGCGAGCACCTGCTGGCGCTGGAGCCCAACCCTGGCTGGCTGCGTCAATTCGAGCAGGCCGCGCACGAATCGCTGCTCGAACAGACACGGATCGAACGCGCCGACACCCTGCCGTTCGAGCAGTTCAGGCAGCAGTACCTGTCGAGCACGCAATTGCTGGCCGATGCGGAGAGAACCGAGCGGGCAGCCTGACCCCAGTCCTCGCACACCAAGAAAAAAGCCCCGCCGTCTTGCGACGCCAGGGCTTTGTTGATGCAGGGTTCAGCTCAAAACGACATCAGAACGGATTGTTGGTCGCCCGCGCCTGCGCCAAATTGCCCAGCTGCCTGTGGCCACCGGCACCGAAATGCAGGTTGTCGGCCCACAGCCAGGTCGAACTGGTGGCGCCGGCCACCAGGGTGGAGTCGCTGCAATTGGGCAAGGCCACGGTGCTCAGGCAGGCCGGGTCGATCACATCCTTGAACCCATAGGCGGACGGATACTTGACGGCGCTGTCCAGCATTTCATCGGCCAGCACCAGGCCGATCATGTGGCCGTCGTTGATCAAGTTCAGGCGCAGGCCTGAATTGAAGGCCGTCGTCAGTTGCGTCAGGAGCTGGCCGCGGTTGTAGTCGGTGCGCACCAAGGTCTCGGAGATGGCAAACGGCGTCAGGCCCTGATCGGGCACGGTCGAAATGATCACCTTGGCGCCTGCGGTGGCCGCGCGGTTGACCTGCGTCGCCAGGTTGGCGCCGGCCGTCGTGGCGGCGGCCTCCAGCGAGCTCACGGTCAGGTTCGGAAACTGGCGATACAAGGCCAGGATGTCGTTGGCGCCCACCAGCACCGTCACCAGCGTCGTGCCCGAAAAGGCGTTGGTGGAGAAATACACGTCGAGCTGGTGCTGGAAATCCGCCACCGTGGCGCCGGGCTGCGCGAAGCTCTGGCCTTGCGGCACCGCCAGGTTGTTCGGGTTGCACTCCGAAAACGTCAGGCCGAAGCGCGTGGCGACGATCTGGGTCCAGATCGGGTTGTTCTGGCACACCAGGGCCGTGCTGGTGGCCGAGACGGCGTTCTCGGAATATTTGTTGCCTTGGGCGGTGATCACGCTGGTCTCGTCGCCGAACGCGATGATGCCGGTCGGCACGAAAGGCTGAATCTGGGAGCCACCACCACCACAACCGGCGAGGCTCGCACCGAGTACCAGCACACTCATCAGTGCACCGACGCCGTGGCGCGCAGCTTGCTTGAAACGCTTCATGAATTCTCCAGGACAATGCAACCCAGGCTCAGGGCTCGAAAGCCGCCGCCGCCCGGGACAGCCGGTCTAGCACCCCCGCCCATGCCGAATCCGGCGGCGGTGTTTCAACCCAGATTTCGCGAACCCCGGCTGCATCCAGCTCGCGAAGCACAGTGAACAACTCTTGCGCAGCGGCCAGCGCGTCGGTGGGCATGGCCCGCCAAAACGCTGTTGGCGCCGTCTGCTGCGCAGGGACAGACCGGGAATATACCGCCAGCCCGGCAGGCCACCCGCCGGTGAAGCTGGCGAGGGCGGCAAAGATTTGTTCCGCGGACTTCAGGCGCACCGTCGCCGTGGGCGCGTAATGCGCCTCCAGCGTGCCGGATGCCTTGGGCGCGGCAGCATCGCGTTCGCGCAATGGCTGGCCGAGCACCGCCTCCAGCTGTGCCGCGGTCAGCACACCCGGTCTGAGCAGCACCGGAAACTCGCGGCTGCAGTCGACGATGGCCGATTCGATGCCCACATGGCAGTCGCCCCCATCCAGCACCCGCAGCGCGTCGCCGAATTCATCCTGCACATGGCGCGCCTGCGTCGGGCTGACGCGGCCGAAGCGGTTGGCGCTGGGCGCCGCCACGCCGCGCACGCCCAGGGCATGGGCCGCGGCCAGCAGCTGGCGCGCCACCGGGTGCGCCGGACTGCGCAGGCCCACCGTGGCCTGGCCGCCGGCGGCGGCCTCGGCAACGCCGGGCGCACGCGGCACGATCACCGTCAGGGGACCGGGCCAGAAGGCCTGCATCAGCGCGCGTGCCGTCTGTGGCAGCTCGGCGGCAAAGCAGGCGGCATCGGCGGCATCCAGCACATGGACGATCAGGGGGTGATCGGCCGGCCGGCCCTTGGCGGCAAAGATCTTGGCCACTGCAGCGTCGTCGTCGGCACGCGCGGCCAGGCCGTAGACGGTCTCGGTCGGCATCGCGACGAGCTCGCCTTGCGCCAGCGCCTGTGCGGCCTGCTGGAGCGCCTGGGCGTCATGTCCGTTGAGCAGCATCGGAAGCCGGTCTCACCAATCGCGGGGCAGGCCCAGCAGGCTTGCCGCCTGGCGCGCCACCTGATCGGCCTGCTGCGCATCGGCAGCCGTGATGTTCAGGTGCCCCATCTTGCGGCCCGCACGCGGATTGGTCTTGCCGTACAGGTGCAAATGGGTGCCGGGCAGCGCCAGCACCTGGTCCCAGGGCGGCGTGCGCTCCCGGCCCTGCGCGTCGAACCAGAGATCGCCGAGCAGATTCAGCATCAAGGTGGGCGAGTGCAGGCGCGGCGCCACCAGCGGCAGGCCCGCCATGGCGCGCACCTGCAGGTCGAACTGCGACAAGTCGCAGGCGTCGAGCGTGTAGTGGCCCGAGTTGTGCGGACGCGGCGCCATCTCGTTAACGACCAATCGGCCGTCCTGCAGCACGAAGAACTCCACGCACAGCACGCCCACATAGGCCAGGCTGGCGGCGATGCGGGCCGCCGATTCGGCCGCCTGGGCGCGCAAGGCGTCGCTCACCGCGGGCGCTGGCACTTGCGTCACCGCCAGGATGCCGTCGCGGTGCAGGTTCTGCTGCACGGGGAACTGCACGATCTGGCCGTCGGCGCCGCGCGCCACGATCACGCTGAGCTCCAGAGCCAGCGGCAGCATCTGCTCCAGCACGCAGGGCACGTTCTTGAGCGCTTGCCAGGCAGCGTCGAGCTCGACGCGGCTGCGCACGCGCACCTGGCCCTTGCCGTCGTAGCCCATGCGGGCGGTCTTGAGGATGCCGGGCAGCAGCGCTTCGTCCACAGCGGCCAAGTCGGCCGCGCCGCGGATCAGCGCATGCGGAGCGCATTCGACGCCGCTGGCACGGAAATGCGCCTTCTCGTCGGCGCGGTCCTGGCAGACCGCCACGGCGGCACCGCTGGGCGCCACCACGCGGCGGCGCGCCAAGGCGTTGAGCGCCTGCGCCGGCACGTTCTCGAATTCGGTGGTGATGGCGTCGCAGCGCTCGCTCAAGGCGTCCAGCGCCTGGGCATCCAGATAGTCGGCCTTGAGGTGTTCGTGAGCGACCAGGCCGGCGGGGCTTTCGGCGTCCGGGTCCAGCACCACGGTGCGAAAGCCCAGCGTCTGCGCGGCGTGCACGAACATGCGGCCCAGCTGGCCGCCGCCCAACACGCCCAAGGTGGCGCTTCCTGGTTGCAGCACAGGCATCAGATCAGGTCCTTGCTCATGGCGCGCGCCGCCTCGGTCTGGCGAACGCGGAAAGCTGCCAGCTTCTCGCGCAACGCGGCGTCTTCATGCGCCAGCATGGCGACGGCGAACAGCGCGGAATTGCCCGCCCCCGCCGTGCCGATGGCGAAGGTGGCCACGGGAATGCCCTTGGGCATCTGCACGATGGAATGCAGCGAATCGACGCCCTGCAGATGGCGGCTCGCCACCGGCACGCCCAGCACCGGCACCAGAGTCTTGGAAGCCAGCATGCCCGGCAGGTGCGCGGCGCCGCCGGCGCCGGCGATGATGGCGCGCAAGCCCCGGCCCTGCGCGCCTTCCGCGTAGGCAAACATGTCGTCGGGCATGCGGTGAGCCGAAACCACGCGGGCCTCGAAAGGAACTCCGAACTCAGAGAGAATGTCGGCTGCGTGCTTGAGGGTGTCCCAGTCGCTGCTGGAGCCCATCACCACACCGACCAAGGGAGAAGCGCTGTTCAAAGCTCGCTCCATATGTGTTGGAAAATATGCTGGAAAACCCCGAATTGTAGAGGGGCCGGCGCTGAAACCACGAACAATCAAAAATCACCCGCCCATGACCGACATCACCATTCAGAATTTCGAGACCGACCTGCTGCAAGCCTCCACGCAGCAGCCCGTGCTGCTGGACATCTGGGCCCCCTGGTGCGGCCCCTGCAAAAGCCTGGGTCCGGTGCTGGAAAAGCTGGAAGTGGCGTATGCCGGCCGCTTCAAGCTGGCCAAGCTCAACAGCGACGAGCAGCCCGAGATCGCCAGCCAGCTGAGCCAGGCCTTCGGCGTGCGCAGCATCCCATTCTGCGTGATGTTTGCCGGCGGCCAGCCTGTGGACGGCTTTGTCGGCGCCCTGCCTGAAGCGCAGATCCGCGAGTTCCTCGACCGCCACGTGCCCGGACCCGAGGCGCTGGAAGCCGAGGAAGACCTGGCCGAAGCCGAGGCGCTGCTCGCCGACGGCGATGCCGACCAGGCCATCACCAAGCTGCACGCCGCCCTGAGTGCCGACCCGAACAACGAAACCGTGCGCTTCGACCTGGTCAAGGCCCTACTGGAAGCCGGCCGACTCGACGACGCGCTGGCCGCGTTCTCGGCCGTTGCCGACAAGGCCGCCGACACCATCATCCCGCACCCGCGCTTTGCCGCGCTGGGCCATTGGCTGATGGCGTCCGAGCGCGCCGCCGCTGGCCTGGACGTCGCGGCCTTGCAAGCGGCCATCGCTGCCAACCGGCGTGACTTCGACGCCCGCTTCGCCCTGGCGCAGGCGCGCTTCGCCGCGCACGACTTCACCGGCGCGATGGACGAGCTGCTGGAAATCATCATGCGCGACAAGACCTGGAACAACGAGGCCGCGCGCAAGACCTATGTCGCCATCCTCGAGATCATGACCAAGCCGGCGCCCAAGGCCGGCCCGGTGGCGGGCGAACAAAGAGGCGGCTTGCAACTGGCGGCGCCCAAGGCGGTAGCGCCCAGCGATCCGCTGCTCGATCAATACCGCCGCAAGCTCAGCATGGCGCTGTTCTAAGACTGGGGCCTCTAGAACTTGGCCTCCAAAGTCAGTGGCATGGGATGCACGGCTCCCTAACATGCGCGGACCTCAATGAGTCTCCAAACATGTAAAGGACCTCCCGCATGATCACTGCCGCCGCCGCCCAGGCCCAGTCGCTGCTGCGCGATACCTCGCATTTCCAGTGGTATGTCATCCCCTTCCTGCTGGTGGTGATCCAGGCCTTCGGCGAGCAGATCGCCGAGAAGCGCTGGAGCGTGGTGCTTGGCGCAGCGGCGTTCTGGCTGATGGACTGGTTCAACGAGATCGTCAACGGCCTGGTGTTCCACTTCTCGGGCTACGCGCCGATCTGGGCCACGCCGGGGAGTTCGGCGCTGGTGCTGCTGATCGGGCTGAACATCGAAATCACCTTCATGTTCGCGCTGATGGGCCTGTTTGCGATGCGCACCCTGCCCGCCGATACCCGGCAGAAGATCCTGGGCCTGCCCAACCGCTGGGTGCTGGCCGGCGCCAATTCGGTGCTGTGCGTGATCGTCGAGATCTGGCTCAACCGCATCGGCGCGCTGACCTGGGACTGGCCAGGCTGGAACGCCGGCAGCCCCTGGCTGATCTGGCTGCTCGGCTACATGCCCTTCTTCCTGGTCGGCTACTGGGTGCACGACATGAAGACCGTGAAGCGCAAGGTCGCCGTGGTAGGCCGCCTGGCCGGCCTGATCGCAGCGGCGCTGGCCGTGTTCGGCTACGGCCTGGGCTGGATCTGAAAACCGGGAGCTAGGCGCTTCAGCGCGTCAGGCGCTGCAGCGCTTCCTGGTACTTGTCGCTGGTCTTGCGGATCACTTCTTCGGGCAGCGCCGGCGCCGGGGCCACCTTGCCCCAGGGCTTGCCGTCGACCACGGCCTGCTCCAGCCAGTCGCGCACGAACTGCTTGTCATAGCTGGGCGGATTCGTACCCACCCGGTAACTCTCGACCGGCCAGTAGCGCGAGGAGTCGGGCGTCAGCACCTCGTCCATCAGCGTCAGCGTGCCGTCGGCGTCCAGGCCGAATTCGAACTTGGTGTCGGCAATGATGATGCCCTTGGTCAGCGCGAACTCGGCGGCACGCTGGTAGAGCTGGATCGCGACGTCGCGCACGCGGGTCGCCAGGTCCAGGCCGACGATCTCGACCATGCGCTCGAAGCTGATGTTCTCGTCGTGGTCGCCCATCTCGGCCTTGGTAGCGGGCGTGAAGATGGGTTCTGGCAGCTTGCTGGCGTTTTGCAGGCCCGCCGGCAGCTTGACGCCGCAGACCTCGCCCTTGGCCTGGTATTCGGCCCAGCCGCTGCCGGCCAGGTAGCCGCGCACCACCGCTTCGATGGGCAGGGGCTTGAGCCGCTTGACCAGCATGGAGCGCTCGCGCACCTGCGCCTTTTCAGCCTCGGTGACGACCGACAGCGGGTCCTCGCCGGTCAGGTGATTGGGCACGATGCCCTTGAGCTTTTCGAACCAGAACAGCGCCATCTGCGTCAGCAAGGCGCCCTTGCCGGGAATCGGCTCGCCCATGATGACGTCGAAGGCGCTCAGGCGGTCGCTCGCCACCATCAGGATGCGGTCGTCGCCGACGGCATAGTTTTCGCGCACCTTGCCCTTGGCGATCAAGGGCAAGGAGGTGATGGACGAGGTGTGCAAGGCGGTGGTCATGAGGGCGTTCCGTGAGCTGGGCCGGCCTGCCAGCAGGCCGGCAAAGGATGGATTTTAGACCAGCGCCCTCACCTGCTTTCCCCCGTCTTCAGCTCCTCATTCCATCACCGGACCGTCACTGGACCACTTGATTCAACTCGCCGCGTGCATAGGCACCCGCCACGTCGACCAGGCTGCGCGCCTTGATCTTGGAGGCCTGGCCTTCGCAGCCGAACTCGATGTAGCGCTGCTTGCAGATGCCCTTGGCGGCCTCGCGCGCCGGCTTGAGCCACTCGCGGGCGTCGAACTTCTCGGGGTTCTCGGCCAGGAACTTGCGCACGGCGGCGGTCATGGCCAGGCGGATGTCGGTGTCGATGTTGACCTTGCGCACGCCGAACTGGATGGCCTTCTGGATTTCCTCGACCGGCACGCCGTAGGTCTCCTTCATGTTGCCGCCGTACTTGCGGATCTCGGCCAGCAGGTCCTGCGGCACGCTGGACGAGCCGTGCATCACCAGGTGGGTGTTGGGGATGCGCTGGTGGATCTGCTTGATGCGGTCGATCGCCAGGATGTCGCCGGTGGGCTTGCGGGTGAACTTGTAGGCGCCATGGCTGGTGCCGATGGCGATGGCCAGCGCGTCCAGCTGGGTGCGCTTGACGAAATCGGCGGCCTGCTCGGGGTCGGTCAGCAGTTGATCGCGCGTCATGGTGGCGTCGGTGCCGTGGCCGTCTTCCTTGTCGCCCTTCATGGTTTCGAGCGAACCCAGGCAGCCCAGCTCACCTTCCACCGTCACGCCCAGCTTGTGGGCCATGTCGACGACCTTGCGGGTGACGTCGACGTTGTAGTCGTAGCTGGCGATGGTCTTGCCGTCGGCTTCCAGGCTGCCGTCCATCATCACCGAGCTGAAGCCCAGGTTGATGGCGCCTTGGCAGACGTCGGGGTTCTGGCCGTGGTCCTGGTGCATCACCAGCGGGATGTGGGGGAAGGACTCGACCGCCGCCTGGATCAGGTGCTTGATGAAGGCCTCGCCGGCATACTTGCGCGCACCCGCGCTGGCCTGCAGGATGACCGGCGCGCCGACCTCGTCGGCCGCGGCCATGACGGCCTGCACCTGCTCCAGGTTGTTCACGTTGAAGGCCGGGATACCGTAGCCGTTTTCCGCGGCGTGGTCCAGCAGCTGGCGCATTGATACGAGAGCCATGATTCGTCTCCGAAAAAGTAAGAAATAGGTGCTGGCGCGGCGAGCCCCCTGTTCGGCCTCGATCAGGCCTCCATCAGGCCCGCTTTCTAGCATGTAACCGCGCTGTAACTGAGCCGGATTCTAGCGGCGCAGGGGTCTACAGCTTCCTTCTCCCGGGCAAAAGCTCGCTTGCACAAGGAGCGGCATGCCTATAGTCTCGCTCTGGGCTGCCCATGCGGCCCCATCGGAGTACCCATGACCCGCCTTTCCTTCGACCACCTGACGCTCTGGATCTCGGCTGCCGCGCGCGAGCACTCGCTGGATCTGGCCGCCCATGTGGAAGAGCGCACCGGCGCCAGCCACCGCGCCGTGATGTCGGCGCTGCGCAAGCTGGTGGATGCGCAATGGCTGACGCGCGAAGGCACGGCGCGGCGCCCCATCTACGCCCCCGGTGCCTTGCGCCAGGTGGTGCGCAGCTACACGCTCTACGGCCTGCAGGAAGACCTGCCCTGGCAGCGCGACTTCGCGCCCAATTTCGACCTGCCCAAGCATGTGATGCGCATGATCCAGCACGGCTTCACCGAGCTGGTGAACAACGCCATCGACCACAGCGGCGGCAGCAGCGTGACCGTCTCGCTGCGCCAGACGCCGACGCACGCGCAGCTGCTGGTGTCCGACGACGGCTGCGGCGTGTTCAACAAGATCTGCGAGGCCTTCGACATCGCCGACGCCCAGCACGCCATGCTGGAGCTCAGCAAGGGCCGGTTGACCAGCCAGCCCAACCAGCACACCGGCCGCGGCCTGTTCTTCAGCTCGCAGCTGGCCGACGTGTTCGACATCCACGCCAATGGCACCGCCTTCCAGCGCCGCGCCTGGGAAAGCACCGGCTGGCAGCCCGGCCGCCCGCTGCCGCGCCAGGGTAGCTCCATCTACATGTCGATTGCGCGCAGCACCACCCGCACGCTGGACCAGGTGCTGGAAGCCTGGAGCACCGACGGCACCGGCATCGAATTCGACCAGACCACCATCTCCTTGAGCCTACTCGCCGGCCCCGGCCAGGTGCTCGACAGCCGCGCCCAGGC
>JAFALA010000042.1 GCA_019234815.1 Burkholderiaceae bacterium | reverse complement strand
ATGGCTGTTCGCCATTTAAAGAGGTACGTGAGCTGGGTTTAAAACGTCGTGAGACAGTTTGGTCCCTATCTTCCGTGGGCGTTGCAAGATTGAGAGAGCCTGCTCCTAGTACGAGAGGACCGGAGTGGACGTACCGCTGGTGTACCTGTTGTCTCGCCAGAGGCATCGCAGGGTAGCTATGTACGGAAGAGATAACCGCTGAAAGCATCTAAGCGGGAAACTCGTCTCAAGATGAGTCTTGCCGGGGCCTAGAGCCCCCTGAAGGGTCGTTCGAGACCAGGACGTTGATAGGCTGGGTGTGGAAGCGCAGTAATGCGTTAAGCTAACCAGTACTAATTGCCCGTGAGGCTTGACCCTATAACTTTGACAACTGGGATAAAATCCAGAGACAGTCAGGGTGAGGATTCAAGTTATGTCGTGTTTCAATAGAAGTCATGCGACGCAATCAAAATAGAATAAGCTGATTCGATACTCTGCAAATTGTTAACCCATTCGGCCTGCTGCCCCAAAGCAGCAAGCCAACCAGTTAAGCCTGATGACCATAGCGAGTTGGTCCCACTCCTTCCCATCCCGAACAGGACAGTGAAATGACTCAGCGCCGATGATAGTGCGGATTCCCGTGTGAAAGTAGGTCATCGTCAGGCTAATATCCTAAAAACCCCTGGTTCGAGAGAATCAGGGGTTTTTTATTTTGAGTCACCCGACGTCGACTTGCTCGCCGGGCCGCGGAGGCAGAGACAGGTGCCTTGCCGCAAAAGTGCTGGGTACTGTTGGCAAGGCTGCGCGCTAAAATTGCAAGGTCGCAGCTGCCTTGCTGGTCGCCATGGGTTCGCAACCGAGCTTGCCGGGCTTTGAGACGGACATGGGTCCGTTCCCGCTTGATGCTGTCCCTCCCGGGCATGGCACGGTGCACGGCTACAACCTCTTCCTGGCCCTCTTCCCTGACGGTCCTGATGCCCTGCGCATCGGAGATGCGGCATGGCCGCTGATTCGGCAGTATGGACTGGACAGCTCTCCGCTTCCGCTTGGACGCCTTCATATCACCCTGCATGCGCTCGCCTATTTTCCGGGCCAGGTCTCCCGAGTCGTGGTGGAGGCGGCGTGCGCTGCCGTCGCGCGCATTCAGTATCCGACGATACCCGTTGTCTTTGATCAGGCGATGAGCTTCCCAGGCAACAACGCCTTTGTGCTGCTGTGCACGAGCAATTCCAATGCCGATATCGCAGGGCTGCGCAAGCTGCTGCAAGGTGCGCTCAAGCGAGTCGAACTCCGGCCTCAACCGTCTTCAACACCGCATATGACCTTGCGATACCGGGCCGGCAGAGTCGTTGACCGTCGCACGATCGAGCCGATTCGTTGGATCGCGAAACGTTACGCCTTGATCCTCAGCCATCAGGGGGTCACGTACTACCAACGGGTCAGTGAGTGGTTGTTGACCAATCGGCATTGAAGCCGGCGCCATGTGTTGCCGGTCAGCGTTGCCATCCAGGTCCAGGGGGTTGGAGATGCGTCTGTTGCCGACGATGGCGAACAGCTTCAGGGTAGCTGCTCCAGCAATTCGTGGCTGGGCTCGGTTGGCCCAGGCTCTCCGCTCAACAAATGCGCGAGCCGCGTTTCGCGCCCTTGCACGGTGTCCAGAAAGTCCTTGGCACCCTTCATGGTCTTGAAGGTATCAAAACCCGTCTCTAGAAAGCGCTGCAACTCGCCGAGCCCGGCGGCATAGGCGGGGCCTCTCATCAGGCGCAGGGCCTGCCGCAGCAAGGATTTTCTGGTCAGCGCGTCCAGCGAGGCGCCGATGCTCAGCGTCAGTTCGATCTGCTGGCGGCGTGCTGCGGACTCACCGACTTGGCGCCAGGCCTGTGCATAGCTGACGGCGTCTGGTCTCTGCGACTGAAGGGCGGCGCCCATGAGTGAATCGAGCCGCTCCGATAGGGCGTGCAGTTGCGCGAGCAAAGCGACCGTCTGCACCACCTCCGTCGGAAACAGCCGTACCAGCGCAGGCACGACGCGCGCAAACTGGGCGTCTCGCAAGCTGAAGTCTTCGGGACCGTACAACTCGTTCAGGAAGAAGGTGGCCGCCCCCGCATAGCGTGGGTCCGCCAGCAGATCGGCATAGGTCTTGCGAAAACGTTGCTGCTGGTAGCGTTTTACGGCGTCGACCGCGCGGGCCAGCTGCGGCGTGTTCTGCCGACGCTCGCGCTCGTGCTCGACCTGCTGCAGGAATGCGAGGATGTGTTGTTCCATGCCTGTATGAGGAGATCCGCGGATTTCGCGCTAAGGTGCGACTTTCCGCATGGCCTGATTGTCGGGCGGTCTGCGTGTTGCAGGTGTTGGATGGCAACGACGCCCAGGCCTGACCCAGTTGCGGAAGCAGCGTGGAAAAAAATAAGCCCCGGGGCTTGCGCGCCCGGGGCCTGGCTTCTCGCTTTCAGTCTGGTCTGCTGCGTCGCTTGATCAGGCGTCGGCCTTGAGCACGCCACGGCGGATCTGGTCGAGTTCGATGCTCTCGAACAAGGCCTTGAAGTTGCCTTCGCCGAAGCCCTCGTTGCCCTTGCGCTGGATCAGCTCAAAGAAGATCGGGCCGATGACTTCCTTGGTGAAGATCTGCAGCAGTAGCTCGTGCGGCGCGCCTTCATGGGCGGCGCCGTCGATCAGGATGCGCAACTTGCGCAACTCAGCCAGATCCTCGTTGTGGGCTGGCAGGCGCTTGGGCACGAGGTCGTAGTAGGTGTCTATGGTGTCCTGGAACACCACGCCGGCCGTTTTCATGCCGCGTACGGACGCGTAGATATCGTCGCTGGAAAGCGCCACGTGCTGGATGCCTTCGCCGTGGTAGAGGTCCAGGTATTCGGCGATCTGGCTTTTGTCGTCGCTGCTTTCGTTGATGGGAATGCGGATCTTGCCGCAGGGGCTGGTCATGGCCTTGGACTTCAAGCCGGTCAGCTTGCCTTCGATGTCGAAGTAGCGCACTTCGCGGAAATTGAAGAGGCGTTCGTAGAACTCCGCCCATTCCTTCATACGGCCGCGGAAGACATTGTGGGTCAGGTGGTCGATGAAGGTCAGGCCATGGCCGACCGGATTGGGGTCCACGGGCTGGCCCTGGGCGTCGAGCAGGGGCACGAAATCGACGTCGTAGATGCTGATGTTGCCGATGGCGCCCGCCTTGGCGCCGCCCTTGCCTTGCCAGCGGTCGACGAAATAGATCAGCGAGTCGCCGATGCCCTTGATGGCGGGGATGTTGAGTTCCATGGGGCCCGCTTTGTTGTCAAAGCCCCAGGCACCCAGTTCGAGCGCGCGCTGGTAGGCGAATGCTGCGTCCTTGACGCGCAAGGCGATCGCGCAGATCGAGGGTCCGTGCAGGCGGGCGAAGCGCTGCGCAAACGAGTCCGACTCCGCGTTGATGATGAAGTTCACCTCGCCCTGACGGTAGAGCGTCACATTCTTGTGGCGGTGCTTGGCCACGGCGGTGAACCCCATGCTGAGGAACAGATGGCCCAAGGCGGCGGGGTCGGGTGCGGCGAACTCGATGAACTCGAATCCGTCGGTGCCCATCGGGTTGTCCCAGGGGGTGAAAGCCATGCGTGTCTCCTTGGATGCAGTCTTGTGCCAGATCAAGACTGTAGGGCGGAGGCACCGCAGGTTTTATGCGAACTTGAAGCGGTGAGCTTTCAATTGCGCAGGATTCTTGCAAAAATCAAAAAATGAGCAAAGAAATTGAGCTTGATGCCATTGATAAACGCATTTTGAGGGCGCTTCAGGCCGACGGCCGCGTGACTTACGATGCCCTGGCTGCGCAGGTCAATCTGTCGGCCTCGGCGGTGCTCAGAAGGGTCAGGCGCCTGGAGGAATCGGGCGTGGTGGCGGCCTACGTGGCCATCGTGCAGCCGGAGCGGGTGGGGCTGAGCTTGACGGCCTACATCAACGTACGGCTTGAAAAACATACCGAGTCTCACAAGCGCAATCCCATGGATCTGTTCCGGGTGGCCGTGCAGACCTGGCCCGAAGTGGTCGAGTGCGCCGCCCTGACCGGCGAGATGGATTATTTGCTGCGGGTGCTGGTGCAGGACATGGCGCACTATGCGCGCTTCATCACCGAGACCTTGCTCAAGCATCCCAGCGTGCAGGACTGCAAGACGAGCTTCGTACTGGAGCGGATCAAGAACACCACGGCGGTGCCTGTTTGACCGGCAGGAACCGGAGTTTCAGCCCCGCGGATCAGCGGCGTGTCAGCGCGACCGCAAGTTCCTGCCACCCTTGAGCATGCGGGATCGCGGCATAGGGAGGCGCCGGCCAATCCCAGCGTGCTGCCGGGAACAGGGCGCGCATGGCGTTGATGTCGCAGTGGTAAGGCGGACCTTCCACCACGCCTTCAGCCGCGGTTTCACGGCGCGCCTGCATGAAGAGGGCCAGCAAGCGTCCTCCCGGCTTCAACCAGTTGAACAGCTGTTCGGCGTAGCGCTGCCAGTGGTCAGGATGCAGAGCGCAAAGGCAGGTTTGCTCGTAGACGAGGTCCAAAGCGACGTCAGCCTGCCAGGCGAGCACGTCAGCCAGTTCAACCTCGCCCCGCTGGCCCGAAGCCAACAGCTGCTGTCGTGCTGCATCGACGGCGGCCGGCGTGTAGTCCAATCCCGTGACCGCAATGCCATGCCGTGCCAGGGTGACGAGTTCATGGCCGCGTCCGCAGCCTGGCACCAGGACATGCTGACCGGCCTGAAGCTGGCCCGATTGCAGCCAGGCCAGGAGTTGCGGGTGCGTCGCGCCGCGATCCCAGGGCGTCTGTCCGGAATCAAAGCGCTGCTGCCAAAAGTCTACGGTGGGGCCTGCCATGGTGCTCATCATATGCCGCGTGGCGTGGCGCTTGTGTTGCCTCAGGGTGTGTCGATGTCTTGCAGCAGACGCAAGGTATGGGGCTGGCTCAGGTTGAGCAGGTCGCCGATATCGCGTAGATCGTCCGGCACGGCGGGGTTGTCCCAGCCGTCGGCGGTATGGCGCGCCAGCCTCACGGCCAGCTTGACGCAAAGCACTTGCGGGTCGTAGGCACGCTTGTCGTTGGTCATGCGCATCAGCAGTTCGGGCAGATGCCATTCCTGCATCAAGGCCTGCTCCAGGTCGGCGAGCTCGATATGCAGGGCCTGGCGTTGCGCCACGGCACTGCGCAAGGTCGGATCGGCCTGCTGGCGGCGTTTGATCTCGAGGGCCAGATCGGGTGAATACGCCCAGAGCAGGATTTCCGCAAAGTCGTGCAGCAGCGCGGCGCTATGTATCACGGCGGCGTCGGGGTCCATCCGATGGGCTGCAAAACCCAGGGCAAAGCGTGCGGCGCGATCGGCGCGGCGCATCACCTTGAGCATGCCTTCAAAGGCCTGGGGGTTGTCCTCCAGCCGGTCTTCCACTGTAGGCTGGGGCCCAAAGGCGTTGAAGAAGGGCGTGATGCCCAACAAGACCAACGCCGCCGTCACGGTTTCGGCGTCGGTCAGGAGCCGGCTGGAGCGGTGCTCCGCGGCATAGCGCAGCACCTTGAGCGTCATCAGCGGGTCGCTGGCGATGGCTTCGCCCATCATGTTGGCGTCCACCGCGTCCTCGTTGGCGCGCCAGAGTTCAAGCTGCTCCGCGGTGGCGGCCAGGACGGGCATTTCTTCGTTGCGGAAATAGGCCATCCACCATGCCAGGTCGGGCAAGGCTGTCTTCAGTGTTGGAAAACTGGACGTACTCATGGCGCTCGCGGTGCCTGCAACAATGCCTCCTATCGTATATCGACTGTTGCATGAGAGACATGAGTGTTGGTTTGGCGTATTCCCCGGGTCAGATTGGCTCAGGACTGCCTGCGCAGTCGCTTGTAGAGCATGGCCGCATCGCGCCGCGCGTCGTTTATGAGGCTGCTGAACCCGGGGGCTTCGCTGCTGGGGCGCCAACCCAGGTGGCGAAAAACGCTCGCTGATGCTGAATCCGTGGGTGCGTCCAGGACCAGGAGATGCCGGCCCCAACTGGCGGCAGTGCTTTCCAGCGCGGCCATCAACTGGCTGCCGATGCCGCGTCCCTGTTCCCGGCTGTGCACCATAAGGCGCTGCACTTCACCGCGGTGGTGCGCATGCGCGGCCAGTTTCAGTTGCACGGCTCCGTGCAAAGGGCCATGTGCGCCGCCCTCGCAAGCCATCCACAAGGCATGTCCAGCGCCCAATTTGGCGTAGACACCGTGCCAGTATTCGAGCGCCGCATAGCGCGACAGGGGCGCCAGAAAGTCCGAAGAGTGGCTCTGATGCACGCTGTCGATCAAAAGGTCTGCCAGCGCGGGCAGCCATTGGAGATCGTGGGCTTGAATGCGCCGGATCTGTATCCCATGCCTGGGTCGGTCGACCACCCCGGTGCGCAACGCCGTGCTCGCGGCGTCGGGTAAGCTGAGTGCCGAGGGGCGGTTCTGCGCAGGGCTGGAGATTTCAAATGCTTGCATGGGAGGGTACTCCGTCAGCTGGATCAGGACCCGTCGGTGAACGGGCCTGATTCTCCATATGCAAGCAGCGTGCCAGTTTTGCGAAGGCCCTGGAGGCAGGGGTGTCAGGCGTCGTTGCCGGGCTCCGCGACCAATCGATTGCGGCCGGAGCGCTTGGCCTCGTAGAGCGCGGCGTCGGCGCGGCGCATCACGTCTTCGATGTTGCGGTCGCCGGGGCGCAGCCGCGCCCATCCGGCGCTGAATTCCAGTTTGAAGTTCAGGGTCTGCTGCGAGCGCTCGGCCAACATCCGGCGCAGCCGCAGGTCCAGAGCGTCGGGGCCTATCGCATCGCTGCGGGTCAAGAGGACGCAAAATTCCTCGCCGCCGACGCGTCCTGCCAGATCGCCCACACGAATGACCTGCTGCAGGCAGTTGGCAAACAAGACCAGGGCTTGATCGCCGACGCCATGGCCGTGCGTATCGTTGATGGATTTGAAATGGTCCAGATCCAGCATCATCAAGGCAAGCGGGTCGTCGTAGCGGCGCGCCAGGGAGATCATCTCGAATGCGCGCGAGGCAAAGGCCCTGCGGTTGCTCAGGCCGGTGAGCGTGTCCGTCTGGGCCAGGCGGTGCAGCGCGGCCTCGGTCTCGCCGCGCCAGGCCACCAGGATGGCCATCACGCTGGCGAGGACGGCGATCTGGTTGGTCAGGAGCAAATAGAGCTGGATCGGATGAGTGGACTGCGCCGGCAGGAAGCCGCCCTCCCGGATGGCGATGCCGGCACGACACAGCGTCACCAGGGCGAGCGCCAGAAAACTGGCGCCGACTAGGCCGCGCCAATTGTGATCCTGCCCGCGCGTCGACGGCTTGGCGCAGGCCCAGACCACCAGCATCATCTGCAGGGACAGGCCCAGGTCCGCCACCGTGCTGCCCCAGCGGCCCCCGCCGAGTTGCGGCAAGGCGCTGATCGCCACGCCGATGGGCAGCACGATGGGCAGAGCCACGATCAGTTGGCGGCCGTCGCGGGGGCCCAGCCAATCGCGCAGTGCCAGCCACAGCGCGCTCAGGGCCGCACTCATGAACAACAGGATCAGCAGCCACAGCACGAGGCTGTGCAGGTCTTGGTTGATCGCGCGTAGCACCCATGCCGCGGCCTGCAGCATCAGCGAGATCTGTCCGCTGCGGACCGCCCGGCTGGCGCGGCTCCAGCCCATCAAGATCGGCAACATCAGCGCCAGCGCCAGCGCTTGCAGCGGAATCAGCGTCAGCAAGGTGGGAATGTCAAAGTGCATGGCGGTGCTTCTTGTTCATTGGGCGCCATTGTGGCTGCGGTGAACGAATTACGAACACCTGTCGCAGCATACCCGCTACAGATCGGCCGGGATGCGTCAGCGAAACGCCACTTCTGAAAAGCTGCGCAGCTTCCGGCTGTGCAATTGCGCGACCGACGCGCTGCGCAGGATCTCGATGGCCCGCAGGCCGATGCGCAGATGCTGGTCCACCCGCTCGCGGTAAAACTGATTGGCCATGCCCGGCAACTTGATTTCGCCGTGCAGCGGCTTGTCGCTCACGCACAGCAAGGTGCCGTAGGGTACGCGAAAGCGAAACCCGTTGGCGGCGATGGTGGCGCTTTCCATGTCCAGCGCGATGGCGCGGCTCTGGCTGAAGCGGCGCTCCGGCCCGCCGTCCGGTAGCAGCTCCCAATTGCGGTTGTCGGTGGACGCCACCGTGCCGGTGCGCAGGATGCGCTTGAGCTCGAAGCCCCGGAGCTGGGTGATTTCGGCCACCGCCTGCTCCAGCGCCACCTGCACTTCGGCCAAGGGCGGGACCGGCACCCACAAGGGCAACTCCTCGTCCAGCACGTGATCCTCGCGCACGTAGGCGTGCGCCAGCACGTAGTCGCCGAGCGCCTGGCTGTTGCGCAGGCCCGCGCAGTGGCCCAGCATCAGCCAGGCATGCGGGCGCAGCACGGCCACGTGGTCCGACATGGTCTTGGCATTGGACGGCCCGACCCCGATGTTCACCATGCTGATGCCGGCGTGGCGCTTGCGGACCAGGTGGTAGGCCGGCATTTGCGGCAGCCGCGGCGGCGACGCGCCCAGGGCGTCCAGCGCCTCCGGCGCAACGCCCACGCGCCGCGTGACCACGTTGCCGGGTTCGACGAAGGCGATGCAGTCGTCCAGCTCGCTGGGGGCGGCCGGATCGGGCGCCTGCGCCATCAAGGCGTGGCCCATGCGCACGAATTCGTCGATGTAGAACTGGTAATTGGTGAACAGCACGAAATTCTGGAAATGCTCGGGCGACACGCCCGTGTAGTGGCGCAGGCGGTGCAGCGAGTAGTCGACGCGCGGCGCCGTGAAGAAGGCCAGGGGCAGCGCTTCACCGGGCTTGGGGTCGTGCGTGCCGTTGGCAATGCCGTCGTCCATGGCCGCCAGGTCCGGCAGGTCGAACAATTCGCGCATCATCGCGCGCCGCTCGGGCGAGAGCGCACCCTCCACGTGCTCGTGCTCGCCCAACGCGAAATGCAGGGCGATCGGTTCGCGGCTGGTCCCGACCTCCAGGGCCTCGCCATGGTTTTGCAGGAGCAGCTGGAATTGCTCCAGGTAGTAGTCGGCAAACAGGTCGGGTCGGGTCAGCGTGGTCTCGAAGGTGCCGGGGCTTGCCACGAAGCCATAGGCCAGCCGCGAGTCGGTCCGCCGGGGATGGGCGTTGCGGATGCGGACAAAGGGGTAGCAGGCCCGCACCCGGCCCAGCGGCTCTCCCGCCACATGCAGCTGCAGCGCGCGCCGCAGGTGGTTCACGCTGGCCTGGTAGATCTGCTGAACCTGCGCCAGCGCGCTGGGCGCGTCGTGGCACAGCAGCGGCGCGAAGAAGGGACTGTCGGAGGGCTCGGCTTGCGCTTTGTGCTTCATGGACGGAATGCTTATTTCAGGGGGATGGGCGTGGCACGGTCGACCGGCACGGCGGTCACGCTGTTCTTCGGCGAGCCTTCGATCACGCGGTCGGAATAGGTCAGGTAGACCAGCGTGTTGCGGGCGGGGTCGACCATGCGGACGATGCGCAGGTGCTTGAACACCAGCGACAGGCGTTCGTTGAACACCTCTTCCTGCCTTGGCAAGGGCTTGGGAATGCTGATCGGGCCGGTCTGCCGGCAGGCGATGGAGGCCTCGGCCTTGTCTTCGGCCAGGCCCAGTGCGCCGGACACGCCGCCCGTCTTGGCGCGCGATACATAGCAGGTGACGCCTGCTACGGCAGGGTCGTCATGGGCGTCGACCACGATCTTGTGATCCGGCCCGATCAGCTTGAACACTGTGTCGACCGAGCCAATGGACTCGGCATGAACACCCGGCAAGCAGAGGCACCCCAGCAGCGCCAGCGCGATCTGACGGGGGCGGAACAAGGGCGTTGCGGCGTCGGGCATGATGGGTTTCCTTTGGCGCTTGGTGAGGCTGGACGAAGCCTGATTATTGGCCTGAACGGCTGGGTCCTGAATGAAGACATGCGCGCCCTTGCCTCTGCGCCGGGTCAAGGTGGCGTCAGCCAGCGGAGTGATACTTTGCGATTGATTTCCACTTCGCGCAGTCACCATGTCCATTCAATCGCAATATCAGCAAAAACGCCGTGAAGCCATTGACGCCGTCAGCGTGGTCCGGGACGGCGACTTCATCGTGGTGCCGACCGGCGTGGGAGAGCCTCCGGCGCTGCTGACGGCCTTGTCCGAACAGCGCCTGCGCTGGCGCGATGTCAAGGTCGGGCAGATCCTGCCGGTGCGCAAGTTTGGTTATTTCGACCCCGAGACCGTTGAGCACGTGCGGCATGTTTCGTTCTTTTTCGGCGCGGCCTCCCGGGCCGGCGGCCAGGCCGGATGGGTCGATTTCATCCCCAGTTATTTCTCCGAAATGCCGACGCTGATCGAGCGCGGACAGATTCCGGCCGATGTGGTGTTTGCCATGGCGTCGCCCATGGACCAACATGGTTATTTCTCGCTCAGCCTGGGCACCGACTACACCATGGCGGCCGTGGCCAAGGCCCGCGCCATCGTGCTGGAGGTGAACCCGAACGTGCCGTTTGCCTTCGGCGCCTGCCATGTGCACATTTCGCAGGTCAGCGCTCTGGTTGAGAGCGGCGAGGCCGTGATGGAAGTGGGGCTGCCCAAGATCGGACCGGTGCAGCAGGCCATAGGCAAATACGTGGCCGACATGATCGACGACGGCTCCACGCTGCAGATCGGCTACGGCGGCATTCCGGACGCGGTGGTGATGCAGCTCACCGCCAAGCGCGACCTGGGCATCCACACCGAAATGATTGGCGACGGCATCCTGACGCTGATCGAAAGCGGCGCCGTGACCAACCGCAGGAAGACCTTCATGCCCGGCAGGATGGTGGCCACGTTTGCGCTGGGGTCGAACAAGCTCTATCGCTTCATGGACCGCAATCCGGCGCTCGAGATGCATCCGGTCGACTTCACCAACGACCCCTACGTGGCCTCGCGCAACGACAATCTGGTCGCCATCAACGCCACCTTGCAGATTGACCTGCTGGGCCAGTGCGGCTCGGAAAGCCTTGGGGCTGTGCCTTATTCAGGGACCGGCGGCCAGAGCGACTTCGTGCGCGCGGCCAACCGCTCGCGCGACGGCAAGGCCTTCATCGTGCTGCCGTCCACGGCCAAGGACGACAGCATCAGCCGCATCGTGCCCACGCTCACGCCCGGCGCGCATGTCAGCACCAGCAAGAACGACATCAATTACGTGGTCACGGAGCATGGGGTGGCCCAGCTGCGCGGCAAGTCCGCCAAGCAGCGGGCCCAGGCCTTGATCCAGATCGCGCACCCGGTCTTTCGCGAGGAACTGACGGCGCAGGCGCGGCAGCTGAACCTGCTTTGAACCTTGACTAAGCCAGCAAGTCGAAGTGTTCGACGGTCGGCGGCACGGCGAAGAACGGGCCGACGATGGCGCGCCATTCGGCGAAAGCCGGAGATTGACGGAAGTCCACGGTGTGGTTTTCCAGCGTCTCCCATCGAATTAGCAGCAGGTAGCGCTCTTTGGATTCGATGCCCTTGAACACCTGGTGGCCCAGATAGCCCCGGGCCTTGGAGATCACCTGTTCGATGCCGCGCTGGATGGCCGCGTCGAATGCCAGTTGCTCGCCGGGGCGGATGCGGATGTCGGCTTGTTCAAGAATCATCGAAGGCTCCTCAAGATCGGTTCCAATGCAGCCTAGGCACAAATGGAATGACCGGTATTGTGCTGCGATTGATTTGAACTTGCGCCGACCATGAATTCAAACTCAAGCCACCGTCCTCCTGCGTCTATCCTGCCGCCCGACGATGACTGGCGGCGCATGCTGCACAACGAGGTGCATGCGCGTCCATCCGCACGCATCCGGCTGCCGGCCCTGGTGGTGTTGGTGGCGGTGCTCAACGAGGGCGTGACGCGCGAAGACGAATGGCGCCATTTGCGCGGCTTGCCGGGGCAGGCCGGGATGCAGCCGGACGAATTCGAACCCAACTTCCTGCGCCTGCGCTGCGGCGAGTTCACGCTCAAATGGGAGCGGCATAGCGAGTTCTCGCGTTATTCCATGGTCCAGGCCCTGCCTGCAGGCGCGGACCTGGAAGCGGCGGCGCCCGATCTGGCGGCGGCCTTCAAGGTCGACACCGAATGGCTGCGCAACATTCCGGGGCGCACCATCGCGGCCATCCAACTGGTGCTGCTGGAGCGCGACATCACGGATGCCCACGACGTGCTGGCGCAGGCCCAACGCTGGCTGGGCAGCGGCTCGGTGGTGGCCTCGCTGATGGGGCAGGGGCATTCGGGCCTGGGGCATTCCATGGTGGTCACCGACTTCCGCCTGCGCGGCGATGGCTTCGAACGCATCTTGGTCATTGGCGCGCCGCAGACTTCCGCCCATCGCGCGGGCCGCATTTCGCAGCGCCTGCTGGAGTTGGAAATCTATCGCCTGATGGCGCTGCGGGGCCTGCCGGCGGCCAAGGCCCTGGCGCCCATGCTGGCTGAGTCGGAGGCTGTGCTGGCCGATCTGACGGCGCAAATGGAAGCCGGCCGGGAGGCCGAGTCTCGCTTGCTGGACCAATTGATTCATCTTGCCGCCGGGGTGGAACGCGCCACGGCCCAGCACATGTACCGTTTCTCCGCCACCAAGGCCTATGAAGCGCTGGTGCGGCACCGCATGAACGAGCTGCGCGAGCGCAGCATTCCCGGCACGCAGACCTTGACGGCCTTCCTGGAGCGGCGCCTGACACCGGCCTCGGCCACCGTGGCGGCCACGGCCCAGCGTCTGGCGTCCTTGTCGGAGCGCATCGAACGCGCCAGTGCGCTGCTGCGCACTCGCGTCGACATCGCCGCCGAGACGCAGAACCAGGAATTGCTGGCCAAGCTGACGCGCGGACAGTCCTTGCAGCTGACCCTGCAGAGCACAGTGGAAGGGTTGTCGATCGCGGCCATTTCCTATTACGTGGTGAGCCTGTTCGCATACGTGGGCAAGGCGCTGAAGTCGCTCGGCCTGCCCGTCAATCCGGATCTGATGGCGGGCCTGCTGATTCCGGTGGTGCTTTGGGCGGTGTGGCGCGCGACCCGGCGCATTCACGACAAGCTGTTCAAGGTGCACTGACGATCCCGATGAATCCAGATGGATCGGGGCTTTGCGCGAGCTGCCATGCAAAAACGGCACAATCGAGGTCTTTGATCCGATCGTGCAAATCATTGCCACAGCGTTCCATGTCTGAATCTAGTACCCCGTCTGGCACTGCGCCTGTTCAAGAGACGCAAAATCCGGCGGCCTGCGCGGCCCAGCTCAAGCAACTGTTTCCGGCGCTGTTCACCGGAGTGCCCAAGCCCATCAAGCTGCGCATCCAATCCGATATCCAGGCGCGCGCACCGGGGGTGTTCAGCAAAGCCGCGCTGTCGGCCTTCCTGCGCCGCCACACGGGTTCGACGGCCTATCTGATCGCAGTCACGCGCGCCTCGCACCGGTTTGATCTGGATGGCCAGGAAGCGGGCGAGCTGAGCGAAGAGCACAAGGCCGTGGCGCGCGAGGAGCTGGCGCGTCGCCGTGCCCGCAGCCAGGAGCGCCAGGCCCAGGAAGAAAATGAGCGCCGTGCCCGCATCGACCTGCTGAGGGCGTTCGAAAGCACGACCCTGACCCGCGCGAATTTCTGCGCCCTGAAGGGCGTGGCAAGCGAGACGCTGGACGAGCTGCTGGCGCAGGCCCGCCTGGACATGGAGTTCCTGGCTCAGCAGCGCGCCGCCCAGCCGGCGCGCCACGACGGGCGGGATCGTCGTCCGGGTGGTCGCGGGGCGGACGACCGGAGCCAGGGTCAGGGAGATCGGCGCGCGGATGGCCGCCATGGCCCGCGCCGCGAAGGCGATCCGCGTGGGCAGGGGCCCCGGCGAGAGGGCTTCCAGGGCAAGCGCCCTGGCGCTCCAAGGCCGGACCGGCCCGTGAAGGCCAAGGCCGATATCGCCGTGCCTTCAGCGGGCGCAGAGGGTGGCATGGCGGCCGACGGCGCGAATCCGCAAGCCGCCGGACCTGAGGCCCAGGCCGACTGATCGGCAGCCCTGCGCGGCGCACCGCGCAGGGCGTGGATTCATGCTTCTGAGGTTTCTTCTGTCTTGGGCTTGACGCAACTGGGCTTGCACACCACTTCGTTGCGTCCCAGGATGCGCTTGGATTCCAGGCTGCTCGGCGGCCTGTGCTTGCCGCAGCGGAAGCAGGAGCGGGTGTGTCCGCTGCCGAGGAAGGGCGATCCGCCCAGTTTGGACTCGTAGCGGAGTCCATCATTGCTGACGCTCGTGTAGGTGTCTTTGCTCATTACCCTGCCTGATGTGGAACCGATGCGACCCACCCATATCGGCTTTTGGCCGGCGTATGGGGCAAAAAAAACTGGGTCAGAAAAACATGAAACAGTTCACGAACATCTTAGGCACAGCAAGCGGATTGGCGCTAGCGCGTAAATCCGGTGACGTGTCACAAACCACGCGATATCTATCAGTGTTTTCCCGCGATTTTGGCTTCGAGCTCGAATTCCAAGGCGCTCCAAAGTCAAAAGGGGCGCCTCAGCGCCCCTTTGAAGGTGGATCAAAGCCCGTTCAGGCCTTGGCAGCGGTCAGCTGCTCCTCCAGTTCCTTGCACGACGGTGCGCAGACAGGCTGGGACTTGCCCAATAGCTTTTTCGATTTCAGCATGGCCCGGGGCCGGTGCTTGCCGCACAGAAAGCATGACATAGTGGCAGCTCCGAAAGACGAAGTTGCTGCAAACGGTGAGCCGGGCGCTTTAGATCGGTAGCGCAAACCATCGGCTTCGATGGTGGTTTTGGTGCTGTCCTTGGCCACGCTGGTCCTGAATAGATAAGAAGTGGATCGCAATGGGCTGCTGGCACCCCCGACTTTCCTCGGTCTGGCGTGTCCATGCCCAGTTTCAAGCCTCTATTTTCCACCATCTCGGGGTCTGACCGGTATCAGGGGTCTTACGGCCTTGCGGAATACTGAAGTTTTGGGCGCATTTAGGTACTACGAAACTGCGGTGCGCGCTTTTCTTGCCATGCCCGTACACCTTCCGCGAGGTCGGCCGAGGCATTGGCCTGCGCGATGTCGGTCTGCAAGGCGCTCGGATCCAGACGGCCGTTGGCAATGGCATTGAGATGCTTCTTCATGCCGCTCAAGGCCAGCGGTGCGAAGCCGCAGAGGCGCTCGCACAAGGCCTGGCTGGCTTGTTCCAGCGCGGCGAGGTCGGGCAGCATCTGGTCCAGAAAACCGCAGGCCAGCATGGCAGGCCCGTCCAGGGTTTCGCAGCCCAGCAGGATGCGCTTGGCCATGCCCAGCCCCAGGCGGTTGACGTAGCGCTCCATGCCGCCGCGGTAGAAATGCAGGCCCAGGCGCGCCGCCGGCACGAACATTTCGCATTGCGGCACGCCGAGACGGAAGTCGCAGGCCAGCGCCAGGTCGGTCGCGCCGCCGTATACGCCGCCCTGGATGGCCGCCACGGTGATGGGGCGCGCGTTTTCCCAGGCCTGTGTCAGGCGCTCGAACAGGGCGCCCGCGTCGACGCCGGGCACGGCATCGATATTGAAGCCGCTGCAAAAATGCCGGCCCTGGGCTTGCAGCAGCACGACACGGACCGCCGGATCAGCGTTGATGTCGGCGAGCAGCGCTTCCAGGGTTTGCAGGTCGATCAATTCAAGGCGATTGGCCACCTGGTGGCGGCGCAGCGTGATGCGCGCCAGGGCGCCCTGGATGTGCAGCGAGGGGGTGTGTTGAGGCATGTTCAGCAGCGGGTCGAGCAAGGCGGAAGTCTAGGCCAAGGTCGAACCGGTGCAGCGCAACAAGGCCCGCATACAATCCGCGGTTCGAGACGCCTGCCGGGTGGCGGGTTGATCCCTTCCAAAGGAATATTTCCGTGTTTTTCATTTCCAATGCATATGCGCAATCCGCCTCGGGCGGCGGCGCTGAATCCAGCCTGATGGGCATGCTGCCGCTGGTCCTGATGTTCGTGGTGCTGTACTTCGTGATGATTCGTCCGCAGATGAAGCGCCAGAAGGAACACAAGACCATGATCGAGGCGCTGGGCAAGGGCGACGAGGTCGTCACGAACGGCGGCATGCTGGGCAAGGTCAGCAAGCTCACCGAGAGCATCGTCACGCTGGAAGTGGCCAATGGCGTCGAGATCCAGGTGCAGCGCTCGTCCGTGGTGCAGGTCCTGCCCAAGGGCACCGTCAAGTAAGTTGAATGGGCGGGTCGGCTGGCGCCGGGTCCGCTTTTCTTTTTCCAAGCCCGGGCCATGGCATGGTGCCGGGCTTGTTTACGGGGTCTGAGCCCAGACCGAGAAGGACTCATTCATGAACCGATATCCCTTGTGGAAGTACGCGATTCTGGTGTTCGCGATGCTGATCGGCCTGGTCTACACCTTGCCCAATTTCTATGGCGAAGCGCCTGCGGTGCAGGTGTCCAGCGGCAAGGCCACGGTCAAGGTCACGAGCGAGATCAGCGACCGCATTGCCCGGGCCCTGGCCGGCGCCGGCGTGACGCCCGACAGCGTGGCGTTCGAGGGCAATTCGGTGCGTGCACGGTTCAATGACACCGACACCCAGCTGAAGGCGCGCGACGCCATCAACAAGGCGCTGAACACCGATCCGACCGACCCGTCTTTCGTGGTGGCGCTGAACCTGGTGTCGCGCTCGCCGGCCTGGCTCAAGTCCCTGCACGCCTTTCCCATGTACCTGGGCCTGGACCTGCGCGGCGGCGTGCATTTCCTGATGCAGGTGGATATGAAGGCCGCGCTGGCCAAGAAGGCCGAGGCCGAGGTCGGCGACGTCCGCAGCCTGCTGCGCGACAAGAACATCCGCCATGCCGGCATCAGCCGCGACGACAACACCGTGCTGGTCAACTTCCGCGAGGCCGAGGTCCGCGATGCGGCGCTCAAGGTCCTGACCGACCAGCAGCCCGACATGCTCTGGACCGCTATCACGGCGCCCAATGGCGACCTGCAGCTCAGCGGCGTGCTCAAGCCCAAGGCCCTGGTCGCGGCGCAAGAGAACGCGCTCAAGCAGAACATCACCACGCTGCAGAACCGCGTCAACGAGCTGGGCGTGGCCGAGCCGGTGATCCAGCAGCAGGGCCTGGACCGCGTGGTCGTGCAGTTGCCCGGCGTGCAGGACACCGCCAAGGCGCTGGACATCATCGGCCGCACCGCCAACCTGGAATTCCGCCTGGCTGACATGTCGGCCGAGGCCCAGGCCGCGCTGGCCGGGACCGGCCCGGTGCCCTTCGGCCGCGAGCGCTACACGGTCGGCCGCGCGCCCACCATCGTGCACAAGGAAGCTGTGGTGACCGGCGACATGCTGACCGACGCGCAGCCGCGCCAGGACCAGAACAACCAGCCCGCCGTGTCCGTCACGCTGGACAGCAAGGGCGGCCGCCTGATGAAGGAAATGACCCGCAACAACGTCGGCAACTACATGGCCGCGCTGCTGTTCGAGAAGGGCAAGGGCGAGGTGCTGACCGTGGCCCGCATCCAGGGCGAGTTCGGCAACCAGTTCCAGATCACCGGCATGGGCTCGACCGAGGCCGCCGCCGATCTGGCGCTGCTGCTGCGCGCCGGCGGCCTGGCCGCGCCGATGGAAGTCATCGAGCAACGCACCATCGGCCCGACGCTGGGCGCGGAGAACATCGACAAGGGCATCCACAGCGTGATCTGGGGCTTCACCGCCGTGGCGGTGTTCATGTGCGTCTACTACCTGCTGTTCGGCCTGTTCTCGACGCTGGCGCTGGGCTTCAACCTGCTGATGCTGGTGGCCGTGCTGTCCATGCTGCAGGCCACGCTCTCGCTGCCCGGCATGGCGGCCATCGCGCTGGTGCTGGGCATGGCGATCGACTCCAACGTGCTGATCAACGAGCGCGTGCGCGAGGAGCTGCGCGGCGGCGCCTCGCCGCAGGCGGCCATCCACGCCGGCTACGAGCGCGCGTTCGCGACCATCCTGGACTCGAACGTCACCACCTTGATCGCCGGCCTGTCCCTGCTGGCCTTCGGCTCGGGGCCGGTCAAGGGCTTTGCCGTCGTGCATTGCCTGGGCATCCTGACCTCGATGTTCTCGGCCGTGATGTTCTCGCGTGCCCTGGTCAACCTCTGGTATGGCCGCCAGAAGAAGCTCAAGTCGCTGTCGGTCGGGCAGATCTGGAAGCCCGCTGCGGCACCTGGCAGTGCAGGCAGCTCCACTGAAGTGAAGGCCTGAAGGAACAATCAATGGAACTCTTCCGCATCAAACGCGACATTCCCTTCATGAAGCACGCGTTGGTCTTCAACGCGATCTCTTTCCTGACCTTCGCGGCCGCCGTGTTCTTCCTGATCACCCGGGGCCTGCATTTCTCGATCGAATTCACCGGCGGCACGGTGATGGAGGTCGCCTACGCGCAGCCGGCTGATATCGCGAAGACGCGCGAGACCGTCGAGAAGATGGGCTTTGGCGACGTCTCGGTGCAGAAGTTCGGCACCTCGCATGACGTCATGATCCGCCTGCCGGCCAGCAAGGACGCCAAGCCGGTCGAGCTGGTGGGCCGCGTGTTCGCCGAGCTGTGCAAGGCGGAATCGGGCTCGGTCACGCAGCTGCAGTCGGTCAGCGACAAGGGCGAGGCCATCAGCAAGTCGGTGTGCGTGAGCGCCACGGACGCCAAGACCGAATTGGTCAGCCTGTCGCGCAGCGAGATCGTCGGTCCCTCGGTGGGCGCTGAGCTGGCAGCCGATGCCGCCAAGGCGCTGGGCGCGACGGTGATCGGCATCATGCTCTACCTGGCCTTCCGCTTCGAGTGGAAGTTCGCGGTCGCGGGCATCATCGCCAACCTGCATGACGTGGTCATCATCCTGGGCTTCTTCGCGTTCTTCCAGTGGGAGTTCTCGCTGACGGTGCTGGCGGCCGTGCTGGCCGTGCTGGGCTACTCGGTCAATGAATCGGTGGTGATCTTCGACCGGGTGCGCGAGGCCTTCCGCAAGTACCGCAAGCTCAACACGCACGAGGTGATCGACCATGCCATCACCTCGACGATGAGCCGCACCATCATCACCCACGGCTGCACGCAGATGATGGTGCTGTCGATGCTGATGTTCGGCGGACCGACCCTGCACTACTTCGCGGTGGCGCTGACGATCGGCATCCTTTTCGGCATCTATTCCTCGGTGTTCGTGGCCGCCGCCATCGCCATGTGGCTGGGCGTGAAGCGCGAAGACTTGCTCAAGACCCCCATCAATCGGGAAGATCCAGATGATCCGAATGCCGGCGCAGTGGTGTAGAGTGCACCGAGCACTCTAGCCTCCGCCAGCAGTTCACAACATGACACCGCCTGACGCCCGTCAAAAAGCGCTCTCCTCACAAGCTCGACGCATCTGTTCGGACGCCTTGATGCGCGGCGTGGCGGTCATGGGCGCCGTGCTCAAGGAGTCGGCCCAGCAATTGATGGATCAGCCGGCCGAATACTCGCTGGCCGTGGCGCGCCGCGAGGGCGTTGGCCTGTGGCAGGCGCGCGGCAATGCCTGGCTGAAGGCGCTGGTGCATGAGTTGCGCAACTGCACCACAGATCCCAGGCTGCTGGACGCCAAGTTCAGCCGCCATGGGGACGCCGCGCTCCGGCAGGCCGCACCGGGCGCCGCAGAGGTCAAGAAGTCCCAGGGCGGCGCAGAACCCGAGTTAGCGCTGGTGGATGACGACACCATCGAGCGTGAGATTTCCATGTCGCGCCTGACCCTGGCCATGATGGACAAAGCGTCATGGGAGTTCACCGACCTGCGCATGCGCATGCAGGCCCTGGAGGCTGTCGACGATCTGCCGCCGCACGATTTGCTGCGCGGCCAGACCGTGGCCAGGCTGGCCCTGGACGCCTGGTTCGACGCCGGCCTGACGATCTCGGTCTGGCACATGCTGCAGAACACCTTGCACGAGGAGTTCGGGCAGCTGCTCTGCGAGGCTTATCACGACACCAACGACTGGCTGGTGGCCCAGGGCGTGCTGGCCGACGTGGATCTGCGGCCCTTCATCCGCCGCAGCGCGGCCACGCGGATCGAGGCGGCCAAGGTGCTGGAGTCGATGTGGGCGAACAGCTCGGGCGCGCCGGGCGCGGGATCCGCAGCCGGACCCGGCGATGCGGGCTCGACGCGCGGCGCCCTGGCCGGATCGGAGTCGACGCGCGGCCTGGCGCCGGCGTCGCCCGCGCGCAACCAGGCCGAAGAAGTGCTGGCGCAGCTGCAGCGCGTGCTCAAGCGCGAAGTGCCGGGTTTTGCTGGCGCCGCGGCTGGCGGTGCGCGTCAGGTCATGTCGCCTCATATGCGCACCACGCCGGCCGCCCTGTCGGAGCGGCTGCAGGCGGTCATCAATCGTGCGCAAAATGCCGTGCAGCAACCCTTTGGCGGTGCGGCTGCTGCGGGGGCGCCGGGCGCAGATTTCCCCGTCATCACCGCGCCGGAACCCTCGCTGGACGAGGTGCGGGTGCGCAGCCAGGCCCTCAAGCAGGAGCTCAAGCAGGCCGCCGAAACACAGGCCGAGCGCGCCACCATCGAGGTGGTGGCCCTGCTGTTCCAGTCCATCCTGACCGACGAACGCCTGCCGGCGTCGGTGCGGGTCTGGTTTGCGCGCTTGCAGATGCCGGTGCTGCGCGTGGCCGTCAGCGAGCCGGACTTCTTTGCCGAGACCGATCATCCGGCGCGCCAGCTGATCGACCGCATGGGGGCCTGTGTGATGGGCTTCAGCGCCTCGTCCAGCGGCGAGGACGTCGGCGAAGCGCTGGATCGCGAGATCAAGCGCGTGGTGCAGGTCGTGGAGGCCTATCCGGACACCGGCAGGCGCGTGTTCCAGACCGTGCTGACCGAGTTTGAGAAATTCCTCGGCCACTACTTTGCGCAGGAAAACAGCGTCAGCCGCAAGGGCGTGTCGCTGGCCCAGCAGGTCGAGCAGCGCGAAACCCTGGCGATCCAGTACACCATCGAGCTGCGCAAGATGCTCAGCGAGGTGCCGGTCCAGGACGGCGTGCGGGAGTTCCTGTTCCACGTCTGGGCCGACGTGCTGGCCGTGGCTGCGGTGCGGTCGGGGCCGCAGTCCGACGCCACCAAGGCCATGAAGCGCGCCGCGGCCGACCTGATCTGGTCGGCCGGCGCCAAGGTCTCACGCGAGGAGCGTGCGGCGGTCATCCAGCGGCTGCCCGCCTTGCTCAAGGCGCTGCGCGGCGGGATGGCCGATGCGGGCTTGCCCCTGGCCAAGCAGGATGAACAGCTCCGCGCGCTCAACAACTCCCTGTCCGCCGCGTTCACGGCCAAGTCGGCAGCAATCCCTCGCGAGCGCATGGACGAGCTCATGGAGCAGCTCGAAGCGCTGGAGGACATGCTGCCCGACGGCGACGACGCGATGATCAATGAGGCCCTGATCAGCGACCTGTCGGGCCACGAAACCGAGGACCTGGAAGTGGTGGCCGACGGCGGCAGCCCGCCGACCGCACCCATGCTGGCCTGGGCCAAGGAACTGCAACTCGGCTCCTGGTACATGCTCGACTACCGAGGACGCAACGAACCGGTGCAACTGGCCTGGCGCGGCATGCGCCACCAGTTGATCCTGCTGGTTTCGCCGCAGGGGCGCGGCGTGCTGTTCAAGCTGAACCGGCTGGCCGGCTTCCTGCAGGCGGGCCTGCTGGTGCCGGCGCAGGACGAGGCGCTGACCGTGCGCGCGACGCGCGACGCCCTGGCCAAGATCGACATGGACCCGAGCCGCTTGTTTCAATAAGGAATGTGAGCCTCCGGCCGTGCATACACGGTCAGCCGCCCGTCGGGGGCCTGGGTCAGTGAATCAGGCGGTCTTCCGGATCGACGAAGAGCTCGTCGAGGATCAGCGCGTCGGGCTCTTCACCCAGGCTCCAGAACACCATCAGGATGATGATCTTCAGGTCTTCCAGGTCCATGGGGGCGCCTGGAATGGCCATGGCGCGGTCCACCACCATTTCGCGCATGGGCGGCGGCAAGACGCCCGCCGACTCCAGGAAGCTGATGAAGCCTATTGAGGTTTCGCCCAGGTGTTCGACTTCGTCGCGCGAATACACACGCATGCTGCGCAAACCCTGTTCACCGTGGTGCGACTCGGCCGATTGGGCCAAGCCGTCCAGCCAGGACAAGGCTTCCTGGATTTCGTCCGTTTCGAAGCCCACGGCGGACAATTTGCGCGTCAGCTGGGCGTGATCCGGGCAGGCGTCCGGTCGCCAATAGGTTTCGTAGAGGTAGACGAGCACGTCAAACATGAGTTGACTATACCTCAGCCGCCGGGATGGCCTGGAAGCCCTGAAAGCCCTGGGATTTGGGTTTTTTCAGGCAATTCAAGCCTCAAACCTGGCTTTTGCGCTGAAACAGCGCGCCGGCCAGCCGGGTGATCCGGCCTTCGAGTTCCAGCTCCAGCAGGTGGGTCGCCAGCGCCTGGGTGGGCCAGCCGCCGCGTGCCTCCAGGCTGTCCATGCTGACCGGGTCGAAGCCCATCTGGTCCAGGATTTCCTGCGCCTGGAGGCTCAGGGCGCTGGGGGACTCGTTCAGGTCCAGGGCGGCCTGGGTATTCTTCCGCTGCGGCTTGGCCGCCGGATCGGCGGTGGGCTGGGCGGACCGTCCACGCAGGCCGCGCAACTCGCTGACGATGTCGTCCACGCATTCGACCAGCTTGGCACCCTCGCGCAGCAAGGCATGGCAGCCCTTGCTTTGCGGTGAATGGATGGAGCCGGGGATGGCAAACACCTCGCGCCCGGCCTCGGCGGCCAGGCGCGCGGTGATCAGCGAGCCGGATTTCAAGGCTGCCTCGACCACCAGGCAGCCCTCGCTCAGTCCTGCGATGATGCGGTTGCGGACGGGAAAATGGCTGGCATGCGGGCCGGTGCCCAGGGGGAACTCGCTCAGCAGCAGGCCCTGTTTCGAGATGCGTGCGGCCAGTTCCGCATTGGCCTTGGGGTAGATGTGGTCCAGGCCGCTGCCCAGCACGGCGATGGTGCTGCCGGCCTCCTGCAGCGCGCCCTCGTGGGCGGCCGTGTCGATGCCCAGCGCCAGCCCTGAAACGACCGTGAGGCCCTGCGCGCTCAGAGCCTTGCCGAAGGCCTGGGCCAGCTCGCGTCCGTTGTGGGACGGGTGCCGGCTGCCGACGATGGCCACCTGGGGCTGGGCCAGCAACTCGCGCCGCCCCTGCAGAAAGAGCATCAGGGGCGGATCGGCCGTGTTGAGCAGGTTGGAGGGGTAGTCCGCATCGCCGAGCATCAGCAGGCCGTGGCTGGGGTCCTTGTCCAGCCAGGCGCGGATCTGGTCCTGCAGGCGATCCAGCCCGGTGGGCGGCACAGCCAGGGCCTGGACCTGTCCCTGGCTCAGGACCGCACGCCAGGCTGCCGGGCTCTCGCACAAGACCGCCTCGGGCGTGCCGAAGCGCGCCAGCAGCCGGCGCACGGCGGCGCGGCCCAGCCCCGGTGTTTCCAGGAGCCGCAGCCAGGCTGGCCAGTCTTCGCGGGCTACATCACTGCTGGACAGCGCCATGCCGCCCCTTCCGTGATCAAGGTTCTGAGAAGCGGTCGCCGGGCCCCACCGGTTCCTGGACCGAAATGATCAGCGCATACGACACGCGCTCGTAGACCTGGAAGACAAACAGGATGCCGTGCTTTTCGTCGGGCAGCTTGACCATCTCGGGCTTGGTACCGGTCTTGTCCTTGATCAGCGCGCCGGCCTTCAGCAAGGCCAGCACGTGGCCGCGCTCCATGCCGTCCGCCGAGCCGCGGTTGATCGACACGATCTCGTTCTGGCCGGCCACCAGCGCATCACCGTAGAGGCTGACGACGCTGCCGCTGACCGGGTGGTTGGGCGCATGCGGCACGTAGCGGTTGAACGAGCGTTGCGGCACCAGGGCCAGCCGGTCGCCGGGGCCGACCTCTTCGCGAACCTGTTTGATCACCAGCGTGGCGGGCGCGGCCATGGCCTTGCCGTCGGGCAGGGTCATGTCCTTGCCGCTTTGGGTGACGTCGGCGGTGCCCAGATAGCGGGCCTCGTAGCCCAGCACTTCCTTGGTGACGGGGTCGCGCAGCGGTTCGGCCTTGCGGAAGATGCGGTACTCCTCGCGCTCCTTGAGGTCGCCGCGCGCGTAGGCCGTATCGCCGCGGGTCATCATGATGCGATCGTCCTTGGTGGCGATGATGCGCGGCGCCGCCGCCAGCTCATTGCTCTGGAACACCACGGCCTCGTTCAGGAAGGGTTCGATCAGGTGCAGCGGGATGGCGGCAATGGCGTTGTCGTCGCCGGGCAGGACGCGCGCCTGGGGCGAGAGCTTGACCACCGGCGGTTCGCCGCCGCTGCTGCCGCTGCCATTGACGGCATGGCCCACGCGCAAGGATGCCCGGTCACCCACCTTGACCAGCACCAGGACCTGGCCCGGATAGATGCGATGCGGATTCTGGATTTCCGCCTGGTTCATGCCCCAGAGCTCGGGCCAGCGCCACGGGCTCTTCAGGAACAGCTTGGACAGGTCCCACAGCGTGTCGCCGCTCTTGACGGTGTAGCTGTCGGGCGCGTTGGGCGCCAGCTCCGACAGGGGCACGCCGCTTTGCGCCACCTCGTTGGCCGTTGAGCGCTGCTGGGGCGTGACGGTCAGGTCGGCCGCCCAGGCCGTCTGGCTCAAGTTCAGGCTCAGCAGGCTGGCCGATACCAGGGCCGACACCACGCCGGACCCCACGAGAAAACGCCGGGGCGCCCCCAGCCGATTGATTTTCTTGACCTGACGCGCAGCGGCAGATGGGTGGGCGCTCTTGGGCCGTGAACTCATCAAAGGTTCTCCTGCATCCGGCCCAGGAGGACCCGTGACGCTCTGTGTATTGGGAACAGGTTAATCGCAAGACTGAAAGGGCGATCACGGGGTTTCCAGCAGACTCTGGTGAGAATCAGCGAAAATCCGTGTTGCTGAAGTTGATTCTGCCCCCAATCATGGGGGCTCGCAACGATGGATGCAGGAGTCGCAAGCCTCTTGCACGCACTTACAAACCGGCGTTGTGCCATGTCCACAAGCCGCCAAGCCCTCTGGATTCGAGCCTCATGGCCAAACTGAATATTCTTCGTTATCCCGACCCACGCCTGCATACCGTGGCAAAACCTGTTGCCGAAGTTGATGAGCGCATCCGCACGCTCGTCGACGACATGCTCGAAACCATGTATGCCGCTGAAGGTGTGGGTTTGGCCGCCACCCAGGTCGACGTGCACGAGCGGGTGCTGGTGATCGACACCTCCGAAGAGCGCGACATGCCGCGCGTGCTGATCAACCCCGAGCTGGTCTACACCAGCGAGGAGTGGGTCGAAGGCGAGGAGGGCTGCCTGTCCGTGCCGACCATCTACGACAAGGTGCCGCGCCATGCGCGCGTCACCGTGCGCGCGCTGGGCCGCGACGGCCAGCCGCACCAGTTCGACGCCGAGGGCCTGCTGTCGGTCTGCGTCCAGCACGAGATGGACCACCTGATGGGCAAGGTCTTCGTCGAGTACCTGAGCCCGCTCAAGCGCGACCGCATCAAGACCAAGATGATCAAGAAGACCCGCGACGAACAAGGGCGCGCCCGTTGAGTTCGCTGCGCGTCGCCTTTGCCGGCACTCCTGAATTTGCCGCCGTCGCGCTCGAAGCCATCCTGGCTGCCGGCTTTGCCGTGCCGCTGGTGCTGACCCAGCCCGACCGGCCCGCCGGCCGCGGCATGAAGCTGCAGGCCTCGCCCGTCAAGCAGGTGGCCCAGCGCGAAGGCATCGCCTTGAGCCAGCCCTTGAGCCTGCGCCTGGACGGCAAATACCCGGCCGAAGCGCTGGCCGCGCAACAGGCCATCCAGGCCGCGCAGGCCGACGTGATGGTGGTGGCCGCCTACGGCCTGATCCTGCCCCAATGGGTGCTGGACGCTCCGCGCCTGGGCTGCCTCAACATCCACGCCTCCCTGCTGCCGCGCTGGCGCGGCGCCGCGCCCATCCACCGCGCCATCGAGGCCGGCGACACCGAGACCGGCATCACCATCATGCAGATGGACGCGGGGCTGGACACCGGCGCCATGCTGCTGGTCGATCGCCTGCCCATCGCGCCGGCCGACACCACCGCCACCCTGCACGACAAGCTCGCCGCGCAAGGCGGCCAACTGATCGTCCGCGCCCTGCAGCAGCTCGCCGCCGGCGCGGCCCTGCCCGCCACGGTGCAGCCGGAGCAGGGCGTTTGCTACGCCCACAAGATCGACAAGATTGAGAGCCAGATCGACTGGACCGCCGACGCCGCCCAGATCGAGCGCCGCCTGCGCGCCTTCGACCCCTTCCCCGGGGCCTTAAGCCATCTCGGCGGCGAAGCCATCAAGATCTGGCGCGCCGCTGCCTGTCCTAGTCAGCCCGGCCAGGGCCAGCCCGGCCAGGTGCTCGCCGCCGACGCCTCCGGCGTGGTGGTGGCCTGCGGGCAGGGCGCCGTCAAGCTGCTGGAGCTGCAGCGTGCCGGCGGCAAGCGCCTGCCCGCCCAGGCCTTCCTGCAGTCGCGCCCCATCGCCGTTGGCGCAATATTTGGCACCGGGGTTTGACGCAGCAGGGCCGTTTCGCGATCGCAGGCGCTAAGCTCAAGCTTGTCGTGTCCTTGCCGATATCGAATCATGAACAAGCGTCTGACCCTGATCGTGATGGCCTCGCTGGCGCTGCTGGCGGGATGCGAACAGCTTGGCATTGAAGACCCGGCCAAGCTCGCCGCCGCCAAGGAAGCCGACGGCAAAGCCATAGGCGGCGCCTGCCGCCACGCCGCCCGCGCCATCGAAGACTGCTACACCCTCAACCCCAAGGCCTCCCGCGC
>JAFALA010000116.1 GCA_019234815.1 Burkholderiaceae bacterium | reverse complement strand
CTCAGACGGCCAGGCGCTTGCGGCCCTTGGCGCGGCGTGCGTTGATCACGGCACGGCCGCCACGCGTCTTCATGCGGACGAGGAAACCGTGGGTACGGGCGCGGCGGGTCTTGGAACCTTGGTAAGTGCGTTTCATGGTGGAACCTCAGTGGAGACGTCAGCGGACGTTCAAGTCAATGAACGCCTCCCCCAACTTATCCAGTCATCAGGCAAACGTTCAGGTAAATGGGCGCCCCTCAAAAAGGAGAACGCCCATGTCAATTCATCCAGCATTCACTCAGAGGCAGCCAAAAGGCAACCCGCAAAGCATCTGGAAAACCCGCAATTACAGCAAAAATTCTGCATCCGGTCAATCAAGACTTTCGCGGAACTGGGGATTGCCCGGGGTTCTGTGCCCGAAAATTTCTGTGGATAACCGCTGGCCTGACGCCAACAAATCCGTACAATCCAGCCGCTCAAGAACAAGTTTTCCACAATGAGCGTAGATCTCTGGCAGCGCGGCTGTGAACGTTTGGCCGCGGAGTTGCCCGAACAACAATTCAACACCTGGATCCGACCCCTGCCGCCGGCCGACATCGCGCATGTGAACGATGAAGGCGGTGCCGACGGGATGGTGGTGTCGCTGCGCGTGCCCAATCGCTTCAAGCTCGACTGGATCCGCAACCAGTACGCCGGCCGCATCGAATCGATCCTGACCGAGCTCAGCGGCAAGCCGACGCGCCTCGAACTGGCCCTCGCGCCGCGCGAACCCGTCAAGTCCATGGCCGCGCTGCCGGCCAACCAGCCGGTGGCGGTGGGCCGGGTCCTGCACAACGGACTGCGTCCAGTCACCCCCCAGACTTCAAGCACCTCGCCCTCGAACCCAGTGGACACCAGCCCGGCCAGGCTGCCCGCCTTGCCGTCCGGCTCCCCCGCGCAGGCCGATGCGCCGGTCGCCGTGCAGCCGGTCAACGCGCAGGCCCCCAGCGCCACGCGCCACCGCATCAACCCGGCGCTGACCTTCGACACCCTGGTGCCGGGTCGCGCCAACCAGATGGCGCGCACCGCCGCGCTGCACGTGGCCGGCGCGCCGGGCCAGATGTACAACCCGCTGTTCATCTACGGCGGCGTGGGTCTGGGCAAGACCCACCTGATCCACGCCGTGGGCAACGCCCTGCTGCACGACAAGCCCGACGCGCGCGTGCTTTACTTGCACGCCGAGCAGTTCATCTCCGACGTGGTGAAAAACTACCAGCGCAAGACCTTCGACGAACTCAAGGCCAAGTACCACTCGCTGGACCTGCTGCTGATCGACGATGTGCAGTTCTTCGCCGGCAAGGACCGCACGCAGGAGGAGTTCTTCAACGCCTTCGAGGCCCTGCTGGCCAAGCGTGCGCACATCATCATGACCTCGGACACCTACCCCAAGGGCCTGGTGGACATCGACGAGCGCCTGACCAGCCGCTTCGACGCCGGCCTGACCGTGGCCATCGAGCCGCCCGAGCTCGAGATGCGCGTGGCCATCCTGATCAAGAAGGCCGAGGCCGAGAACGCCCCCATGCCGGAGGATGTGGCCTTCTTCATCGCCAAGAACGTGCGCGCCAACGTGCGCGAGCTCGAAGGCGCGCTGCGCAAGGTGCTGGCCTACTCGCGCTTCAGCCACAAAGAGATCAACATCCAACTGGCGCGCGAGGCACTGAAAGACCTGCTGTCGATCCAGAACCGCCAGATCTCGGTCGAGAACATCCAGAAGACCGTGGCGGACTTCTACAAGATCAAGGTCGCCGACATGTATTCCAAGAAGCGCCCGGCCTCGATCGCCCGGCCGCGCCAGATCGCCATGTACCTGGCCAAGGAGCTGACGCAGAAGAGCCTGCCCGAGATCGGCGAGCTGTTCGGCGGCCGCGACCACACCACGGTGCTGCACGCGGTGCGCAAGATCGGCGGCGAGCGCCAGAAGAACACGGAGCTGAACCAGCAGCTGCATGTGCTGGAGCAAACCCTGAAGGGTTAAGTGAAGTGAAGCGGGCAGAAATGCCGCTGATCTAGGTGAAAATGCTCAAGGCTGGCGCAATGGCGCCAGTTCTTTCATTTCAAGTGCAAAGAGGTAGACATGATTGTGTTGAAAGCCACCCAGGACAAAGTGCTTGGCGCCCTGCAAGCCGTGTCCGGCATCGTGGAACGCCGCCACACCCTGCCCATCCTGGCCAATGTGCTGATACGCAAACACGGCTCCCAAGTCGAGCTGACCACCAGCGATCTTGAAATCCAGGTGCGCACCACCATCACGCTCGACGGCGACGCGGGCGACTTCTCCAGCACCGTGGGCGCGCGCAAGCTGATCGACATCCTGCGCTCGATGCCGGCCGACCAGACGGTGTCGCTCACGTCCAACCAGAACAAGATGACGCTGCAGGGCGGCAAGAGCCGCTTCACGCTGCAGACCCTGCCGTCCGACGACTTCCCTCTGGTGCAGGAAGCGGCCGACTTCGGCCCCGCCTTCAGCGTGCCGCAGAAGACGCTCAAGCACCTGATCAACCAGGTGCACTTCGCGATGGCCGTGCACGACATCCGCTACTACCTGAACGGCATCCTGTTCGTCGCCGAGGGCAAGAACCTGACCCTGGTCGCCACCGACGGCCACCGCCTGGCGCTGGCGCAGGCCGAACTCGCCAGCGAGATCCCCAAGCAGGAAGTGATCCTGCCGCGCAAGACCGTGCTGGAGCTGATGCGCCTGCTGAAGGACGGCGGGAAAGCAGACAAGAGCGCGGACAAAGGAGAGGACGCCGAGGAGCAACCGATCGAGATGCGCTTTGCCGGCAACCAGGCCAAGTTCAGCTTCTCGGGCATGGAGTTCGTCAGCAAGCTGGTCGAGGGCAAGTTCCCCGACTACAACCGCGTCATCCCCAAGAGCCACAAGTTCCGCGTGACGCTCGGCCGCGCCCCGCTGCTGGCCTCGCTGCAACGCGCTGCCATCCTCACCAGCGAAAAATTCAAGGCCGTGCGCCTGAGCTTCGAGCCGGGCCTGCTGTCGATCGCGTCCAGCAATGCCGAGCAGGAAGAGGCCAAGGAAGAAATCGAGATCGACTACGGCGGCGACCTGATCGAGACCGGCTTCAACGTGACCTACCTGATGGACGCGCTCTCCAACATGAGCCAGGACATGGTCAGCGTGGACCTGAACGACAGCGCGTCGAGTGCGTTGCTGACCATCCCAGAACAAACAGGATTCAAATACGTCGTGATGCCCATGAGGATCTGAACGATCCTCATGGGCTGCGCCCCTGACGCCCCTGAATATTGAGCTCCCCCCTGCCCCCCGCCAAGCGGGGGGTTCTAGTTAGATGATTGATGCAAACCGCTTAGGCGGTTCTGAGTACCCAGCCAGGAGTGACGACACCACCGCCCCCCAGCAACCGGTTGATACCGGCTACGGCGAAGGTTCCATCCAGATCCTGGAAGGCCTGGAAGCGGTGCGCAAGCGCCCTGGCATGTACATC